>JBBQVL010000070.1:0-23990 GCA_038211615.1 Hyphomicrobiales bacterium
CTCGGAGACCCCGAAACTAGCGAGCGCAGTGGCGGCCTTCGCCCGCAACGTCCTCCAAACGTCGCTTTCCCGGATCAATGCCGCCCCGTCTTCTCGGGACTTTGCGGTGAGGGCTTCCTCCGCATGCGTTTCGATATAGGAGAACAAATCTTCCAGCGCCGCGATTTGTCGCTTATCCAGGGCATACCGATTTTCTGGCCGCCAAACCCGGTATTTCAACCCATCGACGTTCTCCAGCAGCTCAACGTCCAAGATATACTCATCAACTTTACCGCCGATCACATAGCGCTCTTGAAACGGCAGAGAGGCTAGCCGCGCGAGCCGCCAGATAATGTCGCTGGCATCCATGATCGCAGTCCAGGGCAGTCTGTGTCGGCAGCTCACACGCCAAACGCTCCGATGACAGTGCCCATCAGCAGCAGCACCACGAGCCAGTGGCCAGCGTCGATCACGGTCAGCAGCCAGGGCTTGCCCGGATAGGCATTGTTCACGGTCACGGTGGTCGCGACGAAGCCGAGCCAGACGAAGGCGGCGGAGATGATGCCGTTCCTGATCGTTACCTCGCCCGGTCCGAGATGCCCGAGCAGGCCCGCGAGCACCCAGGCCATGACGATCTCGGCGATGAACGAGATGATGAACGGCGCGCCCGCCGCCATTCCGGTCCGCTTCGGCGCGTCGGCGCGGCTCGCCCATCCATGCGCGCCCATCCAGACCTTGCCGAGCGCCGTGTACCAGACGGCGCCCGCGACCCATGCCACCACCGCCGCGACGATGATGGCGAGATAATTGATCCCTGCGAACGCCACGGCGCCCTCCCGAAACTCTTGTTGGCGGACGCTAGCACGAAAATCAGGAATCGGGTCGTGCGGGACGGCCGCCGGATATATTCGATGCGCATGAAGCGAACCGGAGGACCTCCCATGATCCGCTTTGTCGCGATGCCGACCGAGGAAGTGCTTGCGCTGCAGGCCGGCGGTCCGGATGCGTACGGGCAGACGCCCGAGCGCCAGATTTCCGACGGCGACGGCGTGCCCTGCCGCCATTGCCTGACGCGCGCCGCCAAGGGCGAGCCGTACCTGGTGCTCGCCTATCGGCCGTTTCCCTCCGACCAGCCCTACGCGGAGACCGGCCCGATCTTCCTGCACGCCAACGCCTGTCCGCGGTTCGCGGCGGGCGATGCGGTTCCGGAGATTCTGACGGAACGCCCGGAGTTCGTCATGCGCGGCTACGATGCAGGCGACCGCATCGTCTACGATAGCTGCACGATCGTGGCGGGCGAGCGGATCGCTGAGGATGCGGAGCGGCTCCTCGACCTGCCGCGCGTCAAATACCTCCATGTCCGCGCCCGCACCTCGACCTGCTACCAGTGCCGCATCGAGCGCGGGTAGCGGTGGAGGGACGGCGTCCCGCCGTCCCGGGTCAGCGGCGGCGCAAGAAAGGGCGGCGAGGACGCTGTCCCTCCGTCAGAGCCGCCAGACGTTGGTCGTCTTGATCTCCGCATCCTCGAGCGCGCGGGTCACGGGCACCTGATAGCGGGCGAGGTGCTCGAACCGATCCCTGGGGAAATAGTTGCGGCCCGGATCGCCGATCAGGATTTCGGCGCCGCGCGCCGCAAGCCTCTCCAGCCACGGCAGCAGCCGGTCGGCGAGCGGCTTCTCGTAGAACGCGTCGCCGACCAGCACGATCTCCCAGCCATCGTCGCTGCCGATCAGATCCGCCGGCGCCGGCGAAAGCGACAGGCCATTGGCAGTGGCGTTGGCGGCGATCGCGGCGCAGGCGATCGCGTCGATCTCGCTTGCCTGAACCGCACGCGCACCCGCCATCAGCGCGGCGATCGCGACGAGGCCGGAGCCGGAGGCGATGTCGAGCACGGCCCTGCCGGAGACGCGTGCGGGATTGTCGAGCACGTAGCGGGCGAGCGCCTGGCCGCCGGCCCAGGCGAAGGCCCAGTAGGGTGGCGGCAGGCCGATCTCCGCCAGCTCCTCCTCGGTCTTCTCCCACAGCGCCAGCGCCTCGTGCGCGAGATGAAGCTTCACCTCCGGCACCAGCGGCGGCGCCATCAGCATGGTGTTCCCGAGGATGAAGGCGGTGGCGTCCATTCCGCCTTATGCCGGCTCGTGGCCCGGCAACACAATGGAGGCTGCCGCTAGCCCCAGGGCCCGCGGCGGCGCTCGACATGGAAGGCCGGGGTGCGCGGCTTTTCCAGCACCTCGACCCAGCGCTTCTTGAACAGCATGATCAGGATGGCGCCCGCGACAAACCCGCCGACATGCGCCCAGACCGCCACGCCGCCCTCCGCCGATGTCGGCGTCGCCAGGCCGGTGAAGAGCTGCATCAGGAACCAAACGCCGAGCACGATCAGCGCCGGAATGTGCGCGACCGTCACGAAGACGCCGAGGAAGATGAAGACCCGCACGGTGGCGCGCGGGTGCAGCAGGATATAGGCGCCGAGCACGCCGGAGATCGCGCCGCTCGCGCCGACCATCGGCACTTCCGAAGCAGGATTTACGTAGGCCTGCGCCAGCGCCGCGGCGACCCCGCAGAGGAGGTAGAAGACGAGGTAGCGGAAATGCCCCATCGAATCTTCGATGTTGTCGCCGAAAATCCAGAGGTAGAGCATGTTGCCGCCGAGATGCAGCCAGCCGCCATGCAGGAACATGGAGGTGAAGATCGTCGCCCAGGCCGGAACGACAATGAGTTCCGCCGGCAGCTCGCCATGGCCGAAGAGCCGCGCCGGGATCATCCCGAGGCTGACGATCGACCGCTCCTCGCCCGCCGGTCCGAGCGCGACCTGCCACACGAAGGCCAGCGCGCAGACGGCGATGATGCCGTAGTTCACGTACGGCGTCGTGATGTGAAGGCGCGGATTGTCGTCGGAGAGGGGGAACAAGCTGTCGCCCTCCGCCCTAGAGATTGGAAAAGAGGTCGATGTAGGGAGAATAAAAGAACAGCCGGTTCCGATGCCGGCCGGTAATCTCATACAGGATTTGAATCTGGCAGAGCCTGTCCACTAATTTGTTTGCATTGGGATAGCTGATCTTGAGGAGGTCGCGCGCCGCGTTCACGGTGATGGATGGACGCCTGTAGAGGTGCTCCAGAAGCTTCATGGCGTTCGTCCCGGAGGTGCCGAGATGGTCTGCAATGAGCGCCCTGTGATTCTCGCGCAAAGCTACGATCCGCCGGGCAGTCTCTGTGGCTTGTCCGGCCACGATATCCACGCCACGGAGAAAAAACTTCAGCCATTCCTCCCACGCGCCGCGATCTCTCACCTGCTGAAGGCGCTGATAGTATTCCGCTCGATTCTCTTTGAAGTAGTGAGAGAGGTACAGAACAGGCTTTTGCAACAGGCCTTGCTGGCAGAGAAAGAGTGTTATGAGCAGCCTGCCAATGCGGCCGTTGCCATCCAGGAAAGGATGAATTGTCTCGAACTGCGCGTGAATGAGGCCGATCCGTACAAGGGGCGGCAGATGGTCTTCGGCGTGAAGAAATCTCTCAAGATCGCTTAAGGCTGTCTCCGCCACGTGGGGCGGCGGCGGTATGAACGCGGCGTCGAGGAGCGTGCTCCCCTGCGGGCCGATCCAGTTCTGGCTTTGGCGAACCTCTCCACGCTGTTGGTGGCGACCGCGGACGTCGTCCAAAAGGCGATGATGAATTTCCTTTATCAGGCGAACCGAGAGGGGCAGGTCTGCGAGCCGTGCCAGGCCATGGTTCATGGCGGTGACGTAGTTCAGCACTTCATCGACGTCGCGGGGGACATGCGCGTCGAAGAGGTCGGCCTCCGCCTTGAGGAGATCGTTGATCGAAGCTTGCGTGCCTTCGATCTGGCTCGACAGCACCGCCTCCTTCCGAGCGTACATGAAGACGAAAAGGTCCGGATTCGGGAGCGTCTGGATTGAGCCCTCGAGCCGGCCGAGGGCGCGATCGGCGCTGGAGAGCAGTTTTTGCATTTCCGCGTCGACGACGACGGGCGGCCGAGGGGGCAAAGTCTCGGGAATAAACGCGCGATAGCCCGTTGCTTGTCGAACATAGCGACCAGCTCGCGTCGAGCGATCCACGACAGGCGGCGAAGGGCTGTTCGTGTCAATCATTGGGAGCCATATGAACGACTACCGTTAGCATATGACATATTTCAATGCTATATTAACGGCGGCCATCGGTGTGGGCGGGGCGCCTCTTCTACATTAACGCCGCGGTGCTCCGAGCAGTGCGTTGCGTTCTAGTGAAGATTGCAGATAGCAATCTGCCAACCTGGCCAGTTCACGGTCGCTGTACGGTTGCGTCCCGGACTCAGCGCAATTTCGCCGGGTCGACGCCGCCCATATTGCAGACGAGCGCCCATTCGGCGGCGCTGACCGGCTGCACCGAGAGGCGGGAGTTCTTCACCAGCACCATCTCCTTCAGCTTCGGCTCGGCCTTGACGGCGGCGAGCGTCACCGGCTTCGGCACGTCGGCGACGGCCTTCAGGTCGACGCACTCCCAAGCCGGATCCTTCGTCTCCGCGTGCGCCTCCGCGACCACCTCGACGATGCCGACCACCGCCTTCTCATCTCCGGAATGGTAGAAGAAGCCACGGTCGCCCTTCGCCATCTTGCGCATGTTGGCGCGTGCCTGGAAGTTCCGCACGCCGTCCCATTCCTGGCCGCTGGCGCCCTTCGCCTTCTGCTCGTCCCACGACCAGCTCCCCGCCTCGGATTTGAAAAGCCAGTAAGCCATCGCTTTGCCTCCCGCGTCCCCCGGCCGACCGCACGCTGCCGGCCGGCCCGATTTCATCTTATGCTTCGCATCCGGAATAGGATAAAGCGGCTCGATCGGGAGAGGAACGAGCGATGAGCTATCCGGACAACCCTTTCGACGACGGACGAGCCTACGAGCGGCTGATGGGCCGCTGGAGCAAGCTTGCCGGGGCCTCGTTCATCGAGTGGCTCGGCGCTTCCCCGGACCTTGCGTGGCTCGACGTCGGCTGCGGTAATGGCGCCTTCACCGAGGAGCTGATCGCCCGCTGCGCGCCGCGCGCGGTGACCGGCGTCGATCCGTCCGAGGGACAGCTCGCCTATGCGCGCGAGCGGCCGGGCGCCAAGGCGGCGACGTTCAAGCTCGCCGACGCGCAGGAACTGCCGTTCGCCGACGACAGCTTCGACGCCGCAACCATGGCGCTGGTGATCGCCTTCGTTCCCGAGCCCATCAGGGGCGTGCGGGAAATGGCGCGCGTCGTGCGGAAAGGCGGCTTTGCCGCCACCTATATGTGGGACCTGCTCGGCGGCGGCGTGCCCTTTCAGCCGCTCTTCGACGCGATGCGCTCGCTCGGCATCGAGCGGGCCCTGCCGCCGAGCGCGGAGGCAGCGGGGATCGAGGCGATGCGGGCGCTGTGGGAAGAAGCCGGGCTGCAGGATGTCGAGACGCGCGAGATTCGCGTTCCGATTCAATTCGACGACCTTGACGACTTCTGGGAGTCGAACACCAGGACCGGCCCCCCGGCGTTGCAGCTCGGCGCGCTGCCGGAGGCGACGCGGGCGGCCGTCCGCGAACGTCTGCGAGACTATCTGCCGGTCGGGCCGGACGGCCGAATCTCCTACGAAGCGCGGGCCAATGCCGTAAAGGGTCGCGTGGGATAGGGCGAGAGCCCCCGGCGACGCTCTCGCGTCAGTCCGTCTCGGCCTTGAGCGGCCGGCTCACCAGCCGCTCGATCGCGACATCCACGGTGAGGCGCCCCTCGACAATCGCGGCGATTGCGGCCGTGATCGGCACCTCGACGCCGTGACGGCGAGCGAGTGCCGCGGCGACTCCCGCGGTGTGCGCCCCCTCCACAAGCGGCATTCCAACCGCGAGAAGTTCGCTGGCGCTCCGCCCTTCGCCAAGCGCTATCCCGAAGGCGAGGTTGCGCGAATGGCGGCTCGTCGCCGTCAGCACCAGGTCGCCAAGGCCGGAAAGTCCCATGAAGGTTTCGGCGCGCGCGCCAAGCGCGCCGCCGAGCCGCATCATCTCCGCGAGGCCACGCGCGATCAGCGCCGCCCGCGCGCTCTCGCCGAGCGCGCGTCCCGCGACGATCCCGGCGGCGATGGCGAGCACGTTCTTGATCGCGCCGCCAAGCTCGACGCCGATCAGATCGTCGCTCGCATAGGGACGGAAGGCATCGGTGGCGAGCGCGGAGGCAATCGCGTGTGCGAGCTCGATGTCGCCGGCGGCAATCGTGACGGCGGTCGGAAGGCCGCGCGCGATCTCCTCCGCGAATCCTGGCCCCGATAGTGCAGCGGCACGCGCCGACGGCAGCGCTTCCGCGATGATCTCCGTCTGCATGGCGCCGCTGCCCTGCTCGATGCCTTTTGCCGTCGCGAGGACCGGAGTGCCAGAAGGGACGACTTTCGCGAGCTGCATCGCGACGGCGCGGGTCGCCTGCGCGGGAGCCGCGAGGAGCACGAGGTCCGCGTCCGCGAAGCTTCGCGGGTCGGCGACGATCCGGATCGAACCGGCAAGCGGCACACCCGGAAGGTAACGCGCGTTCTCGCGCGACGCGGCGATCGTTCCGGCCTGTGCGGGATCGCGCGCGAAAAGCGTGACGCGCCGGCCGGCCTTGTCCGCGACGATTGCGAGAGCGGTGCCGAATGCGCCCGCTCCGGCGATGACGACGCGCTCGATCATGAGTCCGCCTCGACGGAGAGCTTGCTGCGCAGCTCGGGGAGCATCGCACCAAGCGCCGCGTGGAGCGTCAGCGCCGGATCGCCGACCGGCCGCCAGAAGTAGGAGAGGCGGATGGGCGGCTCGCCGCCATCGGCGCTCGCCTCAACCGCCTCGAACGTTTCGGGCAGCGGTTCGTCAAGCGCGAGATGGAAGAAATGCCGTTCGTGGATGTGATCGAAGCCGCCGCCGGCAAAGCGGTAGGTGCAGGCCCCAAGCCTCGCCCAGGTTCCGCGCGGGACGTAGCCCGTCTCCTCCTCGAATTCGCGCCGGGCCGTCGCCTCAAGGGCTTCGCCCGGATCCGCCGTCCCGCCCGGAGGCTGCCACCCGATGTCCGGGTTCTCGGGTTGGCTGAACAGCAGCAGCCGGCCGCCGTATGTGGCGTACACGATTGCCTTCTGTCGCCGACGCTCGACGAGGGCTGCTCTTCTCATGCCCGCGCCCCCTTGCGGCCGGCGCCGACCATCGGCGTCGCGTCCTCGTCGAGCGGCCAGCGCGCCCGCGCCGGAAGCTGCGGATCGGGGAGCATGCCGGCCGCGAGCCGTTCGGCGCCCGCCCAGGCGATCATCGCAGCGTTGTCGCCGCAGAGGCGGGTCGGCGGGGCGACGAAGCGCGTGCCGGTCGCGCCGCAGAGCGCGGCGAGCCGCGCGCGGATCGTCCGGTTCGCGGCGACGCCGCCAGCGACGACGAGCGCGGTCGGAGTTGCGCCGACCAATTGCAGAAAGACGCCGAGCGCGCCACGCGTGCGATCCGCGACGACATCGGCGGCTGCGGCCTGGAACGACGCGCAAAGGTCGGCCACATCCTTGCCGCTCAGGGGGGCGGCGGATTCCGCTGCGATGCGAAGCGCCGTCTTCAGCCCCGAGAAAGAGAAATCGCAGCCCGGCGCGCCCTTCATCGGCCGTGGCAAAGCGAAGCGCACCGGGTCGCCGGCCTCCGCCGAGCGCTCGACGTTCGGGCCGCCGGGATAGGGGAGCCCGAGGAGCTTCGCCGTCTTGTCGAAGGCTTCGCCGAGCGCGTCGTCGATGGTCGTGCCGAGACGGCGGTAGTGCCCGACGCCTTCCACCGCGACGAGCTGCGTATGTCCGCCGGAGACAAGGAGAAGCAGATAGGGGAAGGGCACCGCGTCGGTCAGCGTCGCCGTCAGCGCGTGGCCCTCCAGGTGGTTGAGCGGCATCAGCGGAATCTTTCGCGCCGCAGCCAGTGCGCGCGCCGTCATCGTCCCGACCAGCAGTCCGCCGATCAGGCCCGGCCCGGCGGTGACGGCAATGGCGTCGAGGTCATCCCAGCGCGCGTGCGCGCTCTCCATCGCAGCGCGGATGACGCCGTCGAGCGCCTCCACATGAGCGCGTGCGGCGATCTCCGGCACCACCCCGCCGAAGGCCGCGTGGTCGTCGGTCTGGCTCAGCACGATGTCGGAGAGGATCTTGCCGCTGCCATCGGGTTCCCTGCGCACCACGGCCGCCGCCGTCTCGTCGCAGCTCGTCTCGATGCCGAGCACCGTCCAGGCGCGCGCGTGCGAAGGCGTCATTTGCGATCCGATGGGCGAGGCGCTAGTGGCTACGATATATGGGGCGAGCCGCAGCGGCTCCTAACATCCGGGGTTCGAATGGCGCAATCGCGGCCGACCCTCGTTG
Organism: Hyphomicrobiales bacterium; assembly: GCA_038211615.1. Lineage (GTDB taxonomy): Bacteria > Pseudomonadota > Alphaproteobacteria > Rhizobiales > Afifellaceae > DASWJZ01. The sequence continues at coordinate 8,310 of JBBQVL010000070.1, forward strand.
CGAGGCGCAAAGGGGCCGGCGGATGCGGCTGATCGTGACCCGCCCGGAGCCTGACGCCTCGCGCACCGCCCGCGCGCTGATCCGGCTCGGCCACGCGGCCATCCTTTCGCCGATGCTCGACATCGTCACGGATCGTGACGCGAAAATCCCGACGCGCGCCTATCAGGCGGTGCTGGTGACGAGCAGCAACGCCGTGCGGGCGCTGGCGGGTCGGCCGGTGCGGCCGGTCACCGTCGAGGTGCCGCTGCTTGCGGTTGGCGACCAGACGGCGCTCGAGGCGAAGCGCGCCGGCTTCGCCGCGGCGCGCTCGGCCGGCGGTTCGCTCGACGATCTGGTGGCTCTCGTCGCCGCGGAGCTTTCGCCGGCGGCGGGGCCGCTCCTCTATGCCGCGGGCGAGGAGCAGGCGGGCGATCTCGCCGGACGCCTCGGCGAACGGGGCTTCGAGGTGGAGACCGTGATCCTCTACCGGGCCGAGCCGCGCGCGCGGCTGGCGCAGGTGGCGGAGGCGGCGTTGAAAGAAGACGCGGTCGATGGCGTGCTGCTCTATTCGAAGCGCAGCGCTGCCGCCTTCGCGCTGGCGCTCCGGGCCGGCGGACTCGCCCCGCTCGGTGACAATGTCGCCTGCTTCTGCCTCTCCGCGGCCGTGGCGGAGGCGGCGGCCAGGGTGACCGGCGGCAAGGTCCATATCGCTGAACGGCCGGACCAGCTCTCTCTTTTCGCCATGATCGAGGCCGAAGAGGCTGCGCGCGCGCCAGGCGGCGATCCGTCATAGTCGCGCGGCCGTACGCGATTTAACAATTGTTCGGGCCTATCATGGCACGAAGGGAAGGAACCGATCGGCGAAGGCCGGCTTGAACGGCCGCGCCTTCAGGCGCGATCGGGTGGGACGGAGACGGATTTGGCGAAGGACCCGACAAGCCCGGACGATCGCGCTTCGCAGCAGAAGGCGCGGCGCAAGCCGCTCACCATCGACCTGCCGGCCGCCGAGGTCGGGAGGAAGCCGGGCGAGGGCGCATTGACAGCGAGCGCCTCGACGGCTTCCGACGCGAGCGCGAACTCGCAGTCCGGTTCCCGGGCCGAGGCGAAGGGGGATGCTCCCGCGGCAAGTGCTGCCGCCGACAGCAGCGGCGCGCGATCGGCACCGGTCGATCCGGTCATCCCTTCCGCCTTTGCGACGCAGGGCAGGGCGGAAGCGCCGAAGTCGGCAAAGCCTGACGCGCCTTCGGGCCCGCGGCCCGAGAGCGACCGGCGACGCGGTGTTTCCCCCTTCCTTGTTGCCGCCTTCGCTGGCGCGGCGATTGCGGCGATCGTCATCGCCGTGCTGGCGCTCTCCGGTTATTTCGCGCCGGCGAAGGATGACGGCGCGGAAACCGCCGCCGCGATCGCCGACCTGAAGGCGCAGATCGCCGCGTTGCGCGAGGCCCCCGACAGCGCTGCCCCGCTCCGGGCGCAGGTCGCGGCGCTGGAAAAATCCGTCGCCGACCTTTCCGCCCGCCCGCTGCCGCCTGCCGCCGATCCGGCGGGGCTGAAGGACCTTCAGGATCGCCTCGGGAAGCTTGAGGCGGCTCCCCCGGTTGCGGCCGGACCCGACGCGAACCTCGAGCCGCGCCTCACCGCGCTGGCGGATGATATCGCGGCGCTGAAGAACGCCGCGCCGCCCGACATAGCCTCGTTCCAGGCGACGCTCGCCACGCTGCGCACGGATATCGACGCGCTCGCGGCGCGCGTCGGCGGCCTGCCCGGCGAAGAGCGGATCGCGGGCATTGAGGCGAAGCTCGCGGATATCGGCCAGCAGGTCGCGAACGCCGCGGCGCTTGCTCCGGCCGTGGCCGCCGACGGTCTGGCCGCCGCCCTCGACGCCGGCCGTCCGTTCGCGAACGAGCTTGCCGCGCTGCAGCGCCTCGGGATCGACTCCGATGCGGCCAAGGCCCTGGCGTCACAGGCGGAATCCGGCCTGCCGACAATCGCTGATCTCAGCGCCGAATTCGAAAGGGCGATCGAGGCCGTTCCGCTTTTTGCACCGATCCCGGAGAGCGCCGGAACCGTCGACCGTCTCCTGCAGAGCGCGCGCAGCCTCGTCTCGGTGCGTCCGGCGCATCCGACCGCCGGCAGCGATCCCGCCGCGACCGTCGCCCGCATTCGCGGAGCGCTCGCGGCCGGCGACCTGAAATCCGCGCTCGCCGAATGGACCTCGCTTCCCGATGCGGTCAAGGCGCCGACGACCGACTGGGCGAAGGCGGCCGAGGCGCGGATGCATGCCGACGCGCTGGCGGCCGAGGTGCGCGCGGCGGCTCTCGCCCATCTCGGCGCCGGACAGTAAGGGGGCGGCGATGCTGAAATTTCTGCTCCTGCTCGTCGTCCTCTTCGCCGTCGCGTTCGGCTTCCATACCCTCGGCAACCAGTCGGGCGAGGTGGCGCTGACGCTCGGCGACACCGTCTATGCGGTGAACCTGACCACGGCGGTCATCGCCGCAATCGTCGTGATCCTCCTGGCGATGGGGCTGATCTGGTTCGCGCGCGGCATCTTCCGCGTGCCGTGGCTGATCGCCAGGGGCTGGCGGCGCCGCAACGGCGAACGCGGGCGCGAAGCGGTCTCGCAGGGGCTGATCGCCATCGCCGCCGGCGACGTGCGGGCGGCGGAGCGCGCCATGCTGGAAGCGGCGCGGCGCACGCCCGGCGAGCCGCTGACGCTGCTCCTGCAGGCGCAGACGGCGCAGCTCAAGGGCGACCGGCCGGCCGCCCGCGAACTCTTCAAGGACATGGTCGAGAACCCCGCCACCCGCATCGCCGGCCTCCGCGGCCTCTATATCGAGGCGGAGCGCGAGGGCGAGGCGGAGGCGGCGCGCCTGATCGCTGAACGGGCGCGGCTCGAGGCGCCCTCGGCGCCGTGGGCGGCGCGCGCGCTGATGCGCCACCAGACGGCGGCGCGCGACTGGGACGCTGCGCTCGCCACGCTCTCCGGCGCCACCGACGGCCGCATCCTCGACAAGCGGACGGCGCGGCGGCAGCGCGCCGTGATTCTCGCCGCCAAGGCGCTCGACCGGGAGGAGGGCGAGCCGGAGATTGCGCGGGTCGCGGCGCAGGAGGCGCACGATCTATCCGCCGACCTGGTGCCGGCCGCCGTCGTCGCCGGCCGCCTGCTGGCGCGGCAGGGCGATGTGCGGCGCGCCACGCGCATCCTCGAAGCGAGCTGGAAGGCAAGCCCGCATCCGGAAATCGCGGAAGCCTATCTGCATGTCCGCGCCGGAGATTCCGCCGGCGACCGGCTGAAGCGCGCGGAGGCGCTCTTCCACATGCGGCCGTTCGCCGACGAGGGCCGCCACGCGGTCGCGCGCGCGGCGATCGACGCGCGCGACTTTTCCCGCGCGCGCGAAATCCTCGCGCCGGTCCTGACCGAGCGCCCGACGCGCAAGGCGCTGATGCTGATGGCGGAGCTCGAGGAGGCGGAGTCGGGCGATCACGGACGGGCGCGCGGCTGGATGGCGCGCGCCGTCTACGCAACGCGCGATCCGGCCTGGACGGCGGACGGCGTGGTGCTGGAGGAATGGGCGCCGATCTCCCCACTGACCGGGCGGCTCGACGCGGTCGAGTGGAAGCTGCCGGTCGCCGAGATCGAGGGGCCGCGGATCGAGATCGACAGCGCCGACCTGGCGGCGCTTCCGCGCCCCGAGTTGATCGAGCACGCGCGGGAGGAGCCCACGGCCGAGGCTGTCGCTCCGCTGCACGAAGACAACCCGGTCGCCGTCGCGACCATTGCCGCGACTCTACCCGCCGCGCCGCCACGCATCGTCCCGATGAAGAAGGCGGAGGCGCGCGCGCCGAAGGAAGAGCCCGCGCCGAAAGACGAGGCCCCGCCGTTCATCGAGCCGCCGCGCCCCGACGATCCCGGAATCGGCGGTGACCTGGAATCGGAGAGCGATGGGCGCCGGACCGGCGTCCTCTAGGATGCCGCCCTACGCCCTGCGTCGCGCCGACGCGGAACCTTGCCCGCCCGCGCGACCGATAGTAAGAACAGCCGCAAGCCGCATTAGCTCAGTTGGTAGAGCACCGCATTCGTAATGCGGGGGTCGCTGGTTCGAGTCCGGCATGCGGCACCATCAGCCTTTTCGAAGTGGTCCGTCGAGACCATAATCGTTTTACGATCAATGGCTTGTGGTTCCCCGCAAGCTTGCCGGGGCCACTTTCCCGAATCCGTCCGTCAGCACATCCGCCTTCGCGGAGAATCTTCTCCGCCCGTGGTAGGCCCATGCCGGGAACACTTTCCGCAACCAGGAAGCCTCTGGAGAAAGCCTGATGTCGTCGCTTCACATCGCCGTATTGCCCGGCGATGGTATCGGGATCGAGGTGACGGATGAGGCGCTCACTGTGCTTCATCACCTCGCGAGGATCGACAACACGCTCGCCCTCGATTTCGAGATGCTCGAGGGTGGCGCCGGTCACTATCGGCGCACCGGCGTTGCGCTGTCGGAGGCGACGATCCAGCGGGCGGAGAAGGCCGACGCCATTCTCTTCGGCGCGATGGGGCTGCCGCATATCCGCTATCCGGACGGCCGCGAGATCGCTCCGCAGATCGATCTTCGCGAACGGCTCGATCTCTATGCCGGCGTCAGGCCGGTCCGCACCATTCCGGGCATCCCGCCGGTGCTGTCGAACCCGCGCGCGGCAATGCTCGACTTCGTGCTCATCCGCGAATCGACGGAGGGTCTTTTCGCGGGACGCCTCACGGGTGGCACGACAGACGATCGTATCGCGACCGATGTGCTTGAAGTGACCCGTGCCGGCACCGAGCGGGTCGTCGACTTCGCGTTCCGGCTCGCGGCCCGCCGTCGGCAGACAGGCGGCACGGTGACCTGCGTCGATAAGGCGAACGTCCTCGCGTCGATGGCGTTCTTTCGCAAGGTCTTCGACGAGGTAGCCGCCCGGCACACCGACGTCGGGTCCAGTCACATGTATGTCGATGCGGCGGCGCTCAATCTTGTGCGGCGCCCGTGGGATTTCGATGTGATCGTCACCGAGAACATGTTCGGCGACATCCTGTCGGATCTCGGCGCGGGGCTGCTTGGCGGCATGGGCTTCGCTCCGTCGGCCGACATCGGCGACCGGCACGCCGTCTTCCAGCCCTGCCATGGCAGCGCCCCCGACATCATGGGCACCGGCAAGGCCAATCCGATCGGGATGTTTCTCTCCGTCGCCATGATGCTCGACTGGCTTGCGGAGAGGCACGGCGATGCCGCCTGCGCACGCGCGGCGCACAGCATCCGCGCAGCCGTCGATCGCGCTTTCGCCAGCGGTTCCGTCATGCCGATCGAGCTTGGCGGATCGGACACAACCCAGGCCGTGACCGCAGCCATCCTCAGCGCTGTCGACGAAGTCGACTAGGCGGCGTTTAAGGGAGACGCCGGCTGGCGAGGTGCCAGTCGGTCGCCTGCTGGTACTGGTGGGCGACATTCAGGAGGCGCGCGTCGCGCCAGCGCGCCGTCGCGAGCTGCATCCCGACAGGCAGGCCTCGCGAAAACCCGCAAGGGACGGTCAGCGCCGGCGAGCCGGCCGCCGGCCACGCCCAGCTGAACCGGCTGAGCAGGCGCGTGATCTCGGTCAGGTTCTGCTCGTCGTTCGCGAGCGGCGCGACGATCGGCACTGTGGGCGTCAGGATGAGATCGGCAGTGTCACGGAAGAACGACGCAACCCGCTGCCGCCAGGCGTCGAGCCACTGCCGAGCGTCAGCGTAGCTCGACGGCGTCATGGCAAGACCGGGCTGCAGCCGTTGCAGCACGCCGACGCTGAATTTTTCGGGAGCGCTCGCAAGCCGTTCGCGATGCAGGTTTGCGGCATCGGCGATGAGCAGCGGCATTTGATGCGATTGCACTTCGGCCGCCGCGGGAATCGAGGCCGTCACCAGCCGCGCGCCAAGACGTTCCAGCACTCTTGCGGCCCCCAGGACCGCTTCCGCCACGGCGCTCTCCGCCTCGCTGAAGAAGAAATCGTCGGGCACGGCGATCCGAAGGCCGTCGATGGGTGCTTCGAGATCGCGCAGGAGATCCTCGGGCGCGACCCCGTGCGCAGCCGAGGCACCGACATCCATGATCGCCGCCTGGATGCGGGCGAGGTCGGCGACGTCGCGGGCGATGGGCCCGACCGTATCGAGGGGCGGGCTCACCGGAAAGACGCCCTCCGCCGCGACCATGCCGTGGGTGGGCCGCAAGCCGCTCACGCCGCAGAGCGCCGCCGGCATACGGATCGACGCGCCGGTGTCGCTGCCGAGAGCGCCCGCCGCGAGGCCGGCGGCGACGGCGACCGCCGACCCGCCGCTCGATCCGCCGGGGATGCGATCCGTGTCCCAGGGATTGCGGCAGCCGCCGAAGAAGGCGTTCTGGCTCGTCCCGCCAAAGGCGAACTCGTGGAGATTGGTCTTGCCGAGGAGCACCGCGCCGGCCTCCTTCAGCTTCCTGACGACCGTTGCGTCCTCGGCCGGGACATGATCCGCGAAGAATGCCGATCCGCGCGTGCAGCGGACGCCGCCCACGTCGATGCAGTCCTTCACTGCGAGCGGCACGCCATGCAGAATGCCGAAGGACTGCCCGCGCGCCTTCGCGGCGTCGGCTTCGCGCGCCGCCGCAAGCGCCGTTTCGGCTGTGACGGTGATGAAGGCATGCAGGATCGGATCGCGCGCCGCGATCTGTTCCAGACAATGTTCCGTGCGGGCCAGCGACGACTGTCCGGCCTGGTCGCGTCCTGCGGTGCGGAGGCGGTTGTGAATTGCGGGCATCTCGGAAATCGTGATTCGGAGTCACCGGGGTCTGTGCAAGGTAGCGGCATATTTCCGCATCTGTCGAACGCGCCGGTCTTTCGCCCCGGATCGCCCGCGGCGCAGCGCAAGTTAGATGTTGCGGAGGAAACTCCAATTGGCAGATATTCACGCGTCTGGTTGGCGCCTTCGCGCCGCGCCGCCAGCCTGTCCGAAGCGGTCCAGGCCAGCGCCGGAAAGCAATAATATCAGCTCGTTCCCGTTCACCGGCAGGCTTCGATGCATTTTGATCTCCTCGTCAAGGGCGGCCGCGTTGTCGACCCGGCGAACAAGGTGGACGGCATTCGCGATGTCGGCTTCCGCGCCGGCCGTATCGTCGCGGTGGAAGAGGGCGTCTCGTCCGAAAACGCGCGGCAGATTGTCGACGCCACCGGCGCGCTCGTCACCCCCGGCCTGATCGATCTGCACTCGCATGTCTATTGGGGCGGGACGTCGCTCGGCGTCGATGCGGACAGCATCGCGGCGCGCAGCGGCACCACCACGTTCGTCGACGCCGGCAGCGCCGGGGCCGGAAACTTCATCGGCTTCCGGCGGCACGTCATCGAGCGATCGCGCGTCCGCATCCTTGCCTACCTGAACATATCGTTCGCGGGGATCTTCGGGTTCTCCACCAGCACGATGGTCGGGGAGTGCGAGGACATCCGGCTCTGCGATCCGCGCGAGGCCGTCCCCTGCGTGCGCGATCACGCCGATATCATCGTCGGCATGAAGGTGCGCACCGGCCGCATCGCCGGAGGCCGCAGCGGCGTCGCGCCGCTCGACATGGCGATCGAGGCGGCGGATGCGCTGCAGCTTCCGGTGATGGCGCATATCGACTATCCGCCGCCGTCGCGCTCCGAGGTCGTGACGAGGCTTCGCCCGAACGACGTGCTGACGCATTGCTACAAGCCGTTTCCGAACAGCCCGCTGAACGGCAGCGGCCAGGTCTTCGACGTGATCCGGGAGGCGCGCGCCCGCGGCGTGTTCTTCGACATAGGTCATGGCATGGGGTCGCTCGATTTCGACGTTGCGCGCGGCATGATCGCGAAGGGATTCCTTCCCGATGCGATCAGCAGCGACGTGCACCTCTTCTGCATCGACGGGCCGGCGTTCGATCTTCTCGTCAGCATGTCGAAGCTGCTGGTGCTCGGCATGGCGCTGGAGGAAGTGATCCGCGCGGCGACCTCGAAACCGGCGGAGATCATCGGACGCAGCGACCTCGGAACGCTCGCGCCGGGCTCGCCGGGCGACGCGGCCATCCTCCGGCTTGTGGACGGCGCGTTTCCCTATGTCGACGCGACCGGCAAGACGCTCGTCGGCGACCGGCGGCTGATCTCCGAGGGGATCGTCGTCGGCGGAGAATGGCGTCCGAACGACGGTCCCGGCCGCGTCCCGCCGCTTGAGGACTATCATCCGCATCGGCATGCGTTCCATGCCGCGGCGGCGCGGCGGTTCTTTGGCGCCGGGCCTGGCGGAACATGACCGGAGCGACGATGACCGCGCCTCTTCATGCGAAGGCGGGCTGACCGATGCCGTCGATAAACCGCGTCCACGCGTTCCACGAGGAGATGACAGCGTGGCGCCGCCATCTTCACGCGTTTCCCGAGACGGCTTTCGAGGAGCATGAGACGTCGGCGTTCATCGCCGGGCTCCTGCGGTCGTTCGGTCTCGATGTGCACCAGGGTCTGGCCGGCACAGGCGTCGTGGCGACGCTCGAGGGCAGCCGGCCGGGGCCGAGCATCGGCCTTCGCGCGGACATGGATGCGCTCAATATCGCGGAGCAGAACGGCGTGCCGCACAGCTCGCGGCGGCCGGGGAAGATGCATGCCTGCGGGCATGACGGGCACGTGGCGATGCTGCTCGGCGCGGCGAAATACCTTTCGGAGACACGCAACTTCGGCGGAACCGTCCGCTTCATCTTCCAGCCGGCGGAAGAGAATGAAGGCGGCGGCCAAAGAATGGTCGAGGACGGGCTCTTCCAGCAGTTCCCCGTCGACGCGGTCTACGGGCTGCACAACTGGCCGGGCCAGACGTTCGGAACGGTGGCGCTGACGGCCGGGCCGCTCATGGCCGCCTTCGACGTGTTCGAGCTCAGGATCGTCGGCAGGGGCGGGCATGGCGCGCTGCCGCACGAGACGATCGATCCGGTAATTGTCGCCGGCGAGATGATCGGAGCGCTGCAGACCATCGCGAGCCGCTCCGTGCATCCGGTCGACTCGGCAGTGGTCAGCGTCACGCAGATCCACGGCGGCGAGAGCTGGAACGTGATTCCCTCCGAGGTCGTGCTCAAGGGAACGACGCGCTCCTTCAAGGCGGGCGTGCAGGACCGGATCGAGGCACGGATGCGGGAGATTGCGCGCGGCATCTGCGACGCGCATGGCGCGACGAGCACGCTTCGCTACGAGCGTCGCTGCCCCCCGACCGTGAGCAGCGCCGCCGAGACGGAGTTTTCAGCGCGGGCGGCGGTCAAGCTGGCCGGCGCATCGAGGGTGATCCGCGATCCGATGCCGTCGATGGCGTCGGAGGACTTCGCCTGCATGTTGCGCGAGCGCCCGGGCTCATATGTCTGGCTCGGGACAGGCGGGGGACCGAGCCTCCACAATCCGGCCTACGACTTCAACGACGAGATTCTGCCGATCGGTGCGAGCTACTGGGCCTTGCTGGTGGAGACGACCCAGCCTTAGCGAAGGTGCGGCCGGATGACGGCGTGGCGGGACAGGTGAAGCAGGCGGAGGGGCAGGACCGGATGGCCGAAAGAGAGAGTTCAGCCGACCTGGCGAAGGGCATCGCGGGGCAGCGCGTCCTGATCACAGCGGGAGCCGGCGGCATCGGGCTCGCCATCGCGCAACGCCTCGCGGGCCACGGCGCGCGGGTCTTCGTCTGCGACGTTGATCGGAAGGCGCTCGACGCGTTCGGCGCAGCCTATCCAGAGGCCGGGAGATGCGAGGCCGACGTTTCCGACGACGCTTCGGTGGATCGCCTCTTCGAGGCGGTGGCGGGGAAGCTCGGCGGCCTCGACGCGCTCGTCAACAATGCCGGCATCGCCGGGCCGACCGGCGGGGTCGAGGAAATCGACCCGGCCGACTGGCGGCGCTGCCTTGAGGTCGGCCTGACCGGGCAGTTCCTCTGCGCGCGGCGCGCCGTGCCGATGCTGAAGGCGGCGGGCGGCGGCTCGATCGTCAACATGTCGTCGGCCGCCGGACGCCACGGCTACGCGTTCCGCACGCCCTACTCGGCGGCGAAGTTCGGCGTGATCGGCTTCACCCAGAGCCTTGCCAAGGAACTCGGCCCGAGGAACATCCGCGTCAACGCGATCCTGCCCGGCGTTGTCGAGGGGCCGCGCATGGAGGGGGTCATCCGCGACCGCGCCGCGCAGCTCGGCCTTTCCTACGATGCGATGGAAAAGGAATATCTCGCGCGCGTCTCGCTCCGCCGCATGGTGAGCCCGCACGACGTGGCGGCGATGGTCGCCTTCCTGCTGAGCGACGCCGGCGCAAATATCTCCGGGCAGTCGCTCGGGGTTGACGGCAATGTCGAGACACTCTGAAGCAAGGCCCGGAAAGCAATGAGCGGAGAACAATGAGCAAGGTCGCGATCATCGGATCAGGGTTCATCGGCCGCGCGTGGGCGATCACCTTCGCGCGCGCCGGCCACGACATCGCGCTCTGGGACGCCGATCCGGCAGCGCCGCAGAAGGCCATCGGCTTCATCGCCGACATCCTGCCGGAGCTTCAGGAGAACGGGCTGCTCGACAGGCTCGGGCCGGACGCGATCCTCGCCGGCATCAGGCCGGAGACCGACCTTGCCGCGGCGCTCGACGGCGCCGCCTACGTGCAGGAGAACGCGCCGGAAAGGCTCGATGTGAAGATCGCGCTGTTCGAAAAGCTCGACCGGCTGGCGCCGAAGGACGCGGTGATCGCAAGCTCGAGTTCGGCGATCCTGCCGTCGCTGTTCACGGAGAAGCTCCCCGGCCGGCACCGCTGCCTCGTCGTGCATCCGATCAACCCGCCCTACCTGATCCCGGCGGCGGAAGTCGTGCCTGCGCCATGGACCGCGCCGGAGGTGGTGGAGCGGGCGCGCGCCTTCCTCGTCGGGGCGGGCCAGGCGCCGATCGTGATGCAGCGCGAACTCGACGGCTTCATCATGAACCGCCTGCAGGGCGCGCTGCTTGAAGAAGCATTCCGCCTCGTCGCCGACGGCTACGCCTCGGTGGAGGATATCGATGTCGGCATCCGCGAGGGATTGGCGCTCCGCTGGTCGTTCATGGGACCGTTCGAGACCATCGACCTCAACGCGCCGGGCGGCGTGCGCGACTATGTCGAGCGCTACCAGGGCATCTACGAGCACATCTTCCCGCAGATGCAGCGCCGGGTGGACTGGGCGGGCGATGTCCTGAAGACCGTCGAAGGCGAGCGGCGGAAGCGGGTGGCGGAGGGCGATCTCGGCAAGCGCCAGGCGTGGCGCGACCGGCGGCTGATGGCGCTTGCCGCGCACAAGCGCGCCGCCGACAGGAAGATCGGGAAGTAGGAGAGCGAACGATGGCAGCCGCCGACAAGGTCATCATCACCTGCGCGGTGACGGGCGCGATCCATACGCCCTCGATGTCGCCCTACCTGCCGCTCACCGCCGAGGAAATCGCCGACGCGGCGATTGGCGCCGCCGAAGCGGGCGCGGCAATCGTCCACCTGCACGCGCGCAACCCGGAGACGGGGCAGCCCGACCAGTCGCCCGAGGCCTTCCTTCCCTTCCTCAAGGTGATCAAGCAGCGGTCGGCCTGCGTGGTGAACATCACCACCGGCGGCGCGCCCACCATGGCGATCGAGGAGCGGGTGCGCCCCGCCGCGACGTTCAAGCCGGAGGTCGCCTCCCTCAACATGGGCTCGATGAACTTCGGCCTCTATCCGATGCTCGCGCGCCAGAAGACGTTCAGGCACGAATGGGAGCGGCCCTATCTCGAAGGCTCGCGCGAGCGGATCTTCAAGAACACCTTCGCCGACATCGAATACATCCTCTCGACCTGCGCCGAGAACGGCACCCGCTTCGAGATCGAGTGCTACGACATCGGTCATCTCTACACGCTCGCCCACTTCGCCGAGCGCGGCCTCGTGAAGCCGCCGCTCTTCGTCCAGTCGGTGTTCGGCATCCTCGGCGGCATCGGCGCGCACCCCGAGGACGTGATGCACATGAAGCGCACCGCCGACCGGCTGTTCGGCGATTCCTACCGCTGGTCCGTGCTCGGCGCCGGACGAAACCAGCTTGCGATCGCCGCCGCCGCCGCGATGGGCGGCAATGTGCGGGTAGGCCTGGAGGATTCGCTCTGGATCGGCCCGGGCCAGCTCGCGCGGACCAATGCCGACCAGGTGAAGAAGGTGCGGCAGATCATCGAGGGGCTCGGCAAGGAAATCGCCACTCCCGACGAGGCGCGCGGGATCCTTGGCCTGAAGGGCGGCGACAAGGTCAATTTCTAGAGCCGCGACCGGCCGGCCGGCGGGCTATTCTTCTTCCCGGGCGTAGGAGATCACCGAGAGAAAGCGGATCGGGAGCTTGCGCAGCTCCTCCGGCCCGTGCGGCGCGTCGGCGTCGAAGAAGAGGCTGTCGCCGGGGAGGAGCGGATAAAGCTGCCCGGCATGCCGGTAGACCACTTCGCCCTCCAGCATGTGGATGAACTCCAGCCCGGAATGCTGGAAGATCGGAAACACGTCCGACTCTTCCGTCAGCGTGATCAGGTAGGGCTCCACCACGACGCGGCCGGTGACGCCGCCGGTGTGGCCGAGGAGCTGGTACTGGTGGCCGGCGCGCGTGCCGCGCCGCTCGATGACCAGGCCCTCGCCGGCCCGCACGAAAACCGCGTCGCGGCGCTCCTCGTAGCGGCGGAAGAAGACGGTAACCGGGACGCCAAGCGCCGCGGAAAGCATTTTGAGCGTAGTGAGCGAGGGCGACGTCAGCCCGTTCTCGATCTTCGACAGCATGCCGGGCGAGAGCTTCGCCGCCGCCGCGAGATCGGCGACGGTGATGCCGAGCTTCGCCCGAAAAGCCCGCACCTCGCGGCCGATCGAGACCTCCAGCGTATTGTCGCGCGCGCCCCCGGTCTGGTGCGGATCCTGCGCCGAGGCCGGGGCGGCGGGCCGTTTCGCCGATTGCGACATTGAACACCGTGGGTTGGAAGGATGGCGAGGATATCGGTGCGGGGAACCGCGAAGAGATATTGACAGAAAGTAAATTCTGCCTCCAGTTTCCTCTCAGGCAAAAGGTTTGCAGGAGAGGCAACAGCGCGGTCCCTTCGACGACCGCGTGATACGGGGGGAGAATAAGAGATGGATTCGGTCACGCACGACCCGCGCATCGACAGGATGCACGGTCAGGATCGTATCGGCGCGCTCGCCTTCGTGATCGTTCTCTGGGTCGTCATCCTGTTTGTGATGATCCACATCTGGCCCTTCGTGGCCGACGGCACGATCCGGACCATCCTGCTGGTCTCCGGCGGTCTGGTGCTCCTCTTCAATACCGCGTCGATCGTTGCGATGCTCACGCACTACGCCGGCGACAAGCATTTCATCTACGGCCTCGATCTGAAGCATCTCGACGAGATGCGCAGACGCAAGCGGATGTGAGGGAGCGCCATGGCTTATCAACCGCCTGCACAAAGTCTTGCCGCGCAGATCGTCGATGTCGTCGTCCTGGTCATCCTCACGGTCGGCTCGCTCTACGTGCCGCTCTATTTCGGCCTCGCGGGAGCCGCGAAGACGCCGCATCCGATCGAGAATCCCACCTGGGAGGCGCTGAACCAGAACCCTGCCGAGCAGCAGCAATGGGCGGCGCTCGGCATCACCGATCCGGCCGCCGCGAACGACATCGTCACCGCCCGCTTCGACTACACTTTCAGCTGGACCGCACTCATCGTGATGGTGGTGATCGTGGTCGGCTACTTCGTGCTCGTCGTCAGGCTGTCCGACAAGGAATACCGCGAGGTCATCGCGGAGCGCTTCGGCGACAGACGCTAGGGAGGACGCCATGGATTTCTGGAACGTGCTCGAATACGCGGCCTGGATCCTCTCCGCGATCTTCGCCGTGATCATGGTCTACGACCTGTTCCGCGTCGACACGACCTACTCGAACGACCTGCTCACCTCGTCGCGCGAAGGCGAGATCGAGCTGTCGCAGGAACGCCACGAAATCTGAGGGGGATGAGGATGGCTACGACAACCACAACGTCTCCCGGCGGCCAGTCCGAACGCCTGCAGCTGCTGCGCGTCCTCGGGCCGGGACATGTCTGGGCGCTCGGCGTCGGCATCGTGCTCGTCGGCGAGTACATGGGCTGGAATTTTTCCATCGGCAAAGGCGGGATGATTGCCGGCCTTGTCGCCTGCTGGGTGGCGGGCCTGCTCTACACCTGCGTCGCCATGATAGATTCGGAGGTGACCTCGACCGTTGCCGCCGCCGGCGGACAATACGCGCAGGCCAAGCACATCGTCGGCCCGCTGATGGCGTTCAACGTCGGGCTCTTCCTGGTGCTCGCCTACACGATGCTGGAAGCCGGCAATGCCATCACGATCGGCTTTCTGCTCGACACGGTCGCCAACATGCAGGGACATGCCGGGCTCAGCCAGAAGCCGTTCATCATCCTTTCCATCCTGTTCCTCGCGTGGCTCAACTATCGCGGCGTTCTGGCGACGCTGAACTTCAATCTGGTGATCACCGCGATCGCCTTTATCGCCATCATCGTGCTGTTCCTGGCGGTGGAGTTCGGCGTCTCTGCCAGCCCGCTCGATTTCACCGCCGTCACGGACGAGCCGCTTCCCTACGGCTGGATCGGAATGCTCGCGGCCCTGCATTTTGGCCTCTGGTACTATCTCGGAATCGAGGGGACTACGCAGGCGGCGGAAGAGGTGCGCTCGCCACCCCGCTCGCTCCCCTACGGCACCATGGCCGGAATCATCACGCTGGTGATCGCGGCGACGCTGACCTGGTACGTTTGCTCGGGGCTCATCCCGTGGGAATACCTCGGCCAGTCCGGCACGCCGCTGTTCGACGCGACGCGCGTGACAGGCAGCCTGCCGCTGATGGTGCTGCTCTTCATCGGGACGATCTTCTCGACTCTCGCCTCGGCGAATGGCTGCATCAACGACGCCTCGCGGGCGTGGTTCTCGATGGGGCGCGACCGCTACCTGCCGATCTGGTTCGGCGCCGTGCATCCGCGCTACCGCACGCCGTACCGGTCGATCGTCTTCCTGGTGCCGATCGCGCTCATCTTCGCGCTCGGCGCGCCGCTCGACCAGGTGGTCACCTTCTCGATCCTGTCAGGCCTCCTCGGCTACACCTTCATGTCGTTCAACATGGTGATGTTCCGGCGGAAGTGGCCGCTCGATTCGATCAAGCGGGGCTATGTGCATCCGTTCCATCCGCTGCCGGCCGCGGTGCTGCTCGTGCTCTGCGCGGCGACCTACATCGCGATCTTCCTCGGCTACGGCACGCAGCTCATCGCCATGATGTTCTTCTTCATCCTGGCGTCGCTGTGGTTCCACTTCTGGCGCTACCGTTTCGTGAGGCGCGGCGACCAGTTCACCATGCCGTGGCCGCGGCCGAAGGGCTATTGACGCCGGGGCGGGCCGTGATCGCTCCTCCCCGCCCGTCCTGATCCCGCCATGTTTGCCGCGATCGCCATCGCGCTCCTCGCAGGATCAGGCGTGGCGGTCGTCTTTGCCATCGCGCGGCGCGACCACCGGGCGGCTCTCGCGAAGCGGGCGGGCCTTCTCGATCCGGCGGCGGCGCGCTTCGACGAGGCGCGGGTGCGGATCGCCGCCGACGGGTTTCCGATCCTGATCGCGCGGCTGGCCGACCGGCGGCCGATCAGGATCGAGCTCATTCCCGACACGCTCGTCACCCGGCGCCTGCCGCAG
>JBBQVL010000071.1:0-23858 GCA_038211615.1 Hyphomicrobiales bacterium
GTCTGACCGGCGAGGCGGCGACCGACATGTCCGACGCCGCCGGCACGCTTTGGCTCGACCAGGCGGCGCGCGACTGGTCCGATCCGATCCTCGCCGCATGCGGACTGGATCGCGCCGCCATGCCGAGGCTGGTGGAAGGAAGCGCGTCGAGCGGGACTGTGCTTCCCGGCGTCGCCAAGGCGCTGGGGATCGCGGGGTCCGTGGTTGTGGCAGGCGGAGCGGGCGACGCCGCGGCCGCGGGGATCGGCATCGGCGCGGTAGAGAACGGCGACGCCTTCGTTTCGCTCGGCACCTCGGCGCAGTTCTTCCTGACCGACGATCGCTACCGGCCCGACCCGGGAACCTTGCTGCACGCCTTCGCGCATGCGCTTCCCGGCCGCTGGTTCCGCATGGCCGCGATGCTGAACGGTGCAAGCTGTCTCGACTTCGTCGCGCGGCTCGTTGGCGCGGGCGATATCGCGGCGCTCCTCGCGCACACCGAGGCCGCCTGTCGCGGCCCGTCGCGGCTTCTCTTCCTGCCCTACCTCTCCGGCGAGCGAACGCCGCACGACGATCCGTTCGCACGCGGCGTGTTCAGCGGCCTCGACCTCGACTGCACGCCGGTGGACATCTGCCAGGCGGCGCTCGAAGGCGTGGCCTTTTCGCTGCTGGAGGCGCGCGGTCTGATGGAGCGGGCTGGGGTGGGGCTCGCTTCGATCGCGGCGGTTGGGGGAGGGGCGCGGAGCCGCTTCTGGATGCAGATTCTGTCTCACGTCCTCGGATTGCCGGTCGTGCGCTACCGGGGGAGCGAAACCGGCCCGGCCTTCGGCGCCGCCCGGCTTGCGCGCATGGCGCTCACCTCCGAGCAGCCTGCCGACGTCTGTGCGAAACCGGCGGTGCTCGATGTCCTGCGGCCTGACCCGGCGTGGACCGATGCCTATGGCGAACGCTTCCAGAAATACCGCGCGCTTTACCGGGGCCTGAAGCCGGAGTTTCGACGATGGAGGGCGGACTTATAGGCTCTCCTTGAAGAGAAGCTCGCGGTCGCGCGTGAAGCTTGCGAGCATCGGCAGGCACGCGCCGCCGATGGCGCGGGCGCCGGAGCCGATGGTTCCTTCAAGCACCGAGACCGGCGACAGGCCCTGCCGGTCGAAGGTGGCGATTGCCGCAGCGCTTTCCTCCACGATCCGCCTCCGGACTTCGGCGGGGAAGGCGCCGTCGATGATGACGGCCTCGAAGTCGATCACCGAGACGGCGGCAACCACTGCGGCCGCAAGGCCTTCGGCGGTCTTGCCGATCCAGCGGTCGAGTTCCGGGCCGACGTCGCCCCAATCGTCCGGCGAACGCCAGAGCACCGCCGGATCGCGGCCGGCGGCAACGAGCTGCTGCTCCAGCACATAAATGGAGGCGGAGCGGATGAGCTGTTGCGAATGCGGTCCGGACGGGTCGGCCGCCGGCACGGGCAGCGAGCCGAGCGCGCCGGCATTTCCGGTGCGGCCAGGGTAGAGGCTGCCGTTCAGCACCACGCCGCCGCCGACGAAAGAGCCGATGAAAAAATACAGGAAATCGAGCACGTGGCCGGGATTGCCGAGCATCAGCTCGGCGCCGCAGGCCGCGGTGGCGTCGTTGCAGAAATAGACCGGCCAGTCGCAGAGCCGCGCGATCTCCTGGCGGATGTCGAAGCTGCGCCAGCCGTTCAGCACGGTACGGGGAGCGCCGATCTGCTCTTCCCAGTTCCACAGCTCGAAGGGCGCTGCGATGCCGAGGCCCGAGATCCGGGATCGGCTGCGACGGGGCAGGCGGTCGACCAGCGTCCCGATCGCACGGTTGGCGAATTCGAGGATGCCGGAGGGGGTCGGGTAGCGGCACGGCTCACGCACCCCCTGCAGGGGGCGTCCGAGAAAATCCAGGAGCACAAGGTCGCTCGAGCGGCGTCCGATCTTGAGGCCCAGGAAGAATGCGCCGTCCGGATCGAGCGAGAAAGGAACCGAGGGCTGGCCGATCCGGCCCCGCTGTGGCTCCTCCTTGAGCAACAGGCCATCGGCCTCGAGCTGGCGCATGATGACGGAGATGGTCTGCGCCGACAGACCGGTCAGCCTGGCGATCTCGGCCTTGGGGAGGCTTCGGTGCCGACGGATCAGCGAAAGGATCAGCCGCTCATTATAGAGCCGGACGCCGCTCTGGTTGGTCCCGCGGCTCGGGTCTACCGAACGATGCCGCGCCGAGTCCGCGACGGCACTCCGCGGCTTTGAAACGTCCACCGAACCGAACCTCCCTCGCGGGCAAACGCTCCATTCTGGAGCGGATGCTCGCTGTCGGCCTCCCGTTCTGTGAGAAGCGCGCTTTTGCAGAGGATGTCGGGGGGCCAATACTTGTGTCAACGACTAAATCATTCCGATTGATCTATTGACTTGCAATGACCTTCGTATGACGTTGCCGCTCACGAAAGGGTAGCCCGCCGCGCGGCAGATGGTTAGGGTTTGTTGCGCCGGACAAAAAGAGCGACCCAGTCGCCATTCCAGAGTCATCCAGGGAGGAAGACGTGAACAGAAAGCTTCGCCTGCTTAGTGTTGCGAGCGCGCTCGCATTCGGCCTCGTCGGGGCCGCTTCGGCCGCCGACACCGTTGGTCTCATCACCAAGACCGAAACCAACCCATTCTTCGTCAAGATGCGCGAAGGCGCCGAGGCCAAGGCCAAGGACCTCGGGGTCAACCTCATCGCCTGCGCCGGCAAGTTCGACGGCGACAACGACGGCCAGGTCGCCTGCATCGAAAACCAGATCTCGGCGGGCTCCAAGGGATTTGCAATCGTGCCCTCGGACAGCAAGGCGATCGTGCCGACCATCCAGAAGGCGCGCGACGCGGGCCTCAAGGTCATCGTGCTCGATACCCCGCTCGATCCGATGAATGCGGCTGACGCGACCTTTGCGACCGATAACCGCAAGGCCGGCATGCTGATCGGCCAATGGGCGCTCGGCGCGATGGGCGACAAGGCCAAGGACGCCAAGATCGTGCTTCTCGACCTCGCCACCAACCAGCCGACGGTCGACTATCTTCGCGACCAGGGCTTCATGGCCGGCTTCGGCATCGACGTGATGGACCCCAACAAGTACGGCGACGAAACCGATCCGCGCATCTGCGATCACGAGGTCGGACAGGGCGACCAGGAAAAGGGCCGCACCGCGATGGAGAACGCGCTCCAGAAGTGCCCGGACGTGAACGTGATCTACACAATCAATGAGCCCACGGCCGCTGGCGCCTGGGAAGCGCTCAAGGCGGTCGGCAAGGATGACGGCAGCGTGCTGATCGTCTCGGTCGACGGAGGCTGCCCTGGAGTTGCCAACGTCAAGGCCGGCGTGATCGGCGCGACCAGCCAACAGTACCCGCTCAAGATGGCTTCCATGGCGCTTGACGCGATCACCTCCGGCACCATCCCGCCGATCGATCCGGCGATGGGCTTCCTCGATACCGGTGCGACACTGGTGACCGACAAGCCGGTTGAGGGCGTCGAGTCGATCGACACCACCAAGGGCGCCGAGCTCTGCTGGGGTTGACGGCTTTCAACGCAGCCATTCCGAAGCTAGTGTAAGCGCAATCGAGGGGACGCCATCGGCGTCCCCTTTCAAATAGGCGCCCGTGGGAGAAACGCCTGATGAGTGATGACTCAGCGGGCTCAGCGACAGCCGAGCGCGGCCTGGCTGGCAGCGATCAGTCGGTAGCGAGCTTCGAGGAGGCCGATCCCGGTCTGCTCCGGCAGCTGCAGACCTTCCTTCACCGGTTCCCGACATTGATTCCCTTCATCGTCCTCCTGATGGGCGTGGTGATCTTCACCATCGCCGGGCATGGACGCTTCCTGACCGCGCTGAACCTCTCCGTGGTTCTGCAGCAGGTGACCATCATCGCGGTCCTCGGGATCGCCCAGACCCTGGTGATCCTCACCGCCGGCATCGATCTTTCCGTCGGCGCGATCATGATCCTCTGCTCGGTGGTCATGGGGCGCACCGCCGTCGTCTATGGCGTGCCGCTGCAGATCGCGTTTCCGCTCGGACTGATCGTCGGCCTGGCCTGCGGCTATGTGAACGGCCTGATCGTGACCGCGCTGCGGCTGCCGCCGTTCATCGTCACGCTCGGAACGTGGAGCATCTTCGGGGCGCTGAACACCTGGTATTCGCGCAGCGAAACCATCCGCTCGCAGGACATGGAGGCGGCTTCGGCGCAGTTCCTGCTGAGCCCGGGCTACCTGATCAAGCTCTACAATCTCGGCACGGCGGTCGGCCTCGACCTGCCGTTCCTCAAGGGCTGGGTGGTCACTTGGGGCTCCCTGCTGATGATCGCGCTTTCCCTCGTCGTCGCCTACGTGCTGTCGCGCACCGCTTTCGGGCGGCACGTCTACGCGACCGGCGACGACCCCGACGCGGCGCGGCTTTCAGGCATCAACACCGACCGTACGCTGCTCGCGGTATACGCCCTTGCCGGGCTCATCTGCGCGATCGCCGCCTGGGTGCTGATCGGCCGCATCGGCGGCGTCAGTCCGCAGGCCGGCCTGACGGCAAATCTCGACTCCATCACCGCCGTGGTGATCGGCGGCACCAGCCTCTTCGGCGGGCGCGGCTCGATCATCGGAACGCTGTTCGGCGCTCTCATCGTGGGGGTGTTCCGCAACGGGCTCGCGCTGAGCGGCCTTGAATTGCTGTGGCAGGACTTTGCCGTCGGCGTGCTGATCATCGTCGCCGTCACCATTGACCAGTGGATCAGGAAGATCTCGGCATGAGCACCGAAGTCGTCCTCGAGGCGCACGGCCTCAACAAGCGCTATGGCCGGGTCGTCGCGCTCGACAACGCCGAATTCGAGCTGCGCAGCGACGAGATCCTTGCCGTCATCGGCGACAACGGCGCGGGCAAGTCGACGCTCATCAAGGCCCTCTGCGGCGCGGTAATTCCCGACGCCGGACAGGTCCTCCTCGGTGGCCAGCCGGTGCATTTCAAATCGCCGATCGACGCCCGCGTGGCGGGGATCGAGACGGTGTACCAGAACCTCGCGCTCTCGCCGGCGCTGTCGATCGCCGACAACATGTTCCTCGGACGCGAGATACGGAAGACGGGGTTCCTCGGCGACGTGTTCCGGCACCTCGACCGCCGGGCGATGAACCGCATCGCGCGCGAGAAGCTTTCCGACCTCGGCCTGCTGACCATCCAGAACATCAGCCAGTCGGTCGAGACGCTGTCGGGCGGCCAGCGTCAGGGCGTCGCGGTCGCCCGCGCCGCGGCCTTCGGCTCGCGCGTGATCATCATGGACGAACCGACGGCGGCGCTTGGCGTCAAGGAGAGCCGCCGCGTGCTGGAGCTGATGCAGACACTGAAGCGCAGGGGCCTGCCGATCGTCCTCATCAGCCACAACATGCCGCACGTCTTCGAGGTGGCCGACCGCATCCACATCCACCGGCTCGGCCGGCGCATCGCCATCATCAATCCGAAGGATTTTTCGATGTCGGATGCGGTGGCGATCATGACCGGGGCGATGAAGCCGCCGGAACAGATGGCTGCCTGAGCGAAGGTCAAGAGAGCTTCCAGACGTGGCGCGACGTGGAGTTCTGTGCGGCGGGGCGTGGTGCGTCGACCGCAACAAGCTGGTCAACCGCTGGCCCGATGAGGAGAGCATCGCCGCCATCCTGAGCGCCGAGCAGCAGGGCGGCGGGAACGGCGCGAATGCGTCGGTGGACCTGAAACGGCTCGGCGCCGAGTTCCCCGTCGAAGCGGTCGGTCTCGTCGGCAACGACGCGGATGGCCGCTTCCTGCTCGCCCTGTGCCGGACCATGGGGATTGACGCCACCCAGATGAGCGTCATCGAGGATGTCCCGACCGCCTACACCGATGTCATGACGGTGAGGGACACCGGCAAGCGGACCTTCTTCTATTGCGCCGGGTCGCACGATCACCTCTCGCCCGATCATTTCCGTTTCGACCGGACGGGCGTCGCGATCCTGCATTTAGGCTTGCCGGGCACCCACGCCACCATGGACCGGCCCTGGCATGACGAGCCATCGGGGTGGGTGGCGGTCCTGAAGAAGGCGCGGGCGGCTGGTATCCAGACTAACCTCGAGCTCTGCGCCATACCGGGCGGGCGGATTGTCGACCTAGCAGGCCCGTGCCTGCCGTACCTCGACTATCTCGTCATCAACGATTCCGAGGCGGGCGCGGTCGCGGGCGTCTCGACCGTGGTGGCGGGACGCACCGATGTCGAGGCGTGCGTGGTGGCCGCGAACACGATCCGTGAGACGAGCGCGGCGAAGCTCGTCGTCGTTCACTTTCCGACCGGCGCCATCGCCGTGACACGCGACGGGACCACGGCGCGAAAGCCCGCGGTGCGCGTACCGCGGGAGGTCATCAAGGGCACGAACGGGGCTGGTGACGCCTTTGCTTCCGGCATCCTCCTGGCGGTGCACGAGGGGTGGCCGCTGGCGGAATCCCTGGCGCTCGCCAACGCTAGCGCCGCCGCGAGCCTTCGCTCGGTGACGACTAGCGGCTCAGTGGCGCCCTGGCGGGAATGTCTTGCGCTTGCCGAAAACTGGGGCTGGCGCGAGAGTTTCGAGGACTAGCCGTTCGTCCAACAATCCGGGCGACCACGGAATTTGGTTGGCGTTCGGCCAATCCGGATGACAGACGGGTGAGATTCTAAGGCAAGAAGGCCGGGGGTTGTTCTCACCCTGGCCGCAACAGAGGTTTTTCCCATGCGCGCACTGGTTCTTGAGCGCCAACGCGAGCTCTCGCTGCGTGATATCGATCTGCCGCAGGAGGTGGGTCCCGACGACGTGAAGGTGAAGATCCACACGGTCGGTATCTGCGGCAGCGACGTCCACTACTACACGCACGGCAAGATCGGCTCCTTCGTGGTGAACAAGCCGATGGTGCTCGGCCACGAGGCGGCGGGGACGATCGCCGCCGTTGGCAAGAATGTGAAGCACCTCAAGGTGGGCGATCGGGTGTGCATGGAGCCCGGCATTCCCGATCCGAACTCCCACGCCAGCCGCCTCGGTATGTACAACGTCGATCCGGCGGTCGTCTTCTGGGCGACCCCGCCCGTGCATGGCGTGCTGACGCCCTACGTCGTGCATCCTGCGAACTACACCTTCAAGCTCCCCGACAATGTGAGCTTCGCCGAGGGGGCGATGGTCGAGCCGTTCGCCGTCGGCATGCAGGCGGCCGCCAAGGCGAAGATCGCGCCGGGCGACACGGCCGTGGTGCTGGGGGCAGGGCCGATCGGCACGATGGTGGCGCTGGCGGCGCTCGCCGGCGGCTGCGCGCGTGCGATCGTTGCCGACCTCGCGCAGCCGAAGCTCGACATCGCGGCGCGCTACCAGGGGATCATCCCGGTCAACATCCGCGAGAAGAACCTCGTCGCCGAGGTCAAGCGGCTGACCGACGACTGGGGCGCCGATGTCGTGTTCGAGTGTTCCGGCTCTCCGAAGGCATGGGAGACGATCACCGATCTGCCGCGGCCGAGCGGGTGCATCGTCGTGGTGGGGCTGCCGGTCGAAGCGGTGAAGTTCGATATCTCGGGTCTCTCGACGAAGGAGCTCCGGATCGAGTCGGTCTTCCGCTACGCGCACCAGTACGACCGCGCCATTGCGCTGATGGCGTCCGGCCGGGTCGACCTGAAGCCGCTGATCAGCGAGACGTTTCCGTTCGAAGAGAGCATCCCGGCCTTCGAGCGCGCGGCGGAAGGGCGTCCGGCCGACGTGAAGCTGCAGATTCTGGTGGATGCAGGGTGATCGCATCGATGATGCGAGGGTGAGGAGCCGCCCACCTGCGACAGCGCGCGTCGATGCTGAAGGGCGGTTGATACCCGGTGCGTCGGTCGCAGTCGTGCCATGGTGGAGCTTTACCAAGACGCTCCTCGCCGTCTGCACGTTGCGGCTCGCCGAAGCCGGCAGGCTGGAGCTCGACGCGCCGCTCCTGAACTACCCCTTCACGCCGCGCCAGCTGCTGCAGCACCGGAGCGGCGTCGGCGACTACGGCGGACTCGCCGAGTATCATGCGGCGGTGCGCGCCGGTGAGACCCCGTGGCCGGTTGAGAGGCTGCTCGGTTTCGTGCCGCCCTCCCGGCTTCTGTTCGCCCCCGGCGAAGGCTGGGCCTATTCGAATGTCGGTTACCTGCTCCTACGCCAGGCGATCGAGCGCGCAGCCGCTGATAGCCTTAGGGAAATCGTGGATGACCTCGTCCTGAAGCCGCTCCATCTGACAGGCTCTCGTTTGGCGACGACGCAGGACGACATGGCAACGACTGCCTATCCAATCGGTTACGATTACGATCCCGGCTGGGTCTATCACGGGACAGTCGTGGGGCCGCCTGGAGAAGCCGCGTTCGCTCTGCATGGCATTTTTTGCGGCGATTTGCTGTCGCCGGCATCGCAAGCGGCAATGCTCGACTGCCACCCTGTCGGCGGTCCAATTGCAGGCCGGCCGTGGCGATCCACCGGCTATGGGCTAGGCCTAATGATCGGCAGCATGCGCGCTTCGAAGATGTCCGAGGCGCTGCACGTCTCCGGTCATTCCGCCGGGGGGCCGGGCAGCGTCGGCGCGGTCTATCACGCGGCGGCGACCGGGGTGACTGCGGCAGCCTTCATGTCGGGCGACGCTGTGGGAGCAGCTGAAGCCGAGGTTCTGGCCCTGCTCGCCAATTCTGAGGGCTAGAATTCTGCGTCCGAATCTTCCGCCAGCCGCTCGACGACGTGCTCCTGCAGGCGCTGCGTCATCCCGGCCGCGTCACCGAGCGCGAAGCGCTCCGGCGGGATGGGCGGGCCGAAGCGGATGCGGAACGTCTTGCCGCGCTTGTTCAGGAGCTCGTGGAACACCGTCATGTCGCGCAGCTCGGTGTTCCAGTTGGCGAACCAGTAGAAGAGCCCCGAATTCCGCGACTGGACGTTGACCGGCAGGATCGGGACATCCTGCTTGCGCGCCAGCGTGATGGCGGAGCTCTGCCAGGGCCTTTCGTTCAGCCGGCCGTCCTTCCAGTAGGCGATGCGGCCGGAGGGGAAGATGACGACCGCCCGCCGCTCCTCGAAGGCGCGCGAGGAGAGGCGCAATGTCTCGCGCATCTTCGTGCGGTCGCGGAAGGCCTCGCGCCATTCGACCGGGATCAGGAACTCCGACAGCCGCGGATTGATGCGGATTGCATCGCGGTTGGTGAAGATCGCGATGTCCTTCCTGACGCGCGTCAGCGCATCGTAGACGGCGACGCCGTCGGCGATGCCGGTCGGATGATTCGCCGCCACGATGAATGCGCCGTCAGTCGGGACATGCTCCAGGCCGGTCACGTCGAGATCGATGGCGAGGAGACGGCTGACATATTCCATCGCCGCCTGGGCGGAGAGCGGCGCCAGCTCATCGGCCATGCGCACCGCGTCGTCGTAGTGCAGGATCTTGTAGAGGAGCGGCCGGACCAGCGGCCACCAGCGGCTGTTGACGAGCTTCTCGCCGCGTTCCGCAATCAGGATATCGGCGATGTGAGGCACGCGGGGCGCTTCGAGATCAAGCACGGCGGACCGTACTTCCCCCACATTTCTCAGATCAGTCATCGCCCCGATCCGCGTTGGTGACATTGGGCCTAAGACGTGCAACTAAAGTGGTCAAGCCCGCGGGATTTTGGGACTCTCGGCGGCTGTCTGCCGCTGCCACATAACGGGGTGAGCATGGCAGTTCGATTACACACGCTCATGACAATCGTTGTAACGGCCGGGCTGGCGTCCGGTTGCAGCCTGATGTCGTTCGGCCGAAGCCCCCCATCAAACCCGACCCCGCAGCCGCTAGCGGCCGTGCCCTCGGGCTCGGTCACCGGGGCGCCGCTGCCGCCGCCCGGCCCGGTCGCCGTTCAGCCCGCGCCGATGGCGCCGGGCGGGCTCGCGGCGCTTGACCCGAACACGCAGATGACCGGCGCGCCCCCTGCGCCCGGCACCGTCGGAGCGACAGCGACCGGTAATGCGCCGGTCGGCCGTACTGACCTCCTCGGCGGATGGACGATCAGCGCGGCGGGGGATTCCTGCCAGCTCTTCATGACGCTGACGACCTGGGCCGGGGGCTATCGCGCTTCGACGCGCGGCTGCGGCAGCGCGGCGCTGCAGACGATCTCCGCGTGGAACATGGAGGGCGGACAGGTGCAGCTCCTGAACGATGCCGGCTCGACGGTCGCGCGGCTTTATCCGACATCGAAGACGCAGTTCACCGGTCAGACCGAGGGCGGCGGGCCGGTCAGCGTTTCGCGCTGACGCGCGACGCGAACTTCGCGTCGCCGAGGCCGCCTCGCATCACTTCTTCGTTCCTCCAGGTCGAATTTCGGCATGCATGAGAGCGTGAGGCATCGCTACGAAGCGATGGCGCGGTCAGGTGAAATCGCGCCCGACTCGACTCAGGCCGCACTCGCGGATGCGCTCGATGCGCTCGCCGATTCGCTCGCAGGCCGGCGTAGCAGCCGAGCGAAAGGACCGCTCGCCTGGCTTCGATCGATCGGCGCAGGCACGCCGACGACGCGTGGGCTCTACATCTGGGGCGACGTCGGGCGTGGCAAGACGCTGCTCATGGATCTCTTCTTCGACGCCGCGCCGACGCGGCGAAAGCGGCGCGTCCACTTCCACCAGTTCATGGGTGAGGTGCACGACCGCATCGCAGCGCTTCGCCGCGGCGCGAAGGAGGGCAGCACGAGCCTCGGCGATCCGATCGCCGCGGTGGCGCGCGGGCTCGCCTCCGAGATCGCGCTCCTCTGCTTCGATGAGTTCGCCGTCTACGACATCGCCGATGCGATGATCCTCGGCCGCCTGTTGGAGCAATTGTTCCGGCGCGGCGTGACGGTGGTCGCGACCACCAACGTCGCGCCCGACGATCTCTACAGGGATGGACTGAACCGGGCCCTCTTCCTTCCCTTCGTCGCGCTCCTGAAGGAGCACATGGAGGTTTTCCATCTCGACGCGCAACACGACTACCGGCTGGACAGCACCGGCACGGAACGGCGTTACGTCACGCCGCTCGGCGCGGATGCCGAGGCATGCCTTGCGGCGCATTTCCGGCACTTTTCCGGGCGCGCGAGGGGGGAGGGGCTGGAGATCGCGAGCCGCGGGAGGCGGCTTGTCGTGCCGGAAGCGGCGGACGGCGTGGCGCGATTTTCCTTCGCCGACCTCTGCTCGCGGGCGCTCGGCGCCGGTGACTATCTGAAGATCGCGGAAGCATTCCACACGATCATCCTCGCCGATGTTCCGGTTCTCGATGCGACGCGCCGCAACGAGGCGAAGCGGCTCATCGCCCTGATCGACACGCTCTACGACCGGCACGTCAGGCTGATCGTCTCCGCGGCGGCGGAGCCGAACGATCTCTGGCAGGGGAGGGATGGAGCGGAGAGTTTCGAGTTCGCGCGGACCGCGTCGCGGCTGATCGAGATGCGATCGGATGCGTACTGGAATGCGACGGCGAGCGCGGCAATGAAAAAGGCCCGGGCTGTTGGGCCCGGGCCTGATCGATGATCCCGTGAAGCGAGCTACTTCTTCTTCGCGGCTTTCTTCGCGGGCTTCTTCTTCGCAGCGGGCTTCTTCGCCGCCGGCTTCTTGGCGGCCTTCTTCGCTACCGCCTTCTTCGCAGCAGCTGACTTGATCTTGCCGCTAGTTGCTTTGGCCATAGTGGTCTCCCCTAATGGCCGACTCAGTCAATCGGCCAGCCGAAACGCTATCAAAGACGCAACCATTGCGTAAGAGGCGACTCGCGAGTCAGCCTAATTTTCTACAACTGCGCTCAGCTTGCCTCACTCATGCAATCGCGGTAGTGAGCCGCGCGCATCCGCACCTCACACATCAACGATGGAAGGCATCTCATGAGCCGTAGGAAGATCGCGCTCATCGGCGCCGGTCAGATCGGTGGCACGCTTGCTCATCTCATCGGTCTGAAAGAGTTGGCAGACGTTGTGCTCTTCGACATTCAGGAAGGCATCCCCGACGGCAAGGCGCTCGACATCGCCGAGTCATCGCCCGTCGACGGTTTCGATGTGCGCTACGCGGGCGCGCAATCGTACGAGGCGATCAAGGGCGCCGACGTCATCATCGTGACGGCGGGCATACCGCGCAAGCCGGGCATGAGCCGCGACGATCTTCTCGAGATCAATCTCAAGGTCATGGAGCAGGTCGGCGCCGGCATCAGAAAGTACGCGCCCGAGGCGTTCGTCATCTGCATCACCAATCCGCTCGATGCGATGGTTTGGGCGCTGCAGAAATTCTCCGGCCTTCCCGCCAGCATGGTGGTCGGCATGGCTGGCGTGCTCGACTCCTCCCGCTTCCGCTATTTCCTCGCGCAGGAGTTCGGCGTCTCGGTCGAGGACGTCACGGCTTTCGTGCTGGGCGGCCACGGCGACAGCATGGTGCCGCTGGCGCGCTACTCGGCGGTCGCCGGTATCCCCTTGCCGGACCTCATTAAAATGGGCTGGATCACGGACAAGCGCTTGGACGCCATCGTGCAGCGGACGCGCGACGGCGGGGCGGAGATCGTGGGCCTCCTGAAGACCGGCTCGGCCTTCTACGCCCCCGCCGCGTCGGCCATCGCGATGGCGGAGTCCTTCCTGAAGGACAAGAAGCGCGTGCTGCCCTGCGCCGCGTATCTGCAGGGTCAGTATGGGCTCGACAAGATCTATGTCGGCGTGCCGGTCGTGATCGGCGCGGGTGGTGTCGAGCGGATCATCGAGATCGATCTCAACCGCAGCGAAAGGGCGATGTTCGACAAGTCGGTGGAGGCGGTGCAGGCGTTGTGCATAGCCTGCACGCGCATCCAGCCCGCTCTCGCCTGAGCCGACGAGCGCCTCCAAAGCGGACGGACCCGAATGAACATTCACGAGTACCAGGCGAAGGCGATCCTGAAAGCCTACGGCGCTCCCGTCGCGGAAGGCGTGACGATCACCGACGCGGAGGAAGCGCGCGCCGCGGCGTTGCGTCTCCCCGGCCCGGTCTATGTGGTGAAGAGCCAGATCCATGCCGGCGGTCGCGGCAAGGGACGCTTCAAGGAGCTCGGGTCGGACGCGAAGGGCGGCGTGCGTCTCGCGAAAAGCGTCGACGATGTCGTCTCGAACGCGCGCGAGATGCTCGGAAAAATTCTTGTGACTAAACAGACGGGACCGTCCGGCAAGCGCGTCAATCGCCTCTACGTCGAAGACGGCGCCGACATCGCGCGCGAACTTTACCTCTCGCTGCTGGTCGATCGCACCAGCGGTCGGGTCGCCTTCGTCGCCTCAACGGAAGGCGGCATGGACATCGAGACGGTCGCCGCGACGACGCCGGAAAAGATCCTGAGCCGCGCCGTCGATCCGGCGACCGGCGTGAGCGATTCCGATGTGAAGGCGCTTGCCGATGCACTGAAGCTTGAAGAGCCAGCGCGCGAGGAAGCGGCGACACTCTTCAAGGCGGTCTACAAGGCGTTCGTCGAGAAGGACATGAGCCTGCTCGAAATCAATCCGCTCGTGATCCTGAAGGACGGACACGTCCGTGTCCTCGATGCGAAGATGGCGTTCGACAACAACGCGCTCTTCCGTCACCCCGACGTGCTGGCGCTGCGCGACGAGACGGAAGAGGACCCGAAGGAGATCGAGGCGTCGAAATACGATCTCGCCTATGTGGCGCTCGACGGCTCGATAGGCTGCATGGTGAACGGCGCCGGTCTCGCCATGGCCACCATGGACATCATCAAGCTCTACGGCGGTGAGCCGGCGAACTTCCTCGACGTAGGCGGCGGCGCATCGAAGGAGAAGGTGACGGCCGCCTTCAAGATCATCACCGCCGACAAGAGCGTGCGCGGCATCCTGGTCAACATCTTCGGCGGCATCATGCGCTGCGACACGATCGCGGAGGGGGTGCTCGCCGCGGTGAAGGAAGTGGGGCTGAAGGTCCCGCTGGTCGTTCGCCTCGAAGGCACCAAGGCGGAGGAGGGGAAGCGCATCCTCAACGAAAGCGGCCTCGACATCCAGGCCGCCGGCGATCTCGACGACGCGGCGAAGAAGATCGTGCAGGCGGTTGCGGGGTGACAAATCCTGTGTGATCACACATACTGCGCAGGATCATGGAATTTCGCGATGAAGAATATCACGCTTGCCGTGGACGATGAGACGCTTGCCGATGCCCGTGCCTACGCAAAGAGGAACGGAACGACCGTGAATGCGCTCGTGCGCGACCACCTGAGACACCTGCTGCTTCAGGAAGAGCGGATCGAGGAGGCCAGGCGGGGGCTGCTCGAGCTGATGGACAATTCGAGCGGCCGGCTCGGCCCGAACTACAAGTGGAACCGGGAAGAAATCTATGCCGATAGATTGCTTCCTCGACACGAACATCCTCGTGTACGGGGCGCTGGGAAAAAGGGATGAAGCCCGCAAGGCGTCCATCGCCCGGCAAATCGTCGCCACCGAGGTGTTTGGCGTGTCGGCGCAGACTCTGGCGGAATTCTACAATGTGGTCTCGAGGCAGGTGCTACAGCCTCTCTCCCTCGCCGAGATCGATGCCTGGATCGGGCAATTGTCCGCCTTTCCGTTCACGGTCGTCGATGCGAATTTGGTGCGCGCAGGAATTTATCTCTCGCGCCGCTATGGTATCGGGTATTACGACGCGGCGCTTCTTGCTGCCGCAGAGCGCCTCGGTGCCTCGACCTTCTACAGTGAAGACCTCAACCACGGCCAGACTTACGGAACCGTGCGCGTGATCAATCCCTTCCTCCCAGGCTGACACGAGTACCAGTCAACGCCTCGCCGACATCCCACAGGCTGACGACAATCCCCATGTCCATCCTCGTCAATCGCGACACCAAGGTCATCGTGCAGGGCCTGACCGGCAAGACCGGCACGTTCCACACGGAGCAGGCGCTGGCCTATTTCGGCACAAAAATGGTCGCCGGCACGCATCCCAAGAAGGGCGGCGAGTTCTGGACGGGCAAGGTCAACGGCAGCGACCATGCGCTGCCGATTTTCGCGACCGTCGCCGAGGCCCGGGACCGCACTGGCGCCAACGCCTCCGTGATCTATGTACCGCCGGCAGGCGCGGCGGCGGCGATCGAGGAGGCGATCGAGGCGGAGATACCCTTGATCGTCTGCATCACCGAGGGAATCCCGGTGCTCGACATGGTAAGGGTCAAGGCGAGACTGGAGCGGTCGAAATCGCGGCTGCTCGGGCCGAATTGCCCAGGCGTGCTCACCCCGGAAGAGTGCAAGATCGGCATCATGCCCGGATCGATCTTCCGGAAGGGCTCTGTCGGCGTTGTTTCGCGCTCCGGCACACTTACTTATGAGGCAGTCTTCCAGACCACGCAGGCCGGCCTCGGCCAGACCACCGCAGTCGGGATAGGCGGCGATCCGGTCAAGGGTACGGAATTCATTGATGTGCTTGACATGTTTCTCGGCGATGATGCCACCAGGTCTATCATCATGATCGGCGAGATCGGCGGCTCGGCCGAGGAGGACGCGGCGGAATTCCTGAAGGATGCGCGCAAACGGGGCCGCTGGAAGCCGGTGGTTGGCTTCATCGCCGGCCGCACGGCGCCCGCCGGCCGCACCATGGGCCATGCCGGCGCCGTAATTTCCGGCGGTAAGGGCGGCGCGGAAGACAAGATCGCGGCGCTGGAGGCGGCCGGCATCCGAGTTTCGCCGTCGCCGGCCAAGCTCGGAGAAACGCTGGCGGCGTTGCTGAAGGGTTGATAGGGACCGGCGTGCCGGTTGACCGGGTGGCGCGGCGCTTGCAGGCGCTGCAACTGAAAGGGCGGGGCAGATGCGCCCCGTGACGTGAGATGGCACGACGAGACGAGAACGAAGCGTTCCAGCAGACCTCCTTCCTCTATGGCGGCAACGCCGCCTATCTCGAAAACCTCTACGCGCGCTTCCAGGAACAGCCCGACTCGGTCGACGCCACCTGGCGCAGCTTCTTCACGGCGTTGAAGGACCCGAAGGACTCGGCGATCACCGAGGCGCGCGGGCCGAAGTGGCGGCGGAGCGACTGGCCGCTGGTCGCCAACGGCGAGATCGTCGCCGCCTTCGACACCAACTGGATCCCGATGGAAAAGGCCGTCGGGGAGAAGATCAAGTCCGCGGCGCAGACGCGTGGGGTCGATCTTTCCGAGCCCGAAGTCTCGCAGGCGACGCGCGACTCCATCCGCGCCCTGATGATGATCCGCGCCTACCGGATGCGCGGCCACCTGCAGGCGAATCTCGACCCCCTCGGCCTCACCCCGCGCGGCGACCACGAGGAGATGCATCCGGCGACCTACGGCTTCACCGAGGCCGACTACGATCGCAAGATCTTCATCGACCATGTGCTCGGGCTGGATTTCGCGACGATCCCCGAGATGCTCGAGATTCTCCGCCGCACTTACTGCTCGACCCTCGGCGTCGAGTTCATGCACATTTCCGATCCGCAGGAGAAGGCATGGCTGCAGGAGCGCATTGAAGGTCCGGACAAGGGGATTGCCTTCACCGCGCAGGGGAAGCGCGCGATCTTCAACAAGCTGGTCGAGGCGGAGGGCTTCGAGAAGTTCATCGACGTCAAGTACACCGGCACCAAGCGCTTCGGCCTCGACGGCAGCGAGTCGGTCATTCCGGCGCTGGAGCAGATCATCAAGCGCGGCGGCGCGCTCGGCGTGCGCGACATCGTGCTGGGCATGTCGCATCGCGGCCGGCTGAATGTGCTGGCGCAGGTGATGGGCAAGCCGCACCGCGCCATCTTCCACGAGTTCAAGGGCGGGTCCTACGCGCCCGATGACGTGGAAGGCTCCGGCGACGTGAAGTACCACCTTGGCGCCTCGTCGGACCGCGAGTTCGACGGCAACCGGGTGCATCTGTCGCTGACCGCCAACCCGTCGCATCTGGAGATCGTCGACCCTGTCGTGCTCGGCAAGGTTCGGGCCAAGCAGGACCAGCTCGACGACAGGGAACGCTCCAAGGTGATGCCGCTGCTGCTGCACGGCGACGCGGCGTTTGCCGGCCAGGGCGTCGTGGCGGAGTGCTTCGGCCTCTCCGGGCTCCGCGGCCACAAGACCGGCGGGACCCTGCACGTCATCATCAACAACCAGATCGGCTTCACGACCAATCCGCGCTATGCGCGCACCTCGCCCTACCCATCGGACGTGGCGAAGATGATCGAGGCGCCGATCTTCCACGCAAATGGCGACGATCCCGAGGCGGTGGTATTCGCCGCCAAGGTCGCGACCGAGTTCCGCCAGCGGTTCCACAAGCCGGTGGTCATCGACATGTTCTGCTATCGCCGCCACGGCCACAACGAGGGCGACGAGCCGGCGTTCACCCAGCCGATCATGTACAAGGCGATCGCCGCGCATCCGACCACGCTGGAAATCTACGGCGACAAGCTCGTCAAGGAAGGCGTGCTCGCCGCCGAAGAGGTGACGGCGACGAAGGCGCAGTGGCGCGCCCATCTGGAGGAGGAGTTCGAGGTCGGACAGTCCTATCGTCCGAACAAGGCCGACTGGCTGGACGGCGCCTGGTCCGGTCTCGCCACCCCGCAGGCGAGCGACGAGCGCCGGGTCGGCGCGACCGGCGTGCCGCTCGAGCAGTTGAAGGAGATCGGCCATCGCCTGATCTCCATCCCGAAGGACTTCAACATTCACCGCACGGTGAAGCGCTTCCTCGACAATCGCCGCGCCGCGATTGACAGCGGGCAGGGCATCGACTGGTCGCTCGGCGAGGCGCTCGCCTTCGCGACGCTGCTGAAGGAGGGCTACAAGGTCCGCCTTTCGGGGCAGGATGTGGAGCGCGGCACCTTCTCGCAGCGCCATTCCGTGCTCTTCGACCAGGAGAGCGAGAAGCGCTACACGTCCCTCAATCATCTCGGCGGCGAGCAGGCGAGCTTCGAGGTGATCAACTCGATGCTCTCCGAGGAGGCGGTGCTCGGCTTCGAATACGGCTATTCGCTCGCCGAACCGAAGGCGCTCACTCTCTGGGAGGCGCAGTTCGGCGATTTCGCCAACGGCGCGCAGGTCGTCATCGACCAGTTCATCTCGTCCGGCGAGCGCAAGTGGCTGCGGATGTCAGGCCTCGTGATGCTGCTGCCGCATGGTTATGAGGGGCAGGGGCCGGAGCACTCCTCGGCGCGGCTTGAGCGCTATCTGCAATCCTGCGCCGAAGACAACATGCAGGTCGCGAACTGCACGACGCCGGCGAACTATTTCCACATCCTGCGGCGCCAGATGCACCGCAATTTCCGCAAGCCGCTCATCCTGATGACGCCGAAGTCGCTGCTGCGCCACAAGCGGGCCATCTCGCGGCTCGACGAGCTTGCCGAGGGCTCGACCTTCCATCGCCTGCTCTACGATGACGCGGAAATGCTGAAGGGCGAGGCGATCAAGCTCGTTCCCGACGAGAAGGTGCGGCGCGTCGTGATCTGCTCAGGCCGGGTGTATTTCGACCTCTATGAGGACCGCGAGACGCGCGGCATCGACGACATCTATATCCTGCGCGTCGAGCAGCTCTATCCTTTCCCGCTGAAGGCGATGGGCGATCTGCTTTCGCGCTTCCCGGCAGCCGAGATCGTCTGGTGCCAGGAGGAGCCGCAGAACATGGGCGCATGGACCTTCGTCGAGCCGCGGCTCGCCGCGGTGCTGGAAGGGATGGGCGTCGGCAAGCCGGTGCGCTATGCCGGACGTGCGGCATCCGCGTCGACGGCTACCGGCCTCATGTCGAGGCATGTGGCGCAGCGAACGCAGTTCATCGAGGAAGCGCTCGGCGGTTGAGCTTCCGCACTTCACTCTAACGCGACTGGAAAGAGGAATGGCCCTCGAAATCAAGGTCCCGACCCTGGGTGAATCGGTGACGGAAGCGACCGTCGGCCAGTGGCTGAAGAAGCAGGGCGATTCCGTCGCCCGCGACGAGCCGCTGGTGGAGCTCGAAACCGACAAGGTGACGATCGAGGTGCCGGCGCCAGCCGCCGGCAGGCTGGAGACCATCGTCGTCAAGGACGGCGAGACGGTGGCGGTCGGCGCGCTGCTTGCGATGCTGGCGGAAGGCGAGACCGGCAAGGCCGCGCCGATCCAGGCCGGTCCGGAAACCCCGCAGCCGCGAGCCGAGCCGAAGAAGCCTGAGCCGGTGTCCGAGGCGAAGGCGCCGCCGGCGAAACCGGACGCCGACGATGAGGCGGAGCAGGCTCCCGAGCCGGATGGGGGGATGCCGCCGGCGCCTTCGGCGCGCAAGCTCATGGCCGAGCAGAACATGTCGCCGCAATCGGTGGACGGGAGCGGCAAGCGCGGCCAGATTCTGAAGGGCGACGTGCTCGCGGCGCTGGAAACTCCCGCCCCGAAGCCGGCTGCCGCACCTGCGCAGGCCGCAAGTGCGCAATCCCCTCCGGCGCAGGCGCGAAAGCCGGCGCCGGCCGCGGACGCCGCGCGCGAGCAGCGGGTGACGATGACGCGGCTGCGCCAGACCATCGCGCGCCGGCTGAAGGAGGCGCAGAACAACGCCGCGATGCTTACCACGTTCAACGACGTGGACATGACCGCCGTAATGGACCTTCGGAAGACGTACCGCGACGTCTTCGAGAAGAAGCACGGCGTTCGGCTCGGTTTCATGGGCTTCTTCGTGAAGGCCTGCGTGCAGGCCCTGAAGGAGATCCCGGCGGTCAACGCCGAAATCGACGGGGCCGACATCGTCTACAAGAATTTCTACAATATCGGCGTGGCGGTCGGCACGGAGAAGGGGCTGGTCGTTCCGGTGGTCCGCGATGCGCAGGACCTCTCCATTGCCGGCGTCGAGAAGGCGATCAACGAGTTCGGCAAGCGCGCCCGCGATGGGAAGCTGACGATCGAGGAGATGCAGGGCGGCACCTTCACCATCTCGAATGGCGGGGTCTACGGCTCGCTGATGTCGACGCCGATCCTGAACGCACCGCAATCCGGCATTCTCGGCATGCACCGCATCGAGGAACGCCCGGTGGTGCGCGGCGGCGCGGTTGTCGTGCGGCCAATGATGTACCTCGCGCTCAGCTACGATCACCGCATCGTGGACGGTCGCGAGGCGGTGACGTTCCTGGTGCGCGTGAAGGAGGCGATCGAGGACCCGCAGCGGCTGGTGCTGGATCTGTGACGCACACTGCCCTGCCTTCGGATTTGTGCTAAGGGATTGTCATGAGCGACGGGAAGATCAGTCTCGAATTCCTCGGCGAGCAGATGTTCCGCATGCAGGCGGATCTGCGCGGCGTCCGGTCGGAACAGATGAAGCTGGAGAGTGAACAGGCAAGCATCCGGGGCGACATCGCCGGTCTCGAGACCAAGGTCGACCGCCTGGATACGAAGATCGATCGCGTCGAGATGAAGCTCGAAGCGAAGATTGATCGCGTCGGGACGAAGCTCGATAATTTTGCTGCTTCGGTGGATGCGCGCTTCGATCAGGTCAACGAGACGATGGCCACCAATCTGCAAGTCGTGTTGAAGGCGCTCGACTCGAAACGCGGCTAGTTTCCATGCGCTTCACGCTTATCTAGGCCGGAGAGGCGATCTCATGGCTCTGTACGATCTCATCGTCATCGGCGCCGGACCGGGCGGCTACGTCTGCGCCATTCGTGCGGCGCAGCTCGGGCTGAAGGTCTGTGTCGTCGACAAGCGGGCGACGCTCGGCGGCACCTGCCTGAATGTCGGCTGCATCCCCTCGAAGGCGCTGCTCTATGCGACGGAGATGTTCGAGGAGGCCGGTCATGGCCTTGCCAGGCTGGGGGTGAAGGTCGGCGCTCCGGAACTCGATCTCCCGGCAATGATGGCGCACAAGGACGCCACGGTGAAGTCCAACGTCGATGGCGTCGCGTTCCTCTTCAAGAAGAACAAGATCGAATTCCTGCATGGCGCAGCGCGCATCACGGCGGTTGGGAAAATCGAAGTAACCGCGCCGGATGGCAACAAGCAGACCGTCGAAGCCAAGGCGATCGCCATTGCGACGGGCTCCGAGTCGACGGCGCTTCCCGGCGTCTCGATCGACGAGGAGCGGATCGTCACCTCGACCGGCTCGCTGGAGCTGCAGAGCGTGCCGAAAAGGCTTCTGGTCGTGGGAGCCGGCGTCATCGGGCTGGAGATCGGTTCGGTCTGGCGGCGGCTTGGCTCGGCGGTGACGGTCGTGGAGTTTCTCGACCGCATCCTCCCGGGGTTCGACGGCGAGGTCGCCAAGCAGAGCCAGCGCATCTTCCAGAAACAGGGCGTTGCCTTTCGCCTCGCGTCAAAGGTGACCGCGGTCGCGAAGGAGGGAGACGTCCTGAAGGTGAGCGTCGCGCCTGCCAGGGGCGATGGCGCGACGGAAATTCTGGACGCCGATGTTGTTCTGGTGGCGATCGGCCGCCGTGCCTTCACTGACAGCCTCGGCCTGAAGGAGATCGGCGTGGCGCTCGACGAGCGCGGCCGCGTGGCGACCGACGGCCATTTCAAGTCCAGCGTCGCCGGCATCTACGCCATCGGCGACGCTATCGCCGGGCCGATGCTTGCCCACAAGGCAGAGGACGAGGGCGCGGCGCTCGCCGAGATTCTCGCGGGGCAGGCCGGCCACGTGAACTACGAAGCGATCCCGAGCGTCGTCTACACGATGCCGGAGATCGCCGTGATAGGGCGCGGCGAGGAGGATCTGAAGGCGGCGGGGATCGAATACAAGGTGGGGAAATTTCCCTTCACCGCCAACGCCCGCGCCCGCGCCACCAACCACACCGACGGTTTCGTGAAGGTGCTGGCGGACAAGGCGACCGACCGGGTGCTCGGGGTGCACATCGTCGGCGCAAGCGCCGGCGAGCTGATCCAGGAGGCCGCCGTGCTGATGGAGTTCGGCGGCTCGGCGGAGGATCTCGCCCGCACCACCCATGCGCATCCGACCATGTCGGAGGCGGTGCGCGAGGCGGCGATGGCCGCCTGGTTCAAGCCGATCCACATCTAGAGCCGGTGCGGGTCCGTGGCGTTCGGTCCGGCCATCGTGATGATGGGGGTGTCTGGCAGCGGAAAGTCGACGGTGGGAGAAGCGTTGGCCGCGCGGCTGCAGGTGCCCTTCCGCGATGCGGACGAGTTCCATCCGCGCTCCAATGTCGAGAAGATGTCGGCGGGAATTCCGCTCACCGACGAAGATCGCTGGCCGTGGCTCGAGGCAATCGGTTCGGCCATCCGCGACACGCCGCCGGCGAAGGGGATCGTGGTCAGCTGTTCGGCCCTGAAACGGGTCTACCGCGACCGGATCGTTCGCAAGGCGGTCCGTCCGGTCCTGTTTGTCCACCTCGATGGCTCGAAGGCGCTGCTTGCCGAGCGGCTGAAGGGCCGCAAGGGCCACTTCTTTCCGCCAAGCCTGCTCGATAGCCAGCTCGCGACGCTTGAGCCCCTGGCGCCCGACGAGCCGGCCATCCGGGTCTCGATCGAGCTGCCCGTCGGCGAAATTGTCGATTGCATCCTGAAGCGCCTGGCCTCCGAGAAAACAGGCGCTGAATAGCCCGGTCAGGCGGCCGTGGCGCTCGCCAGGCCCGCGGGGCGGAGCGGGAAGAACACGCTGACGATCGTGCCGGCGCCTTCCCGCGAAGAAATGCTCATCTCGCCGCCATGCAGCGCCACGAGCGAGCGCGAGATGGCGAGGCCCAGCCCCGAGCCCTTGTGATTGCGGGTAAGCGGGCTTTGCACCTGCTCGAAAGGCTTGCCGAGCTTGCCGAGCGCGGCGGCGGGAATGCCGATGCCGGTATCCTCCACCGATATGAATACCCCCCCGCGCTCGCGCCGCGTGCGGATCGTGATCGCGCCGCCCTCGGGAGTGAACTTGACCGCGTTGGAGACGAGGTTGGCGAGTACCTGCGAGACCGCCTCCTTGTCGGCGAAGAGCGAGATGCCGGCACTGATGTCGGCGAC
Organism: Hyphomicrobiales bacterium; assembly: GCA_038211615.1. GTDB lineage: Bacteria > Pseudomonadota > Alphaproteobacteria > Rhizobiales > Afifellaceae > DASWJZ01. The sequence continues at coordinate 22,829 of JBBQVL010000071.1, forward strand.
GATGGCGATGCGGTTGCGCTGTGCTTCCGCCTCGAAGGTTTTGAGGGTGTCCGCAACGAGCGGATCGAGCTCCAGGGGCTCGCGGTCGATCTCGATCCGCCCTGCCTCGAGCCGCGCCATGTCGAGAATGTCGGAAATGACGCGCAGCAGGAACGTGCCGGCTTCGTTGATGTCGCGGCAATAGCCGTTGTACTTTTCGTCGCCGAGTGGACCGAAGGCGCCGGAGAGCATCAGCTCGGAGAAGCCGATGACTGCGTTGAGCGGCGTCCGCAGCTCATGCGAGACATTGGCGAGGAATTCCGACTTGATGCGGTTGGCGTCCTCGGCCTTCTCCTTCTCCGCGGCATATTTCTCGGCGAGCTCCACGAGCTGCTGCGCCTGCTTTTCGAGCTGCTGGCGCGAGCGCCGGAGATCGGAGACGGTTTCCGTGAGCGCCCGCTGGTTGTCGAGAAGCTGCGTTTCCTTGTCCTTCAGCGCCGTGATGTCGGTGCCGACCGAGACGAAGCCTCCGTCGCCCGTCCGTCGTTCGTTGATCTGCAGCCAGCGTCCATCCTCGACACGCGCCTCCACCGAACGCGGCGCCGCTCCCCGGCCGGTGGCAGGGAAGCTGTCGGAGACGATCGGCCGGTGTCCGCTCCGCGCGATGTCGGCGTAAGGCGTTCCGGGCTCCACCAGTGCGTCCGGAAGCGCGTAGAGCTGCTGATACTTGCTGTTGCAGAGGACCAGCCGATTGTTGGAATCCCACAGCACGAATGCCTCCGAGATCGCCTCGATGGCGTCGCGCAGGCGGATGTCGGCGGTGCGCGAGGCCTCCGCCAGTCGCCGCTGCTCGGTGACGTCGACCGCGATGCCGACGAGGTGCGGCTCGTCCTCCGCGTCGGCGACCACCTCGGCGCGTGCGCGGATCCAGACCCAGTGCCCGTCGGCATGCCGCATGCGGAATTCGGTGTCGATGTGACCTTGGCCGGCCCGGATCAGGCCGTTGGCGAGATCGACCAGATCGGCGTCCTCGGCGTTCGTCAGCTCGGCC
>JBBQVL010000072.1:0-23628 GCA_038211615.1 Hyphomicrobiales bacterium
GGTTCTCGCCGGCGGGGGCCTGCTCTATGCGGCCGGGCTTCTCCTGATGGCATGGGCGCCGAGCCCGCTCTGGCTCAACCTTTCGGCCGGCGTGCTGATCGGGGTTGGCCTCGCGGCGGCTTCGTTCACCATTGTCCTCGCCGGGCTCGGCCGTCGCGTGCCGCCCGAGAAACGCTCGATCGTCTTCGGCATCGGAGCTGCATCGGGCTCGATGGGCCAGTTCATCTTCGCGCCATTCGGGCAGACGCTGATCCAGAGCTTTGGCTGGTCCGAGGCGCTGGTGATCCTCGCCGCGGTGATGCTGGCGATCCCCTTCCTCGCGATTTTTCTCGCCGGGCGGCCGGGAGCGGCGGGCCAGACCATCCGCGAGCAGAGCTTCTCGCAGGCGCTTGGCGAGGCTTTCTCGCACCCGAGCTATTTGCTGCTCACCGCCGGGTTCTTCGTCTGCGGCTTCCACCTTGCCTTCGTCACCACGCACCTGCCGCCCTACATCGTCGACAAGGGCCTCGATCCGCGGATCGGCGCATGGGCGCTGGCGCTGATCGGACTCTTCAACGTGTTCGGCTCGCTCGCCTCCGGCTGGATCGGGCAGAACTATTCGAAGCCGATTTTCCTGTCGCTGATCTATCTCGGGCGGGCGGTGGCGATCGCTCTCTTCGTGCTGCTGCCGACGACGCCGGTCTCCGTCCTCGTCTTCGCCGCGGTGCTCGGGCTGCTGTGGCTTTCCACCGTCCCGCCGACAAGCGCGCTCGTCGCGGTGATGTTCGGGCCGAAATACATGGCGACGCTGATGGGGATCGTGTTCCTGTCGCACCAGATCGGCGCGTTCCTCGGCGTCTGGCTCGGCGGTTACCTTTACGACGCCACCGGGTCGTACAATGTGGTCTGGTGGATTGGCGTGGGTCTCGGAATATTCGCTGCGATCGTTCACTGGCCGATTCAGGAGCGGCCGGCCTACAGGGCGGCTGCGGCGTGACTGCCTCCTGGCGCTGGAAGTCGGTCACGATTGCGCTTATCTTGGCGCGATGGTCGAACCCGACAATCTTATCCTGACGCTACTCCGGGAACTCCGCGCTCAGATGGATGCGCGTTTCGAGGCCCTCGAAGGGCGGATGGACGCACGCCTCGACAAGATCGAGCGGCGCCTGGAAATGATGCACGCCAACGGCGACAAGGCGCTGCGTCAGTTCATCGGGCACCGCGCCATGGCGGAGCGCACTATGGCGAGCTTCGAAGTCGATATGCGCGAGGTCAAGCGCCGCCTCGAACTGCTTGAGACAGCCCAGAGCTGATCGTAAGTGACCGAACCCTTCAAAGCCCTCGTCGTCGATCGCGACGCTGAGAAGAAGCAGTTCGTCGAAGTACGCGACCTCAAGCTCGCTGACCTGATGGAAGGCGACGTCGTCGTCCGGGTCAGCCATTCCACGGTGAACTACAAGGATGGCCTCGCCATCACCGGCAAGCTCCCCGTGGTGCGGCGCTTCCCGATGATTCCCGGCATCGACTTCTGCGGGGAAGTCGTGTCGTCGGAAAATCCCGACTTCAAGCCCGGCGATGCGGTGATCCTGAACGGCTGGGGTGTCGGCGAGGTGCATTACGGCGCCTACGCCAGGTATGCACGGGTGAAGGGCGACTGGCTCATCCGGAAGCCGGAGGAGCTTTCCCCGGCCGATGCGATGGCGATCGGCACGGCGGGCTATACGGCGATGCTCTGCGTGCTGGCGCTGGAGCGTCACGGCATCGTGCCTTCGCGCGGGGCCATCGTTGTGACCGGCGCCGCGGGCGGCGTCGGCTCGGTCGCTGTCGCGCTCCTGAAGAAGCTCGGCTACCAGGTCATCGCCTCGACCGGACGCGCCGAGGAGAATGACTATCTGAAAGGCCTGGGGGCCGACGAGATCATCGGCCGCGACGAGCTTTCCGGCCCGCCAAAGCTCCTCGACAAGGAGCGCTGGGCGGGCGCGGTGGACACGGTCGGCTCGACCATCCTCGCGAACGTCATCGCCATGACCAGAGCCGGAGGCGCGGTTGCTGCGTGCGGCAATGCCGCCGGCATGGATCTCCCGACCACCGTCGCGCCCTTCATCCTGCGCGGTGTGTCGCTGCTCGGCATCAATTCGGTCACGCTGCCAAGGCCGCTCCGCGAGGAGGCCTGGGGCCGGCTGGTGCGCGACCTCGACCGGACCAGACTCAAGGCCATGACCACGACGATCGGGTTCGACGCCATCCGCGCCACCGCGCAGAAGATCGTCGAAGGCAAGGTGCGCGGGAGGGTTGTGGTCGAGATCGGCTGACGCGCCCCTCGCGGCGAGCGGCGAAGCGGAATAGCATAGCCGGATGGACAGCGCGCGAGTCGATCGGCGGTTGTCGGCTATCCTGGTGGCCGACGTGGTGGGCTTTTCGCGCCTGATCGAGGCGGACGAGGCGGCGACGCTCGCCGCCATGCGGTCGCTCAGCGCCGAAGTGGTCGATCCGCAGATCGAGGAGAACAACGGCCGCGTCGTCAAGGAGATGGGCGACGGGATACTGGTGGAGTTCGCCTCGGTGGTGGACGCCGTCTCCTGCGCGGTCGCCATCCAGACGCAGCTCGCGGCGCATCAGGCGGACGTTCCCGCGGAGCGCCGGATCGTGCTCCGCATCGGCATCAACCTCGGCGACGTGGTGGTCGACGGCGAGGACATCTTCGGCGACGGCGTGAACGTTGCGGCGCGGCTCGAGCCGCTGGCGGATCCCGGCGGCATCCTCATCTCCGGCACCGCCTACGATCACATGCAGGGCAAGCTTGGCCTGCCGCTCGATTATGTCGGCGAGAAGCAGGTGAAGAATATCGAGCGGCCGGTCCGCACCTACGCGGTGCGCCTCAGCGGCCCGCCCCGTTCTCCGCCGTCGATGCTCGGAGGCGTGCCGCGCCTTGCGGCGGTCGGAGCCGCGGCGCTGATCGTGATTGCCGCCGCGGGCGGCGCCGCCTGGTACTGGTGGCACCCGCGGCCGCTGCTGCACGAGACGATCAAGCCTTCGATCGCGGTGCTTCCCTTCGACGATCTCGGCGGAGACGACGTGAGCCACCGCCTCGCCCACGGGCTGAGCGACGACATCATCACGGATCTCGCGCGCTATCGCGACTTCGACATCATCGCGCGGGATTCCGTCGAGGTGTACCGCGGCAAGCAGACCGACGTGCGCAAGGTCGGCAAGGACCTGACTGTCCGCTACGTGCTCAAGGGGTCCATCCAGCGCGACGGCGACCGGATACGCGTCAATGCACAGCTGACCGATGCCGCGAACGGCAAGAATCTCTGGTCGCAGCGCTGGGAGCGTCCGACGCAGGATGTCTTCGCGGTGCAGGCGGAGGTCGCCGAACACACCGCCAGCATCGTCGCCGGCTCCGATCTTCTCCTGGCCGACATGCAGGCCGCCGCGCGGCGCAAGGCGCCAGAAGATCTGCAGGCCTACGACCTCACGATCATGGCCTACGACTCGTTCCTGAGGGGGACCGAGGCCGACACCCAGAAGGGCATCGAGCTCACCGACGAGGCGATCCAGCGCGATCCGGATTTCGCCCGCGCCTATATCCAGAAGGCGTGGCTGCTGCAGGACCTCGCCAAGTATCGCAAGAACTGGAATGTCGCGACGGCGGAAATGGAGAGCCTCGCGCGCATCGCCATCCGCCTCGACCCCTACGACGCGAACGGCCACATCCTGCTCGCCTGGGCGCTCGGCACGCTCGGCAAGAACGCCGAGGCGCTGGCGGAGACGGATCGCGCGCTGGAGCTTAACCCGAGCTCCGCCGACATTTTGAACACGGCCGCCGACTCGATGGCCTTCCTCGGCAAGCCGGAGGACGGCGCGGCGATGTGCGACCGCTCGTTCCGCCTGAACCCGACGCCGCCGGACTGGTACTATTCCGACTGCGTCACCAACCTCTATTTCACCGGCCGCTATCAGGAAGCGATCGAGGCCGTCGATCGGGGAGCCGCATCGACCGAGGCGACGCCCTCCATGCTGGTATGGAAAGCGGCGAGCCAGGCGGAGCTCGGACAGGCCGACGCGTCGAAGAAGACGGTCGCAGACCTGCAGAAGCTCTACTGGGAGGTCTCGTTCGAGTGGCTGCTCAACACCGGCTGGAATTTCGAGCGGACGCAGGAGCAGGACCAGATTCTCGCCTCCGCGAAGAAGGCGGGGCTGCGAATCTGCGCCAAGGCGGACGAGCTGGAGGATTTCCCGGCGCCGAAGCGTTTGGCGGAATGCACCAGCGCGCCGGCAGGCTGAAAGACCTCGCGTCCCCACCGATTGTCATCCCGGAAGTGCCGCGGGACGCGGCGCTATCCGGGACCCATACGCACCGCGTCGAGATGAGGGTGCGAGCGTTACAGCGGGTCCACCTTTCTCAGAGCGTATGGGTCCCGGTCTTGCCGCTGCGCGGCAAACCGGGATGACAGAGGGAGGGTGAGATCGGGCTTCACGCCGGCGCTGCCGGCTCCGGCTCCGCCCGTCCCCGCATCAATAGCCGCTGGTAGAGCCTTCCGATCACGATCAGCACCGCGCCGAGGCCAAGGAAGGAGGCGGCGCGGAGGACGCCGGTGAGCGCCGCCATGTCGAACAGGAACACCTTGAAGATCACGACGGCGATCACGAGGCCGGAGGCCGCGCGCACCATGGTCGAGCGAAGGAAGATTCCCGCGGCGAGAAGCAGGATGCCGAAGACGAGCCACACCGCCGAGTAGGTCCAGTTCTCCGCGTCGCTCATCTCGAAGCCGCCGAGATACTGGCCCTGGAAGACATGCCGCACCGTCAGCGTCACGTAGGCGAAGGCGAGAAGAAGCGCGAGGGCCGCGACAAGCAGCACATACCAGCGCGGCCGCACCGGGCGCGCTGCCGCGGCAACCCAGGCGGCGGCGAGCGCTGGCAGGAGATAGCCGGGGAGGAGATCGTTCAGCACGTTGCTCTCGCCGACGCTGTAGTCGGTGAAGAGCGGGTTGGCGGTGATGAAGTGCGCGACGGCGATCGCCGCCGCGCCGAGAATACCGGCGATCAGCGAGGCGACCTCGTAGACCTTGTTCTTCGTCCGCCCGGCGATCTTCTGCAGGCCTAGCGAGAAGGCGAGGGCGGCGAGCGTCAGCGCGCCCTGCTCGCCGAGCCCGGGCGGGCTGTCGCTGGAGAGCACGCCCCCCGTCGCCCAGTGGCGGATCTCGATCGCCACGAAAAGCGCGGCAAAGACGAGGCCGATAGTCTGCAGGATCGCCGCCTCGATTCCGTCCCGGCGACGGCGGAGCGTCTCGCCCGCGAAGAGGATGGCGAGCGCGGGAAGTCCGAAGCGGAGGATGAGGCCGTTGAGGATCGGCGTCATGCCGATCTCCATCATCGTCAGGGGCGGGCCGAAGACGACCGCAACCGCGGCCAGCGCCGCGACGCCGACCGCGAGCCAGGCAAGCAGCCTCACCGGCCGGTAGAGGCCGACCCAGACGGTCCCCGCCGCGCCGAGCGATAGCGAGATCGGGATGAAGCGGGTGGCAAGTCCGACAGATGCGGCGAAGGAGAGCGCCAGCACCGCGCCGGCGGCATAGAGCGCCGGCGCAGGGGCCATGTCATCATGCGGCCGGCGCGCGATCAGCTTTTCTGTCATCGCTGCATAAATTGCCGCCATGATGAGCGCTGCGATGCCGATCGCCGGCCGCGTTTCGAACGGCACGTGGCGGAGATAGACGACGACGAGGATGGCGAGCGGGGCAAGCGCGCCACTTGCGGCGAACATGCCGGCGGTGAGCGGTGCGGCCGCCGCCGCGCGGTCGGCGCTCAAGAAGCATCCGATGCCGACGACGAGCGCGACCGCGGCGGACCGGAGCGCGAAGCGTCCGAGATCCTGGTCGCCGAGGATCGTCCACGCGAATGCGCCGATCCGCATCGTGTCGAGCCCGACCGCCTCAGGCCCGGCGAGGAGCATTACCGTCGCGGCAGCAAGCACGCCAGCGATGAGCGCCGCGGCCGCAACCGGCGTCCAGCGGCTCGCCACGGCGCCGAGGATGCCGCAAAGTAGGATGGCGGAGACGAGCGGCGGGTAGAGCGGATCGCCGTTCACATAGGAGAGCGAGAGGGCCGACACGCCGGCGAGCGCGACGAGTGCGATGAGGTCGGGAGAGCGGTCGCGCAGGCCGGTCGGATGCATTCCGATGAGAAGCGCGCCGATATAGATCGCCATCAGGCCGCCGATCAGGAGAAGCTCGGCCTGGGTGACTGTGGCGGCCTCGATCTGCCCGAGCAGGAATCCCCAGCCGAGGCTGCCGATTAGGCCGCCGATCGCCAGCCATTTCCACATGCGGATGCGTGCCATCCCGAGCACCGCGGCGGTCACGGCGAGGGTGTGGAAGACGATGGGGAACGGCGCCGGCTCCGCGCTCGATACGAGCAGCGGCGCGACGTAGCTGCCGAGTGCGCCGAGCGCCGCGAGACTTGGCCCGTGGATGACGGAGAGGAATAGTGTGAGGAGGCCGGCGGCCGTCAGCAGCACGAAGGCGGCGGCCGGACCGACGAAGCCATAGAGTGCATACGCGGCGTAGATCGTTGCGAAGAGCGCAATGCCGGCGGCGCCCGTCAGGATCGCCGGCACATCTGCGCCAGCAAAATTGTGGGCCCCGGCGAAGGCCAGCAAGGCGCGCGCGCTGTCGTGGCGGCGCATGTATTCGCCGGCGGCGAAGAGGATGGCGGAGAGGAGGAAGCCGGCCGTGATCCGCGCGCCGGGCCCGAGCAGGCCGGCCTCGATCGAATAGCGGACGAGGAAGACCGCGCCGAGCGCCAGCGCCAGCCCGCCAACCAGCACCGTCCAGCGCGCGCCGATCTTCGATTCCAGCGATTCTTTCGGAGGCGTGGGCGCGGCAGGCGGCTCCGGCGGGAATGTTTCGGGCGCGGACGCCGACAGCACCATCTCTGGAGCGGCGGGGGTGGGGGATTCAGCCGGAGGCTGGGCGCTTGGGCCGAAGGCCTCGGCGAACGATGGCCGCTCCCGCGCGGATGCCGCTTCCGGCGCTGGGACGGCCTCAGCCGCCGCGTCCGGCTGATCGGCGGTGGCCGGCGGCGAAATCCCGCCGGCGACCCGCGCCTCGAGCATCTCGATGCGCTGCAGCAGCAGGCGCACGTTCCGCTTTGCGCCGACTGCATTGGCGAGCGCGACGATCGGCCCGACGAGGACCCAGATCACTGCCAGAACGCCAAGTACGATGAGACCGTCCAAGGCCGTGCCCCCGCGCTGCTCCCACAGCGTTACGATCTATAGCGTGAACTGGCGCCGCCGGTTAGCCGGCTCTCCGCGTCAGTCCTTGTGGATGACCGTCGCGATGTCGGGAGCGTCCACCGCCTTCATGCCGACCACATGATAGCCGGCGTCGACGTGCACCACTTCGCCCGTTACGCCGCTCGCAAGGTCGGAGAGAAGGAAGAGCGCCGAACGGCCCACGTCCTCGATCGTCACCGTGCGGCGGAGCGGGGCGTTCAGCTCGTTCCACTTCAGGATATAGCGGAAGTCGCCGATGCCGGAGGCGGCGAGCGTCTTGATCGGCCCGGCGGAGATGGCGTTGACGCGGATGTTCTTCGGCCCGAGATCGACCGCGAGGTAGCGGAGCGAGGCCTCCAGCGCCGCCTTGGCGACGCCCATGACGTTGTAGTGCGGCATCACCTTCTCGGCGCCGTAATAGGTGAGCGTCAGCATCGAGCCGCCGGAAGTCATCAGCTTCTCCGCCCGCTGCGCCAGCGCCGTCAGCGAGTAGCAGGAGATCAGCATCGTCTTCTGGAAATTCTCCGCCGTCGTGTCGACGTAGCGGCCGGTCAGCTCGTCCTTGTCGGAGAACGCGATGGCGTGCACGAGGAAATCGAGTCCGCCCCAGAGCTTTTCGACATTCTGAAAGACGGCGTCGATGGTCGCCGGGTCGGTCACGTCGCAATGTCCCACGACATGCGCCTTGAGCTCGGCGGCGAGCGGCTCGACGCGTTTCTTCAGCGCGTCGCCCTGATAGGTAAGGGCTAGCTCGGCGCCGGCCGCGCTCACCGCCGAGGCAATGCCCCAGGCGAGCGAGCGGTTGTTGGCGACGCCCATGATGAGGCCGCGCTTGCCGCGCATGACACCCTCGATCGACGCTTCCATCCCCGGCCTGCTTTTGCTTGGTTCCGCGGGCGGAGAACCCGCCATTCGGGTAATGGCATGGGGACTTCGCCCCAGCAAGCGGGTCGCCCGCCGCGCCGCCGCGCGCCGAACCGGACGGGCCTGTATGACAGCCTGAAAATCGCGCCGTGCAGCGCTCTGCCGCGATGTTGTTCAGATGGCTTGATTCAAGGCTTCGGCAGGTTACGTTGCTTCAAGAGTGCGCCCACCGACAGCGATCCCCGAAATGCCCCCCGCCGCTTCACCGGACATCGTCGCGCGCCTCGTCGAGATCGTCGGGGCAGGGAATGTGCTGACGTCGGAGTTCGACAAGGCGCCCTACCTGACCGAGCAGCGCGGCTACTATAACGGCCGCGCGCCGGCGGTGGTGAAGCCCGCGTCGGCGGAAGAGATATCGGCGATCCTGAAGCTTGCGAACGAGACCGGCACGCCGATCGTCCCGCAGGGCGGCAACACCGGGCTGGTCGGCGGACAGACGCCGGACGAAAGCGGGCGCGAAGTGGTGCTGTCGCTCGAGCGGCTCGACAGGATCCGCTCCGTCGACGCGGAGGGCGGCACGATCGTCACCGAGGCCGGCGTGGTGCTGGAGCGGCTGCAGGAGGCGGCGGTCGCGGCCAACATGCTGTTTCCGCTTTCACTCGGCGCGCAGGGCTCTTGCCGCATCGGCGGCAACATCTCCACCAATGCCGGAGGCACATCGGTACTCGCCTACGGCAACACGCGCAGCCTGGTGCTCGGCCTCGAAGTCGTGCTGCCGACGGGAGAGATCTGGAACGGCCTGCGCGGCCTCGTGAAGGACAATTCCGGCTACGACCTGAAGCAGCTCTTCATCGGCGGCGAAGGAACGCTCGGCGTGGTGACGGCGGCGGTGCTGAAGCTCTTCCCGCGGCCGCGCGGCCAGGCGCTCGCCTTCGCCGGGGTGCCGGATCCGGGGGCGGCGCTGAGGCTCTTCCGCCACGCCCGCGACGCGGCAGGCGGGGGGCTCACCGCTTTCGAGCTGATGCCGCGTTTTCTGATCGAGCTTCTGCGCGATCACCTCCCCGGCGCGCGCGATCCGCTCGAGAGCCCCTATCCCTGGTACGTGCTGATGGAGGTCTCCTCCGGCCGCGGCGACGAGGACGCGCAGCAGCTCGTGGAGCAGACGCTCGCGGCGGGACTGGAGGAGGGTAGCGTGCTCGACGCGACCATCGCCGCTTCGCTCGACCAGGCCGAGCTCTGGTGGCGCATGCGCCACTCGGCGAGCGACATTCAGAAGCCGGCCGGCGGGTCGGTGAAGCACGACGTCTCGATCGCGGTGAAGCAGGTGCCGGAATTCATCGCGCGCGGCATCGCGGCGGTGGAGGCGGCGGTGCCGGGGGTGCGGCCGGTGCCGTTCGGCCATCTCGGCGACGGCAACATCCACTTCAACTTCTCGCAGCCGGAAGCGATGGAGAAGGGCGCGTTCCTCGCGCGCGCCCCGGAACTGCACGCGATCGTGCACGCACTCGTCACCGAGATGGGCGGCTCGATTGCCGCCGAGCATGGCATCGGCCGCTACAAGCGCGATTTGCTGAAGGGCGTGAAGAGCGACCTGGATCTTCAGATGATGCGGAAGATCAAGACGGCGTTCGACCCGAACAACATTCTCAATCCCGGGCGGGTCATCTGAGCGCACGCGGCGGCGGGGAGACCGAGCCGCGTCAATCACGCAAAAAAAAGAGCCCGGCGAAAAGCCGGGCTCCTGAGATCAGATCGGCTCTGTCCGATCAGAAGTTCCGCTGGACCCGCCACATCAGGCCCCAGACTTCGAAGTCGGGCGCTTCCTCGACCAGACCGGGGTTGCCGACGTCGTGCATGTCCATCTTCTGGTAGGCGAACTCGGGACCCATGCCGAGGCCCGGGACGGGCTCCCAGCGGGCGCCGACCTTGAACGCCCATTCGGTGTAGTGATCGTTGTCGTCAGCCTTGACCGAGACGAACGAGCCGTCCACCCAGCCTGTGACCTTCGGGCTCAGCAGCGGACCGATGATGCCGGCGCGAACTTCCCATGCCCGGTTCGTGTCGTCGCCGGTCAGGCCGCTGAAATCGCCGATGCTGCCCGGATCGTCGGTCACGTAGGCAAGCATGCCTTCGGAATATCCGCCCTGGCCCTCGAGCTTCCAACCGCCCGGCACTCCGATGCTGAGGCCGCCGCCGACTGCGAAACCGAGGCCGTCGCTGCCCGGGACCACGATGGGCGGTCCGGGAACGGGGCCGGGAGGAACGATGTCGGTCCCGTCGTGGATCTGGCGGACAGCGGCCATGATCTGCGCTGATCCCCAGCCCTGGTCGACGCGGATGTTGGCGACGCCGTCCGGCGCCTGAAGACCTTCATAGTCATCGTCGCCGTCGCGCCGGCGCGACTTGGTCTTCGTGGAATCCGGGTTTTCCGCGGAGAGGGTGAACGAGAACCCGCTCGGGCCGGCAAACGTCACCGCAAAGAGCGCCACGTCAGCGGTCGAATCGTCGACGTTGATGCGGGTGCCGTAGCCGTGCGGGCCCCAGAAGTCGAAGAACGATCCGCGCTTGCCCGCTGTGAAAGTGCCCCAGTCCTTGCTGATCTCAACGAAAGCCGCGGCCAGATTGAACCGGGGATCGTAGGTCCCGTCGACCACGCCCGGCGGCAGCGCCACCGGTGTCCTGAGGTTTGCGTGCCCCACCTGACCCTCAAGAGCGATATACGCCCGCACAAGGCCGAAGTCGGTCTCGGTCCGCGCGTCGAAGCTCACCTGACCGCGGGAGCGCGTCGTGAAATTGTTCACCTCGGAAGCGGGAACGCCGTAGAACTGGTCCACCTCGTTGCCGTCGACCCAGTGCGCCTCGGTGCGGACGTAGCCGCCGATCTTGAGGCAGGTGTCGCTGCCGGGAATATAAAAGAACCCGGTTCCAAAGGGATCGCAGATCCGGACGTATTCGACCGGTTCGGCGGTAGGCAGGTCGGCGGCCTGGGCCGCGACGCCTGTGACAAGCAGCGCGCCCGCGCCGAGGATAAGCCTCTTGAGAATCATTCTATCCCCCAATCCCTGGCCGGTTCGGCGGTCACATGGGAGACGATGCAAAGTATGCACCCGCCCCGCACACTTAATTGACCGTCGAATCAGTCCGTCAGAAAGGAGTACCGTTCCGGTTGCGATCTGGCGACAATTGCTTGAGGAGGTTCGGACTTTTGGGTTCTCGTGTTGCAGAACCGCAACGGCGTGCGGGGCCATCCGTCCCCGCACGGGGCCGGCAGTGAAATCAGCCCCGAGGTGAGTTGCTCCAGTCGGCGACTCAAGCGCCGTTGCAATTGTGAACAAGGGTGTCGGGCGCGCGCCAGATCAGGCCGGTCCGGAGGTTGGTGCCCTCGTAGGTGCGCCCGCGATCGTCTCCTGGAGGACAGCCCTTGGCCTGATCCACCAGACATATGCGGACCGAATCTCCGACCTGGCGTTCGTCGAGTCCGTCGATCTTGTTGAACGAGAGCTGCTGGGCGCCATTCTCGTAGTGGATGACGGAGCCGCCACCCGGCGCACCGGGGAAATCGGAGGTAATCGCGGCAATTCGGCTCTCGATGCAGGCGCCGATCTCGGCGGGAAGCTCCGATGCCGCTCCCGACTCAACGGAAGCCGCGAGCGCCAGAAGACTGAAGACCGCTATCTGTCTCATGAGCAACATTCCCGCCGCAATCGGTCGGAATGTGGGCGTCCGGCCGACAAAAAGAAAGCGGCCGCACCGAGGTGCGGCCGCCAGAGGCTTTGACCTTCGAAGCGCGTTACGGAATGACGCGGATCGGAAGGAAGGTGCCGTTGTTGCTATAATCGGTCTCCGAAATCGTGCCGACCGGGTTGATGTAGGCGCCGAGGAAGTAGTTGGTGTTCAGCGCCAGGTTGGAGGGGATCGTGACGCTGTACTTCCAGGTGCTCACCGTGTCTCGAGAAAGGGTGACGCTGATTTGCTTAATCAGCGTATCCGAGGTCGAGATCAGGTCGTTGGTCGAGATGTAGAACCTGACCGGGATGTTCGACGCCGTCGTGCGTCCGACGTTCTCGAAGGTGAACTCGGCCTGGATGGTCTGCCCGCGCCTGACATAGTAGCCGGTCATACCGTTGATCGTGAGCGTGCCGAGGGTGTTGAAGAGCTGCGTGAACTGGTGCGTCGAGTATTCGCCGCTCGTGCCGAGATACTTGAAGTGCTCGAGGGCGACGTCCTGCGGTCCCCCTGCCCACAGACCGTAGAGGAACACCGCCGCCGTGCCGGCATCTTCGCCGACGTAGGCATCGGTGGTCGTGCTGTTCGTGTGGAGGTGGGTGAAATCGCTACCCATAACGTTGTACCAGCGGTTCTCGTGCAACAGCCCGATAGCGTGGCCAAATTCGTGGGTTGCGGTGCCTTGCAGCAGGCGCTTGGAGCCACCGTAGCGGATCAAGTTCGTGCGCGAATGCGAGGTCGTCCACTCGAACGGGTTGGCGGTGGTGCTGGTATAGTCGAAGATCACATCGCCTTCCGTCATGTAGGCGACGTAGCCGTAGAAGGGGACGTAGTAGCACTGCCACCAGGAATACGCGATTGCCGGCGCATTCTGCAGGATGCTCTGATTGGTCGAGCCCCAAACCTCGCTCCGGCCGTTCCCGAGCGATACAGAGGTGGTGGTGGTGAGGTTGTAGTAGAAGTTGCTCGGATTGCGGTTGAACTGGCTGACCGCATTCTGCAGCCCGGTATACCAGGAACCAGCCGGGAAGCTGTTCGTGCTCGCGTAGAGCGTGAGGCTATTCCCGGAGAGCTTCAGGGGTACATTCCCGCAGACGCGGTAACGGTAGGCTTCAGCTGGGGCGGCGAGCGATAACGCAAGCAACGTGCCCAGGATCAATGATGCGATGCGCATGTTGTCCTCTCTTTGTTTTCGCTAGCCGTCAGTTGCTGGAAGCCGGAGGCGCCGCGGGAACGTCCCCGGGCACCACGAGCGAGGCGCTCGGGCTGGCACTCTGCACGGTGCCGAGCGATGCCGTGGCATTCGCCGCGGCGGCTGCGCCGAGGGACGACACAAACTGTTGCACCGATACCCCCGCAACTGCCTGAGCGGCGCCGTTGATGGGGCCGTCGATGCCGGCCGAGTCACGCTCATCGATCACGATGCTCTTCGGCGCCTGCGCCGCGTACTGAGACCGCATGGCCGAAAGCGACTTGTTGTTGCCCCCGCCACTGACGGCCGCCGCGAAGGCCGGGTTTTTCATCATTTCGTCGAACGACGGTGTCGGATAGCTGATGCTGTGGAACTGGTCAGGTCCATAGCCTGCGCCGAGCGTGAGCTTGCCGGCGGTCAGCGAAAGAACCGGCTCGCCGTGCGTGCCGTAGACCGCGTTGTTGTAAACGCGGAAGCGGCCGAACTCGCACATCACCAGCGCGCAACCCGAAGCCGCGCCGTTGCTGACGACGAACAGGATGTCCTGGTCGCCGACCTGGAAGGTAGGCACGCCCTCGGCGCTCAGGAAACCGCCCTGACCGTCGGGACCGCCCAGGAATTTGAGCGTCAGCGACGCTCCCGGGCTGGCTCCGGCGATCACGCCGGCGACCGAGAAGGTCACAAAGGTATAGGGCATTGGCTTGGCGCCATTCGCGCCAGCCGACGACACCTTGTAGGTGACCTTGGTCACCTTGGTCTGGACCACAAGGTTTGAAAGCGAAGTGAGTTTGCCGAGGTCCTTGACCGCGGCGGGGTCTGACGGGGTATGCGCCAGAGCGGCGCCTCCGGCCACGCCAGTCAGCAGGGCTGACAGGACTAGCCTCTTCAACAATTTGGGGATCATACAAAATCTCCCTAAGGGTTCAACGACATAGCGCAAACCAAGCCGACAATTTAGCCAGCTCAGTTTACCGTTTCAGGAAAGCTTCGATTATTTTAGCCTGCCGCGCGCTTGAAGCGCTTCCCAGCAGCAAGCCCCCTTGATTCTTGGACGTAGTGTTACTCCCTATTCGATCCACTGAATAGAGGCATTTTGGTAACGAGCGCGTGGAGAAGTGCGGATGCTAAACGAGAATATTCTCGGACTGTGGACGACGCAGACTAGGTCAGGTCTGCACGCCGCAATCTCTAATGGTCTTTCATTTCTCGTTGACTATATGGCTGGTAGTGCTCCGGAGGGCCCTTTTGACCGGAGACGTGAACGCGGCGCGGCACCGGACACCGGAAGCAATACCCGCACAGGTTTCGGTCATCCACGCGCGGGATCAGAAGAGGCTTCCCTGCCGGGTATCGGACACCGCCGGCTTTGGAGGCGTCTCGGCCGCCGCGGTTTCGACACTCTCCTCCAGAAGCAGTCCGGCGTCGTCGTTCTCGACGGAATTGACGCGGCGCGAAACCGGCGTCAGCGAGAGCAGGTCCTCCGGTGCGGGTTTCAGCAGGGCCGCAGCTTCTTCCGGCTCCGTTCTGCTTGACAGCCAGGTCTCGAAATCCTTCGGCGCAAGCACCACCGGCATGCGGTCGTGGACCGGGGCGAGGCGCGCATTCGCATCGGTCGTGACGATCGCGGCGGTGTCGATCTCGCTGCCATCGGCGCCGTGCCAGGTCTCCCAAAGGCCTGCGAAAGCAACCAGCGCTTCTCCACCCGGCTCGATCGGTCCGGGGCTCGCGAGGAATGGTTGCTTCGGCCCGCGGCCGCGCGCCTGCCATTCGTAGAAGCCCGAGGCCGGCACGAGGCAGCGGCGATAGCGGAACGCGCCGCGGTAGGCGGGCTTCTCCGAAATCCCCTCGGCGCGCGCGTTGATCATGAGGGGGAGCGTCTTCGGGTCTTTCGCCCAGGTCGGGATCAGGCCCCAGCGCATTGGCAGGAGCTCGCGGCCCTTCGGGGTGTCACGCACCACCGCGATCGGCTGCGTCGGCGCGATATTGTAGCGCGGCGTGACGAGCCGCTCGTCGAAGGCGGGCAGTGCGAAGAGCAGGCGGATCGCCTCGGCGTTCGCTATCAGGGTATATCGGCCGCACATGGACTTGAGAGATGGACGATAGCGTGGCCTCCGGCAACCGCAGCGGCACGATAAACGGCGCCAGCATGATCGTGCTGAAGCGCGGTGCGGTGCTGATGGTGGAGCGTGCGCGGGCTCCGTCGAAGGGTCTCTGGAGCTTCCCCGCCGGCCGCGCCGAGCCGGGCGAGAAACCCGAGGCGAATGCCCGGCGCGAGCTTCTTGAGGAGACGGGACTCGTCGTTGGGCCGGTTCTCCGCCTGGGAGAATTCCGTCCGCCGCCTGGGAATTCCGGCTTTCATATCACCGTCTTTGCCGCGCACGCCGGCGCGGGCGAACCGAGAGCCGGCGACGATGCGGCGCAGGCCGAATTCGTGCCGCTCGCCAGGGTGCTCTCCCGGCCGCTCACGCCGCTGGCGGTCGGCTGGATCGCGCGCGCCATTGCCGCGCTCGACCTGCAGCCGCCCGCATGAAATCCTTCATGCGCGTCTTGCTGTGCCACGACGCGCCCCGCACAATCGGGCCGATGAATCGTTTCGGGCCCATTCTTGCGGCGCTTGCGCTGTTCCTTGCGCTCACCGGCGCGGCGACGGCGCAGGATGCGGTCCCTGACCCGGCGGCAGTGGCGCCGGCGCCCGCCAAGCCCGTCAAGCCGGCGGCCACGCAGTCGGCCGCCGAGCCTGCAGCGCCCGCGACC
Source organism: Hyphomicrobiales bacterium (assembly GCA_038211615.1). GTDB lineage: Bacteria > Pseudomonadota > Alphaproteobacteria > Rhizobiales > Afifellaceae > DASWJZ01. The sequence goes on from JBBQVL010000072.1 coordinate 15,798, forward strand.
GAGCCGCCGGCCCCGATCTACGACGAGAAGCTTCTTCGCCTCTCCGAGATCCTCGGTTCGCTGTCCTTCCTGCGCGATCTCTGCGGTCAATCCGACGGCGCGACGTGGCGCGACGAGATGACCGCGCTGCTCGGCGCGGAGAAGCCGGCGCCGCAGCGGCGCACCCGGCTGATCGCGCGCTTCAACCACGGATTCGAGACCTTCAACGCGGTCTACCGCACCTGCACGCCCTCGGCCGAGCTCGCGATCTCGCGCTACCTGAGTGAAGGCGCCGCACTCGCCAGCGACGTCCGCGGTCGCTACAACCAGTAACGACGCGGATTAATGATCCTTTCACAAAGTCGTGTGCGCGCCCGCTGCGCCCATGTTAGTCCGGCCGAAAGGGATGGGGCGATGTCAGAAGACGTGATGGACGATAGCGGCCAGCCGGAGACCGACGAGCTCAAGCTGCAGAAGCGTGAGGCCTACCAGCGCTTCTCGGCCGTGTGGCAGGATGCGCTCGGCGCTGGCATCGAGCCGGAGATCCTCGCGCACGTCGCGCTTTTCGCGGCGCTTGGCGATCTTGTAGCGACCTATGGCGAAGCCGCCGTCGCGGGCTTTGCCGAGCGGCTGCCCGGCCGTATCGCCTCGGGCGAATTTTCCATACCGCTCTCGCTTCACTGAGTTCGGGCGCGACTGAGCTTCGGCGGGCGCTTGGCAAGTCCGGCCCGCTGTCACGGCCGCGTGCGGTTGCGCGCGCTGGGGCCCCTCCCTATCGTCGGCGGATGAAACGCGACCCTATCCCGTTCGCCAGGCGCGCGTCGGCGGTTGCCATGGCGCTGGCGCTGGTCGTCGCCGTCTCGGCGACGGCGCTTGCGGCGATCGCGGGAACCGGCACGCAAGCGGGGGCGTCCGGATCAGCGCCAAATCCGATGGAGGCCGTCCCGCCGCTTCCCACCATCCTGCGCGCAGAATCCGACATGCCGGAGCCGGTGCGCGAGACGCGGCGGAAGCTGATCGAGGCGGCCAAATCCGGCGATATCGAGCAGCTCCGCGCCCTGATGAAGGCGCAGAGCCAGCCGCCGGCGGTCGCCCTCGGCGATCCCGGCGATCCGATCGAATACCTGAAGGCGCTCGCGGCCGATTCCGCCGGCCGCGAGATCCTCGCGATTCTGCTGGAGGTGCTGCAGTCGGGCTTCGTGCATTCCGGACAGGGCACGCCGGACGACATGTATGTGTGGCCGTATTTCGCGCAGTACCCGCTCGATGCGTTGACGCCGCAGCAGCTCGTCGAGCTTTTCACGCTGCTGACAGCGGCCGACTACGAAGACATGAAGTCCTACGGGAGCTACACCTTCTTCCGCGTTGGCATCGCGCCGGACGGTCGCTGGCTGTTCTTCCTCGCCGGGGACTAACTCCTCCGCCTCCCCATCCCTCAGTTTGTCATCCCGGTTTGCCGCGAAGCGGCAAGACCGGGACCCAAAAACGCCTGGCCTGCAGAAGAGGCCCACCTTCGCGCGCCCGATAGACGCGGTGCGTATGGATCCCGGACGCCTAGCGGGATCGGCTTCCGGGATGACAAGAGAGGGGGTTGATAAGCGCAGCTATTCCGCGGGGGTGCGGAGGTGCTCGTCGCGCGCGTGCATCGCGGCGAGGCCGCCCGCCAGCATGATCGTCAGGATCGACGTGCGGACGTGCAGGCGTTTCCAGACCGCGAACGAAAGCCACAGGGCGCGAAGCGCGAGCGAGATGGCGCTGGCGATCGCGGCCCCGTTCAGGCCGAAGGGGATGACCAGCGCGATTGCGAGGAGCACGTTCACCACGACGATCGCGAGATAGGTGGAAGCGGAGATGTCGCCATGGCCGGTCATGTTCAGCATGTCCTCCGCCGGCCCGGCGGCGACCCGCGCCAGCACGCCCGCGGCGAGGATGACGAGCGGGACGTATCCCGCCTCGAAGCCGTGCCCGAACATGTTGAGCATCGTCACCCCGGCCGCCACGATGATGCTGAGGGCGATCGCGGCGATGAGCAGTGTCGTCGCCGCGACATAGCGGCAGAGCCGTTGCAGCTCGTCGTGGTCACCGCGCGTGTGGGCGGCGGAGAAGAGATGCGCGGTGCCGACCGTCGCGGCATAGGGCACGAGGTTCACCACCTGGATGATGCGCGTCGCGGCGAAGTAGATGGCGATCTCCGCCGGGCTGACGAAGAAGGAGAGGACGAGCACGTCGGCAAAGGAGGAAAGGTGCTGCGCGCCGTAGAGGACCGCGAAGGGCGCGGAGCCACGTATCCATTCGCGCGGCCGATAGGCGCGTGGGCCGCGATCGACGACGCGGTGGAGGCGCACGCGGATCGCCGTCGCCTGGTAGGCGGTCGAGATCGCCATGGTGAGCATGAGGCAGACGAAGCCGGTCAGCGCCGTCGCCTTGAAGCCGAGCGCGACGGCCGCCGCCATCAGGACAAGGAGAAGGCCCTGGCGCAGGATGTAGACCGGGAAGAGCGCCGGTATGGTCCAGTTGTAGGAACGGCCGAGCCCCTCCAGGAACGACTGCAGGCACGCGAAGGGTATCGAGACCGCCATCAGCGCCATCGGCAGCAGGTAGGCGTGATCGAGAATGCCGTTGGCGAAGGGAAGGATCGCGATGAGAACCGCGCCGAAGAGGATCGATGAGGCGAGGATGACGAACGGCGCGAAGCGGATGAAGCCTCTGAGATGCGCGAACTCGCCGCGCTCGCGGAGTTGCGCGACGTAGCGGAGCGGCGAGTCGCCGAAGCCCAGCGAGGCGATCGCCGAGAAGACCAGGAACCACACCCAGGTGTAGGCGAAGACGCCGTATTCGTACTGGCCCATCAGCCGCGCGAAGACGACCTGCGCAAGGTAGGCGAGGCCGGCGCTCGTCAGGCGGATGACGAGCGCGATCGCGCCGGCGCGCCGCGCCACGGCGGCAGTGTCGGTCGCAGTCGTGAAGGCGCGAGCCTGCCGCAAGGCCGCCCGCAGGCGGCCGGCGGGCTCATCGGTCGAGAAATTCAAATCAACGCTCCGGCCGCCTTGGAGGGTTGGCTTTGTCTAACAGCCGGGCCTTAAGAGAGCGTGATCTTGGTTCAGGCTTGGTTACCAAGAGCCGCATGGAAGCGGACGGGAAGGCCTTCGCCGGCGAGGAGCAGCTCCCCCTCCCACATGACGCGGCGGCCGCGGACGATCGTGCCGACCGGCCAGCCGGTCACATGCCTACCCGCGTAGGGGGTCCAGCCGCAGCGCGATGCAATCCACGCATTTGTGATCGTCGCCTGCCGCTGCAGGTCGACGATGGTGAAGTCGGCGTCGTAGCCGACGGCGATCCGCCCCTTGCCGGCGATGCCGAAAAGGCGCGCCGGTCCGGCGCTCGTCATGTCCATGAAGCGGGCGAGCGAAAGGCGGCCGTGGGCCACATGATCGAGCATGACGGGCACGAGCGTCTGCACACCGGGCATGCCGGATGGCGATTGCGGGTAGGGCTGCGCCTTCTCCTCCAACGTGTGCGGTGCGTGGTCGGAGCCGAGAATGTCGGCGGTGCCGTCAACAACGCCGGACCAGATCGCGGCGCGATGTTCCGCGTCGCGCACCGGCGGGTTCATCTGCAGCAGCGTGCCCAGGCGGGGATAGTCGTCGGCCGAGAGCGTCAGGTGATGCGGCGTCACCTCCACCGATGCGATGTCCTTGTGGCCGGCGAGGAAGCGCATCTCGTCGGCGGTCGAGATATGCAGCACATGGATGATCGCCCCGGTCGCGCGCGCGATAGCGACCAGCCGCCGTGTGGCGGAGAGCGCCGCCTCCGCATCGCGCCAGACCGGATGGCTCGATGCGTCTCCCGCGCGTCGCTCGGCGAGCCGCTCCTTCAGGCGAAACTCATCCTCGGCATGGAAGGCGGCGCGACGGCGGGTCTTTGCGAGGATCGCCCGCACGCCGGCATCGTCGGGGACGAGCAGCGAGCCGGTGGAGGAACCCATGAACACCTTGATGCCGGCCGCGCCCGGCAGGCGCTCGAGCTCCGGGATGTCGCGAAAATTGTCCGCCGTGCCGCCGACCCAGAAGGCGTGGTCGCAATGCATCCGCCCGCGGGCGCGCCTGAGCTTGTCCTCCAGCGTTGCGGCGCTGGTGGTGAGGGGGCTGGTGTTGGGCATCTCGAAGACGGCGGTGACACCCCCCATCACCGCCGCGCGCGAACCTGATTCCAGGTCCTCCTTGTGCTCCGCCCCAGGCTCGCGGAAATGCACCTGCGTGTCGATCACGCCCGGGAGGATTGTGAGCCCCGTGGCGTCGATGGTTTCACCCGCGTCGTTCCCCGAAAGATCGCCGAGCGCGGCAATGCGGCCGGCACGGACGCCGATATCTCGGATGCCGGTCCCATCGTGGTTGACGACGGTTCCAGCGCGGAGGAGGAGGTCGAAGGTTTGAGGCATTCGGCGGTGGCCTTCTCCCTCCCCCTTGTGGGGAGGGGTGGGGGAGGGGTAACTCCAAGCAAATAGCGGCGGAGCGGGCAATGCCAATGGGCAGACGGCGCGACGAATTACCGGATGCGAACTGGCCGATTTCGGATGAGGCGCTTCGCCAGAAGATTCGCGAGTCGTTGGACGACCCGAGACCAAGCATTCCGGCGGAGGAAGTCTTTGCACGCCTCCTGCGCCGCGCGGAAACCGTGAAAGCGAAGAATGCCCGTCGCCCACCTCGATGATCGCGCCGTCGTCCGGATCGCCGGGCCGGACGCGGAGACGCTGCTGCAGAACGTGGTCACCTCCGACATGGATCGGGTCGGGAGTCACGGCAGCGGCTATGGAGCGCTGCTGACGCCGCAGGGCAAGATCCTCTGGGATTTCGTGCTGCACCGCATGGCGGAGGGCTTCGCCGCGGATTTGAGGGCCGGCGAGGCGGAGGCGTTCGCCAGGCGGCTCTCGCTCTATCGGCTGCGGGCGAAGGTTGAGATTGCCGCCGCGCCGGAGCTTGCGGTGTTCGCGGAGTGGGGAGAACGGGAACGGGAAGCGCCCGCCGATCCGCGGCTTGCGGCTCTCGGCAGTCGCTGGGTCGCGCCCAAGGGCTCGGTTGCGACTGACGCATCCGCAGCGGACTGGCATCGGCATCGCGTCGCGCTGGCGGTGCCGGAGGGCGGCATCGACTTTGTTTTCGGCGACGCGTTTCCGTTCGACGCGGGGATGGATTCGCTGAACGGCGTCGCCTTCGACAAGGGCTGCTACATCGGCCAGGAGGTGGTGAGCCGCATGCGCCATCGCGGCACGGCGCGGCGGCGCATCGTGGCGCTGCATGCGACCGGGCCGCTGCCGGAACCGGGAGCCGAGATCCTCGCCGGCGAGCGGCCTCTCGGGCGCCTAGGCTCCTCCCTTGAGGGCAAGGGAATCGGCCTGGTGCGGCTCGATCGGCTGCGCGCGGCGCTCGATGAGCATCTCCCGGTGCGCGCCGGACCGGAGGAAGTTTCGGTCGCCCTGCCGTCATGGGCGACGTATGGCTGGCCGACCACCGTCAGCGCGGAAGACTGAGCCGATGCCCGACCGTCCCGGCGCACCGCAGCGCGCCTGGCAGCGCATGCTGTCAGGGCGTCGCCTCGATCTCCTCGGCCCGTCGCCGCTCGACGTGGAGATCGAGGACATCGCGCACGGGCTGGCGCGCGTCGCGCGCTGGAACGGCCAGACCTTCGGCGACCACGCCTTTTCGGTGGCGCAGCACTCGCTCCTCGTCGAGCGCATAGGAGCCCTTCAACATGCGGATTGCACCCCGCGCGAAAGACTGGCGACCCTGCTGCACGACGCGCCCGAATACGTAATTGGCGACCTGATCTCGCCGTTCAAGGCGGTGATCGACACGCCCTACAAGCAGGTGGAGGAGCGCCTGCACGCGGCGATCCGCATCCGGTTTGGCCTGCCGGCGAAAATCCCGCAGCCGATGCAGGCGCGCATCAAGAAGGCCGACCAGGCGGCGGCCTATTTCGAGGCGGTGCGTCTTGCTGGCTTCGCCGATGCGGAAGCGGCGCGCTTCTTTGGGCGGCCAAGCGGGATCGGCGTGGAGCGGATCGCGGAGATGCTGGCGCCGTGGCCGGCGAAGAAGGCCGAGCAGTCGTTCCTGAAGGCGTTCAAGGCGGTTGCCAGGGCAGCGATGGCGGAACCGGCATGAGCGCCATCGTCGTTTGCCCGCTATCGCGGCTTTCCGAGACGGTGGCCGCATACAAGGCGAGCCATATCGTGACGCTGATCAACAACGGCACGGTTTTCGCGCGGCCTCCGGTCGTAGAGGCCGCGAACCATCTGCATGTCGCGATCCACGATATCAGCGAAGCGGCGGACGGCATGGTGCTGCCCGCCGAGGAGCATGTCAGCCGCACCCTCGCCTTCATGCGCGGCTGGGACCGGAGCGCTCCGATCGTCGTGCACTGCTACGCCGGGATCAGCCGCTCCACCGCCGCCGCCTTCTCCGCCTTCTGCGCCGCGCGTCCCGATGTCGACGAGGAGGAGATTGCGCGGCGCATCAGGGAGCGTTCGCCGGAGGCAACGCCGAACGCCCGCATCGTCGCCATCGCCGACGAGATTCTCGGCCGCTCGGGGCGCATGGTGCGCGCCATCCGGAAAATCGGTCGCGGCGCGGACGCTTTCGAGGGCTCCGTCTTCGCGCTCCGCCTCGATGAATGATCCTTCCCTATGAACCGTACACCGATCGTCTTCATCCGGCACGGCGAGACCGACTGGAACCGCGAATTCCGCTTCCAGGGCCAGATGGACATCCCGCTGAACGACCACGGCCGCCGCCAGGCGGCGCGGAACGGGCGCGCGGTGGCGGGCATCCTCGCTTCAGGCGAATGGCGCATCGTCGGCTCGCCGCTCGGCCGGGCGCTCGAAACGATGCGGATCGCGCTCGAGACCGCGGGCCAGAGCCAGCACCCCTTCACCCTCGATCCGGTGCTGAAGGAAGTGAATTACGGCGACTGGGAAGGGATGACCCTGCCCGAGATCGGCGAGCACCTGCCGGATCAGGCGGCGGCGCGCGACGCCGACAAATGGGGCTACGTTCCCCCGAACGGCGAGAGCTACGCCGATCTCGCCGACAGGATCGCCGGATGGCTGAAGACGCTCGACGCGCCGACGGTCGTGGTGGCGCATGGTGGGATACTCCGGGCGCTGATGTATCTTCTGGCCGGTCTTCCCGCCCACGACGCCCCGCACCTCGCGGTGCCACAGGACAGGGTGATCCTGTTCACGGAGCGGTCGGTGCTGACGATCTGAAACTGAATATCAGTCATCGGTTATGATTTTGCCCTCGGACCAAAAGGCTTCGACCTTGTGCCAGAAGCGAAGACTTTTCGGCCGAAGCCATCGTTCGAAATCGGCAGGCTCTGTTACCGAGTGCACGTTGGTATTCTGGAGGTTCTCGAGGAAGCCAATCGTCGCGGCATCACGAACATACTTGTCACCTTCGACGTGCCAACGTTCCACGACGTCGAAGACATCGTCGAAGCGTTCTGTGGAACCTATCGCGAGATTTCCAATGAGGTGTCGTACCAGCTCCGCCAATGCAAGGTAATGCGGTAGGTCGGGTTCGCTTTCCCACTCCGCGCAGAATTCGTCCCATTTCGGTTGGAACGATGGGTCAGCATGAAGGAGCGGGACGAACATGTTTTCTTTGGTGATCATTGTTTGACCACGGGTGCGCCCTCCACATAGACCTTCGTTTCGAGCATACTTGATTTATGTCGCACAACACCTTCGGCCATCTTTTTCGCGTGACCACCTGGGGCGAGAGCCACGGGCCGGCGATCGGCTGCGTGGTCGACGGATGCCCTCCGAGGATTCCGATCACCGAGGCGGAGATCCAGA
>JBBQVL010000073.1:0-23020 GCA_038211615.1 Hyphomicrobiales bacterium
CCGAGCTCCTCGTCGACCATCGAGCATTCGTCAACGACCACCAGCGCCGCCTTCCGAACCTCGCTCGTGCGGTTCAGCGAGAAGGCCGGCTGCAGCTCGCCCGTCTCCTTCTCCGTCTTCTCGCCGCGCGGGCGGTAGATCAGCGAATGCAGCGTGCGCGCATTGGCGCAGCCGCGATTGCGCATCACCTGCGCGGCCTTGCCGGTGAACGCGGCGAAGAGCACTTCGCCCTCGGCGTCGTCGGCAATGCGCTTCGCCAGCATCGTCTTGCCGGTGCCGGCGAAGCCAAACAGGCGAAAGACCTGCGGGCGTGGGGACTTCAGCCAGTGCGAGACGGCAAGGAGCGCGGCGTCCTGCTGCGGGGAGAGCTGCATCAACGCCTTGCTCAGGCGAGGTCGGTCTGGGAAAAATCGTCGCCCTTGTAGAGGAGCGGAACGCCATGCTGCTTCGCCATAGCATAGGCGAAGCAATCGCCGAGATTGAGACGGGCGGTGTGACCGCTGCCCTTGCCGTAGCGGGCATGGGCGGAGATCGCCAGTACGCCAGTTTGCTCGTCGATCGAAGCGACCGTAATTCCGGAGCGCTGTAGGAGACGAAGCACTACGGCTGCTGCCCGCTCGATCCCTCCTCGCTCGGTTCTGTTTACGGCGAGAGCAGCTTCAAACACGGCGATCGGAGATGTTGTTCGTCCGACGACCGGCCCGTTCTCGATCGCCTGAGCTAGTTCCCTGCCGTCCGGTTCATCGAGCAGGATCGCGGCAAGCGCAGAGGCGTCGATGAACATCAGTCGTCCCCCTGCCCCCACATCTCATCAAAGAAGGCCTTGTCAGCCTTCTTTCCGGTCTTTGGCCAGGACGCCACTTCTGCCCGCAGATCTGCAGTACGCTCCCACAACGACAGTTTGGTGTCCTCGCGCTCGAGCTCATGCTCGGCGGCCTCGCGAACAGCCTCGGTGATGCCAACGCCCTTCTTCGTGGCGAGCCTGCGCACGATCGCGTCAGTCTTCGGATCACGGATATGGAAAGCCAACTAGATCCTCCGTCTACACGCTGACGTATATCATCTAGATGAAGAGAACACAACACGAACTTTCGCGAATCCTACATCGCCTCCGCGCCCCGCCCCATCGCGGCCACGCCGGTGCGGCAGACTTCGACCAGGCCCATCGGGGCCATGATGGCGATGAACTGCTCGATCTTGGAGCTGCGGCCGGTCAGCTCGAAGATGAAGTGCTCGGTCGTCGCGTCGACCACTTCCGCCTTGAAGGCGTCGGCAAGCCGCAGCGCCTCGATGCGCTTCTCGCCGAGGCCCGCGACCTTCACCAGCGCCAGCTCGCGTTCGAGCGGCTTATCCTGCTTGCGGCTCTGGGCGATCATGGTGAGGTCGGTCACTCGGTGCACCGAGACGAGCCGGTCGAGCTGGTTCTTGATCTGCTCGAGCACCGTGCGCGTTCCCGTGGTGACGATGGTGATGCGCGACAGGTGCTGCTCGTGCTGTGTCTCCGATACCGTGAGGCTCTCGATGTTGTAGCCGCGTCCGGCGAAGAGGCCGATGACGCGCGCCAGGACCCCGGGCTCATTGTCGACGAGCACGGAGAGCGTATGCGTCTCCTTCGGATCGTGGCGCTCCTCCATGAAATAGGCGGAGGCGGGCGGGGTCAGCGGCGGTTCGCCGTGCGGCTCTGGGCTCATCTTGTTCATGTCCTTCTCGACCTCACACCATCACCCGGCCGGACTCGCTCACGGCGCCACCGACGGCTTCGTCCGTCGCCTCGGCGGGAAGCAGCATCTCGTTGTGCGCCTTGCCCGAGGGGATCATCGGGAAGCAATTTTCCAGGTTGGCGACGCGGCAATCGAAGATCACAGGCTTCTTCACGCGCAGCATCTCGTCGATCGCATCGTCGAGCTCGCCCGGATGCTCGGCCCGCAGGCCGACGCAGCCATAGGCCTCGGCGAGCTTGACGAAATCCGGCAGGGATTCCGTGTAGGAGTGCGACAGCCGGTTGCCGTGCAGCAGCTGCTGCCACTGGCGCACCATGCCCATGTACTGGTTGTTCAGGATGAAGATCTTCACCGGCAGCTGGTGCTGAACGGCGGTCGACATCTCCTGCATGGTCATCAGCACCGAGGCGTCGCCGGCGATGTCGATGACGAGGCTGTCGGGATGCGCCACCTGCACGCCGATCGCGGCCGGCAGGCCGTAGCCCATCGTGCCGAGGCCGCCCGAGGTCATCCAGCGGTTCGGCGCCTCGAAGCCGTAGAACTGCGCCGCCCACATCTGGTGCTGGCCGACCTCGGTGGCGATGTAGGTGTCACGGTCCTTGGTAGCCTCGTAGAGACGCTGGATGGCGTATTGCGGCATGATCACGCGCTCCGAAGCACGGTAGGAGAGCGACCGGCGGGCGCGCCAGCGGTCGATCTGGTCCCACCACTTCTTCAGCGGCTCCTTCTTCGACTTGCCGGCCTCCTTCTTCCAGACGATGAGCATGTCCTCCATCACCTGCCCGGCGTCGCCGACGATCGGCACGTCGACGCGGATGTTCTTGTTGATGGAGGAGGCGTCGACATCGACATGGATCTTCCGCGACCCCGGCGAGAAGGCGTCGATGCGGCCGGTGATACGGTCGTCGAAGCGCGCGCCTATGCAGATCATCAGGTCGCAATCGTGCATCGCCATGTTGGCTTCGTAGGTGCCGTGCATGCCGAGCATGCCGAGCCAGTTCTTGCCGGAGGCCGGGTAGGCGCCGAGGCCCATCAGCGTCGAGGTGATCGGGAAGCCGGTCGCCGCCACCAGCTCGCGCAGGAGCTGGCTTGCGGCCGTGCCGGAATTGATGATGCCGCCGCCGGTGTAGAACAGGGGCCGCTCCGCGCGCGCCATCAGCGCGACGGCGTGGCGGATCGCATCGGCCGATCCCTTGCCGGCCGGCCGGTAGCCGGTGTGCGTGCGGCGCACCTCCTTCGGACCCCAGTAGGTGCCCTTGGCGAACTGCACGTCCTTCGGAATATCGACCACGACCGGCCCGGGCCGGCCTGTGGTCGCCACGTAGAACGCCTCATGGATGACGCGCGCCAGGTCGTTCACGTCCCTCACCAGCCAATTGTGCTTGGTGCAGGGGCGCGTGATGCCGACGGTGTCGCATTCCTGAAAGGCGTCATTGCCGATCAGATGCGTCGGCACCTGTCCGGTGAGACAGACGACGGGGATCGAATCCATCAGCGCATCGGTCAGCGCCGTCACCATGTTGGTGGCGCCCGGCCCCGACGTAACGAGCACCACGCCCGGCTTGCCGGTCGAACGCGCGTAGCCTTCGGCCGCGTGGCCGGCACCCTGCTCGTGGCGGACGAGGATGTGCTTCACCTTGTCCTGCTGGAAGAGCTCGTCGTAGATCGGCAGTACGGCGCCGCCCGGATACCCGAAGAGGTGCTCCACTCCCTGATCGGCGAGCGCCCGTATGACCATTTCGGCGCCGGTCATCTGCTCTGGCATTTCAAGTCTCCCAACTCGGCTTCGGTTCGTAGCGGAAAATCGGCAACAAAAAAGGGCCCCGTGGGACCCTTCTGACGCGCACCACCATTCGCAGCGGCCCTATTGAGCCGCCCCGGCGGTGCGCAACCCTACGATAAGCGTGTGCTTCGTCATGCCGCTATCTAGTCGGGACCGGGGCCTGAGGTCAAGCACCCGGCGGTGCCGCGGCGGCGTCAATGCTTCGCTAGCGCCCGCATCAGCGGCTCGAAGGCCGGCATCGCGTAGCGGGCGCCTTGCAGGTTGAGGTGATGTATGTCGCGGTAGAGAGGCATTCCGTCGAGGGAGACGCGGCAGGTCCGGGCATCGCAGAGCCGGTCGGCGGGGGACAGGAAAGCGATCGGATGTCTACGCGCGAGGTCGGCGAACACGGCGTCCGGCCCGACCTCCAATGCCTCGTATTCTTCCCGTGTCGGCTGGAGGTGCAGAACTGCAACGGACGGATCGACACCCAGCACATGTGCCCTAGCGAGCGTGCGTGTCACATCCGCGGTCGCCTCCGGGATGTCCTCGACGATGTAGAGCGTAGCGCCCGCCGACGACGCGAAGTCTGCCATGCGCTCGAGCCCGGTGGGAAACGCCGCGAGCCATTCTGCGCCACGCGGATCGTTGTCTGCTTGCGCGCGGGCTGCCACCGTCGCGACATTCCATCGCTGCGCCATCACGATGGCCTTCAGCCGCATCGCCCGGACGAGGTTGCGCACCTCGAGGTTCCGCGCGACGCAGTCCGGACTCGCCGGCTGGTTATCGAAGAGATAGAAACGGCAGTTCGGTTCACTCACCATGTAGCCGAGGACGCCATAGCGCGTCGCCAGCGCGTCGAGCGCCTCGAAGTACATGTCAGCATGCGAATCGCCCAAAACGATGAAGCTCGGCTCAGCGCCCGGCGCGCCGAGTTTGCAGAGTTCCCTCTTCGCGACCGAAAGCGCTGACTGCCCGTTGCACGGATTGTGCGTCATGGCGCGGTCCTCGAAGATGCGGCGGGTGAGAGGATCGAAGCGCGCCGGCGCACCTTGCAGGGCGAGCATCAATGCCGCAAAGGCGATCAGCGACAGGCCGATGCCGGCTGTGGAGAGAAACGCGGCGCGGCGCGACAGCAATGGCGCAGGACCGCGAAACGGCAGCTCCACGAACCGCCAGGAGATAAATGCGATCGGGACGCTAAGCGCCGCAAGGACGAACTTCGCGACCGGAAGATCGTTCGGATCGAGGATGTAGTATTCGCCGAACGCCATCATCGGCCAATGCCACAGGTAAAGCGAATAGGAGATGAGGCCGAGCAGCACGAGTGGCCGCAAACTCAAGAGGCGCGAGACGCGAAGGCGTGGGCAGCCGGTTCCGTAAAGGACCAGCATCGTGCCCGCCGCGGCGAGCAAAACCTGGTCGGCCGGGAAATAGGGCGAGCGGTGCTGCAGCGGGATGGCACAGGCGATCAGAACGAGACCAAGCCCGGCCACGGCGTCGCCCGCCCATTGGCGTCTCGGCGGCGCGATGATCCTGAGTGCGAGCAGCACGCCGATCAGGAATTCCGCGGCGCGAAAAAACGGAAAGAAGAACCCGGAGTTGGCTCTGCCGTTCACGAGCATGCCCGCGGTCACACCCGCGAGGATCGAACCGCAGACGAAAACGACGAGCGGCCGCCGCCCGTAGCGGGCCGCCAGCACGATCAGCGGGGGGAAGACAATGTAGAGCTGCTCCTCCACCGATAGCGACCATGTCGGCAGCAGCGGCGCGTAGTCCGGCACAATCCCAAAGTAGCCGAGCGCTCGCCAGAAATAGAAGTTCGAGGCGAAGACAAGTACGGCGACCAGGCTCTAGCAAAAGGCAACGAGGTCCTGCGGCAACAGGATCAGCGACGCCGCCGACGAGACGATGAGCATCGCCAGCAGTGCCGGCATGATCCGCCGCACCCGGCGCTCGTAAAACGAAACGGGCGAAAAGGCGCCGCTTGCAGATTCGCGCAGCACGATCTCCGCGATCAGATAGCCGGAGATGACGAAGAAGACGTCGACCCCGGCGAAACCGCCGTCAAAGCCAGGCACACCGGCGTGGTAGAGAACCACCATTGCGACCGCCACGCCGCGAAGCCCGTCGATCTCCGGGCGATACCCGCCGCCGGTCGCGGCCCTGGTCGTCATTCCACTGGCCGATAGGTTGGCCTCCCCGCCCCGCGCAGAATGTATCGTTCGTATTTTCACGGCGCGTTTCACCAGTTGCTCACCCGTTTCTGGTTAAGTGTCGCGAAATACTATCGAGAGACGTGCGTGCCACTCCCTTCGTCCACGGCGGTCCAGGAAACCGAGAGCCCGGCCGATCGCCCGGAACTGCAAGCGCAGATAACCGGATATTCGGTCGCCGTCACGGCCGTGCTGGCGCTAATCCTGGTCTGCCTGTTCGCTGCACGTTCACAACCCTTGGACGCGATGGCGGCCGCCTCGGGCTGGTTGCTGAGCGCCGCCTTCTTTCTCGCACACTACCGCTGGAGAGCACGGCGAGGCAGCACGGCGGCGGGCGCGGGTCACGAGCAGCACGGCGAGGCCGATGCAGACGAGAAGCTGGCCCTCTTCCGCTCCGCGGTGAACCATATGTCGCAGGGGCTTTGCATGTTCGGACCGGATCTGAAGCTGATCATGTCCAACACACGCTACGCGGAACTCTACCACATCCCTCCCGAACAGATGCGGCCCGGCATGCCGCTCGCCGAGATCGTTGCCTGCCGGATGGCCGCCGGCAACAGGCCGGCGATGGGTGAGGCAGCGTACACGCAGAGGCTCGCCGATATCGCCAAGGTTGGCGAGCCGGCCGAAACCGTTGTGGAGCAGGAGGACGGACGCGTCTTCCTGCTGGGCTATGTGCCGCTCCCCGGCGGCGGCTGGGTCGCGACCCACCAGGACATTACCGACCGCCGTCTCGCCGAGGCGAAGATCGCCCACATGGCCCGGCATGACACGCTCACCAACCTGCCGAATCGCGCCTCGTTTCACGAGCAGCTCGAGCAATCCCTGACGCGCGTGGGACGTGGCGAGAGCCTGGCGGTGCTTTGCCTCGATCTTGACCGGTTCAAGAGCATCAACGACACGCTTGGCCACCACTTCGGAGACCTGCTGCTGCAGGAAGTCGCCAACCGTCTCCGGCACTGCGTACGCGAGATGGATACGGTGGCGCGGCTGAGCGGCGATGAATTCGCCATCGTCCAGGTCGGCGCCGAGCAGCCGGCCGCGGCGACCACGCTGGCGCGCCGCATCGTGGATGCGATTGCGCAGCCTTACGATCTCGAAGGCCACCAGGTCGCGATCGCCGCAAGTATCGGCATTGCCGTTGCGCCCGGCGACGGCGTCGATTCGGCCCGGCTGCTGAAAGGGGCGGACATGGCGCTCTACCGGGCCAAGGATGACGGTCGCGCCACCTATCGCTTCTTCGAGCCCGAAATGGATGCGCGCATGCAGGCGCGCCGCGTACTGGAGTCGCAGCTCCGCAGGGCGATCGCGCGACGTGAATTCACGCTTCACTACCAGTCGATCGTGAACCTGAAGACCGGCCAGATTGACGCATTCGAAGCGCTTGCCCGCTGGAACCACCCCGAGCGCGGCCTCCTCGCGCCGGCCGATTTCATCCCGATCGCAGAAGAAACCGGGCTCATCGTGGCGATCGGCGAGTGGGTGATCCGCCAGGCCTGCAAGGACGCCG
Organism: Hyphomicrobiales bacterium; assembly: GCA_038211615.1. Taxonomy (GTDB): domain Bacteria; phylum Pseudomonadota; class Alphaproteobacteria; order Rhizobiales; family Afifellaceae; genus DASWJZ01. Next base: position 7,210 of record JBBQVL010000073.1, read on the forward strand.
CGGGCTGGCCGGAGCACATCAAGATAGCAGTCAACCTCTCCCCGGTGCAGCTCCGCAGCCAGAACCTCGTGCCGACGGTCGCCTCGGCCCTGGCGCGATCCGGGCTGACGTCCGGTCGGCTGGAGCTGGAGATCACCGAAACGGTCATGTTGCAGGATCGCGCGGCCACCCTTTCCACGCTGCTTCAATTGCGCGCGCTCGGCGCACGCATCTCCATGGACGATTTCGGCACCGGCTATTCTTCGCTGAGCAACCTGAAGAAATTTCCGTTCGACAAGATCAAGATCGACCGGTCCTTCATCCACGACATGGGCGAGCACCCCGACAGCGTCGCGATCGTCCGCGCCGTGTCCGCGCTCGGCAAGAGCCTCGGAATGACGACCACGGCCGAGGGCGTGGAGACGTCCGAGCAGCTCGAATGCGTTCGGAGCGAGGGCTACACCGAGGTTCAGGGCTATTTCTTCAGCCGGCCCCGGCCGGCGGAAGAAATTACCGAGCTGCTGACCGGCCAGGGAGCAGAAGTGCTCGCGGTAGCGTGAGCGCGTCCGACCGGCGCAACTTTATCCCGGAAGAAACGCCTCGTTAAGCTTCCGGCCTAACCGGGTCTTCACGGCTTTTTGGTTTATTCACCGGCGAAATTCCGGTGTTCGAATTGAAGGGGGTTCACGTGTTCCTTGGCGGCAACCAGATCCTGCAGAGTCACGACCCCAAGCTCGTGCTGCTCGCAGCTGCGATCTGCGCACTGGGCAGCTTCATTACGCTCTTCCTGTTCGCGCAGGCGCGCGAGATGCATGGGCAAGGACGCAGCGGCTGGCTGTTCCTGGCCGGCTTCTCCGCCGGTGCGGTCATGTGGACCACGCATTTCGTGGCGCTGCTGGCTTTCCAGCCGGATATCAGCATCGCCTACGACCCGGCGCTGACCGGTGGCGCATTCTTCGTGGCGGTGCTCCTGTCCACGATCGGCCTGGCCATCGCCGCCTACGGGCCCGGACAGTCCGGACTGGTTGGCGGTGGCGTGGTCGGCCTCGCGGTGGTCGCCATGCATTTCACTGCCATGGCCAGCCTGAAGATCGCCGGCAAGATCGCCTGGAATCCAACCCTGCTCGCCATGGGCGCCATTCTCTGCATCGCCTGCGGCATCCTGGCGGTGACCCGCGCGCGGAAGGAGGGACGCAACGTCCAGTTCATCGCGCCGATCCTGCTGGCCGCCGGTATCTGCATCATGCACTTCGTCGGAATGGCCGCGATCGGCATTGCGCCGAGCACGACGGTCCCGATCCCGCCGAAGACCATCGATCCGACCATCCTGGGCTATTTCGTCGGAGCGATGACGATGCTGCTGGTCGGAACCGGCGCCGCCACGACGATGATCGCCCGAGGCGCGCGCAAGGAAGCGCTGACACAGCTCAAGAACATCGCCGACGCCTCGGTCGAGGGGCTCATCCTCACGGATGGCAGTATCATCCTCGACGTGAACGAGAGCGTTCGCGGCCTCATCGGGCCAGCCTCTGCCGCGAAGCTCATCAAGACTCCGGTCTGGCAGATCCTCGAATATAACGGGGACCGCGAGCAGGAGCGCTTCGAGGCGCAGCTCCTTTCGGACGAAGGTCCGATACCCGTGGAGGTGATCGCCCGCCATTCCGAGGCCGAAGGCTCGGTCCGCCGCATCTTCGCGATCCGCGACCTGCGCGAACGCCGCGCCGCTGAACAGCGCATCCTGTTCCTGGCGCACTTCGACACCCTGACGGGACTTCCGAACCGCGCCTCGTTCCAGGATCGGCTGGAAAACGACATCGCCTCGATGAAGGCCAAGAACGGCGAGCTGGCGCTGATGATCGTCGACCTCGACCGCTTCAAGGAGATCAACGACGTGCATGGACACGCCGCCGGCGACGAGCTCCTGAAGGCGACCGCGGCGCGCATCACCGCGCTCCTCTCCCACAACGAGTTTGCGGCGCGGCTCGGCGGCGACGAGTTCGTGATCGTGCAGGCGGGGCGCGACCAGCCGGCTTCCGCTGCGCGGCTGGCGGACAAGCTGCTCGAGGTATTCTCCAAGCCGGTGCTGCTCGCCGGCCAGCCGTTCCACGTCGGGCTGACCATCGGCGTCGCCATCTATCCGCGCGACGGGGACGACACCCGCAAGCTCCTCGCGAACGCCGACCTCGCGCTCTACCGCGCCAAGGAACACGGCCGCGCCCGCGCCTGCTTCTTCACGCCCGACATGGACGAGACGGTGCGCGAGCGGCGCATCCTTGCGCAGCAGCTCACCCAGGCGATCGAGAACGACGAGCTGGAAGTGTTCTACCAGGCGCAGGCTTCCATCTCGACCGGCGAGATCATCGGGTTCGAGGCGCTGTGCCGCTGGAACCATCCGGTGCACGGCTACGTGGCCCCCTCGCAGTTCATCCCGATCGCCGAGGAGACGGACCTGATCCTGCATCTCGGTGAGTGGATCCTGCGCAAGGTGTGCACTGAGGCCGCGCACTGGACGCAGCCCTATACGGTCGCCGTCAACCTCTCGCCCATCCAGTTCAAGCTCGCCAATCTGCCGGAGCTGGTGCACGAGATCCTGATCGAGACCGGCATGCCGCCATCGCGGCTGGAGCTGGAGATCACCGAGAGCGCCCTCATCGAGGATCTGCAGAGGACGCTCGATATGCTGCGCCGGATCAAGGCGCTCGGTGTCTCGATCGCCATGGACGATTTCGGCACCGGCTACTCGTCGCTGTCGACCCTGCAGGCGTTCCCGTTCGACAAGCTGAAGATCGACAAGAGCTTCGTCGACAAGATCGGTTCGCGCCAGCAGGCCGCTGTCATCGTCACCGCCGTGCTCGGTCTCGGCCGCAGCCTCGACATCCCGGTGCTCGCCGAAGGTGTGGAGAACGAGGAGCAGCGCTCCTTCCTCGACAACGAATCCTGCGCCCAGGCGCAAGGCTATCTCTTCGGCCTGCCGGCGCCGCTGGCCGATATCAGGCACCTCGTCTACGCGACCACCGCGCCAAAGATCATGCCCGGCTCGCTCGACCGCGCCCCGATCGATCCGCCGGTGGAGGTCCGACGGCAGGCGCGGGCGATCTGAGCGCCGGCTCAGGCCTGGACGCGACGCCAGCCGCGCATCTGGTGACGGAACCAGGTGGCCTGCCGCTTGGCGTAGCGCCGCGTTTCCATCTTGGCCTTGGCGATTGCGGCGTCGAGGGAGATTTCTCCCCGTAGCGCTGCGGCGAATTCGCGGACGCCGATCGCCTTCATCGCCGGCAGCTCCGGGGCGAGATCACGCGCCAGAATGGCGCGGACCTCCTCCAGCGCCCCCTCCCCGACCATCCGATCGAAGCGCTCCTCGATTCGCTGCTGCAGCGTCGGACGGTCGGCGTCAAGGACAAACGCCGCGGCGCTTTCCGCTGCGACAAGCGGCGCAAGCTGCGGCGTCCTTTGCCGCTGCTCCAGGGTCTCTCCGGTTGCCTCTAGGATTTCCAGCGCGCGCAGGATCCGCTGCGGGTCGGTCGGGCGGATAGCGGCGGCGGCGGTCGGGTCGCTTCCCGCCAGCACGGCATGCAGCCGGGCGACTCCCTCGGCCTGCAGGCGCTCCGCCCACCGCGCCCGGACGTCCAGGGGAATCTCAGGAGCCGCGGCGAGCCCTTCGGTCAGCGCCTTGAAATAGAGGCCCGTTCCGCCGACAGCGATCAGCAACGCGCCGGCTGACTCGGCCTGGCGCAGCACCGCGGCGATATCCCCCAGCCATGCGCCGACCGAGTAGCGGACGCCGGGTGGAATGTGCCCATAGAGGCGGTGCGGAAAGCGCGCTTCTTCCTCTGCTGCCGGCCGCGCGGTCAGGATGCGCAGCCCGTCATAGACCTGCATGGAGTCGGCATTGGCGATCCACGCCACGCGGCCACGCGCCGCGACGGCCTCCGCCAACCGCTCCGCCGCGGCCGACTTGCCGCTCGCGGTCGGCCCGGCTATCAGCACGACGCGCGCCGCTCCGACTTCTTCCAGCGAAAGCTCCATGAGCCAAGTCCTATCGCTCATCGCCGCCGATGCGAAGGCGCTCGGTACAGGCGATGTCGATTGCGCACGCCGCGCGCTGGACGAAGCTTCCGCGACTTCAGGCGCACCGGACTGGCTGGCGGAAGGCGAGGCCTGCGACATTGCCTTCGATGGCGCAAGGGAACGGGCGCTTGGCGCGGTGCGCTCAGCCCTGCAGGGTCGCATGATCGACGTCAACGTCGTGCCGGCTGCGTTCCGGCGAAAGAAGCTCCTCGTGGCCGACATGGATTCGACCATGATCCGGCAGGAGTGCATCGACGAGCTCGCGGCGGAGGTCGGTTTGCGCGACCAGGTCGCGGCGATCACCGAACGCGCCATGCGCGGCGAAATCGCCTTCGCGCCGGCGCTGCGCGAGCGGGTCGCGCTGCTGAAGGGTCTCGCGACCGAGGTGGTCGGGAGGGTGCTTGCTGAGCGCATCGAGCTGATGCCGGGTGCGCGCGTGCTTATCGCCACGATGCGCGCTGCCGGGGCCCATACCGCGCTGGTCTCCGGCGGGTTCACGGCGTTCGTGGAACCGATCGCGGAAAGAATTGGATTTCACGAGACGCGCGCCAACCTGCTCATCAGCGAGGCTGACGCGTTCACGGGCTTGGTCGGCGAGCCGATCCTGGGAGCAGAGGCGAAGGAGGAGGCTCTCGTCGAGCTTTCTGCGCGGCTCGGGTTGACCTTGTCCGAGACGCTCGCGGTCGGCGATGGAGCCAACGATGCCGCCATGGTCCGCCGCGCCGGGCTTGGGGTGGCGTTCCACGGTAAGCCGGCGCTCCGCCAGTTGGCGGACGCCACGATCGACCATTCCGACCTGACGGGACTGCTTTACCTCCAGGGATACCGGCGCGGGGAGTTTGCCGGGGATTAGCTCAGAAGAAGACTCAGGAACCGCGCTGGTGCAAATCTCCAAGAGCCTGCGTTTATGGGTCCCGGTCTTGCCGCTTCGCGGCAAACCGGGATGGCAGAAGATTTGGGTAAGATGATTGGCCTCTCTACTTCGGCGCGTCCTCGATCCTGAGCGAGACGAAGCGGAGTTTCTTGTCCGCGCCGGAGACCAGCAGCATCACGGTGCGGCGGCCTTCCGCCTTCAGAGACTCGATCTTGGCGACGACCTCCTCCGGCTTCGCCACGTCGGTCTGGCTGACCTGCACGATGACCTCGCCGGGCTTGACGCTCTTGTCATCCGCCTCGCTTCCGGGCTCGACCCCGGTGACGAGGACGCCCTCGACGCTGCCGTCGATGGAGAAGGTCTTGCGCGCCTCATCGGTGATCGCACCAAGCGACAGGCCGAACATCTGCGCCGCATCGGCCGCCGGCGGCGCATTGCTGTCCGGCTGGCTCTCGGACCCGCTGGCGCTCGCCTCGGCGACCTTCTCGTCCTGCAGCAGGCCCACCTCGATTTTCAGGGTGACGTGCTTGCCGTCGCGCACCACGGTCATGTCGACGCTGTCACCGGGAGCCGTATCGGCGACGAGGCGCGGCAGATCGCGCATGGTCTTCACCGGCAGGCCGCCGAAATCGATGACCACGTCGCCTTCCTTGATGCCGGCCTTGGCGGCCGGGCCGTCGTCGGTCATGCCGGCGATGAAGGCGCCCTTCAGGTCGCCGATGCCAAGGCCCGTGGCGACTTCGTCGGTCACGTCCTGGATGCGCACGCCGATCCATCCGCGATGCACCTCGCCGAAGCGGCGAAGCTGCTCGATCACAGGCACGGCGATCTCGGAGGGAACTGCGAAGCCGATGCCGATCGAGCCGCCGGTCGGCGACATGATCGCGGTGTTGATGCCGATCACCTCGCCACCGATGTTGAACAGCGGGCCGCCGGAATTGCCGCGGTTAATGGAGGCGTCGGTCTGGATGTAGTGGTCGTAGGGGCCGGAATTGATGTCGCGGTCGAGCGCCGAGACGATGCCGGCGGTGACGGTCGCGCTGAAGCCGAACGGGTTGCCGATCGCCAGCACCCAGTCGCCGACGCGCATCTTGTCGGAGCGTCCGAACTTCGCCGCCTGCAGCGGCGCCGGGGCGTCAACCTTCAGCAGCGCCAGATCCGTCTTGTCGTCGATCCCGACGACGGTCGCCTTGAATTTCCGGCCGTCGGCGAAGTTCGCCGTGATCTCGTCGGCGTCGGCGATGACGTGGTTGTTGGTGACGATCAGGCCCGACGGGTCGATGACGAAGCCGGAGCCGAGCGACTGCACGGTGCGAGGATCATCCTCCGCCTTGCCGTCCTTGTCGAAGAACTTGTCGAAGAAATCCTCGCCGGGCGGCGCGGCGTGCGAATCGGGCGCCGGGTCGGAGCCGGGCGGCGTGCTCTCCGAACCGGGCGGCGCGCTCTCCGAGCCTGAGGGCGGAGCGGATTCAGGCGGAGTGCTGTCCGAATCGGGAGGCGTCGGAGGGGCGCGCCCGGTTACCGCCACGCGTTGCGATGTCGAGATGTAGACAACAGACCCGAGCAGGCGCTCGGAGAGATCGGCGAAGGAGAACACAGCGCCGTTCGGCGCAAGCGGGAGCCCCGGCGCCGCGGGGGCGGTGACGGCGGCGCTGGGTTGGCTCGGCGGCGGCAATTCGACGACCGGGTCGGCGTCCGGCATGTGCGGGGCGGGCAGGATCGGCGGCGGCACGACGGCGTCGGGCGGCAGAGCCGGCTGCGGCGCCGCATCGGGGCCTGCCTGCGTCAGTATGGGGCGAAGCACCTGCCGCAGCGCTGCGTCGCGCGTGGCGAGCGGCGCGGAGGACGCCGAGACAGCTGTCAGCGCAAGCCCGACGGCCGTCGCTGCCCGCAGGATCAATCCAAGGCTCATTTCCGATCTCTCCGCCGTCTCAAGACGGGACATTGACGCAAAAGCCGGCGAATGCACGGCAGGTTCGCTTCACGATTGCTTCAACCGCGCACCAGCCAGACCAGCGCGACTCCGAGCGCCACGGATATTACGCCCGCGACCCGCATCGTGTCTCCTGGCGACTGCATGACCTGATGCGCCAGCCGCTTCATCAAATCGGGAAAGAGCGCGTAAAGCGCCCCCTCCAGTGCCAGGATCAGGCCGATCGCATTGCCGACGTCCCTCATTGCGCCGGTGCAGGAGCAGTGGGCTCCGGCGCAGGGGGCGTCGGGGGCGCTGGCGCCGGCATAGCCGGCGGCTCCGGTGCCGCTGGCGGGGCAGGCTCCGGCTCGGAAGCGCCGGCAGCCATGGCCGGCGTTGCCGCCACAGCCTGTGGCGAACCGGCGGCCGCCGAAGCCTGCACCTGCCCGGAGGCATCCTGGAAGAAGCGCAGGAACTCCGAGGTCGGCGACAGCACCAGGGTCGTGCCGGTGCCGTTCAACGAGAACTCGTAGGCTCGCATCGTGCGATAGAACTCGAAGAACGACGGATCCTTCTGGTAGGCCGCGGCGAAGACGCGGCTCCGCTCGGCGTCGCCCTGGCCACGCAGGATCTCCGCCTCCCGTTCCGCCTCGGCGACGGTCACCACCGCCTCACGGTCGGCCTCGGCGCGGATGCGCGCGGCAAGCTCGGTGCCGCGAGCGCGAAGCTGTGCGGCTTCGGCAAGGCGCTCCGCCTTCATGCGCTCGAAGGTCTGCTGCGACACTTCCGGCAACAGGTCGGTGCGCTTGATTCGGACATCGACGATGTCGATGCCGACTTCCGTCGTCAGCGGACGGAGCTGATCGCGGACCTCCACCATCATGTCGCCGCGCTGTTCGGAGAGCGCCGCCTCGAAGCTCCGCTGCCCGTAGACGCGCCGCAGCGCCGCATCGAGCCGCGTGCGCATGTTCTCGCGCGCGATGTCGAGGCTTCCCGAGACGTTCTCGCGGAATTTGCGGGGATCGGTGATCTTGAAGGCGACGAAGGCGTCGACGATGTAGCGGCGACCGTCGCGCACCTGCACGCGGATGTCCTCGAGGTCGAAGCTCAGGAGCCGGCCCTCGACGATCTGCACGCTGTCGACGAAGTTGGTCGGTATCTTGAAGTAGATTCCCGGCTCCTGGACGACGCGGGTGATCTCGCCGAAGCGCAATACCAGCGCCTGCTCGCGCGGATTGACGATGAAGATCGACGAATAGACGAGAAAGACGACGACCAGCAGGCCGATGAGAAAGACCGACAGGCGCCTCATGGGTTTGCTCCCGGAAGCGGTGCGACACTCGTGCCGATAGGTGTCCCGGTCGCGGCGGAGGGAAGCGGCGCGGCGGGCCGGTTCCTCTGCAACTGGTCGAGCGGCAGATAGGGCAGCACGTTCGATGCAGCGCCGCCTTCGAGGATGATCTTGTTGGAGCTCTGGAACACGCGTTCGACCGTCTCGAGATAGAGGCGCTTGCGCGTGACGTCCTTGGCGAGCTGGTATTCCGCCAGCACCGACAGGAAGCGCTGCGACTCGCCCTCCGCCTCGGCGACCACCTGCTGCTTGTAGCCCTGCGCCGTCTCGGTCACCTGCGCCGCCTGGCCGCGGGCATCGCCGAGCCGCCGGTTGGCGTATTGCTCCGCTTCGCGCTGGAAGCGGTCGAGATCCTGCTGCGCGCGCTGCACCTCTTCGAACGCATCCGCCACTTCCTGCGGCGGGTCGGCGCGTTCGAGCTGCACGCCGACGACGGTGATGCCGGACTCGTAGACGTCGAGCGTCGCCTGCAGGAGTGCGCGGACGCCCTCCTCAACTTCGGCGCGACGCTCCGTCCGCACCTGCTCGGCGGTCGAGCGTCCGATCAGCTCACGCATCGCGCTTTCCGCGACGCGGCGCAGAAACGCCTGCGGATCCTCGACGTCGAAGAGGAACTTCTTCGGCTCGCTGACCCGCCAAAGGACGGAGAAGTTGACGTCGACGATATTCTGGTCGCCCGAGAGCATCAGGCTCGTATCGGTGCTGTTGCGGCGGCTCGCGTCGGAGCCGAGGAATTCGCGCTGCACGCGCGTGGAGACGATTTCCACCGTCTCGACCGGCCAGAAAATGAAATGCAGGCCCTGGGTGGAGACTTCCGACTTCGGCTTGCCGAACACCAGCTCCTGACCGAGCTCGTCGGGTTGCACCATGTAAAGGCTGTTATAGACCCAGACCACGATCAGCGCCGCGACGATCAGCACGCCGATCAGGGTGTTGGAGCGACCGCCGCCCGGCAGCACGCTTCGCAGACGATCCTGACTGCGCTTCAGGAGTTCCTCAAGGTCCGGTGGCTGCGGTCCGCGCTGCTGCGGGCCGCTGCCCCACGGCCCTCCCCCACCTTTCCACCCACCCCCGCCCGAATTGTTACTCCAGGGCATCCATGCTCCTTATCGTCCTCGGCCCCCCGCGACGTTGTCCGGGGTTATAGAGGACGCTTGCCAAGCCGCGCAATGATTCCGGGAAGGCCAAATTGCCAAACGCCCGCGCAGGCTTAACGGCGTTTGGCGTAGGTGACCTGCTCGCCTGTCGCGGTATCGCCGGCACTGGGCGGAAGCGGCTCGCGCGATACGGCCACCCATTCGGCGGGAGAAATGTCCGGGAACAGGGTGTCACCCTCGGGCCGCGCCGCGACGTGCGTTACGTAGAGACGGTCGGCGCGCGGCAGCGCCGCGCGGTAGATCTCTCCGCCGCCGACGACGCAAATCTCGTCCGCGCCGAGGATCGCGGCGCGCTCGGCGGCAAGCCTTAGCGCAGCGTCGACGCTCGCGGCGGAGAATACGCCCGGAGCTGCGAAATCCGAGGCGCGCGTCACCACGATGACGTCGCGGCCGTCCAGCACTCGGCCGATCGATTCAAAGGTCTTCCGCCCCATGACCAGCGGCTTGCCCATGGTGATGGCGCGAAATTTCCTGAGGTCGGACCTGATCCGCCACGGCAGCCCGCCGTTCGCGCCGATGACGCCATTCGCGCCGACCGCGACCACGAGCGCGATCGGCGCGCTCATGCCTCGGGGGATCCAGCCCTCGCCAACGCCTCCCCGGCAAGGCGGAATCCCGTCCAGCCGTCCAGAGGCGTCGCGCCGAGCGCGCGGTAGAATTCGATCGAGGGCTCGTTCCAGTCCAGCACCGACCACTCGAGCCGCGTCAGGCGCTCGGCGGTGCAGCGGGCGGCGAGGTTGCGGATCAGGGCCTTGCCCATGCCCGCGCCGCGGTGCGCGGGCTCGACGTAGAGGTCCTCCAGGAAGATGCCGTGCCGCCCGGTAAACGTGGAGTAGCTGTAGAACCAGATGGCGTAGCCGACCGGCTCGCCCGCCACCTCAGCGAGGTCGCAGAACGCCCGCGGCGCGGAGCAGAAGAAGGATTCGCGGATGCGCGCCTCGTCATTCTCGACGAGGTCAACGAGCTTCTCGTATTCGGCCAGCGCCCGTATCAGCCGGAGGAGCGTGGCGGCGTCACCCGGTTCGGCTTTCCGGATGACGAAGCACGCGTCGTTGCCGTCCGCACGAGGGCCCGCGTCCATCATTCCAGCGGAATGGGCGTCAGGATGAGGATGGAGAGATCGCGCTGCGGGTAGAAATTCGTCTTCGTCATCTCGAACTGCGTCGCCCCGATCTTCGTCACGTCCTCGCCGCAGAAGCTCACCAGGTTCTTTTCCGAGCCCTTGTCGATCACGAGATGGAATTTTCCGATCGGACCCGCCCAGTTGTTGGCGGTGGTCAGGATGTAGTCGATGCGGTTCTCGAAATAGGTATCGAGGCCGCCCGGCTGCTTCGTCTTCCGATAGGCGTTCATGAAATCGTCGTCGATGCAGTATTTTGAGAAATACTCCTTCACCGCCGGCATATCGAGCGAGGAATCGTCGCTGAAAGTCACGCCTGCCGTGCTGCCTACGCTCGGCCTGTAATGGTGCTCGACGACGATCGTCCTGCCGGCGGGGAAGGTCTGCTCCCAGTAATAGGCGGTGGAGAGCAGCCAGATCGGGGCGAGATGCTTCTCCTGGCCATTGCCGGAATCGTATTCGTCGAGGCCGGTGAGACCGAGCGCCATCAGCCGGTCCCATTTCTCGTGCGGCACCTTGTCGAGCGCATCGCGCGTCTGCTGGCTCTGCGGCGCGAGCGGAACGCCGAGGCTCTGGAGCAGCGCAGTCTGATCGACGCCCAGCGCCGTCACCCGCTGCTGCAGCTTGGCCTCGACCGGCTTGCCGTCAATTGTTGTCTGGAAGCCGAGGAAATTCTCCGGATCGTCGACCGGGATCGCCACGAGGAAATCGAGGTCCCCCTTGATGTCCGGCATCGGGAAGGCGACCAGCGTGGTGACATCGTGGTCGGAGGTATTCGTGAACTCGTAGCGGACGCGCACCTCCTGCATGGAGACGAAGAGATCCTCCGAGCGCATCTCGACGGCGTCGGTCGTGATGTAGGCGAGGCCGCCGGTGGCGAGCTCGGCGGTGGAATCGTTGGCGAGTGCAGGCGCAACGGAGAGCCCTGCCAATATCGCAGTCGCCCAGATCAGTCGCATGGGACGCCCCTCACAAAGCTCAAACCGCCACCTTCGCCTTGATGTGCGGGTGCGGATCGTAGTCGAGCAACTCGAAGTCGCCGTAGACGAAATCGAAGATGCGGTGGACTTCGGGGTTGAGCCGCATCGTCGGCAGCCTGCGCGGCTCTCGCCCGAGCTGCTCGCGCGCCTGGTCGAGGTGGTTCACGTAAAGGTGCGCATCGCCGAACGTGTGCACGAAATCTCCCGGCTGCAGCCCGGTCACCTGCGCCACCATCAGCGTCAGGAGCGCATAGGAAGCGATGTTGAAGGGGACGCCGAGCAGGATGTCGCCGGAGCGCTGGTAGAGCTGGCAGGAGAGCTTTCCGTCCGCGACATAGAACTGGAACAGGCAGTGGCAGGGTGCGAGCGCCATCCTGTCGAGGTCGGCGGGGTTCCAGGCGGACACGATCAGCCGGCGCGAATCCGGATTCGTGCGGATCGCCGCGACGACATCGGAAATCTGGTCGATGACTCGCCCGTCGGGCGCAGCCCAAGAGCGCCACTGCTTGCCGTAGATCGGGCCGAGCTCGCCGTTTTCGTCCGCCCACTCGTCCCAGATGCGGACGCCGTTCTCGGTCAGGTAATGCGTGTTCGTGTCGCCGGCCAAAAACCACAGAAGCTCGTGGATGATCGACTTCACGTGCAGCTTCTTGGTGGTGATGAGCGGGAAGCCTTCGCTCAGATCGAAACGCATCTGATGGCCGAATACGGAGAGCGTGCCCGTCCCCGTGCGGTCGGATTTCTGGGCGCCTTCGTCAAGCGCGCGGCGCATCAGGTCGAGGTATTGGCGCATCGAATGGAATGTAGTGCGATTCCGCGCCCGCCGCTATCCGGGCGCGGCGGCTACTGACGGAGCCAGCCTATTCGGCCGGGGCCGCCGCGACCTCCCGGCGGCCTAGCGTTCCCCAGGCGAGCACCAGCGCGCCGACGGCGCAGAGTGCGATCACGGTGACCATCGGCTGCGGCGTTCCGTCATAGAGCAGGCTCGCCACGACGATCATGATCGCGCCGGTCACCATCTGCAGCGTGCCGCCGAGCGCCGAGGCCATGCCCGCGATCGGGCCGTGATTCTCCAGCGACAGCACCGCCGTCGTCGGCACGACCAGGCCGAGATTGGCGAAGGCGCAGAAGAGCAGCGCCATCAGCACCGGCAGGCTATCGACCCCGGCCGCCGTCACCGCAAAGAGCAGGACCGCGAACGCCGAATAGACGGAAACGGCGGTGACGATCATCCGGCGCAGGCCGAAGCGCGCCCCGAGCCGCGCGGCGAACTGCGAGGAGCCGATGAAGCCGATGGCATTGATCGAGAAGCCGAGGCTGTACTGCGTCGGCGTCAGCCCGAAATGATCGATGTAGATGAACGACGAGCTCGACAGGAAGGCGAAGAAGCTCGCCATGCCGAGGCCGCCAATGAATGTCAGGCCGAGAAAATGCCGGTCGCGCAGCAGCTGGCCGTAGCCGGCGAACACGCTTCTCAGGTTGGCGCGAACGCGCGCGGCGGGAGGATGCGTCTCGGGCAGGAAGAAGGCTATCAGCCCGATGGCGAGAACTCCCACGATCGTGACCCCGACGAACACCGCCCGCCACCCGAAAGGAATGATCAGCGCGCTGCCGGTGAGCGGCGCCAGGATCGGGGAGACGCTGAAGACGAGCATGATGAGCGCCATCAGCCGCGTCGCGTCGACGCCGGTGTGCAGGTCGCGGATGATGGCGCGCGGGATCACCATGCTGGCGCACGCGCCGATGCCCTGCACGAAGCGGAAGGCGATCAGCCATTCGATCGTCGGCGCCAACGCGCAGCCGACGGACGCCAGCACGAAGACGACAAGCCCGAAATAGATCGGCGGCTTCCGCCCCACCATGTCGGCAACCGGGCCATAGACAAGCTGGCACACGCCGAAGGCGACGAAGAACGACATCAGGCTCATCTGCGTCGCGGCCGTCGAGGCCCCGAGATCCACCGAGATCGAGGGCAGCGCCGGCAGATACATGTCGATCGCGAACGGTCCGATGGCACAGAAAAGGCCGAGGACGATCGCGTTTCTGGCGAAACTCGATGGCATGAAGATTCTCTGGGATGTGACGAGCGGCGAAACCGAGTCGGTCAACCGTCAAATAGAGATACACCCCGATCCTGTTGCACTGCAACATACCGGAGGGGAATGTTTTTGCGTTCTTGTTCGGACCGGAAGAATGAACGCACAGAAATGAAGCGGCCGCAGTCGGAGACCTCAGACGATCACTGCCAGCGGACCGCGACGCTCTCCGTCCCGAACGACAGAAGCTTCAGCGGAGTGCCGCCGCGGAAATTGATGAATACGCGTCGTTTGGTCGGGGCGAAGCCGGGATCCCCCGCAGGCCGCTTCACGAACACCTTGAAATAGCGGATCGCATTCGCGGCCGCCGTGTAGGTGACACTCGCGGTTGGCGAGCTCAGGCACGCCCCGTTGGCGCTCGCAAGCTGACAGACGGTGACGGTGAAGCGCTTGTTCGAAGCGTCCTCGACCGGGTACTCATATTTCGGCGTGACCTCGATCTCACCCGCGACGCCATTGTTCCGCGCCGCCACCCGCATCACACCGCCCGCGGCTGGCACCAGCAGCGTATCGGCGGCCGGCGCGAGGACGTTCGCGACGACATCCGGCGGCGCGGCGTGCACCCGCGCGTACGCATCGAAGCTCGATTGCAGGTTCTGATCGAGCGGAGCGCTGTCGGCGCACTCTATCTTCCAGAGTGCGGCGGGGGGCAGGTAGGAGAACACGGACGCGCGCTTGGAAAGGTAAACGACGAAGGTCTGCGACTGGCCTGCCGGAATCGTCGCCGGCGCGTTGAACGCGCCGATCGGCGTGGCGTCCGCAGGTGTGATGCGCTGCCACACCGCATTCAGATACGTATCGTAGGGGTGAATGTAGCAGCCGTGGAGCGGTACGGCGGCCCCGTTCCTGAGCGTGAGTTCGAATGCCAGCGGCTGGTTCAGCAACCCGGCGCGCAGCTGCGGCCGAAGGGTGGCCGACAATGCATTGGGCAGCGTTCCCAGCGGCTTCACGCCGATGGTTGCGGGCCGAAAAGTCTGACTGATGACCGTCGCACCTTCGCGTCCGATGAAGGTGAAACGGCCCGACACGGTCCGGGGGTTCGCGTGATTGAAGCCCGCGGTGAAGGTGAATGTCACAGCCCGCAGGGCGCCCGGCGGCAGCGTGAATTGCGGTGGCGGAGTTATGCCTGCGCCGAGATTGTGCGACGCCGTCACGACCAGCGTCTTCGCGGTGCTGTTGTAAACGATGTAGGTGGCGTCGGGGCAATTGAAGTTGCTGTTGGTCGAGCAATCATAGTCGGCGCCGCGTGCCGAGCCGCTGCTGCCCTGCCTGAGAAGATAGGCCGACAGGCCTCCAGTCGGCGGCAGCACGAAGACGTTCGCCGCGAAAAGCCCTTCGGCGTTGTTACGCCCGCCAAGCTGGATGCGATAGTCGGTGTTGGCGGAGGCGTCGAACCGGATCAGGCTCTCGTTGGTGCTGAAGCCCGGAACGGCGCGATCGTCGTTCCCCGCAACCCTGACCATGTTGGCGAAGGTGGTGCCGCGGTAGGCGGCGAGCACGGTGTTGAACCCGGAGCCGAAGGTGTGGACGACCACACGCGCCTTGTGATCGAGCCGCAGACCGCCCCAGCCGGTCTTCGTCATCCGGTTGTCGAACGTCGGCTCCCCGTTCTCCTTCGTGTAGCCGAAATTGTTGAAGACGAACGTGCCTTGCCCGGTGGCCAAAGTGGCAGCCGCCAGTTCTTTCGCTGGACCCGCATCGAATTTGTAGTCGAACTTGCGGACCAAGACAAACCCCAGCCAATCCGCCACCGCACGGGCTGAATCGTATCCTTCGGCTCCCGAGTCTTGCGCACGCAAGGAATCGACGCCGCAGAAGGTCAACGCGACGCAGAGCGCGAGCAGGGCCGCGTGAGCCTTCCTAAACATAGGCCCGATCTCCGGGATTCCGTTCGAGGCGGGGTCTGCCGGCTCAAATACCACGTCGCCGCATCCGGCGCTACCGATCGGAAGCGAGGCGGCAAAAAGACGGCTTTTCCCGTTAACCCGAAGACCCTATATTCCCGGGTGCCGGAGAAATCCGGATATGGCGATAAACGGGCAGCGTAATAAACCCATCGGACCCGGGGGCAGTACCCGGCGCCTCCACCATGATCCCTGCCGCAATACCGCAGGGCTGATGCTGGGGGCGAAACAGGATCGACGAGGGCGTAAAGGTTGTTCCTTTGCTCGGCATGGTACCGCCGTTATCGGGCCGATCAATAGTTGCAAACGACAACTATGCTCCGGTCGCTCTCGCCGCGTAAGCGGTTTGGGTAACGGAAATCAAGCCCTG
>JBBQVL010000074.1:0-22126 GCA_038211615.1 Hyphomicrobiales bacterium
TCACCGGTGCTCCTCCCCGCCACGGTTTTCCCAGGCGGCTTTCACGTGGCTGGCATCCACCGGCTTTGAATCCAGCGCGGCCAGCACGCCGGCGAGCTGCATCGTCTTGGAAATCTGCCCGAGTGCGCCGTGCTTCCGTCCGATGACGCGGAGCAGCTTGCGGATATCGTCGTCCTTGACGCCCCAGCCGTTGATCAGCGTCTCGATATCGCCGTCGAGCGGCTTCATTCGCACGAGCCGCTTGCCGGTGCGGCGGTGGATCTGGCCGTAGCCCTCGCGCGGCTCGCCCTTGCCGAAGCGGGTGTAGAGCTCGTTGTTGCCGAGGAGGGCGATCCCGCACTCATACTGGTCGAGGAAATGCCGCAGCTGGTCGACGGCCGAGTCCGTCAGGTTCTGTGCCTCGTCGACCATCAGCAGCGTCTGCCGGCCGTTCCGCTTCAGCTTCGCGCCGATGGCGCGGTCGCGGCGCACCGTGTTGCGCTCCGGGATATCGAGCGACTCCGCGATCTCCGACAGCATCGCGTTGGTCGAGCTGGTCGTCGGCCGCATGGTGACGAGGTAGGCGCTGGGGCGCGTGCGCTCGTAGTGCCGCGCGGTCTCGGTCTTGCCCATGCCCGGCCCGAGCGTGATCAGCACCAGGTCGGGGAGCATCTGCGCGATGAAGAGGGTCTTCTCGATCTCCTGGCTTGTCGGCGTCGGCAGGAAGGTCGGAGCCTTGCGGAGCTGCAGCTCGACCTTCTGACTCTCCTCGTAGGCGTCGAGCCACTTGACGAGCCGCAGCGTCTGTTTGCCGAGCGGCCGGTAAGAGCCGTCGTACCAGAGCGAGAGCGTCGGCGCCGGAATGTCGGAGAGGCGCGAGACCTGCGCCATGCTGAGGCTTTGCCGCGTAGCGATGTCGCGTAGGCGCTTCGTCGCGATACGCCAGCCGGTGAGTTCTTCCTCGCCGACGTCCGGCTCGTTGTCCGGCTCAGTCCAGCCCTTCGGCACTCCGACTTCTTGTGCTGCTTTCATTGGGGATCGTCCTCGTATTTGCCGGCATCACCCGGCGCCGCTTTGATCTCTGAAAGGGATGACCTCGCCGCCGCCGAACAGCCGTTCGAGCTTCGCGAGCCCGTCGGCTCCGCCCATCGCTTCCGGCTCCGGCCCGCGTTCCGTTTCCTCGACGATCTGCGGCAGGCCATTCGCGACGAGCCTGATGACCTTGGCCTCGGGCGTCTTGATCGGGTCGGGTGTTGGGAGCAGCGCAGCCACGTCGCCGATCGACATGCGCCGCTCGGCGTCGAGCATGTCGCGCTGGCCCTTCAGCCAGGCGCGCTTGGTCCGGCCGTGCTCGCGCGCCGCGTCCATGTCGAGGAAGCCGGTCTGCGCGATGCACTCCGCGTCGCAGACGTAGCGGCCGTCGAGCGTGTAGATCGCGACCGGCAGGGTTAGGTCCTGCGGATCGAAGCGGACGACGACGCGCTTGCCCGCGAGGTCCGCCATCGGCTCCGACCAGTAGCGGTTCTCGCCGAGCTGCACCTCGCCTGTGCGCTTCGAAGCCATCACGCCTTCGGCCGCGAGGAGCAGCATGCGCCGCTGCGCTTCGCTCGCTCTGCGGACGGCCGTCGTCGGCGCTTCGAGGCTGGCGTTGAACGTCTCAGCCAGGCTTCTGCCGCGAGCCATCGCGGAGCGGCGTCCCGGCCGCTGATTGTGCCGCTCGATCTCCTGAACCACGAGGGCGCGGAACGTCTCGATCGGGATTGCCTTCGAGGCGTAGTTCTCGGGCTTCGCGTCGGGGCGGTTGCCGGTGTAGGCGCCGGCATTGGCCGGGTGCTTGGCGATGTCCTCGCAGAGGTCGCGGAACGCGCGCTCGATCGGCTTCGCCTGGCCGTGATAGGGCGTCGTGAAATGCACCTGCACGCCGAGCATCGGCAGGATGCCGCGCGGGTCTTCGTCGCGCACCTTGAAACGGAAGCGCGTCGTGGTCCCGCCGGTCAGCCACTTCGATGCGAAGTGCCGGCCGTTGTCGAAGATCGCGTGGTCGGGGATGCCGTAGCGGCCGATCATATCGGCGATGCAGAGGCGGACGGCGGTCCAGTTCTCCGAGCGGTCGATCCGGTGCGCCAGAAGCATGCCGGAATGCACGTCCTGGAACGCCGTCATCATCGGCCGGCCGATCTCACCGTCCGCCCATTTCACGAAGACGTCGAACCGGTGCCCGTCGGCGTTCACCGCCTCCAGCGCCGTCAGCGTGCTCTTGTCGCGCGTCTGGTGCGGATAGATCGCCTTCGCCGCCTGCATGCCCTTGCGGGCGATGACGCGTGCGGTCCGCGGGATCTGCCTTTCCAGCTTTCTTGACAGCGTCTTCTTCGAGGGGAGGGGCGACCAGCCGTTCGCAGTCGCGGCCTCGCTCATGCGCCGATGGCAGGCGTCGAAGCTCGGCTGCTCCGGCCGGAGATAGTCGGCGACGAGGAAGTCCCAGGCCCGCGGATCGCAGTCGGCTGTCTTTGACCGGCCGGAATAGCGCGGCGCGAGCGCCGGTAGATGGTCGCGGGCAGGGCGCTCGGCGACCAGGCGAAGCCACCCCCACAGCGTGGAGGTGGAGATCTTCGCCTCTGTCGCGACCAGCGCGACCGCTGCCTGCCGCGACATGGCAGCGGAAAGCGTGTTGGCCTGCTCCACGCGCGCAAGCCGCGTGCGGGCTTCGTCCTTCAGCCTGTCCGGGAGGTTTTCAAAACGGCTCCACAAGACCTGCGAGGCGGCTTCAATACGGCTTTGCGGGGTGTCAGAGGCAATTTCACCAGCGATAAGGCGCGCGCGCACCTCTGAGGGAAAGAGCGAGAGGTGATACTCCCACGTGCCGCCCTCGCGCCCGACGCCGGGCCGCAGGTGCGCGTGGGCCTCATCATTCCGCCAGCCGCGCTCATCGACCAGGCGCGAAAGCCCGCCCTTGTCGGAGGGGAGGGCGCTCGAACCGGCCGCAAGAATCTCCGCTACGCTGAAGAACTCGCGCGGCATTCACCGCGCCCGCCGTTTGACTTGCACGGGCGCGGCGCCGAGATCGCGGTCGAGCGCCTTGATCTGCTTTTCAAGCTTCCGGCGCTCCTGTTCGAGGTGGCCGCGCTCGGCGAGCTTCGCCTCCTCGCCTTCGAGCACCAGCAAGCCGTCGTCGCGGAGCAGCTCGTCCCACAGCCACGTCGCGCCGGTCGCTCGCACGAAGGCGATGAAGCGTGTGATGCCCATGTCATGCTCGGGCTTCGATGGCGCGGTGTAAGCGTAGAGGGCGTCCGCGCTGATCTCTCTTCCGCTGAGCTCGGCCATCCGGGCAGCAACGATTGCAGCGCTGTCGGGACACTCCTTCAGCGCCACGCCCATCGCCGTCTTGATGCGCAGTGAGAGATCGACCGCGCGGACGCCCCGCTCAGCCCGCCGCACCGGGTAGAGATTGGCAGACGCGAAAAGGTCGCCCTGTTTAGTCACGCGTCTTCTTCGGTTCTTGGCGCGCCGCTTCGCCATTCCCCTTGCCCCCGTTGTTGGTGATGTGAGCGAGCACCCGCTTGCGGGTCTTCGCGTTGGCACGGCTCCAGGCGTCCACGACGGCCTGGAAGAGCCGCTCCTGTTCGTCGATCGGCGCCGGTCCTCGTCCCAGCGCCGTCAGCGAATCCTTCAGTGTCTTGGCCTTGCCCGATACAATCGAACTGACCGCGCGGACCTGTTCTTCTTTCGGCAGCCGCGCGAGCGCTTGTAGGTCGGAGCCGTGGTTGGCGAGGTAGGTCTCCCTGACCAGCTCGATCGTCGTTGGAGAGAGCGCATCGGCGAGAGCAACGGCCTGCCGAATCGATCTTTCGGACAGTCCAGTTCGCTCGGCCGCTTCAGCGCTAAATCGAGTGGCAGACTCTGCCACTTGATCCTTCGCGTTGCGCGACTTCCGGTCGCCACCGTGTTTCGTGCGGGGGTGGAGGCGCTCGTGAACGCGCTTCAACTCTGCTAGATTGAGGGCACGATCGAGGGCATTGAGTTCGGCGCGATGCAGGTTTTCGCCGATCTCCCGCAAGCGTGCCTCGGCCTCGCCGATCATCAGGATTCGCGACGCGATGTCTGGTCGCTCGACGAGAGCGTGAGAGCAGAGCCGGTGCAGCCCGGCGACGAGCCAGTAGCGGCCCGGCTCATCGTCGCGCGGCCGGATGTCGATCGGCGGCGGCTCCTCGCGGGCGTTGAGCTTGTCCGCGTAAAGATTGACGTAATCGGGATCGGCGGGCCGCAGGCGGTTCGCCGCCACGTCGATCAGGTCGATGGCGACCATGATCGTGTCGGCGACCGCCGGCTTCGCTGGTGCTGCGGCGACGATATCGGCGAGGCTTGGCTTCATTGGAATGGGACCTCGCCGCGATAGGCACCGTCGCATCCGCCGACCTGGCGCAATGTCGTCTTCGCTCGCTTCAGAGCCTTACCGGTGGCGGAGCCCCAAGGGTCGCGCTGCAGCTCCAGCGAGGAGACGAGCGCAACGAGCGCGTGGCGGAGCTGCCAGTTATCCTGTTCGACCTGATCGAAAGGTCGGACCGGCGGCATCGCGAAAATCTCCGCCAGCGAGCGCTTCATGCCGGGGTCTCCCCGATGGAGTTGCGCACCCGGCGGCCGAGGCCCGTGGGGGTGATGGTCGCGTTCCGAAGAGCCGCGTTGTCAGTGCTCGCGAGTCCGCGGGTGATCAGGGCTCGGACGGTCCCGGTCGCGTGACCGAAGAGGGGATTGTTCGCCCATCCATGCCGCTGCTGGGTGAGTGGCTTCGCGCAGAGGCAAACAAGCGCGTCCTCCATCGCTTCGGTCAGACGCATCCTCATGCCGCGCGTTCCTCTGTTGGCTGGTAGGAGGCGATCGCGGCGTCAACGACCTGGCCGAGGGTCACGCCCCCATCGACCTTGACGATGCACTCGCGGAAAGCAGTCGAGAGTTCGTCAGGCCCGGCGATGGTGCGCTTCACGAGCTGCAGGACGCCGTAGAGGTCGTCGTTAGCCGGGAGCAGGCGCGAGCCTTCGCCGCCCTCTTGCATCAGCCGCCAGATCAGCTCGCGCGCCGCGCGGAGCCGATCGAGCCGCCGCGCCATGATGGTCCGCTCGGCGATCGTGAACGCCTGCCGTCGCGTCGCCTGATCGAGCTCGCCCCTGAGCTCGCGGTAAAGCCGCTCGATTTCCTCGTACTGCTCGGAGAGCGTGACGCGGCTCATGTCTACGCCGCCCTGCCGTTCAGACTGGTGGCGGTGGGATCGGACGGTGCATGTTGGGGTAGGTCGAGCGCTGCCTCGATTAGCGCCAAAGTGTCGAGAGTGATGGTTCCGCCCTCGCGGAGCCGGGCCACAAGCTTGCCGTCGTTCACCGAGCGCCGACCGAAGGTGGTTTCGGCCACGCCGTGCTCGCGGCAGTGTTCTTCGATCCGTGAGAGGAGATTTCGGACGGTGGCGGTCATCTCCGCGAATTTAATGGGCAATTGCCCATCAAGTCAATGGGATATTGCCCAAGTGACGTCAGGTCCGCCGGTGGGCATAATCCCACCCATGCGAGAAGACGGCTGGAAGGAACGGGTTCGAGCGCTGCTAAAGAGCGGCGGCCTGACTATGAAGGCGGCATCTCTCGCAGCCGGGCAGGGCGAGACGTTTGTTCGCGACATTCTTGAGCGCGACCGAAGCCCGAGCATCGAGAATTTTTCGGCGCTGGCTCGGACGCTCGGCACGTCGGTTTCTGACCTTCTTGCGGAGGAGGGGCCGCACGCGGGCGAGGGGAGCGTTATCGCGATCATGGGCTACATCGGCGCTGGCGCCGAGATCGACCCTGATTTTGAACAGGTGCCGCCCGATGGCCTAGACCAGGTCGCGCTTCCCTTCGCAGTCCCTGAGGAGATGATCGGCTTTCAGGTCCGCGGCGATTCCATGCTGCCGAAATACGATGACGGCGACGTGGTGGTGGTGCCCCGCGAACAGCGACGCGCCACCGAAAGTATGATCGGCGAGGACGCGGCGGTTAGGACTGCGGATAACCGACGGTTCCTGAAGCGCATCATGCCGGGCTCCAAACGAAATACCTTCAATTTGGAAAGCACAAACGCTCGCACCATCGTTGCCGCGCGCATCGCGTGGGCCAGCGAGGTGTGGGTGATTGTTCCCGCTGGCCGCCTCCGCAAGATCGCAAAGAGGGCTCGTGAAGGTGGCGGACGCTCAGCAGGGAAGGGACGCTGATGCACGCATTGTCAGAGCCGCGCTACGAACCGAAGACGCTCAAAAAGGGCTCGGAGGAAGTCAGAAAAAGGCGGTTGATGCTGCGGGACGATCATATCGTAGACTTGACCGAGTTTGCTGAAAGTCTGCGAAAGCCGGGTGTCTCAGTTCCCTATTTCGACCCGATGGACGGTGGCAGAGAGGCAAAAATTCTCTTTCTGTTTGAGAAGCCGGGGCCTCGGGCCGGGGGATCAGGATTCATCAGCCGAGATAACGACGATCCTACGGCAGCGGCGACACTCGATTTCATGTGCCAGGCCGGAATAGATCGAAAGCTCACCGTGATTTGGAATGTGATCCCCTGGTGGAACGGAACAATAGCAATTGGCGCAGGGCAATTGCGGGCGGGCCTAGAAAGTCTTTCCGTCCTGCTTACCAAGCTTTCAGCGCTAGAGGTGGTCGTGTTGGTCGGAAGGAAAGCGGAGAGGGCGTTGGCTCAAGCGAAAGGATATCAGGTTGTCTGTTCTTGCCACCCATCTCGTCGGGTACGTGCGAGGTACAAGGATCGTTGGGAAGCGATCCCCTCGATATGGGGTTCGGCGCTGACATGTCTGGAATCCCGCACTCCCTCTTCCGAATTCGTTTTGACGCGATTGTAGTCGCCTTCCCCGATTTGCCGCTCGGGATCGGGTTTGTCGTCCCGATTGGCGCGATGAGTGGTTGGTCTGGCACCGCCTGCTTAGCGGGTGGCGCCAGGCGGCCGTGGATACCAGGCGCGGTCTCCGCGCATGACCGGTGAACGGATGAGTGCGACGGGATTATGGCATCCGCAGCGCTGGCACTTGGCCCGGCGCCTTATGTCGCCGAGATGCAACTGCGGCCCGTCTCTCGCTTCGAGGTGATCAATGTCGAGCGCCGCGTACTTGTGGCAGCGCAGACATTCCAGCCCCGCCGCGAGCTTAAGCGCCCGGACCTCCGCCAGACTGTAGCGGTCAAGGTCGCCGTGGCCGAAGATCCGCCGTTTGACGGAGTCCATGAGAGAGCTGCCTCGATCACTTCTCGAATCGCCAGGCGCGGTCTCCCTTCGCGGATGCTATAGGAACGAATTCCTTGGGCAAGGGCCCCCGACGCGATGAGCATGCCGAGCGGCATGACCTTTCGAATTCGGATGCACATGCGCCTTTCACCCGGCTCACACATTGTCCGCGCTCTACTCGGTAATCTATAGTGTATGCGGCTTCATAAGAGCCGGCGAGTTATCCCGGTCAGGGGCGCCGGCCTTACGGATCGGCTGTGGTCAATGCACGACTTCACAGAGATGATCGAAGCCATTGCTCCGAAGCCCGGCCGGCCGAAGACTTTCAAAAAGCGTGCGCTCACTTCGAATTGGATAGACGCACGATCTCTAAGTAGGTTTGCAGCAAGCGCTCGGCCAGCGCAGTGTCTTTCCCTTCGGAAAGCAATCGGCGGATCTCCTGCCGCTGCCTTTCAACCCGCAGGCGGGCGTTCGCAAGAAACCTTGGTTCTGTAGAGTCGCTCATGCCCCCGCCCACGTCGAAGACATTAGCCTTTGCATGTCTCTTAACGCGTATCTTTGATTTAGATCAACCGGGACGTGCTCTCTGATTTTAAACCGAGGCACGCGAGCTTGAGCCCCGAGCCCCGCGAGCTGTAACGGTCGACATCGCCATGGCTGAAGAGCCGCCGGTTTGACGGACCGTCCATGGAAAGAGACCGCCTGGCTCGCTGCCGGTCATGGAAAAAAATTCCGTCCGGAAATAGGCCGCTCGCTGCGTTCCAATTCGGGCAATTATTTGTGTTGCTGTCGGGGAGATGGGGGAACACAATCGCAGCCAGCGATCAAAAGGGTTTCCGCCGGTGGCGAGATTCGACGGTGACGAAGCGGTAAGGCAGCGAAGCGTTTCCCTGCTGGAGGCGATCGCTCGGATCGTCGTAGACACACGGAATCGCGGCGGGACGCTGCGCATCGGCTATCATGCCGGGATGTTGTTCGCTGCCTATCCCGACACATTCTCTGTCGGCCGCATCATCGACGAACTGGTCCTCGCCGCGACCCGAGAAAAAGTCCCGTCGGAAATCGGCCGGGAGGACGTGGAAGGGCCAAGGCCGCCGCTCTGAAGCGCGCAAATTGCGCAACTATCGAACTCCGGCATTCCGAGCCCACTGACCCCCTGAAACTCCCAGGCAGTGGCGCTCGCCGCCTTATCCCAGATCCTTCCGGAGGGATTGTTGCGAAGTACAACTATTGCCGCCAGTCGCTCGCTCGGGCAGGGGCGACAAAGATCCTTCCAAGCCGCGCAAATCCGGCGTCCAAAGGGCTTTAAACGACGCCCGAGTTTTCAGCCCGCCTGCAGAACCAAGTGTCCCGCCGCCGCCTGACTCCAAAACCATGTGTCTAACGCCCGCCCTGGCCTAGACCTCGCCCGCGGCTCGAAACCCCGCCGATTCCGCGGCCTTCCCGGCATCGCCCGCCAAATCCCACATAATCCCGTCTACTGCAGAAACATGTGTCCCCTAACAGTGCGGGCATTCGATCCGCCTGCGATCTTAGGTCTGTTCGCGACGGGGCAGGGCGCTAACCTGATTGCCCGCGCCGCCGCACGTGGTTAAGCGAGTGCGATGCAGCGCTACAATGTCGTCTCGCTCATCCGTGAGGGGCTCCGCGGTCACGCCGGCTGGCAGCCCGCGTGGCGCTTTCCGGAGCCGAAGGCGAGCTACGACGCAGTTATCATTGGCGGCGGGGGGCACGGGCTGGCGACCGCCTATTACCTCGCCAAGGAGCACGGGCTGCGCGATATCGCGGTGATCGAGAAGGGCTGGATCGGTGGCGGCAATTCCGGCCGCAACACCACCGTGATCCGATCCAACTACCTGAACGACGAAAGCGCCGCGATCTACCAGCACGCGCTCGACCTGTGGAAGACGCTCGGACGCGAGCTCGATTACAACATCATGATGAGCCATCGCGGCGTGCTCAACCTTGCGCATGACGAGGGCGAGGCGCGGCAGCTCAAGCGCCGCGTCGAGGCGAACCGGCTGAACGGCGTCGATTCCGAATGGCTCGAGCCGGAGGACGTGAAGGAGTTCTGTCCGCCGATCAGCATCTCGCCCGCGGCGCGCTATCCGGTGATCGGCGCGACGCTGCAGCGCTCCGGCGGCACCAACCGCCACGACGCGGTGGTGTGGGGCTATGCGCGCGCCGCTGATTCCATGGGCGTCGACATCATCCAGCAATGCGAGGTGACGAACATCGTCGTCGAGGGCGGCGCGGTGACCGGCGTCGAGACCACGCGCGGAAAGATCAGCACGCGAAGGGTCGGGTGTGTGACCGCCGGACACACCAGTGTCATCGCCGCGATGCTCGGACTGAAGCTCCCGATCGAAAGCCACCCGCTGCAGGCGCTGGTCTCGGAACCGGTGAAGCCCATCCTTCCGTGCGTGGTCATGTCGAACGCCGTGCACGTCTATGTCAGCCAGTCCGACAAGGGCGAGCTCGTCATCGGGGCGGGCATCGACCCCTACGTCAGCTATACGCAGCGCGGTTCGCTCGACATCATCGAACACCAGATGGCGGCGCTGGTGGAACTTTTCCCGGTCTTCGCGCGGCTCCGCATGATGCGGCAGTGGGGCGGCATCGTGGATGTCTGCCCGGACGCGAGCCCGATCATCTCCGACACGCCGGTCGGCGGCTTCTTCATCAACGGCGGCTGGGGCACCGGCGGCTGGAAGGCGACGCCGGCATCGGGCCATGCCTTCGCCGATCTCGTGGCGCGCGGCGAGCCGAACGCCATCGCCGCGCCGTTCACGCTGGAGCGCTTCACGACCGGCGCGCTGGTCGCGGAGCACGGCGCCGCGGCGGTGGCGCATTGAGAGGGCGCCGCGCATGTTCCTGATCCGCTGTCCGTGGTGCGGCGAGCGCGACATCGCGGAGTTCGCGCATGGCGGCGAGGCGCATATCGCGCGGCCGGAGGATTCCGAGGAGCTGCCCGATTCCGAGTGGGCGGGATACCTCTTCCTGCGCACCAACCCGAAGGGCGTCATTGCCGAGCGCTGGAACCATCAGGCCGGCTGCCGCCGCTGGTTCAACATGCTGCGCAACACCGCGACCGACGACATCCTCGCCGTCTACAAGGTCGGCGAGCCGCGCCCCGAGGTCAGCGCCAACTTGCCCGCCACCCCGAGCGGCGAAGCCGCGATCGGCTCCGGCAACGATGCGGCCAAGGTGATGGCCCCGGGCGAGAGGGGCGGGCCGGTCGCATGAGCAAGCACGGCTACCGCCTGCCGCGGGGCGGGTTGATCGACCGCACGCGAACGCTGCGCTTTTCCTTCGGCCGGCAGACCTTCGACGCGCATCCGGGCGACACGCTTGCCTCGGCGCTGCTTGCCAATGGCGAGCACATGGTGGCGCGCTCCTTCAAGTATCATCGTCCGCGCGGCATCCTCTCGGCCGGCAGCGAGGAGCCGGCTGCGCTGGTGGAGATCGGCGCTGACCGTGCACGGAGCGACCCGAACACCCGCGTCACCGAGCAGGAGATCTTCGAGGGGCTGAAGGCGCGACCGCAGAATTGCTGGCCGACGCTCGGCTTCGATATCGGTGCGCTGAACGATGTGATCGCGCCCTTCATTCCCGCCGGCTTCTACTACAAGACCTTCAAAGGCTGGCCGGGCTGGATGGCGTTCGAGCCGCTGGTCCGGCGCGCGGCCGGGCTTGGCCGAGCACCCGCGCTTCCTGACCCCGACCGCTACGAAGCCGTGAACCGGCATTGCGACGTGCTGGTCATCGGCGGCGGTCCTGCCGGAATGATGGCCGCGCTCGCAGCGGGGCGCGCCGGCGCGCGCGTGATGCTCTGCGAGGAGACCGCAGCGCTCGGCGGGACGCTGCTTTCGCGCGATCCCGAAATGCTGTCGGTCGATGGCAAGGCGCCGGCCGAGTGGGTTGCGGCGATACGCGCCGAGCTTGAGTCGATGCCCGACGTCGCGATCCTCACCCGCGCCACCGCGTTCGGCTACTACTCTCACAATTTCGTCGGCGTCTGGGAGCGCGTCTCCGATCATCTGTCGCCCGCCACGGTTCCCCAGCGGATGCCGCGACAGCGGCTCTGGCGGGTCAGGGCGAAGGAGGTGGTGCTCGCCGCTGGCTCCATAGAGCGGCCGCTCGTCTTCCACGAGAACGACCGCCCCGGCATCATGCTCGCCGGATCGGTGCGCACCTACATGCACCGCTACGGCGTGCTGCCGGGGCGGCGCATCGTCGTTGCCACCAACAACGATTCCGGCTGGGATGCGGCGCTCGACATGGCGCGCGCCGGCGGCGAGGTCGCGGCGGTCATCGATCTCCGCAGCGAAATGGCGCCGACGCATCTGACGGAGGCCGCGCGGCGCGGCATCGCGATCTACGGCAACGCCACGATCGTCGGCACCGAGGGCCGCAACCGGATCAGTCGCGTTGCGGTCCGCCCGCTCACCAGGCGCGGCGGGAGCAGCCGGCCGGTGGAGATCGAGTGCGATCTTCTTGCTGTCGCCGGCGGCTGGGCGCCGAACGTGGCGCTCTTCGCACAGTCGCGCGGCAAGCTCCGCTATGACGAGCAGATCGAGGCGTTTCGTCCAGGCCGCTCCTGGCAGCATGAACGCTCGGCCGGCGCCGCGAATGGTTTCTTCGGCATGGCCGAATGCTTCGCCGAAGGAGCCCGCGCCGGCGCCGATGCGGCGCGCGCGGCCGGCCTTGACCCGAAGCCGCTGGCGATCCCGACGGTGCCGGCAAGCGGCCAGATCGGCCAGGGGCCGATCCGCGTCATCCCGGAGCTTCCCTCCAACCGCCCGAAGCACAAGATCCGCGCCTTCATCGACCTGCAGGACGACGTGACCACGAAGGACCTCGGGCTCGCGGTGAAGGAGGGCTACCGCTCGGTCGAGCACGCCAAGCGCTACACGACGTCCGGCATGGGGACCGACCAGGGCAAGGTCGCGAACCTGAACGCCTTCGGCTTTCTCGCCTCGGTGCGTGGCGAGGCGATTCCCGCGATCGGCACCACCACCTTCCGCCAGCCCTACAAGCCGGTGACCTTCGCGGCGCTTGCTGGCCAGCACGTCGGCGATCTCTTCGCGCCGCGCCGCACAACCGCGATGCACGACTGGCATCGCGCGCATGGCGCCGTCTTCGAGCCGGTCGGCGACTGGCTCAGGGCGCGCGCCTATCTGAAGGAGGGCGAGAGCTTCCACGCCGCCGTTCAGAGGGAGGCAAGGGCGGCGCGGGCGACGATCGGCGTGCTCGACGCCTCGACGCTCGGCAAGGTCGACGTGCGAGGGCCGGATGCGCGGGAGTTCCTGAACCGCGTCTACACCAATGCCTGGCTCAAGCTCGCGCCCGGCAAGGCGCGCTACGGTCTGATGCTCGGCGAGGACGGCATGGTGATGGACGATGGCGTCACCGCCTGCCTGGCCGACGATCATTTCCACATGACCACGACGACCGGCGGCGCGGCGCGTGTGCTCGGCAAGCTCGAGGACTATCTGCAGACCGAATGGCCTGACCTCAAAGTCTATCTCACGAGCGTCACCGAGGAGTGGGCGGTCGTCTCGCTCTGCGGGCCGGAGTGCCACAAGCTGGTGAGCGATCTCTGCGACGGGCTCGACGCGGATCCGGAGAAATTTCCGTTCATGACGCTGCGCGACGCGCATGTCGGCGGCGTGCCGGTCCGCGTCTTCCGCATCTCGTTCACCGGCGAGCTTTCTTACGAGATCAACATCAAGGCGAGCTACGGCCTTTGGCTCTGGCAGCAGGTGATGGAGAAGGGCGCACAGTATGGCGTCACACCTTATGGCACCGAGGCGATGCATCTGCTTCGCGCCGAGAAAGGCTTCATCATCGTCGGCCAGGAAACCGACGGCACGGTCAACCCGCTCGATCTCGGCCTGATCGGCATGGTGAAGATGAAGGGAGATTTCATCGGCCGGCGCTCGCTCTTCCGTCCCGATTCGATGCGCGACGATCGCCGCGAACTGGTAGGGCTGCTGACCTCCGATCCGAACATGGTGCTGATGGAAGGCGCGCAGGTGATCGGCGGCGAAGCGGAGAGCGAGCCCCCGGTGCCGATGCTCGGCTGGGTCGCGTCGAGCTATTTCAGCCCGAACCTTGGCCGCTCTATCGCCATGGCGCTGGTGAAGGGCGGGCGCAAGCGCACCGGCGAGCAGCTCTGGGTGTCGCGCCGCGACGGCGCGCCGGTTGCGGTGATGGTAACGGCGACGGATTTCCTCGCGGCGCGGGAGAAGGCAGATGGCTGATGCGCCGTTCCGCCGCTCGCCGCTCTTTCATCGTCCGCCGATCCAGGGCGAGGCGGGGGCGCTCCGCATCGAGGAGCAGCCGTTTGTCGGCAAATTCATCTTGCGCGCTGACCCGGACGCGGCCGTCGAGCCGTTGCGCGCCGCCCTCGGGCTGGGACTGCCGTTCGACCCGCTGACCAGCTCGGCGCTTGGCGATACCGCGTTTCTCTGGCTCGGCCCGGACGAATGGATGCTGGTGACGGCGCCGGCCGACGCCGCGGACCGCGCTGCCACCGTGCGGCGGGCCGTCTCCGGGTTCCACCACCAGCTCGTGGATGTGGGCGATTACTACACCATCATCGAAGTGGCCGGACCCAAGGCGCGCGAAGCCCTGATGAAGCTCACATCCCTCGACCTGCACCCGCGCGCCTTCACGCCGGGCATGGTGACAGGCTCCGTCTTCGGCCGCGCCAACGCGACGATCTGGCTGCCGGCCGGGAGCGCGGGCGAGGAGAGGTTCCGCCTCCTCATCCGCTGGTCGATTGCCGACTATCTCTGGTGCCTCGTGGCGCACGCCGGCCGCGAATGGGGCGTGCCGGAACAGGTGCCGGTGAAGGGCGAAACCCTGACGGTGGGGTGATTTTTTCGCTCTTGCCTGTGCAATCCGGTGGTCCTACTTTTTCCTACTCGCGTGAGGAGGCTCCCGGTGGCTGGAGTAGCAAAGGTCAGCGTCGCACTGACGCCCGAACTGCATGAACTCGTCCAGAGTGCCGTCTCCGCCGGGGACTACGCGTCCACGAGCGAGGTAATTCGCGAAGCCCTTCGCGACTGGAAGGAGCGGCGAGAGCGAAAGCGCGAGTCGATAGCCGAGCTGCGACGGCTCTGGGACGAAGGGATCGCAAGCGGGCCGGCCGAGCAACTCGACATTGAAGGTATCAAGGCGGAGGCGCGTCGCCGATACGCGAAGGGCCAATAGGCGTCGCGCTGTTCCGTTGATCCGAACCCGTCGATCCGAGTTGGATCTGATCGAGATTTGGCACTACGTTTTCGAAGACAATCCGCAAGCCGCCGACCACTTGTTGAATGACATTGATGAGAAATGTCAGTTGCTTGTTGAGCATCCGGAGATCGGGAAGGCCCGCCCGGAGATCGGGACCGAGGTTCGATCGTTTCCCTATCGTCGATATCTCATTCTGTATCGGGTTATTCCGAGCGGCGTAGAGATAGTCCGTATCGTACATGGAGCTCGCGATCTTCGGGAATTCCTCTGAGCGGTTCCGAAGGCGATCAGCGTATTCGCTATCCGATCACGCTGCCCCGATGCCGAACGCCAGCCCCTGATCGAGCAGCCACTCGGCAAGCGATTCCGCGAAGCTCCTCAGCACCCAAAGCTCGAAATGCGTCTCCGTACGCCGGTGGATCAGCACATCGACGTGGTGGATCATCGTCTGCGCCACGCGGCCAGCCGGGAATTCTGAAAGGTCGAGATCGAGCGCGACCGAGGTGGAGAGCACTTCGGCCGCCGCCTCGCCCTCTAGTCTCAGGATGACGCGGCCGTGCGAGATGTCGCTCACTGCGGCGTCGGCCGAAGGCAGCGCCGCCTCGAACTTCTGCACGAGATCGCTGGCGTCTCCAGCGAGCAGGTAGCGGCCGTGCGCTATCGCGGCCACTGTCACACCGCGACCGGCGGAGGCCTGTCCGAGCGGCGGCGTTTCAGTGCCGAGCAACTCGGCGATCACGCGGCGCACAGTGACCGCCGTCTCCGGCCACGCCTGGATCTGGAGGATCGAGCCGGGGCGGATTTCCGACAGCCGCACGCGGCTGTTGCCGCCGCCGGCGGAGGCGAGATGCGTCAGCGCGGAGAGCCGCTCAGCCATGCATGCGGTTCCCGTCCTTGTCGAAGAAGCAGGGATCCACGACCTCCACCGGCCCGTGCTTGCCGCGCACCGGATCGGCGGCGAAGAGCTTTTCGCCGTGGCGTTGCCGTCCGCGCTCCAGCAGGGCCAGCGCGACATAACCTTCGAGCGCCGGGCTGAAGCACATGGCCGTCACATGGCCCTGGCTGCGGCCCGGCTCTTTCGCGTCCGGTCCCGCGACGAGATGGGCGCCGGAGGAGATGGAGATCCCGTCGAGCGAACGCAGTCCGACGAGCTGCTTGCGGCCCGGATCTGTCAGCGCCGGACGCAGCGCCAGCGGCTTGCCGACGAAATTCTTCTTGGCGGAGAACATCTTTTCCAGCCCGAGGTCCTGGACGCTGGTGCGCCCGTCGATTTCCGCGCCGGTGACGTGGCCCTTCTCGATGCGCAGCGTGCCGAGCGCCTCCAGACCGTAGGGCACGACGGAAAAGGCCTTTCCGGCCTCCAGCAGCCGCTCCCACACCGCCAGGGCATGGTCGGAGCCGCAATAGACCTCGTAGGCGCGCTCGCCGGAGAAGGAGAGGCGCGCGACCAGCACCGCTATTCCGCCGATATGCCCGGCCTTCACGCCCATGAAGGGCAGTCCGGTATCGCTGACGTCCATGTCGTCGAGCGCATTCTCGAGCAGCGCCCTGCTGTTCGGGCCGGCGACCGCGACGCCCGCCCACTGGTCGGTGAGCGAGGCGAGCGAGACCTTCAGCTCGGGCCAGGCGATGGCGAGCAGCATCTCGAGGTTCTGGTAGACGAGCGCGCCGTTGGCGGTCGTCGTCGTCATCAGATAGCGGTTGTCGCCAAGCCGCCAGGTCGTCCCGTCGTCGTAGAGAAAACCGTCGTCGCGCAGCATCAGCCCATAGCGCGCCTTGCCGACCGGCAGCGTGGAGAAGGTGTTGGTGTAGACGCGGTCGAGGAAGGTCGCGGCATCCGGGCCCTGCACGTCGATCTTGCCGAGCGTCGAGACATCGGTGATGCCAACGGAGGCGCGCACCGCCCGCGCCTCACGGACATAGGCCTGCTCCAGCGTCTCGCCCGGCTGCATATAGGCGCGCGGGCGGTGCCAGAGACCGACATTCGTCATCAGGCCGCCCGCCTTGAGGTGCCAGTCGTGCAGCGGCGTGCGGCGAAGGGCGGCGAGATGACCGCCGCGCGCACGGCCCGCCAGCGCGCCGAGGCTGACGGGATTGTACGGCGGGCGGAACCGCGTCGTGCCGACGGCGGGGATGGGCACTCCACGTGCGTTCGCAAGGATCGAGAGGCCGTTCAGGTTCGATGTCTTGCCCTGGTCGGCGGCCATGCCGAGCGTCGTGTAGCGTTTCAGATGCTCCACGGATTCGAAGCCTTCGCGCTGTGCAAGGCGCACGTCCGAGGCGGTAACGTCGTTCTGCAGGTCGACGAAGGCTTTGCCCTTGGCCGGAATCTCGAAGAGCGGCAGCATCGCGCCGGTGCGCTGAGCGGCCCCGCCGTCCTTGGGTTTTTTCTGAGGAATCCCGGGGAAGCTGTTGAATCCGCTAGCATTCGCCGCTTCGGCGCCGGCGCGCTCTCCTTCCGCTGCGGCCGCTTCCGCATCGAACGTGCCGCGTATTGCGCCGGCCGCCATCCAGTGCTCGCGCGGGGCACCGGGAACGAAGGCGTGGATCGCCTCGGAATAGACCGGCGGCGCGCCGGCCTGGCTCGCAAGATGCACGCGCGGCACCCAGCCGGCGGCAACGGCGAGCGCGTCGCATTTCAGGTCACGCGCCGCGCCGGAGGTTTTTCCCGTCCCGGCGTCGAACGCCTCGACCTTCACCGATTTCAGCGCCGTGCCGCCGCGCGCCGCGGTGACGACATGACCCGTCAGGCATTCCGCGCCGGCCTCCGCGAGAAGCTGCGCTGC
This sequence comes from Hyphomicrobiales bacterium, assembly GCA_038211615.1. Classification (GTDB taxonomy): domain Bacteria; phylum Pseudomonadota; class Alphaproteobacteria; order Rhizobiales; family Afifellaceae; genus DASWJZ01. The sequence continues at coordinate 17,252 of JBBQVL010000074.1, forward strand.
GTCCGCGGGCGCCTGCGAACGCGGATCGACGATGGCGCGCACCGGCACGCCGGCGCGCGACAGGGCGAGGGCCGTCCGCCAGCCGCCGTCGTTGTTGGTGAAGAGCACAACATCGCCGCCCACCGCGACGCCGTAGCGCCGGGCGTAGGCGAGGGCGGAGCCCGCCAGCATCACGCCCGGGACATCGTTGCCGGGAAAGACGAAGGGGCGCTCGATGGCGCCGGTGGCGAGCACCACGCCTTTCGCCTGGATGCGCCAGTGCCGCTGCCGCGCCTGCGAGCCAGGAGGCAGGGTTTCCACCGCGCCGAGCACGTCGTCGTCGTAGTAGCCATAGACGGAGGTGCGGGTCATCCGGCGGACATTCGCGAGTCCGTTCAGCGCCGAGAGCGTGCCGAAGAGCCAGTCCGCGGAGTTGCCGTCCGCGATGCGGTCCTCGAGATCCAGCGCTCCGCCGAGGACGGGGTTGTCCTCGCAGAGGATGACGCGGGCGCCCGTACGTCCCGCCGCCAGCGCCGCCGACAGGCCGGCTGGGCCGCCGCCGACCACCAGCACATCGCAGAAGGCATGACCCGTCTCGTAGCGGTCGGGGTCGGGCTCGAAGCTCGCCTTGCCGAGTCCGGCGGCGCGGCGAATGAACGGCTCATAGAGCATCCAGCCGGCGCGGCCCGGGCCCATGAAGGTCTTGTAGTAGAAGCCGGCCGCGAAGAAGCGGGAGAACAGGCCGTTGACGGCGCCCGCATCGAAGGCGAGCGATGGCCACGCGTTCTGGCTGCGCACCCGCAGGCCGTCCTGCGCTTCCACGATGGTCGCCTTGCTGTTCGGCTCGACCGAGCCGCTCCCAAGCGTGACCAGCGCGTTCGGCTCTTCCGACCCGGCGGAATAGATCCCGCGCGGCCGGTGATACTTGAAAGAGCGCGCGACCACGGTGCGGCCCGAGGCTATCAGCGCCGAGGCGAGCGTGTCGCCGGCGAACCCGCCGACCGGGGCGCCGTCGAAGCTGAAGCGCAGCGGGCGCGTGCGGTCTACGCGGGTGCCGCCCTGTGGCAGGCGAAAGCCCGGCATCAGGCGCTCTCCCGCCCGGCCCAGGGGCCGATCAGCCTTGCGCCGGACACGTCATGCGTTTCGGTGTTGCGCACGACAATCAGCCAGGACCGGCAGCCGTGCACATGGTGCCAGTATTCCTGGTGGCCGCCGCGCGGGTTGGTGCGGTCATAGACGTAATCCGCCCAGCGCGCGGCATCGACGTCGGGAAGCACCGGCCGGACGATCGTTGCGTCGCCGCCGTAGGTGAATTCGCTCTGGTCGCGGAGGCCGCAGACGGGGCAGGGGATCAGCATCTAGTGCAGCCGCGGCGTGGGGCCGGCGCCCCGCTCATCGATGGGCCGGCCTTCGTGGAACCGCTCGAGGGTGAACGGCGCATTCAGAACGTGCGCCGCGTCGCTGGCGATCGTCCAGGCGAAGCACCAGCCGGAGGCCGGCGTCGCCTTGAAGCCTCCGTAATTCCAGCCGGTGTTCAGATACATGCCCGGCAGCGGCCCGGTGGCGATGATCGGGCTGCCGTCCATCGTCATGTCGACGAGCCCGCCCCAGCTTCGCACGAGCCGCACCTTGCCGACATTCGGGAAGCAGGCGAGGAGCTCCGTCGCCACCTCGTGCACGACCGGCAGATTGCCGCGCTGCGCGTAGGAATTGTAGTAGTCGAGGTTGCCGCCATAGACGAGGCCGCCCTTGTCGGACTGCGACACGTACATGTGCCCGCCGCCGAAGGTCACGACACAGTTGATGAGCGGCTTCAGCGGCTCGGTGACGAAGGCCTGCAGGACGTGGCTCTCGATCGGGAGCTTCTCGATCCCCGCCTTGCGCAGAACTTCAGAGGTATTGCCGGCGACCGCCACCCCGACCTTCGGCGCGCGGATCGAGCCGCGGCTGGTGGTGACGCCGACCACGCGGCCGCCTTCCTTCAGGAATCCCGTGACCTCGCAATTCTCGATGATGTCGACACCGAGCCGGTCGGCGGCGTGCGCATAGCCCCAGGCGACGGCGTCGTGGCGGGCGGTGCCGGCGCGCGGCTGAAGCAGGCCGCCGACCACCGGGAAACGCGCATTGTCGCTGACGTCGAGACCGGGGCAGAGTTTCGCGACCTCGTCGCGGCCGAGCAGCTCAGCATCGATGCCGTTCAGGCGCATGCCGTTGCCGCGCTCGGCGTACTGGTCGAGCTGGCTCGGAGAGTTTGCAAGGTTCAGCACGCCGCGCTGCGAGAACATCACGTTGTAGTCGAGGACGTGGGAGAGCCCCTCCCAGAGCTTCATGCTCCATTCGTAGAATTTCTGGTTCTCGTCGAGATCGTAGTTGGAGCGGACGATCGTGGTGTTCCGCCCGACATTTCCCTGGCCGATCCAGCCGCGCTCCAGCACCGCGACGTCGCGGATGCCATGCTCCTTGGCGAGATAGAAGGCGGTCGCGAGACCATGCCCGCCGCCGCCGACGACGATCACGTCGTAGGAGGGTTTTGGCTCCGCCTTGCGCCACGCAGGCTTCCAGCCCCGATTGCCGGAAAGTCCATGGCGCAGCACCGAAAAGACCGAATATTCAGCCATTTGCCTTATGGGAACTAATCTTGCCTGATATTCAACAGACGCTGCCGGCTGGTCAAGCCGATGGAGTCGCCCGCGAGACTTTGTCCTACCCTTCCCGGATCGATGCGTCATCGTATGCGACCCGCGAGGCCGCAACCGACCTACGAGGATCATCCCCTTGGGAGTCGGCGACGGGGCGGAGCGCGAAGGTCAGGTTCGCTGCCGCCGAGACGGGCAAGGCATTTAGCGCTCTCCCGCTCGACAAGGTCTTTGGAGCTTCCCGAACCAAAGCCGCTCGCTCCTTAAAGCCGGTGAGCGATTGAAGCCCGTCGCACGAGATCGTCGTCGAGGGCGATGGTCGTCCGCAAGGCTTGGCACCGGTTAGATCAGCACCGCATTTAGCATCGTATGATGTCCCACCCAACGGTTTCGGAGAGTGGGCCGCGGCTCAAGCGTTGAACAGCAGTGCGATACCGCCAACGACCAGCACCATCCCGATGATTTCCCGAAAGCCCGGGGTCTGCGCGAAGACGCGGCGCGAGATCATCCCGGCGACCAGAATCTCGACCAGACCCAGGGTTCGGACGCGCGCCGGCGACTGCAATGCGAAGGCGAGAAACCACATCTCCGAGGCGAATGAACCGAGGAAACCTGCCGCGAGCGAGGGACGCCACGCGGCGAGCACGCCGCGTAGCACGTCGGGCTGACGGATGAAGAGCCAGATGGACAGGAAGACCGCCTGAATAGTCAGCGCGGTCGCGAGCGTCATTGTAGCGGCGGGGACAAAGCCCGCGTCGAGGGCGGTTATGCCGCCGCGGAAGCCGACGGCGGCCATGGCGAAAAGACTGCCGGAGACGATTCCGAGAACGGCCGGCCGCCACGAGAACACTTCCTCGCTGCGCCGCGGCGGCCACGACATGACGAGGACGCCGCTCGTCGCAATCAGCACGGCGGCGGCAAGCATCGGTGTCACATGCTCGCCGAGGAAGATGACGACGAACAGGGCGACCTGCACGGGCTCCGTTTTGGTGTAGGCGGTCACCACGACGAAGGAGCGCTCGCGCATCGCGGCAAGCATGAGGGCGGTCGCCGCCACCTGGCTGGTGGCGCCCGCGGTCGTCCAGGCGAGCGAAACGAGATTGAGGCGCGGCAATTCCCCGTAGGCCGCGAAGACGGCGGCAAGCGCAATCAGGCCGAACGGCAGTCCGTAGAGAAAACGGATATGCGTCGCACCCACCGTCCCGAGCCGGGCGGTCAGGTTTTTCTGGGCGGCATTCCGCATGCTTTGCCCGGTCGCCCCCACCAGCGTGAAGACGACCCAGAGCCAGGACGGTGGCGTCATTGCGCCATCGCCTCGAGCCGGATGCGCGCGATCTTGTCGATCTCGCCGAGCGCGGTCTGGAACTCCGTCTCGCGGTCGTTGCCGATGCGGGATTCGAACGCCGCCAGGATTTGGAGGCGATCCTTTCCGGCCACGGCGAGAATGAAGGGAAACTTGAATTTGTCCTTGTAAGCGCCGTTCAACGTTTGGAAACGCTCGAATTCCGCTGGCGTGCAGCGATCCAGTCCGGCCCCGGTCTGCTCGGAGCGAGAGGAGGCCGTCAGGTCGGCAACTGAGACGCGCCCCGCGAGGTCGGGGTGGTTGCGGATGAGCTTCAGCCTGGAGGCCGGGTCCAGCGCCGAGGCTACACGCGCCATCAGGGCGGCGAGACCCGCGGGCGTGTCGGTTGCCGCGTCGAGTCCCTGCGCCCAGGAATTCTCCGCGATCTGCGGAAAGTGCTCGTAGACTCCACCGAACTTTGCGACGAAGTCCGAGCGGGTCATGGCGCGCGGCAGCGGGTCGAACCGTCTCGAAACGGATGGCTTCTTCATGTCCCTTCCAGAAACTGCGGCACTATGCGGAGCGGGAGGCTTTGCCCTTCGCGCAGCGAGTCGGCATTATGCTGAAATGCGTTGCGCGAAGAACCTTAACTTGACCGGGAGCGACAATTGGGCCGGCTGACGACGCATGTGCTCGACACGGCCCTTGGCAAGCCGGCCGCGGGATTGGCGATCAGCCTCCGCCGCGCCGGCAAGCATGGCACTGCCCTTGCAAGCGGCGTGACCAATGCGCACGGGCGGGTTTCGCCGCCGCTCATGGAAGGCGAAGCGATGCAGGCCGGCGCCTACGAGCTCATCTTCGAGGCCGGCGCCTATTTCGACCGGCTCGGGCTCGCACTGCCATCACCGAAATTTCTCGACCAGGTCGTGATCCGCTTCGGCATCGACGATCCGCAGGCGCACTATCACGTGCCGCTGC
>JBBQVL010000075.1:0-21209 GCA_038211615.1 Hyphomicrobiales bacterium
AAGACCAAGTCGGGAGCCAAGAAACGCTTCCGGTTCACCGCCAACGGCCACATCAAGGTCGGCCAGGCGGGCAAGCGCCACGGCATGATCAAGCGGACGACGAAGTTCATCAGGAAGGCGCGCGGCACCATGGTGCTCGCCGACACCGACGAACGGATCGTCAAAATCTACATGCCCTATAACCGCTGATCTGACCGGAGTTTCATGAAATGGCGCGTGTCAAACGCGGCGTCACCTCGCACGCCAAGCACAAGAAGGTTCTGGAGCAGGCCAAGGGTTATTATGGCCGCCGCAAGAACACCATCCGCATCGCCAAGCAGGCGGTGGAAAAGGCCAACCAGTACGCCTACCGCGACCGCAAGAACCGCACGCGCAATTTCCGCGCGCTCTGGATTCAGCGCATCAACGCCGCGGCGCGGAGCCTCGACTTCACCTACGCCCGCATGATCGACGGTCTGAGCCGGGCCGGCATCGAGGTGGACCGCAAGGTCCTCTCCGATCTCGCCATCCGCGAGCCGGCCGCCTTCGCGGCGCTGGTCGAGCAGGCGAAGGGCGCGCTTGCCTATCTGAAGGATAAGTCTCCCGGCGAGTTCGAGAAGGCGGTCGGCGAAAAGGCCGCCTGACGATCGGGCACTGTTCCGGGTCCAGTAAAAGGGCGGCCGCGAGCCGCCCTTTTTATTTCAGGGGGAGCGCCACCCCCCCATGACGAGCCAGTCCGGCCGGATCAGCGGGTAACGAGCGCCACGATCTTGCCGCCGGCGGAGCCGGCCGACTGCACGATGTCGCCGGCCGTCGGCATGAAATAGGGGAGCGGCAGGCCGAGGAAGTGCCGGCGCTTCGTCTCCGTGGGCGCGGCAGCCGCCGGCTCGCGCAGCATTTCCGCCAGCGCATCCTCGGAGGGCACGCCGGGAAAAATCTCCGCGCCGTTCGCCGCGGAGGCGGAATCGTGGACCGGCAGGTCCGCAATGATCACCGACGGCAATTCCGGCAGGCTCGCCGCCGGCGTCTCCACTACCGGTGCGGCACGCGGCATCGGATTTAGCTCGACGTTGCGGAGCGGAGACGGGGCGGCAACAGGCGCCAGCGGACGCGCCGGCGCGACGTCCGTGTAGGCCTCGTCCGCCGTGCCGACCACGATCTGGCTTGGCTCGGAGACGGTGCTCGTGGCGGCCGTCGGCTCCGCAGCCTGCACGGAAGCCTCGATCGCGGCGGGCGCGGGCTTCTGCTCGAAATAGGCGTTGGTGATGAAGCCGACGCAGACCGCGGCGGTGACCGACACGACGATCTGCGACACCATGTTGCCGCCGGCGCGAACGGACCGCTTGGCAAGGCGAGCAAACGGCGAGCGCATCGGGCTACCCCACGATCGAAATTTCGTCCGCCCTTTGCACCATCGCTTTGAGGCGCAACTTCGGCTGATTGTGGCAGGACGCGTGGCGGAGTCGGGACGCGCCGAAGGCGTTGCGCCGTTGCCACATGCCCTTTCGCGAGGCGCATCTTCTGCTAAGACGAAGCCGATCCAAGCCCCACGCAGAATCCGCATGTCCGACCTGAAAGCCCTGCAAGCCGAGATCGCCGCGGCAATCGTCGCCGCCAGGGACGAGCGCGAGCTTGAAGCGCTTCGCGTCGCGACGCTCGGCAAGAAGGGCTCTATCTCCGAGCGGCTGAAGACGCTGGGCTCCATGAGCCCGGAGGAGCGCAAGACCGCCGGCGCCGAGCTGAATGCGCTGCGCGATGCGACCGCGAAGAACATCGAGGCGCGCCGCGCGGTCTTCGCCGAGCTGGCGCTGGAGGCGCGGCTGAAGAGCGAGACGATCGACGTCACGCTGCCCGCCCGCCCGGAAACCCAGGGCTCTGTCCACCCCGTCACCCAGGTCTGGCAGGAGGTGATCGCCATCTTCGGCGACATGGGCTTCTCGGTCGCCGAGGGGCCGCACATCGAGACGGACTGGTACAATTTCGGTGCGCTCAACATTCCGCCCGAGCACCCGGCGCGGCAGGAGCACGACACCTTCTACTTCAACCCGAAGCCCGGCTCGACCGAGCGCATGGTGCTCCGCACCCACACCTCGCCTGTGCAGATCCGCAGCATGGAGACGATGCAGCCGCCGATCCGCATCATTGCGCCGGGCCGCACCTTCCGCTCCGATTCCGACCAGACCCACACGCCGATGTTCCACCAGGTCGAGGGGCTGGTGATCGACGAGGGAACGCATCTCGGCCACCTGAAGGGGACGCTCGAAGCGTTCTGCAAGGCGTTCTTCGAGGTGGACGAGGTGAAGATGCGCTTCCGCCCCTCGCACTTCCCCTTCACCGAGCCGTCGATGGAGGTCGACATCGGCTGCTCCTGGGAAGGTGGCGAGCTGAAGATCGGCGTCGGCGATTCCTGGCTGGAGATTCTCGGCTCCGGCATGGTGCATCCGAACGTCATCCGCGCCGGCGGCCTCGATCCGGACAAGGTGCAGGGCTTCGCTTTCGGCATGGGCATCGACCGCATCGCCATGCTGAAATACGGCATCCCGGACCTGCGCGCCTTCTTCGAGGCGGACCTCCGCTGGCTCCGCCATTACGGCTTCTCGCCGCTCGCGGTGCCGAGCCTCGCGGAGGGGCTGAGCCTTTGAGGCGTGGAGCTGCGGCCCTGCTGCTGATGGCGCTGGCGCTCGCTGCCTGCCAGAGCAGTGCGCCACCGCCCGCCGCCGACGCCGACGCCGGGGCGGTGACCTACGGCGACTGGACGGTCAAGCAGGGCGGCTACGTGCGGGTCGAGTCCGGCATCGTGAAATGAAGCCGCGGGGCGCCGCTAAGCAGGCCCCGCTTCAGAGCGCCTTTTCGCTGCCCGGCCGCAACAGCTGGCCGTTCACCGTCACCGCGCCGTCATTGTCGATCTCGATCCCGTAATAGGTCGTGCCGTCGCTCGCCTGCCGGCCCCAGGATTGGGCGAGCAGCAGCGACGCGAGCGCCTGGCTTGCAATAGGATCGCCCCCGGCGGCCTTCAACAGCTCGATGGCCGCATCGAGCCCCTTGACGGTGACATTGAAGCTGCCGGACCGTTCCGCTGCCGCCAGCGTCATTTCTCCATCGGCGGTGATGTCGAGCACCGGGCCGTGAATGCTCGTTGGACCGAGCGTGAGCTTCACCCCGCCCGCCGGCATCGCGAGCTGCGCCGCGTCGGCCCAGATGGCTTCCTCCACCCAGGGCTTTTTCGAGGCGTCGATAGCGCCGATTACCCTGCGGGCGCTGGCGTCAAGGTTGAGGCCCGAGACGTTGACGCCGATCTCCAGAGCATCGGGCACGAGCTGTGTCGCCCATGCCGGCACCAGTTCGGGCGGAAGCGAAGGACCGCCGAGCTTCAGGCTCGCCCGCAGCACGCTGCTCGAGACGATTCCCGAAAGCGCCATGCTGCCGCTCAGGTCCTGTATCCCGAATTTGCCCGCCGGCGTCTCGACCTTGAGGGCGCGCAAAGCGCCGTTCTCCTCAAGCTGCTGGAAGATCGGCAGCAGGTCGGTAAGGAGCGCCTTGATCTCCGCGTTGCCGATCGCCGGCGCGTCCGGCTGGATGTGCGCCACGACGTAGGCCCAAAGGTCGAGCAGCCTGGTCGCCTTCAGTCCCGCGAAGGACGCTTCGCCGCGGCCGGACTCCGCGCCGTACGCCATGTCGAATTGCGACGGCGGCGGCGAGCCTTCTCCCGCGGGCGGCATGGAGATGCTCTGATCCATGCTGAAAGCGCCGACCGTCTGCCGCACCGAAAGATCGACCCCGCCGATCTCGCCCTCCGCCGCGATGCCCGTTCCGGTGATATGCTGTTCGCCGTAGCGGGCGTTCGCGTGGTTGTTTGGTCCCGCCACCTGGTTGGTCATTCCAGCGATCGTCTGGTCGAAACGCACGAATGCCGCGAGCGCCGGATCGTAGACGCCGTCGAAGCTCACGCCCTCGAAACGATACGTCATCGTCTGGTCCTTGACGTGCGCCGTCAGCGGGCTCGGGAGCTTCAGCTCACTGACGCGCCAGGTCCCATCTGCCAGCGGCTCGGCGAGGAACGAGAGCTCCGCCGGGTCCAGGGCGATGCCCACCGTCTCCAGCGGGCGCACGAATTCGGCAAGGTCGAACGAAGCCCTGTAGGCGTCGCCCTGCGGCTCGATCCGCACGAAGTCCGACTGTCCGGCGCGCACCGGACCGAGATAGCGGTGGAACGTGGCGGTTAGGCCCTGCGCCGCCTCGCTCGTGGCCTCGGCAGCGGCTGAAGGTCCCACTCCGGCCGCGAGGCAGAAGGCAACAAGAATTGCGCGGCGCATGCGAAGAGCCTCCGGACGATTGCGACTGGCGACCCGCAGCGGAAAGTTGCATGCGGGGGATGACAGCTGCAGGCTTGGCACAGCGGCGGTTTAAGGATCGTTTCGACGGTTCGCCCGCGGCCGGGCGCGATTCAGGCTACAGCGCGCCGGACCGGCGGCGCGCCGTGGCTCGATCAATAATAGCGGTGCGGGATGACCCAGACGTGGCGACGTCCGTCCGTCCCGCTCATGATCTCGATCTTCTGCAGGCCCATGTCGGCGAGCACGTTGTCGGGGAGCGTCTGCAACACGCGCGAATCCTTGTCCGTCCTGCGGCGCCTTGCGATGAGCGCCCGGATAGCGTTGCCGAGCGACCCGACAGCCTTCAGGCCGGGGAAGGTTCTCGACGGATTGCGCGAAAGCGCGACGGTGCTCACGGTATTCTCCCTTCTGGACTGCGTCATGCGAGACGATCCTCGCAACAGGCCGGGCTGACCCCGGCGGGCTGTCTCACCTAGAGAGGCGGTGTTTCAACGCGGTTTCGTCACCTGCCGGAAAGCGTTTCGCGCTCGCGACTTTTTCGCGGCAAGGGTGTGTTGACCAAGGCTCGAAGCTGCGGAACGCTTGCAGTTCCGCGGTGCTGCCGCCATAGGGATGCGCATGGACAGGGAAAGCGTCATCCGCACGCTGCGCGCGCACGAGGCCGAGCTTCGCGCCGAGGGGATTTCGCACGTCTATCTCTTCGGCTCGGTCGCCCGCGGAGAGGCGGACGAGAAATCGGACGTGGACCTGTTTTACGATTACGATTCCGATCGTTTCGGATTTCTCCAGTTCATGAAGATCCGCGACTTGGCTCCCGATATCGTTGGAACGCGCGTCGACATCATGCCGCGCGATGGAATCCATCCGAGGATACGCCCCGAGGTCGAGAGAACGGCCATCAGAGTGTTTTGATGGATGAGGGGCAAAGCGGCCTAGCGGTCCGCCTCGACGATATTCTCGACGAGATTCACAACCTGCTCCAGGAGACTGCAGGGCTGCAGTATGAAACGTTCGAGGATGCGTGGCTGCTGCGCCGCGCCGCGGAGCGTGGCATCGAGATCATCTCCGAAGCGTCGAGACACATACCTGAAGAGCTGAAGAACACCGAACCGACGGTTCCCTGGCGGCAGATCGCCGGAGTTGGAAACGTGCTGCGGCACAATTACGAGAACATCAGCAGCCGGGTGGTCTGGGACATCATCGTGAAACACTTGGGTCCTTTGGACGCGGCAGTGCGACGTTTGCTCAAGAGGATTGAGACTGCTGAAGAGGGTCGGTAGGAAGCGCTTCATGAAATTCACCCTCTCCTGGCTGAAGGACTACCTCGACACCGATGCCTCCGCCGAGGACATCGCGGAGGCGCTGACGCATCTCGGGCTCGAGCTGGAGGAGCTGTCGAACCCGGCCGAGCGGCTCGCGCCCTTCGTCATCGCCAGCGTGACCGAGGCACGGCAGCATCCGAATGCCGACCGCCTGCGCGTCTGCATGGTCGCGACCGGCACGGGCGCGCCGGTGCAGGTGGTGTGCGGCGCGCCGAACGCCCGCACCGGCATGAAGGGCGTCTTCGCTCCGCCCGGCACGCACATCCCCGGCACCGGCATCGACCTGAAGGCCGGCACGATCCGCGGCGAGGCCTCGAACGGCATGCTCCTGTCGGAGCGCGAGCTGGGTCTTTCCGATGCGCACGAGGGGATCGTCGATCTCCCCGCGGATGCGCCGGTCGGAGTCTCCTACGCCGCATGGGCGGGGCTCGACGATCCCGTCATCGACGTCGGCGTCACCCCGAATCGGCCCGACGCGCTCGGCATCTACGGCATCGCCCGCGACCTTGCGGCGAAGGGCATCGGACGGCTGAAGCCGATCGACGCTCCGCCGGCGGGAGGGACATTCAAGAGCCCGATCGCCGTCGAGCTTCGCTTCGACGATCCCGACAACCGGCCGTGCCCGCTTTTCGTCGGCCGCTATTTCCGCGGCGTGAAGAACGGGCCGTCGCCCGCCTGGATGCAGCGGCGGCTCCGCGCCGTCGGCCTTCGCCCGATCTCGGCGCTGGTCGACATCACCAACTACATCACCATGAGCTATGCGCGTCCGCTGCACGTCTTCGACGCCGACAAGGTGCACGGCACGATCCAAGCCCGCATGGCGCGCGAAGGCGAGACGATCGAAGCGCTCGATGGCAAGACCTATGCGCTCGAACCGTCGATGACGGTGATCGCCGACGGTCGCGGCCCGGAGGGAATCGCCGGCATCATGGGAGGCGCGGAGACGGGCTGTGGTTCGGAGACGACGAACGTCTTCCTCGAGGCGGCGTATTTCGACCCGATCCGCACCGCCGCGACCGGCCGGAAGCTCGGCGTCAATTCCGACGCGCGCTACCGCTTCGAGCGCGGCGTCGATCCGGCCTTCGTCGAGACGGGCGCCGAGATCGCCACGCGCATGATCCTGGAACTCTGCGGCGGCGAGGCCTCGGAGCTGGTGATCGCCGGCCGAGCGCCGGTCAGAAGCCTCGCGATCCCGCTGCGGCTCGATCGGGTGAAGACGCTAGCCGGCGTTGACATCGCTGAGGAGGAGCAGCTCGCGATCCTGCGCGCGCTCGGCTTCGTCATCGCCGGGGCGGGCGGCGAGGTAGTGGCCGAGGTGCCGAGCTGGCGGCCGGACATGAACGGCGAGGCGGATCTCGTGGAGGAGATCGTCCGCGTCTACGGCCTCGACAAGGTGGCGCACGTGGCGCTGCCGCGGCTGGAGACCGTGACGGCGCGGCGCGTGACGACCGGGCAGCGGCGGCGATTCCTCGCCGCGCGCACGCTCGCAACGCGCGGCATGAACGAGGCGATGACGTGGTCATTCCTGCCGAAGCTGCAGGCGGAACTCTTCGGCGGCGGCGCTGAATCGCTGGCGCTCGCCAACCCGATCTCCACCGAGCTTTCCGACATGCGGCCCTCGCTCCTCCCGAACCTGATCGCGGCGGTCGGGCGCAACATGGCGCGCGGCTTCCAGGATCTGGCGCTCTGCGAAGTCGGTCAGGTCTATGGCGGCGACCGGCCAGAGGACGAGCGCCTCTCCGCCTCCGGACTGCGCCGCGGCATGAGCGCCGCCCGCCACTGGTCGGTTGCGCGCCGTCCGGTTGATCTCTTCGACGCCAAGGCGGACGCCCTCGCGGTGCTCACGGCCGTCGGCGCGCCGGTGGACAGGTTGCGGACCGTGGCCGAGGGCCCGGCCTGGTATCACCCCGGACGCGTCGGCGCGTTGATGCTCGGGCCGAAGAACCGGCTGGCGCTGTTCGGCGAAATCCATCCGCGCGTGCTCGCGATGATGGACGTTGCGGGTCCGCTCGTCGCCTTCGAGGTCGATCTCGACGCGGTGCCGCTGCCGAAAAGCACCAAAACCGCCCGGCCGGCGCTCGACGTCTCGCAGTTCCAGGCGGTAACGCGCGATTTCGCTTTCGTGGTGGCGAGCGACGTGGCAGCCGACAGGATCGTCAGCGCCGCAAGGGGCGCCGACAAGGTGCTGGTCGATTCCGTCGCCGTCTTCGATGTGTTCACCGGCGGGGCGATCGGCGAGGGGCGGAAGTCCGTGGCGATCGAGGTGACGCTCAAGCCGCGCGACCGGACCCTCACGGAGGAGGAGATCGACCGGGTCTCCGCGGCCGTCGTGAGCGCCGTCCGCAACGCCACGGGAGGCGAACTCCGCACCTGAAATCAGTGCAGCCGGCTACGCCGGCGTTTATTGCCTATGTCCTTGATTTTCTTGGATAACCTGTGGATTGTCACGCGATTGCCACAAGAAAAAGCAATGCGATCAATGGCTTGCGCGCTGTTGGCCGTTTGTTTCGCCAAACATGGTTAACGCCGCCGACCCTGAAACGGAACCGGAACATCTGACAATCCAATAACTTAGCGGGTCTTCCGCGCGATGACCCAGGTATGGATCGGCCAGTCCGGCTCGTTGGCGACGGCAATCCGGTGCAGGGGATGATCTGCCTCCACCGGGACCTTGTGCATCCGGATCCCGACCTGGGTGAGGGCAAGCGCCTCGCGGTTTCCCCACGATCCCGTCTCGACGACGGTCCCGCCGGCGCTGCGGCAGAGAAGCGCCAGGGCCTCCGGCGTGAAGCGCCAGAAGTCGCTGGGCTCGCGGTGGACTGGATTGAGGAAGCACGTCGCGTGCACGACGAAGCCGCCCGGCGCCACGACGCGAAGGCTCTCCTTCACCGCCTCGAAGGGATTGCCTTCGACATGCTCCAGCACCTGGTCGGATACGCAGAAATCGAACGCCCCGTCGGCAAAGCCGAGCGCCAGCATCGAATGCGCCGGATAGGCCGCCTCGACGATCTTCGCGGTGCGCAGTCCGAGCACCAGCGCCATCCGGCGCGAGCCGGAGATCGAGAGGCACGTCTTGCGGAGTCCGTCCTCGGCGGCAAGCCGGTCGGAGAGCGCCGCGTACATCGCGAAGCGCGTCAGGCTGTGCTCGCTCGGCGGAACGCCCTCAAGCGAGGTTTCGACGGCCGCCTTCAACGCCTTGTCCGGAAGACCGGGATAGAGCTTCGGCCGACCGTCATCCTGTCGTGGCGGGCGCGGCACGGCCGCCGGCCCAACCGGCGGCTTGGCCGCGCTCGGAGGCCGGTTGAGCGTCCGCTCCGCCGCCACCCTCAGGCGGAGCGCATCTTTTCCGAGCCGGCCGAGCAGCGAGCGGAATGTCACCCTGTCGCGCTCCGGGCGAAACGCGCTCGCGAAGCAGCGGCGCAGGCGCTTGCACAGCCAATCACGCGATCGCCTCGAGCTGCTCCTCGCTCAGCGTCCCCGGCACGATGGTGATCGGCACCGGAAAGGTCCCGGCGTTGCGCGAGACGATCGCGGCCACCAGCGGCCCCGGGCCCTCCGTGCTCTCGCCTGCGGCGAGCACCAGGATGGCGATGTCCTCGTCCGTCTCGATCAGGTTGCGGATCTCTTCGGCGCGCTTGCCCTCGCGGATCACCATTTCCGGATCGAGGTTCGCGACGTCGCGCGCGCGGGCGGCGAATTTCGCGAGCGTTGCCTGCGCCTGATCGCGCGCTTCCGCCCGCATGATGTCCTCCACTCCGGCAAAACCCTGCGGCGCTTCCGGCTCGATGACAAAGAGCAGCACCAGCCCGCCGGCGGTATGCGCGGCGCGGCGCGCGGCGAACGACAGCGCCACGACGCATTCCGGCGTGTCGTCGACGACGACGAGGAATTTTCGCTTGTGCCCCTCTTCGAGGGCGCGTCTCGGCTTCATGCGGTCATGCTGCCATCACCATCATAAGGGAGCAAGGCATAGCGATTGCGGACCGCGGTCTTCGGTGCCAGTGAATCACCATGGTTCTTGAACTGGTCATCCGTCCTGATCCTTTTGGCGATTCCCGGATGATCGAGTGCTATTTCCGGGTTGAGGATTTCGTATTTCCTGGCAACGGTTGGACGGATTTTGAATGGATACTCGACAGCTGGGAAAATGAGTTTCGGAAGCTGGAGCTGGAAGGGTATTGCGAGCTGTGGTTCGCTGATGGACCCTATCAATTGAACATCATGCGTGAGGACACGAATCAATATTCCTTCGAGTTCATCCAACGGACAGATGTAGGCGTCTCTGTGGAGTATTCGCTCACGCTTGGCGCGGCCCAAAGTATCCATATCTTGGCTCGCGCACTAAGAAAAAGGCGAACGGACAACCCTAAGCACTGATTGTGCGCAGTTAGGTCCTGAGCAGCCCGACGATGTCCTTCACCTCGTTGACGATCGGGTGCGCAATGGCGCGCGCCCGCTCGGCACCTTCGCGCAGCACCGCGTCGATGTGCGCCGGCTCGGCGAGCAGCTTGCGCATCTCCGCCGCGATAGGCGCAAGCTTGGCGACCGCAAGATCGGAGAGCGCCGGCTTGAAAGTGGAGAACTGCGCGCCTCCGTGCTCTCTGAGCACCGCCTCGCGCGTACTCCCGGCGAGCGCGGCGTAGATGCCGACGAGGTTTTCCGCCTCCGGCCGCCCGGCGAGCCCCTTCGTCTCCGAGGGGAGGGCTTCCGGGTCGGTCTTCGCCTTGCGGATTTTCTGCGCGATCGTGTCGGCGTCGTCGGTCAGGTTGATGCGCGAATTGTCCGAGGCGTCCGACTTCGACATCTTCTTCGTTCCGTCGCGGAGGCTCATCACGCGCGTCGCCGGCCCGGTGATCATCGGCTCCGGCAGCGGGAAGAAATCTTCGCCGTGCCCATACGCCGCGATCGACTCGGCAAAGTCGTTGTTGAATTTCTGCGCGATGTCGCGCGCGAGTTCCAGGTGCTGCTTCTGGTCTTCGCCGACCGGCACATGCGTCGCCCGGTAGGCGAGGATGTCGGCCGCCATCAGCACCGGATAATCGTAGAGCCCGACGGAAGCGTTCTCGCGGTCCTTGCCGGCCTTCTCCTTGAACTGCGTCATGCGGTTCAGCCAGCCGAGCCGCGCCACGCAGTTGAAGATCCACGCCAGCTCCGCGTGCTCCGGCACCTGGCTCTGGTTGAAGATGATCGAGCGCTTTGGATCGAGGCCGCAGGCGACATAGGCCGCCGTCACGCCGCGGGTGTTCTCGGTCAGGTCCTTCGGCTGCTGGAAGATCGTCATCGCGTGCAGGTCGACCACGCAATAGATGCAGGAATGCGTCTCCTGCATCGCGATCCAGTTCATCATCGCGCCGAGATAGTTGCCGAGGTGCAGCGCCGAAGTCGGCTGCATGCCGGAGAAGACGCGTTCGGGGAACTTGCTCATGGCTTGGAATCCAGGCTTGCGGGAAATCTCGATCCGGGATGAACCGGCGAGGGACGAAGGGCGCGCTTATCGCGGAAGTCGTTGCCCGGTGCAAGCGGCGCGCTCGTCGCCGAAGCGGACACTCGCCCGGCCGTGGCTCGCGAAGGCGGATCGCTTCTCGATCGTCGCGGAGACCTGCGAGCCTCAGGCCGCCGGTGGCGGCCGGCGGCGGAAGCTCCTGAGCAGCCGCCCGACATTCACCGCGCCCGTGACCTGCGCGAGGATGAGATAGATCAGCGCGCCGCCGCAGACGAGCACTGCGAGTGCGCCGATCTGGCCGAAGAGATTCGCGTGCGGGCGGAAGAAGTCGGCGAGCATGATCTTTCCGCCGAACAGCGCCAGTCCCATGACGGCGGCTGAGAAGAAGATGCGCGGCGCGTTTCTCCGCGTGTGCTCGTCGACCAGGAACAGCTCGCGCCGGATGAGCACGGTGAAGAGCAGGGCGGTGTTGGTCCACCCCGCGATCACCTCCGCGCCGGCGATGCCGGCCTCCGCGAGAACCGGGAAGAGCGTGATGGCGCAGGCGACGTTCACGGCCGCTGAGATACCGGCGAAGATCATCGGCGTGCGGGTGTCCTCGCGCGCGAAATAGCCCGGCGCGAAGACGCGGATCATCACGAAGGCCGGGAGGCCGAGGCCGTAGACCGCGAGCGCGCGGGCCGTCGATGTCGTCGTCTGCGGCGAGAAAGCCCCGTGCTCGTAGAGCACCCGGATGAGCTCCTCGGAGATGAGCGCCAGCGCGATCGCCGCCGGGATCGTGAGGAACAGGGCGAACTCCAGCGCCCGGTTCTGGTTATGCTCGGCCTCGCGCAGGTTTCCGGCCTTCAGCGCCCGCGACAGCTCCGGCAGCAGCACCACGCCGATCGCCACGCCGACGACGCCGAGCGGCAGTTGGTAGAGCCGGTCGGCGTACTGCAGGATGGCGATGGCGCCGGGCTTCGCCGAGGCGATGATCTGCCCGACGAAGAGGTTGATCTGGGTTATGCCGCCGGAGACGGCGACCGGGGCCGCGAGCCACAGGAGCTTCCTGACCCCCGGCGTGATGCGCGGCCGCCTGAGGCGCGTGCGCACCCCGATCATGCGCGCGGCGATGACGACCATCACGAGCTGCGCCGCGCCGCCCACCAGCACCGCCCACGAAAGAAGCCGCGCCACCGTCGCTCCCTCTGCGCCGGTCCATATGCCGATCGCGAGCGCCCCGATCAGCGCGGCATTGAGGAGGATCGGCGCGACGGCGGCGGCGACGAAGCGCCGATGCGCGTTCAGCATGCCGCTCGCCATCGCCGTCAGCGACATGCAGATGAGATACGGGAACATCACCCGGAAGAGCTCGACCGTCAGCTCGAACTTTCCCGTGTCCTTCAGGAAGCCGGGAGCGATCAGCGCCACGATGAACGGCGTCGCGATGAGCACCAGCCCGGTCAGGGTCCCGAGCACCAGCACCAGCACCGACAGCACCTCGTCGGCGAGCTTCTGCGCCGCCTCCGGGCCTTCGCCTTCAAGCTCACGGGCGAAGAGCGGCACGAAAGCCGCGTTGAAGGCGCCTTCGGCGAACAGCCGCCGGAAGAGGTTGGGGAAACGGAAGGCGGCGTAGAAGGCGTCGGCGGCCGGACCCGCACCGAGCGCCGCCGCCATCAGCGTCTCGCGGACGAAGCCGAAGACGCGGCTGCCGAGCGTGCCCCCGCCGACGCTGACGAACTGCCGGACGAGGCTCATTCCCGCTGCGCTTCCTGCCGTCCCGGCCTCGAGCCGGCCCGCCGGGCCGGCCATGTTCCGCGCGCCGATTCGACCGGCGCGCGCATGCCTGCCTAATCCCGCGTCGCGGAAATGAGAAGCGTCAACCGCAGAGATGGCGCTCGGCGCGGGCGTCGCCGATCATTGCGCCGACGTCGGGTGGTATGCCGAAGCCGAGTACGTTCCCGAAATCGCCCGGATCGATGATCCCGTCGGTGATCAGCGAGCGGAACGCGGCGGTGATGCCATCGTGCATCTTGCCGACTTCGCGCGTCGTCTGGTCGAGGTCGTCGGAGACCGCCTGCCATTGCTGGCCGTTCGCGCCGGCCGCCGCTTTCCTGGCGCGGTCCGCGACGCTGACCTTGGTCCAGTAGGCGGAAGTCGTGATCTTGTTGAAATCCTTTGCGTGTTCCCTGATCGCGCCCATGTACCAGTCGCGCCAGTAGTTCTGGCAGAGGTGCAGCGGCTTGCGGGTCGAGCCGCAAAGAAGGTAGGTCGAGCGCTGCACCAGATCGGCATCGGGTCCGCCGAGGCCCACCCGGTCGCCGCTGACGGCGGCCAGCCGACGCTTCTTCGCGACCTCGGCCGCGGCGGCAGCGGCGTCGCTGCAGCCCTTGATGTCTTCATCGGTCCAGCTGCCGTTGTCGACCGTCGGCGGGGCAATAGTCGGCCCGCTTTTTCCGGTCGCCGCGAGTACCGCGTCGGCGGATTGCGGCGACGATTTCATCCAGAAATATCCCGCCACGACCGCCCCCACGCCGAAGGCGCAGGTCAGCAGCGCAGCCAGCAGAAAGCCGCCGGAGGACAGGCCTTCGGCGCGTCTTTGCTGCGGCGCTTGTCGACTGACTCGTCTGGGGGTCGCCATAAACTATGCCAAATGGCAGCACAGCCATTCGGCGAACCTTAACCGTCAAAGGCTCAACGCGGGCTTAAGCAGCCCCGGGAGCAGCCTTTCCTCTCCATTTGTCATCCCGGTTTGACGCGCAGCGGCAACACCGGGACCCATAGGCTCCGAAGCGGGCAGAAGCAGCGCAGCCGCGTGCATTTCTCTAAACCGACTGCGCTTATGGGTCCCGGACTGCCGCGTTCCGCGCCATCCGGGATGACAAAAGCAGAAGTGGGAAGGTCAGGAGATCGTTATCTCCTGCACCGCCGAATCAGCGGCCACCAGCCCGATCGCCTCCAGCAGCTCGCGGCGGATGCGGTTCTGCCGCGGCTTCGAGGTGAGCTTGTGACCGACGAGATCGGTCACGTAGAAGGTGTCGACCACCCGCTCGCCGAAGGTCGCGATGTGCGCCGAGGTGATGTCGAGGCTCAGCCCCGAGATGGTGTGGGTGAGGTCGTAGAGCAGGCCGTGCCGGTCGAGGCACTCCACCTCGATGACGGTGAAGCGGTCGGAGAGCTCGTTGTCGAGCGTCACCTGCGGCTCGATCCGGAAGGCCTCGCGGCGGCTGCTCTTCTGCCGCTTGCCGACCAGCGCCTTGTCGAGCCGGATGCGGCCTTCCAGCGCCTGCTCGATCAGCGCGGCGATGCGCTTGCCGCGCCGCGTCTCGTCCTCGTCCTTGTCGAAGGCGCGGCTGACGACGACCGTATCGAGCGCCCGGCCGTCGGCCGTGGTGAAGATCTGCGCATCGACGATGTTGGCGTCGCAGGCGGCGCAGGCGCCGGCGATGACGGAAAGAAGCCGCGGATGATCCGGCGCGAGGACGGTCAGCTCGGTCGCCGCCTCGAAGCTCATCGGCCGTATCTCGAAGGCGAGCTTCAGCCCTTGCGCGTCGGACCGGCGGACGAACTCGGCGTGGCGGACCTGCCGCTCCTCGTCGACGCGCAGCCAGTAGGCCGGGTAGTGGAGGTCGAGGACGCGCTCGCGCTCTTCCGCAGGCCATTCGGCGAGCCGCGCGGAAAGCGCGGCGCGCGTCTCCGCCAGCCGCTGCCGGTGTGAAGCGGCGGAGAAGCCGCCGGTCAGCATCGGCTCGGTCTCGAAGTAGAGCGAGCGCAGCAGCTGGCCCTTCCAGCCGTTCCAGACGCCGGGACCCACGGCGCGGATGTCGCAGACGGTGAGGATCAGGAGCAGCTTCAGCCGCTCCGTCGTCTGCACGATGTGCGCGAAGTCCATGATGGTGCGCCGGTCGGAGAGGTCGCGCGACTGGGCGATCTTCGACATGGTGAGATGCTGCTCGACCAGCCAGGCGACGAGCTCCGTCTGGTTCGGATTGAGCCCGAGGCGCGGGCAGAGCTTGCGCGCCACCTTGGCGCCGGCGATCGAATGGTCCTCCGCCCGCCCCTTGGCGATGTCGTGCAGGAAGAGGGCGACGATCAGCACCGTCAGGTCCTTCAGCGACGGCAGGATCCTTCCCGACAGCGGATGATCCTCGGCGAAGCGCCCGGTGCGGATGCCCGAGAGCATCCCGATGGCCCTGAGGAGGTGCTCGTCCACCGTATAATGGTGGTACATGTTGAACTGCATCATCGCGACGATCTTGCCGAAATCGGGGATGAAGCGGCCAAGCACGCCGGCCTCGTTCATCTGCCGCAGCACCGCCTCCGCGTCGTCCGGCTCGCAGAGGATTTCCAGGAACAGCCGGTTCGCCTCCGGGTCCTGCTGCAGCTTGCGGTCGATGCGGCGCAGCGACTTCGAGATCAGCCGCAGTGCATCAGGATGGAACGGGATGTCGTTCCGCCCCGCCTCGCGGAAGATGCGGATGAGGTTGACCGGGTCGCGCTCGAACACGTCGTCGGACGCGACGGCGATGCGCCCGTGCTCGATGACGAAATCTGTCGAGCCTTTCAATACGCGCCGCCGCGAACGGATGCCGCGGAACAGGCGGTTCAGCCGCGGCGCGTTCTTCGCCTCGCGCTCCTCGAGCTGCGCGCAGACGATGCGGGTCAGGTCGCCGACGTCCTTGGCGACGAGGAAATAGTGCTTCATGAAGCGCTCGGCCGCATGCAGCCCCGGATGCTTCTGGTAGCCGAGGCGACGCGCCAGCTCCGGCTGCAGGTCGAAGGACAGCCGCTCCTCGGCGCGGTCGGCGATGAAGTGCATGTGGCAGCGCACCGCCCAGAGGAAATCCGAGCAGCGCAGGAACAGGGAATATTCCTGCCGCGACAGCAGCCCGGCATCGACCAGCGCCTCGTTGGTGGCGACGCGGTAGAAATACTTGGCGATCCAGAAGAGCGTCTGCAGGTCGCGCTGGCCGCCCTTTCCCTCCTTCACGTTCGGCTCGACGATGTAGCGGGACTGGCCGACGCGCGCGAGGCGGGCGTCGCGCTCGGCGAGCTTGGCGGCGATGAAGTCGCGCGCCGTGCCGGCGACGATCTCGTTGCGGAAGCGCGTCTCCAGCTCGCCGAAGAGGGCGGTGTCGCCGGCGATGGGCCGCGCTTCGAGGAGCGCGGTGCGCACCGTCATGTCGTCGCGCGCCGCCTTCATCGACTCGTTCACCGTGCGCGTCGCGTGCCCGACCTTCAGCCTGAGATCCCAGAGCATGTAGAGGATGTATTCGGTGATGCTCTCCGACCAGGCGGTCTGCTTCCAGGGAAAGAGGAAGAGGAGGTCGATGTCGGAATGCGGCGCGAGCGTGCCGCGCCCGTAGCCGCCGACGGCGACCAGCGAAAGCCGCTCGGCGGCGGATGGGTTGTTCGCCGGAAACACATGCACTGTCGCGAAGTCGAACAGCGCCTCGATGATCGTGTCTGCGAGCGCCGCCAGCCGCTCGGCGCAGCGCTCCCCCTGGCCGTCCTGCTCCAGCCGCTGGCGGATAAGGCCGCGTCCGTTCGCCAGCACTTCCTTCAGGAGGTCGAGCACCGCCTTGCGGGCTGCCGGCGAGTCGGCGCCCCGCGCCACAGCGATGGCCGTGAGTTCGGCCTTCAACCCGGAATGGTCGACGGGGCTTTCCGCTGGTCGCAGCCGCTGCACCTGGGTCCTGTCCGCGATTGGTCTCGAGGAAACGGCCCGCTTAGCATGGCGGGCGCAGGATTGGCACTCACCGCCCCATGCGCGGCTTTTTTTGCGGGAACGCAAGTTTTCTGCTTAGCATTAGGTCTGGGCGAGACGATCTGCGCGCCACCAACGCCAAGAACAGCGCATTCGCTCGTCCGAGGGGCTCAGGAGACCTGTTGTACGGTGGATAAGCGGCTGGACGACCGCATCGGCCTTTCCCGACCGAGCGCGCCCTACGGGCTGGCGCGGCGGTGGCTCCGCGAATTCATCCATTTCTTCTCCTATCACCTCATTCTTGCCCGCCAGAGCACGCGCCAGGCTCGCGCCGCCGGCTTCCGCCTCGTCGTTCGCCCGACCGTCTTCCACCCCCGCTACTTCCTCACCAGCGAATATTTCGCCGGCTTCATCGACAAGCTCGATCTCCGCGGGAAGACCGTGGCCGAGATCGGAACCGGCTCCGGCGTCCTCTCGCTCGCCGCTGCGCGCGCCGGCGCCACCCGCGTCCTCGCCATCGACATCAACCCGAATGCGGCGCTCTCGGCCGGCGATAACGCACGCCTGAACGGGCTCGCGAGCCAGGTCTTTCCGCTCTGCTCCAACCTCTTCTCGGCGGTCGCCGCCCGGCCGCTCTTCGACGTGATCCTGTCGAGCCCGCCCTCCTTCGCCGGCGAGCCGCGCGACGTGGCTGATCGCGCCTGGGTCGCGGGTCCGGGCTACCGCGATATCGCCAAGCTTTTCATGCAGGCGCGCGAACGGCTGAATCCCGGCGGGCGCATGTACGTGCTGCTCTCCTCCGATTCCGACCTCGGCCTGCTCGGGACGCTGATCGCGGAGGCGGGGTTTTCGGTCACCCTTGCGGGCGAGCGCTCGATCGTCTTCGAGTCGTTCATCCTCTACGAGCTGACAGCCTCGGACTGAGGAAGCGGGCGCTCGGGGGACGCTGGATTCGCTCAAGCAATCGGCGTATCGCAGAAAAGTCCGTCCCAAAGTCCGCGCATCGTGATCTCCCAAAAGGCAAAATACGCGTTCAAGGCGCTGGTGCTTCTCGCCCAGCGCGGGCGCGGCGAGTCCCTGCAGACCGACGAGATCGCCGTGCAGGCCGCGATTCCGCGGAAATTCCTCGAGCAGATTCTGCTGCAGCTGAAGGCGAACGGCCTGGTCGAAAGCCGCCGCGGGCGCTCAGGCGGCTACATGCTGATAGCCGATCCGGCGGCGATCACCGTCAGCCAGGTGCTGCGCATCGTCGATGGCCCCATCGCGCCGCTCACCTGCATTTCGCGCACCGCCTACAGCCGCTGCCGCGATTGCCCGGACGAGACGCACTGCGCCGTCCGCCGGCTCTTCGCCGAGACCTACGCCGCGACGCTGGCGCGCATGGAGACCACGACGCTTGCCGCGGCGCTTGCCGAGGACGGTCTGGCCTCTGCGCAGTCCCTTGCCTTGCCGACTCTGGAGCTGGCGGACGCAATCTGAGCGCTGCGGCATCGCTTTTTTCGGAAAATTGTTTCTACGAAACCCGCGCAAGAAGCGAAGCGATGGGCCTTTTAAATCCTATTGAATGAGTAGAGATTATCCGGACTTTCAACAGCCGGGGGGTCCCGTCGTGAAACGCAGCTTCTTCCGAACCCTCGCCGCCGCCGGTTTCCTCGCCTTCGCGATGGCCGGGTCGGCGGCCGCAGCCGAGATCTCGCTTTTGAACGTTTCCTACGATCCCACTCGCGAACTCTACAAAGCCTATGACGCGGCCTTCGCGGCGTACTGGAAGGACAAGACCGGCGACACCGTCACCATCCAGCAGTCGCATGGCGGCTCCGGCGCCCAGGCGCGCGCCGTGATCGACGGCCTTGCCGCCGATGTGGTCACGCTGGCGCTCGAGGACGACATCGACAAGATCGCCGGCAAGGGCCTCATCGCGAAGGACTGGAAGTCGCGTCTTCCGGATAATTCGACGCCCTATACCTCCACGATCGTGTTTCTTGTCCGCAAGGGCAATCCGAAGGGCATCCAGGACTGGAGCGACCTCGTGAGGGACGGCATCCAGGTCATCACGCCGAACCCGAAGACGTCGGGAGGCGCCCGCTGGAATTTCCTCGCGGCGTGGAACTACGCCAGCGCGCAGGACGGCGGCGACGACGCAAGGAGCGTCGAGTTCGTGAAGGCGCTCTACAGGAATGTCCCGGTGCTCGATTCCGGCGCCCGCGGTTCCACCACGACCTTTGCCGAGCGCGGCATCGGTGACGTGCTGCTCGCCTGGGAGAACGAGGCCTTCCTCGCCGTGAACCAGCTCGGTCCGGACAAGTTCGATATCGTCGTGCCGCCGACCTCGATCAAGGCGGAGCCGCCCGTCGCGCTGGTCGATGCGAATGTCGACAGGAAGGGGACGCGCGCGGTCGCCGAGGCCTATCTCGAATATCTCTACAGCGACGCAGCGCAGAACCTCATCGCCAAAAGCTACTACCGGCCGTCGAAGCCCGACGTCGTCGATCCGAAGGAATTGGAGCGCTTTCCGAAGCTCGCTCTGGTAACGATTGACGATCCGCTGTTCGGCGGATGGGCCAAGGCCGGACCGAAGTTCTTCGGCGACGGCGGAGTGTTCGACCAGATATATCAGCCGACGCAGTAAAGGATCCGGATGCCGCCCGTCGCCTGGGGATACGTCCCGAACGCGCCGAGCCACGTCTTCAAGAAGCCGAGCGTCATCCCGGGTTTCGGGTTGGCGCTCGGCTTCACGCTGACGTATCTCGGGCTCATCGTCCTCATCCCGCTCGCCGGCCTCGTCCTCAAGACGTCGACGCTCGGCTGGGCGGAGTTCTGGAAGATCGCGATGGATGCCCGCACGCTTTCGGCGCTGCGCGTCTCGTTCGGGATCTCGGTTCTCGCGGCGTCGGTGAATGCGGTGTTCGGCTTCATCGTCGCCTGGGTGCTGGTGCGCTACGAGTTTCCCGGCCGCCGGGTGCTCGATGCGATCGTCGACCTGCCCTTCGCGCTGCCGACGGCGGTGGCCGGCATCGCCCTGACCGCCCTCTATTCGCAGAACGGCTGGATCGGCCATCTGATCGAGCCGCTTGGCCTGAAGATCGCCTATACGCCGAAGGGCATCTTCATCGCGCTCGTCTTCATCGGCCTGCCGTTCGTGGTGCGCACCGTGCAGCCGGTGCTCGAGGATTTGAGCAAGGAGGCGGAGGAGGCGGCCGCCACGCTCGGCGCCTCGCGCGGCCAGGCGTTCTGGCGCGTCGTCTTCCCGGTCCTCCTGCCCTCGCTGCTGACCGGCTTCGCGCTGGCGCTCGCCCGCGCGGTCGGCGAATACGGGTCGGTCATCTTCATCGCCGGCAACATTCCCTATGTCTCGGAGATCGCGCCGCTGCTGATCGTGATCCGCCTGACCGAGTACAACTATGCCGGCGCCACCGCGCTCGCGACGCTGATGCTCGCGATCTCCTTCGTCCTGCTGCTCCTCATCAATCTGCTGCAGGCGTGGACGCGGAAGAGCCTGTCGCATGACTGAGGCCGCGCCCGCCCTTTCCGTGCGGCGGCATCCGCATCGCTTCCGCGCCGCGAGCACCGAATCGCCATTGGTGCGCGCGATTCTGAT
The DNA here is from genome assembly GCA_038211615.1 of Hyphomicrobiales bacterium. Taxonomy (GTDB): domain Bacteria; phylum Pseudomonadota; class Alphaproteobacteria; order Rhizobiales; family Afifellaceae; genus DASWJZ01. The sequence continues at coordinate 20,363 of JBBQVL010000075.1, forward strand.
CCTCGTTGCGGTGACCTTCCTCGTGTCCTTCCTGTTCATGCCGCTCGCCATCGTCTTCTTCGAGGCGTTCAAGGCCGGCATCGGCAGCTTTATCGCCGGGATCACGGACCGTGACGCGATCGCCGCGATCAGGCTTACCCTCATCGTGGCGGCGATCTCGGTGCCGGCCAACCTCGTCTTCGGGCTTGCCGCCTCATGGGCGATTGCCAAATTCGAGTTCAAGGGCAAGAGCCTGCTCACCACGCTGATCGATCTGCCCTTCTCCGTCTCGCCGGTGACCTCGGGGCTGATCTACGTGCTGCTCTTCGGGGCACAGGGCTATTTCGGACCGTGGCTGCAGGCGCACGACATCCACATCATCTTCGCGGTGCCGGGCATCGTGCTCGCGACGATCTTCGTCACCTTCCCGTTCATCGCGCGCGAGCTGATCCCGACCATGCAGGCGCAGGGAAACCGCGACGAAGAGGCGGCCCTGTCGCTCGGCGCGACCGGCTGGCAGGTCTTCCGCCGCATCACGCTTCCGAACGTGAAATGGGCGCTCCTCTACGGTGTGCTTCTCTGCAACGCGCGCGCCATGGGCGAGTTCGGCGCGGTGTCGGTAGTGTCCGGCAAGATTCGCGGACAGACGAACACCATGCCGCTGCAGGTCGAAATTCTTTACAATGAATATGCGCAGGGCGCGGCGTTCGCGCTTGCGGCGCTGCTGGCGCTTCTTGCCCTCGTGACTCTTCTGGTGAAGTCGGTCTTAGAATGGCGCTATGCCGACGAGATCGCCGCAACCCGCCGCTGAGGACGACACGATGAACGCACTCAGCGACATTTCAACCGAACCCGCGCTAGCGCTCGG
>JBBQVL010000076.1:0-21094 GCA_038211615.1 Hyphomicrobiales bacterium
GATATCGTCGGCGTCTTCTGGGGCGGCTGGGTGGCCAAAAACCCCAAGCGCCACCAGGCCAATGTGGCCGAGCTGCTGGAGATGTACGCGGCCGGCAAGATCAAGCCCTTCGTCTCGGAGCGGTTCCCGCTCGCCAGGGCCGCCGACGCGCACCGCGCGCTGGAGGGGCGTGAGACGACAGGAGCGACGGTGCTGGTGCCGTAGAGCTGCGAGATCGCTTTCTCAAGTCACCCGGTCCATCAGTCGGTAGTAGCTGATCGCGGCCGGCAGGAACTAGGGATTGCCAGAATAGTATACGCGGGTCGGGAAGGGCAGGGCGTCGAAGGGTCCTGCCTTCGGGGTTTCCTAGAACCGTCTGGCCGAGCTTCATGCCGAGATAGCTCGCCATGCCGACGCCGCGGATAGGATCTCTACGCGACGCCCTTCGCGACCTTCCGGCAGGTCACACTGCCGCTCCTGATGCCGGCGATCGTCGTGGGGTTCCTGCTCTCGTTTACAGTTTGAACAGGCGGCATCCTGCCTAACCTCCGTCCACAGGCCGCCCTTCTTTTGGGCTGGCGCGATTTGTGAGCACTGCCTAACCTGCTGGCGGGGTAAGGGCAGGCATGGATCAGGCAAACTCCTCGTTTTCGGCCGGGATCGGGTCGGCGCCGCTTTTGGCGACCGAGGGGCTCACCAAGCGTTTCGGGCCGCTCACGGCGTGCGATCACATCAGCCTCGATATCCGCCACGGCGAGGTGCACGCGCTGCTCGGCGAGAACGGCGCCGGCAAATCGACGCTGGTCAAGATGCTCTATGGGGCGTTGCAGGCCGACGAGGGGCGCATCCTCTGGAATGGCGCGCCGGTGACGATCGGCAGCCCGGCGGAGGCGCGGAAGCTCGGCATCGGCATGGTGTTCCAGCATTTCTCGCTGTTCGAGGCGCTGACGGTAGCGGAGAACATCGCGCTGGCGCTTCCGCCGCGCGGCCGTCGCGAGCTCTCCGACACCATCCGGAAAGTCTCGCGCGAATACGGCCTGCCGCTCGATCCGGCGGCTGGCGTCGCCGACCTGTCGGTCGGCGAACGGCAGCGGGTGGAGATCGTCCGCTGCCTGCTGCAGGAGCCGAAGCTCATCATCATGGACGAGCCGACCTCGGTGCTGACGCCGCAGGAGGCCGATCTGCTGTTCGTGACGCTGCGCCGGCTTTCCTCCGAGGGCGTCGCGATCCTCTACATCACCCACCGGCTGTCGGAAGTCCTGGCTCTTGCCGGCCGCGCGACAATTCTCCGCCGCGGCAAGCTGGTCGGCACCGCCGACCCGAAGCAGGAGAGCGCCAAGAGCCTTGCCCGCATGATGGTCGGGTCGGAGGTCGCGGGCATCGAGCGCCCGAGCCGGCCGGAGACGGCGCAGAAGCCGCGTCTGGTGCTGAAGGCGCTTTCGCTTCCCGCCGACAACCCGTTCGCCACCGCGCTCGCCGCGATCGAGCTCAGCGTCAACGCCGGCGAGGTGGTCGGGATCGCCGGGGTGGCGGGCAACGGGCAGCAGGAATTCTTCGACGCGATCTCCGGCGAGCGGCTGGTGGCGAAGGAGGGGATGATTGCGATCGACGGCCAGCCCGTCGGCCGTCGCGGGGTGAACGACCGGCGGCGGATGGGCGCCGCCTTCGTGCCGGAGGAGCGCATCGGCCACGGCGCGGTTCCGGGGCTGCGCCTCTCCGAGAATGTCGTGCTGACGCGCCACGGCACCGGTGAGGATATCTCCGGCGGCTACATCATCGACCGTGGCGCGGCGCGCGCGGTGGAGGAGCGGGTAGGGGAGCGCTTCGACGTACGCCGCTCCGGGGCCGACCCGAAGGCCAGCGCGCTCTCCGGCGGCAACCTGCAGAAGTTCATCATGGGGCGCGAGATCGACCGCACACCCGGCATCCTCGTCGTGAGCCAGCCGACCTGGGGCGTCGACGCCGGCGCGGCGCACACGATCCGTCAGGCGCTGGTTGACCTCGCACGTGGCGGCGCGGCGGTGCTGATGATCAGCCAGGATCTCGACGAGATCTTCGAGATCGCCGACCGCATTGCAGTCCTTTCCGACGGAAGGCTCTCGCCGGCCTTCCCGGCGGAGACGATGACGGCCGACCAGATCGGGCTGCTGATGGGCGGCGTGCATCATGGTCACGACGGTGCTTCACCCGCGGAGGCGCATCATGCGCCTTGAACTCGTCCGCCGCCCGGAGCCCTCGCGGGCGATGATGGCGCTTTCGCCGCTCCTCGCCGTGGCGCTGACCGTCGTCGCCGGCTTTGTCATCTTCACCCTCTACGGCATCGATCCGTTCGGTGCGCTCTACGTCTATTTCATCGAGAAGCTCACCGCCTGGTGGTCGATCCAGGACCTCGTCGTGAAGATGACGCCGCTCATCATGATCGCGGTCGGCCTGGCGCTCTGCTACCTCTCGAATGTCTGGAACATCGGCGCCGAGGGGCAGATCGCGCTCGGTGCGATCGCCGGCTCGATCCTGCCGATCTTCTTCCCCGACTGGCATGGGCCGATCGTCATCGTCCTGATGCTGCTGATGGGCATCCTCGGCGGCATGCTGTGGGCCTCGATTCCGGCGCTCCTGAAAATCCGCTTCGGCACCAACGAGATCCTGACGAGCCTGATGCTGGTCTATGTCGCCGGCTTCCTGCTCGACTGGCTGGCGCGCGGGCCGTGGCGCGATCCTAACGGCCACAATTTTCCGAACAGCCGCCCGTTCGGCGACGGTCAGCTCCTGCCGGTGATCGCCGGCCAGCACGTCACGATCAGCATCGTCTTCGCGCTCGTTATCGCCGTCGCCGCATGGCTGGTGCTGCGCCATACGCTGACCGGCTTCCAGATCGCCGTGCTCGGCCAGGCGCCGCGCGCCGGCGCCTTCGCCGGCTTCAGCCGCAACCGGGGCATCATGCTCGCCTTCATGATCTCCGGCGGGCTCGCCGGCCTCGCCGGCATCTGCGAGGTGATGGGGCCGCTCGCCCAGCTCCGCATCAGCGTCTCGCCAGGCTATGGCTTCACCGCGATCATCGTGGCGTTCCTCGGCCGCCTCAATCCGCTCGGCATCATCCTCGCGGGCTTCGTGCTGGCGCTCTCCTATCTGGGCGGCGAGGGTGTGCAGATCACCTACGGCGTGTCGGACCAGATCGCGCGCGTCTTCCAGGGGCTGCTGCTCTTCTTTGTGCTCGCCTGCGACACATTCATCTTCTACCGCATGCGGATCGTCCGACCCGTGCCAGCGTCGGCGACAGTCCCGGAGGTGAAGCATGGGAATGCTTGAGCTCCAGGGACTGATCCTCACCATCATCACGGCGGCCATGCCGCTCATCTACGCGGCGCTCGGCGAGCTCGTGGCGGAGCGCTCCGGGGTCCTCAATCTCGGCGTGGAGGGGATGATGGCAGTCGGCGCCGCGGTCGGCTTCATCGCCGGCTACGCAACCGGCGTGCCGGCGTTCGGCCTGCTTGCCGCGATCGTCGCCGGGATGGCGATGGCCTCGCTCTTCGCGCTGCTCACGCTGATCTTCGTGGCGAACCAGGTTGCCTCCGGGCTGGCGCTCACCCTCTTCGGCCTCGGGTTCTCCGCCATGATCGGCGACAAGTACGTGAGCGTGCCGGGGCTCGGCCTCTCGCGCATCCATATTCCCGGTCTGAGCGACATCCCGTTCGTCGGCCCGATCATCTTCGGCGAGGACCCGCTGGTCTATCTCTCGATCGTGCTGGCGATCGGCGTGGGCTGGTTCCTGTTCCGTACGCGCGGCGGGCTGATCGTCCGCGCCACCGGCGACAACCACACCTCCGCCCATGCGCTCGGCTACAACGTCGTGCGCACCCGCTTCCTCGCAGTGCTCTTCGGTGGCGGCTGCGCCGGGCTCGCGGGTGGGTACCTCTCCATCGTCTACACGCCGCAATGGGTGCCGAACATGACCGCCGGGCGCGGCTGGATCGCGCTGGCGCTGGTGGTGTTCGGCACGTGGCTGCCGTTCCGCGTGGCGGTCGGCGCGGTGCTCTTCGGGGCGATCAGCATCCTGCAGCTCAGCGCACAGGGGCACGGAATCGCCATTCCCCCACAGTTTCTCGCAGCTTTGCCATATTTGACGACCGTGGTGGTCTTGGTGGTGATCTCGCGCAATCGTATGCTGATGCGCGTCAATACCCCGGCCTGTCTCGGGCAAGCGTTCGTGCCCGACAGGTAGGGGGAGGGAGTCCCGCGCGGAGACATTGCCGGCGCGGTTCTTGCTGCGGCAGGGGTTAGTTCAGGAACAGGGAGATCTTCATGCAGAAATTCATCGCCGTCGCCGGATTGGCGGCCGCACTGGCGCTCATGGCGGGCAGCGCCTCCGCCGACCCGCTCAAGGTCTGCTTCGTCTATATTGGCCCGCACAATGACGGCGGCTACAGCCAGCAGCACGACATCGGCCGGCAGGACCTCGCCAAGGCGCTCGGCGACAAGGTCGACGCCTCCACCTACATCGAGAACGTCAAGGAAGAGGATTCCGAGCGCCCGATCCGCGAGCTGGCGCAAAAGGGCTGCAAGCTGATCTTCACGACCTCGTTCGGCCTCGGACCGGCGACGATCGCCGTCGCCAAGGATTTCCCCGACGTGAAGTTCGAGCACGCCACCGGCTTCATGGTCGCCGACAACGTCTCGACCTACAACATGCGCTGGTACGAGGGCCGCTACGTGATGGGCCAGATCGCCGCGAAGATCTCGAAGAAGGGCCTCGCCGGCTACATCGTGTCGTTCCCGATCCCGGAAGTGATCATGGGCATCGACGCCTTCATGCTTGGCGCGCAGTCGGTCAATCCGGACTTCAAGGTCAAGATCGTCTGGGTGAACTCATGGTTCGATCCGGGCAAGGAAGGCGACGCCGCCAACGTGCTGATCAACCAGGGCGCCGACATCCTTGTCCAGCACACCGACTCGCCCGCAGCCATGCAGGCGGCCGAGAAGGCCGGCATCCACGCCTTCGGCCAGTCGGCGGACATGTCGAGCTTCGGACCGACGGCGCATCTCGGCTCGCTCATCGACAATTGGGGGCCGTACTACATCGAGCGCGCCCAAGCGGTGCTCGACGGCACCTGGAAGTCGCAGCAGGCCTGGGAAGGCTTCAAGGAGAACCTCGTCGAGGTGGCGCCGCTCACCAACATGCCGGATGACGTGAAGGCGATGGCGGAGGCCACGATCGAGAAGATCAAGGGCGGCTGGAGCCCCTTCACCGGCCCGATCACCAAGCAGGACGGATCGCTGGCCGCCGAAGACGGAAAGGTCATCCCCGATGGAGACCTGCTCGGCACCAACTGGTACGTGAAGGGCATCGACGACACTATCCCGCAATAGCCTCATCGGGGACCAAGCGACGAAAGCCCGGCCACGCGCCGGGCTTTCTGCTTCCCGAACCGCCGGATTGCGCGGCTCTCGGCACGAAGCGTTGCAAATATGTCACATATTTGCCAAGCCATTGACAGATTAGAAGCTTTACCTTGCGCCGCTTGTGGACAGCCTGTGGATAACATGGCGTAGTCCGGCCGCGGCGTAGGGAGAGTGATCATGTCTGGTTCCCACGGCGATCTGTTCGGTGAGATCGGAAGGCTCGTGCTCGCCGCCAATTCCGGCGAGTCGATCGACCTCGATGCGAAGTCCGAAGAGCTCGCGCAGCGCTACAACGACCTGGGTATCTCGGAAGCTGTGATCGCGCGCACCATCGCACGTTCGATCGGCGCGATCGGCTTCTCCATGGCCAAGGTCTCGAACGGTGACCTCGGGGTAGGCGAGGCCGGTCCGGCGAAGCCGCGGCCTCCGATCCGCCGTGCCGACAGCGAAGCGGCGTCGAAGCTCTTTCCTTCCGGCGTGCGGCTCGCCGTCCTGTCCTGACAACTTCCGACGTCGCCTGGATCGTCGGCGTGGCCGGGCTCGACCCGGCAACACGCTCCATCGCGTTGACCGCTCTCTATCGGAGTGGATGCCCGGATCGAGTCCGGGCAGGACGACAGTGGGTGGGCTGCCGTATCGCGAGCCGGCCGCCTTCTAGCCGACGATTTCGCTGTCCTTGAAGAAGAAGGCGATCTCCTCCTTCGCCGTCTCCGGGGCGTCGGAGCCGTGCACGGAGTTTTCGCCGAGCGAGCGGGCGAACTCCTTGCGGATGGTGCCGGGCGCGGCGTCCTTGGGATTGGTCGCGCCCATCACCTCGCGGTTCTTCGCGACGGCGTTTTCGCCCTCCAGCACCTGCACGACGACCGGGCCGGAAATCATGAAATTGACCAGCTCGCCGAAGAACGGCCGCGCCTTGTGCACGGCGTAGAAGCCTTCGGCCTGCGCCATGGTCATGCGGATGCGCCGCTGCGCCACGATCCGGAGGCCGGCGCTCTCGAACTTGTCGATGATCTTGCCGGTAAGATTCCGTTCCGTCGCGTCGGGCTTGATGATGGAGAAAGTCCGTTCGATTGCCATGATCCGGTTCGAGATGTCGTTGCGGGTCCGCGGCTTATAGGGGGCGGCCCGCCGCGCGACAAGCCGAAGCTCGGACGCCGGAGCAGCGCAGCGCTCCGGCCTTCATCAACGTGTCATCCCACCTGCCTATGGCGCTTTCGTTCACGCAAGACGAGGGCCTCCCATGCGCATCATCGCCGCCACCGCCTTCTCGCTCATCGCCGTCGCGACATCGCAAGCCGAGACGATCACGACTTATGAGGCAGCGTCCGGCCAGGAGCTGCTGGCGCTGCAGCCCTACCAGCCGCCGTTCGAGGGGGCGACGGTCATGCCCCTGGACGTGGGGATCGGCTCGGCCGCGTTCCGCGATCCGGCGGGGCCGGCCAACACGTTCTACACGATCTCCGATCGTGGCCCGAATTTCACCTGCGACGATCTTACGGGGCTGATGCCGGTGAAAGCGGAAGTGGCCTGCCCGGAGGTCAGCGGCATCAAGGCTGGCGCGGGCCGTCTCTATCCGGTGCCCGCCTATAACGTCACGATCTACCAGGTGACGCTCGATCCGGCTGCGCACACCTTCACCGTAACCAGCGCCATCCCGGTGAAGACGACGAGCGGAAAACCCGTCACCGGCCTCACCAACCCGCTGAAGGTCGCGAAGACCGACAAGCCGCGCGACGGCGCCGGGCAGGCTATCGCGCAGGACGTCAACGCGATCGACGCGGAAGGCCTGGTGCGCCTCGCGGACGGACGCTTCTTCATCGGCGAAGAGAATGCCACGGGGATCGTCGAGGTCTCGCCGGAGGGCGTCATTCTCCGCCGCTTCGTGCCGGCTGGCACGGAGGCCGATTTCGCCGAAGCGGATTATCCGATCTCCGGCAGCCTGCCGGCGCTCTTCGCCAAGCGCAATTCCAACCGCGGTATCGAGTCGCTCTCGATGTCGGAGGATGGCAGCACGCTCTACGCGCTGGTGCAGAACCCGCTCGCGAACCCCGATGCCAAGGCCTACGGCGCCGCGATCAATACGCGCCTCCTGAAGATCACGATCGGCAAGGGCGCGGACGGAGCGACGACGCTGACGCCTGCAGCGGAATACGTCTACCAGCTCGACGACTGGAACAAGTTCGCCGCACTCGGCGCGACGGATGCGGAAAAGCCCTCATCGCTCCGCATCAGCGAGATGACGGCGCTCGGCCACGAGCACTTTCTGGTCGACGAACGCACCGACCAGATCGCCAAGCTCTTCGAAATCTCGCTCGACGGCGCGACCGATATTCTCGGCAGCAAGTGGGACGACGAGGCCACCAGCCCGAGTCTGGAACAGACCGACCTCGGGGCGAGCGGTATCGTGGCGGTGCCGAAGACGGAGCGCCTGGTCGCCTCGTCGCTCGAAAGCGCCGCCACGCGTTACCCGGCCAAGATAGAGGGCGTATCGCTCACCGCCGACGGAAAGCTCTTCCTGATCAACGACAACGATTTTGGCATCTCCGGCGCCCCGACCGAGATCGTGATCGTGGACGGGACGGAGATCGGCCCGCGCTGATCGCCGGCCGATGCCATTGCGTCGTTGATCCTCTCCCCTCGCGGGAGGGGATCATTATTGCGGGATGAGCAGCTCCGTGCCAACGCCTGGCTGGTCGGCGATCGTCCAGAGGCCGTCCAAAGTGCCGTCGTCACGGATTTCGTAGATGATCAGCCCGACCTTTTCGTTGAGGGCATAGCCTGCCGCGAAGGCGACGCCGTTCCGCATGCAGATCCCGGCGGACTCGGCGCCGACATTCCAGGTGATGCGGCAAGTGTTCTCGCTGGTGACCACGATCTCGGCAGTGCCGCTGTACTTCGAGCCGTTCGGATTGGTGCCACGGACCTCGTAAGCCCCGCCGAGATCAACCGCCGCCGCCGCATTCGTCAGGCCGCCGGCGAGCAGCAAGGCCAGCATCAGTTTTTTCAACATTGTCATCGCCCCCATATCCCCGCGGATTACCGGCAACAATAATCCGGCGCCAGTTGAAGGCAACGCGGCGGCCGACGCCTGCCGAGAACAATTCTCAAATGTCGCAGTCTGGAATTCGTCCTTGATTGGGATGCAGGAGGGCGGATAAACCTAGTCTGGAAGAATTCCAAACAGGAGGCGATGCCATGGCGGACCGCCCGACCCTGACCAACTCGTCGGTCGCACGTGCGCTCGACGACGGGAATTCCCGAGTCGCGGCCATTGCAACCGCATTTGGCGCAACCGGCGCGGATACGCCTGCTCGCTAGCCCGACGCGGAACAATCCTCGACGAAACCCAGGACGGGATCGGAAGAAAAATGGACGCAAAAACTGACGACAAGAGCGCGGGCAAGTGCCCGGTCGCCGGCGGCAAGCGCGGACACGCGAACCGGGACTGGTGGCCGGACGCGCTGAGCATCGAGATGCTGCATCGGAACTCCAGCCTGTCCGATCCGATGGGCGAGGCGTTCGACTACGCGAGGGAATTCGAGAGCCTCGACCTCGATGCCGTGATCGCCGACCTGCGGGCCCTGATGACGGATTCGCAGGAATGGTGGCCGGCCGACTTCGGTCATTACGGCGGCCTGCTGATCCGCATGGCGTGGCACAGCGCGGGGACGTATCGCATCACCGACGGCCGTGGCGGCGCCGGCGCCGGCCAACAGCGCTTCGCGCCCCTCAACTCATGGCCGGACAACGCCAACCTCGACAAGGCGCGCCGGCTGCTCTGGCCGATCAAGCAGAAATACGGCCGCAAGATCTCGTGGGCCGACCTGATGGTCCTGGCCGGCAACGTCGCGCTGGAATCGATGGGCTTCAAGACGTTCGGGTTCGCGGGCGGGCGCGCCGACGTCTGGGAGCCGGAGGAGCTCTACTGGGGTCCGGAGGGCACCTGGCTGGGCGACGAGCGCTATAGCGGCGAACGCCAGCTTTCGGAGCCGCTTGGGGCGGTGCAGATGGGCCTGATCTATGTGAACCCGGAGGGACCGAACGGGAATCCGGACCCGGTCGCCTCGGCCAGGGACATCCGCGAGACCTTCTTCCGGATGGCGATGAACGACGAGGAGACGGTGGCGCTGATCGCCGGCGGCCACAGCTTCGGCAAGACCCACGGCGCGGGCGATCCCTCGCTGGTCGGGCCGGGGCCGGAGAGCGGCGCGATCGAGGATCAGGGGCTCGGGTGGAAGAGCAAGCACGGCACCGGCTTCGGCGGTGACGCCATCACCGGCGGGCCGGAGGTGACCTGGACACAGACGCCGACGAAATGGAGCAACCACTTCTTCGACAACCTGTTTAAGTTCGAATGGGAGCTCACTACGAGCCCGGCCGGTGCGAAGCAGTGGGTGGCAAAGAACGCCGAAGCCAGCATTCCCGATGCGCATGACGCATCGAAGAGAAAGCTGCCGACGATGCTGACGACGGACCTCGCGCTGCGCTTCGACCCGGCCTACGAGAAGATCTCCCGGCGCTTCCATGAGAACCCGGATCAGTTCGCGGACGCGTTTGCGCGCGCCTGGTTCAAGCTCACGCACCGCGACATGGGTCCGGTCGTCCGCTATCTCGGGCCGCTGGTGCCGAAGGAAGAGCTGATCTGGCAGGACCCGATCCCGGCGGCCGATCACGCCGCAATCGGCGAGCAGGACATCGCCGATCTGAAGGCGAAGATTCTCGCCTCGGGGCTCACGGTGTCGCAGCTCGTCTCGACCGCCTGGGCATCGGCTTCGACCTTCCGGCGTTCCGACAAGCGTGGCGGCGCCAACGGCGCCCGCATCCGTCTCGCGCCGCAGAAGGACTGGGAAGTCAACCAGCCGGCCGAGCTCGCCAAGGTCCTGTCGAAACTCGAAGAAGTCCAGAAGGCGTTCAGCGCCGGCGGCAAGAAAATCTCGCTCGCCGACCTGATCGTCCTCGCCGGCTCCGCCGCTGTCGAGAAGGCCGCGAAGGATGCCGGAATCGCCGTGCAGGCGCCGTTCACCCCGGGGCGCATGGACGCATCGCAGGAACAGACTGACGTGCAGTCCTTCGCTCCGCTCGAACCGCGCGCCGACGGGTTCCGCAACTATGTCAGCGGCAGGCCGCAGTTCATGAAGCCCGAGGAGGCTTTGGTGGACCGGGCGCAGCTGCTGACATTGACGGGACCGGAGATGACGGTTCTGCTCGGCGGGCTGCGTGTGCTCGGCGTCAACGCCGGCGGCTCCAAACATGGCGTGTTCACGAACCGGGTAGGGACCCTGAGCAACGACTTCTTCGTCAACCTGCTCGACATGCGCACGGAGTGGCACGCTGCCGGCGCCGACGGCGTGTTCGAAGGTCGCGACCGGAAAACCAAGGCGGCCAGGTGGACGGCCACCGCCGTCGATCTGATCTTCGGGTCGCACTCGCAGTTGCGCGCCTTCGCGGAAGTCTACGCCTCCGCCGATGCGAAAGAGAAGTTCGTGAAGGACTTCGTGGCGGCCTGGACCAAGGTGATGAACGCCGACCGCTTCGACCTCGCCTGATCGCTGCGAGAGAGTCTTCGTCCAATGCACAAAGGCCGCGGAGCGATCCGCGGCCTTTTTCATTCGGCTCTCAGGCGGCGGCTTTCGTCTTCAGTCCCATCCCGTCGTAAAGCGCCAGACAGCGGTTGAACCACGCGGACACGGGATCGTCGTCGGCCAGCTCTTTCAGCGGACTCGCCACGCGCGCCCATTGCAGGGCGCCGAACACGACATAATCGGGGAACAGCGGGCTCGCGCCTCCGATGAAGGGCTGGAAGGCGAACATCTCGCGCAGCGGCCGGAGCGCCTCGCGGAATGCTCCGAGCCGCTCCTCGCGGCCGGCCTGCACCGCCTCCAGCGTCTCTCCGAGCCGCTTTTCGCGATCCGCGCGGAAATACGCCTGGTCCGGCGCATCGAGCGCTGCATGGATGTCCGCGACGATGAGGCGGAGCAGCGCGCCCTGCACATTGAACTGGCACCAGCGTTCGACGAAGCGCGCCATCGCCTCGCCGCCGGGGCCGCCGAAGAGCGACGGCCGGTCCGCATAGGTGCGCTCCAGGTAGAGCGCGATCTCGAAGGAATCGCGCACCAGCGTGCCGTTGTCGTCGAGCACCGGAACCGTCTTGGAGAAGCCGCCGGCAACCTCGGGGATCTTGGTGAACGGCGTCGGCCGCACTTCGAAGGCAAGGCCCTTGTGCGCCAGCGCCATCCGCGCTTTCCAGCAATGCGGGCTGAAGACCTGAAGCGGATCGCGTCCGCAGAGTTCGTAGAGCAGCATGGCGTCCGTGCTATTGTGGCCGGGGAAAACATTCGGTCGTCAGGATTGAATTCGCAAGAGCGCGGGGCAGGGGATGCAATCACATTTCAGGATGTTCGCGCGCTACAATGCGTGGGCGAACAAGCGCCTCTATGCCGCGGCCGCTGCCCTTCCGGATGCGGACTATCGCTTTGACGGAGCAGCCTTCTTCGGGTCGCTTCACGCGACGCTCAACCATCTGCTCGTCGCGGACCGCGTCTGGATGCGGCGCTTCACCGGCGAGGGGCCGCTGCAGACGCGGCTCGACGAAATCCTCTTCGACGACCTCGCCTCGCTGCGGGATGCGCGCGAGGCGGAGGATCGCCGCATCAGCTCCTACATCGACGGGCTCACCGCCGAGCAGCTCGGCGCGACTTTCAGCTACCGCACCATCACCAGCCCCGCAGATGTCACGCAGAAGCTCGGGCCTGCACTGGCGCACTTCTTCAACCACCAGACCCATCACCGCGGCCTGGCGCACGCGCTTCTCACGGCACGCGGCGGCCGCGACGCGGCGCCGTCATTGGACCTCGTCCTCTTCCAGCGTGAGACGGGGATAGGGCTGTCCTAGCGAATGATCTCGAAGGCTCGATCGCGCTTTCGGCCGTAGCGATAGACGGCAAAATGATCGTCGAAGCTTGCGGCCTGGGTGATGCCAAGCCGCTGCATCACGGCAAAGCTGGTGCGATCGACGATTGAGAAATCCTGATCGGGAAACGCTTCTCCGATGGCCCAGGCAAGGTCCAGATCGCTTGCAGTAACCTTCTCGAGTCCTGCTACGCCGCTTCGAATTCCGAGCCAGAATCCTTCCGCGGCCCTTCTGTGAATCCTGCTGCTTACAAGCCGCCAAGTCTCGATGAGGACGTGATCCGTCAATATCGGCTCGGATATCCCCTCCAGCAGCTCACGGGCGCGTTCGTTGTACGCATCTCCCGCGTCCACCGCCCCATACCAGACGGACGTATCGACGAATACGGTCACTTGCGCGTTGACTTCGATGCCGGCTTGGGTGGCTTGCGGCCGGTCTTTCGCAGGTATTCTTCCCACACCGCTTCATCGAGCATCTTGTGCTTGTCGCGCGCGATGTTCGTGGGCTCCCGCGACGAGCCGAGATTGAAGATCAGCGAGATATCCGCGCGGCGCCTGGATTCGCCCAGTTCGTTCAAGACTGCACGTCGGACATATTCTGCAAACGAAATACCAAGTTCCTCAGCCTTCGCCTTGGCCCGGCGTTGTACGGCGGGATCCATCGTTATCTGCGTTCGCGCATTCATGATGGCGCCATCATGCCATCACCAGGCTCCTTGAGCAATCCCGTGCAACGGGAGGGTTCGTTCGCGGCAGCCTGCATTTACTCTCCCGGCAGCAGCCGCTAGACCCCCGCACCTGAATTCTCGGGCGGAGCTTTGCGATGGACAAGATCAGGATCGGAGTGCTCGGCGCGTCCGGCTATACCGGCGCCGATCTCGTCCGCCTCGCCACACGGCACCCGAATATCGAGATCGTGGCGCTTACCGCCAACACCCACGCCGGCAAGGCGATGGCGGAAGTGTTCCCGCACTTCTTCATGCTCGACCTCCCGAAGCTCGTGGAGTGGGAGAAGGTCGACTGGAAAGGCCTCGACGCGGTTTTCTGCGGCCTGCCGCATGGCACAACGCAGGAGATCACGGCAGCCGTGCTAGCAGCCAATCCGAAGATCAGGGTCATCGACATGTCGGCGGACTTCCGCCTGCATGACATGGCGACCTACGCCGAATGGTATGGCCATGAGCACCGCGCGCCGGCCCTGCAAGGCGAAGCAGTCTACGGGTTGACCGAGGTCTATCGCGAGAAGATCCGCGCGGCACGGCTGATCGCCTGTCCGGGCTGCTACCCGACCGCGGCGCTGCTGGCGCTGCTGCCGATCGCCGGGGGCGGGCTGATCGACGCCGACGACATCGTCATCGACGCGAAGTCGGGCGTCACCGGCGCCGGGCGCGGGCTGAAGCAGAACACGCTGTTCTCGGAGGCCGGGGAGGGACTGTCGCCCTATTCGGTGGCGAAACACCGGCACGCCCCGGAGATCGAGCAGGAGATCGGCGTGGCCGTCGGCGCTCCGGTTACCGTGAACTTCACGCCGCATCTCATCCCGATGAGCCGCGGCGAACTCTGCACGTCGTACGTGCGGCTGAAGGGAGCGACGGCAGACGATCTGCGCGCGGCACTGGTCGACGCCTACAAGCACGAGCCGTTCGTGCATGTCGCGCCGCGGGGCGTGCTGCCGCAGACGCAGAACGTGCGCGGCTCGAACTATGTGCAGGTCGGCGTGTTTGCCGACCGCATCAAGGGCCGCGCCATCGTGATCTCGGTGCTCGACAATCTGGTGAAGGGCTCGGCCGGCCAGGCGATCCAGAATATGAACATCGCCTTCGGCCTGGAGGAGACGACCGGCCTTCTGCAGCTCCCGCTCTTCCCGTAAGGGGCCGCTATTCTCGTGGAGGGAGGCGAGCCTTCTCCCCTTGAGGGAGAAGGTGTCCACGGAGCGGACGGAGGAGGGGGAGATTCAAGACCGAGCCTCGGCGGCCAATCGCAGGCGCCCCCCTCTTCCCAGGTCCGGCCGAGGCCGAACCCCACCCTCTCCCTCAAGGGGAGAGGGCCGCGTTTGAAGCGGGCGAAGTTCGCTTAGAAGAACGATGACTTGCCGCGGTTCCACCAGCCGCTGCGCTTCGGCCGGTTGTCGTCGACCGGCTCCGGCGGGGGCGGAGGTGTCTCCGTCGCGGCAGGTTCCGGCGCGGCAATAACCGGAACGGACTCGACCTCGGCTTCCGGGGCCTCCGGCTCGAAGGCCGCTTCGGGCTCCGGCGCTGCCTCGTCGCGCCGCGTGGCTTGCGTCAGGACCTCGACCTCCTCGGCGTGATGGTCGCCCATCGGCCGGGCGGACTCTTCACCGGCGGCTTCCACGTTCTCCTCGGCGTATTCTGCCGAGTCTTCGCGCGCGCCTCCCGCCTCGGCCTGACCGCCCTCGGCCTGATCGCCGTTCTCACGTCCGCGTCCGCGCCTCCGACCGCCACGCCGGCCACGGCGACGGCGGCGCGCTTCGCGCCCCTCCGCGTCGTCAGCCGCCGCTCCGTTGACCTCGACCACCCTCTCGCCCGGCTCGCCTTCGTCGGGCGCGGCTTCGGCGTCGTCATTGGCGGCATCCGCATGATGGCGCTCGTGGCGATCGTCGCCGTTGCCGCGCCTGCGGCGCCGCCGCCGCCGCTTGTCGCGGCCCTCGGGGCCGGATTCGGATTCGCGCTCGACCTCGCGCTCCGCCTCGAATTCCTCCTCCTCCTCGACTTCCGGCTCGATGGCCTCTACCGGCTCCGGCTCGGGCATCGCGGTCATCGCGACCGCGTTGCTCCGCGCCGGCCGGTCCTCGACCTGCGCGCCGCGCTCCACCGTGAAGCCGGTGCCGTTCTCGGGCGGCTCGCCGCTGATGGAAATGCTCAGTCCGAAGCGCTCCTCAAGCTCGGCGAGGTGCCGACGCTTCTGGTTCAGCACGTAGAGCGCAACCTCGGCACGCGTGCGCACCAGAAGATGATGTCCGCTGTGGCGCAGGAGCTGATCCTCGAGCGCGCGCAGGATCTGCAGCGAGAGCGAGGAGATCGAGCGCACCTGCCCGGTGCCGCGGCAATGCGGGCACGGCACGACCGAGCTTTCGAGCACGCCGGTCCGGATGCGCTGGCGCGACATCTCCATCAGCCCGAAATGCGAGATGCGTCCGACCTGGATGCGCGCCCGGTCTGCCCTGAGGCAATCCTTCAGCTTGCGCTCCACCGAGCGGTTGTTGCGCTTCTCCTCCATGTCGATGAAGTCGATGACGATGAGGCCGGCGAGATCGCGCAGGCGAAGCTGACGCGAGACTTCCTCTGCCGCCTCGAGATTGGTGTTGAGCGCGGTGTCCTCGATCGAATGCTCGCGCGTCGAGCGCCCCGAGTTCACGTCGATCGAAACCAGCGCCTCGGTCTGGTTGATGACGATGTAACCGCCCGACTTCAGCGTCACCTGCGGCGAGAACATCGCGTCGAGCTGCGCCTCGACTCCGTTCCGCGCAAAGATCGGAACGTTGTCCTTGTAGAGCTGCACGTTGCGCGCATGGCTCGGCATGAGCATGCGCATGAAGTCCTTCGCCTCGCGGTAGGCATCGTCGCCGGCGACCACGACCTGTTCGATCTCGCGCGAATAGAGGTCGCGGATCGACCGCTTGATGAGGCTGCCTTCCTCGTAGACGAGCTTCGGTGCGGTGGAGCGCAGCGTCAGCTCGCGCACGTTTTCCCAGAGCCGCAGCAGATATTCGAAGTCGCGCTTGATCTCGCTCTTGGTGCGGTTGGCGCCGGCCGTGCGCAGAATCACCCCCATGCCTTCCGGCACCTCGAGTTCGGAGGCGATCGACTTCAGCCGCTTGCGGTCGAGCGGGGTGGTGATTTTTCTGGAGATGCCGCCGCCGCGCGCCGTGTTCGGCATCAGCACCGAATAGCGGCCGGCGAGCGAGAGGTAGGTGGTGAGCGCCGCACCCTTGTTGCCGCGCTCTTCCTTGACGACCTGCACCAGCAGAACCTGCCGGCGCTTGATCACTTCCTGGATCTTGTACTGCCGGGGGCGCGGCTTGCGCCGTTCGGGGAGTTCCTCCAGCGCATCCTCCGCGCCGACGCTCTCGACCTTCTCGTCCTCGTGTTCGTGGTCGTGCTCGCCATCATGGTCGTGGTGGTGGTCATGATCGTGAGCAGTCTCTTCGGCGTCGCTCGCCTCGGGCGCCGTGCCTTCGGAGGGCGCTTCGTCGGACTGGGGCGCTGCCGGCTCGCTGATCGATTCCGCTGGCGCGGCGTCCGCCGCCATCGCCTCGCCGCCTGCTTCCGCGGGATCTTCGTCGTCGGCGGGAGCTTCCTCCGCGGGTGCTGCGGCGCCAGCCTCGCTTACGCCTTCGTCTCCGCCCCGGCCATCGTCGCGCCGGTCTTCCTCATCCTCGCGCTGCGCGCGCTCGATGTCGCGCTGCGCGCGCCGGTCGTCGTGCTCGGCCTCTTCCGCGTCGTCGCGCGCCTGCTCCTGCAGCAGCGCCTGACGGTCGGCGAAAGGGATCTGATAATAGTCTGGGTGAATTTCGGAGAAGGCCAGGAAGCCGTGGCGGTTGCCGCCGTAATCGACAAACGCCGCCTGCAGCGACGGCTCGACCCGCGTTACCTTGGCAAGATAGATGTTTCCTCGAAGCTGCTGGCGGTCGGCCGCCTCGAAATCGAACTCCTCAACCCGGCTGCCGCGTAGCACGACCACCCGGGTCTCTTCCGGGTGGGTCGCATCGATGAGCATTTTGTTGGACATGGAAAATTGACTCCGGACCCGGGCGCCGAGCGTCGCGCGCAAAATCGGGTCCATCTTTGTTGATGGGGGAAAGGCGCAGCCTGAAGCTGCGCTCCGGTCCGACCTGACCGCCGCAGAACAGCCGGCCAAACGCCGGGTGATATGGCTGCGGTTCGGAAATCGGATGCCGGAATTGCATCGGCAGGCCTTTCGGGGCATGCGGGACGAAACGTCCCGTGATCGTGACCGCTGCGCATGGCGCAGAAGCCCGTCTTCGTCCTGGGCGAAGTCCGGAAAAATGCGGGTGGCGAATACTTCGCGTCACATCCGCGCCGGTGGACGGCCCAAGGAGGAATCCGTCCCCTCCTTATTAGGAACGCTGTCCTGCGAATGCAAGACGCGCTGTCACATTGCCCTAATTCAAGGTGGATATTGGCCGAACCGGGCGCGGCGAGGGGGGCTTTTGACCGCGTTTCAGCCTTCTTCGCCCTCTTCGAGCATCTCGCGGATGCGGCTCCAGTGCTCCTGTTCGGAGAGGTCGCCAAGCAGGTAGGCGTCGATGGCGCGCAATCTCGCGAGCGGCAGCGCGAATCGGCCGTGCCGCGCGATCCACGCATCGGCCGCCAGCTCGATCCTCCGGCGCCTGCGCCGTCGCGCCATCCACCAGCTGCGAAGCATCGCCGCTCCCCTGTGCCCCACGACATTAACATCGCGGCAGGGCCGATGGCACATCATCCGCGGCCAGAAGGGCCACTACGCCGGCTTTCGCAAGAATACGGAAAAGGCCTCCTTGTCTCCGCCAACGAGACAGGCGATGGAGGCGCCGGAGGACCATTTCGCCGATGCGCCTGTCGACGCGCCTGATTGCCATGCTTTTCTGGGTGGTGCTTGCCGGGAGCGCTTCCGCCAACAATGTCACCGAGATGCGCGTCGTCGGCGACGCACAGCGCACGCGTTTTGTCGTGGATCTGGAGAAAGGCCCCCAGTACGGGGTTCTGCGGCTTGCCAATCCCTACCGGCTGGTCGTCGACCTGCCTGACGTGGATTTCAAGGATCCGGCGCGGCCGGGCTCCGGGCGGGGGCTCGTCAGCGACTACCGCTACGGTCTGATCGCGCCGGGCAAGGCGCGCATCGTGCTCGACCTTTCCGGGCCGGTGGAGGTGGTGAATACCTTCGTGCTCGATCCGGTCGGGACGGAGCCGGCGCGGCTTGTCGTCGATCTCGTGCCCACCACGCCCGAGGCGTTCGCGAAGGCAGTGGAGGAGGACCGCCCGACGCGCATGGCGGCAACTGCTCCGGGCGGGCCGGCGGGCGAGCAGGCGCCGGATGCGGGGCTGCCGATCGTCGTGATCGACGCGGGCCACGGCGGTATCGATTCAGGCGCGCTTGGTGCCGGCGGGATGGTGGAGAAGGACGTCACGCTGACCTTCGCCCTGGAACTCGCGCGGCAGCTCAAGGCGGACGGCAAGCTGCAGCCGATCCTCACCCGTGACACGGATGTCTTCCTGTCGCTGGCGGAGCGGGCCGATGTCGGCCGCCAGCATCATGCGGCGCTCTTCGTCTCGGTGCATGCCGACACGGTGCGCCAGAACTACGTGCGCGGCGCAACGGTCTACACCCTGTCGGACGACGCCTCCGATGCGCTCGCGCAGGCGCTGGCGGAGCGCGAAAACCGCTCCGACATCCTCGCCGGGCTGGCGCTCGAGGATCAGCCGGACGACGTCGCCGACATCCTCTTCGACCTCGCCCGGCGCGAAACCAGGAATCTTTCGGTCCGCTTCGCCAAGACGCTGGTCGACGACATGCGTGGCGGGGTGGCGCTCAACGCCAATCCCTGGCGGCGGGCCGCCTTCCGCGTGTTGAAGGCGCCGGAAGTGCCCTCCGTGCTGCTGGAGCTCGGCTATCTCTCCAACAAGGAGGACGAGAAGCTGTTCAAGTCGGACGACTGGCCGGCGGGCGAGGCGAAGACCGTCGCGCGCGCCATCGAGGCCTTCTTCGGGAAAAAGCTCACCGGAGCGCCCGGCCAATAAGCGTCGCGTTGCATTTGCACAACATGCGCACCACATCTTTACGGTATTGGCGGAACGCCGGAAACCTCAGGATTCTTGCCTCAGTTTGATCATAAAACTACCGGATGCCATCAGGTGTGGACGGCCTGATTCACCCAAGGCGCCCTAGACTCATGCTACTGAGGATTTTCGGGTATATCTTCGGCATAGGAGCCTTCATGCTTCTCGGTCTGGCCGTGGCCGCGGGCGTTCTCCTGCAGAGCTTCAACGCCGATCTTCCGGACTACGACAAGCTGGCGCAGTACGAGCCGCCGGTGATGACCCGTATCCAGGCCGCGGATGGCGAACTCGTCGCCGAGCACGCGCGCGAGCGCCGCCTCTATCTTCCGATCCAGGCCGTCCCCGACCTCATCAAGGCGGCGTTTCTTTCCGCCGAGGACAAGAATTTCTACGAGCATGACGGGCTCGACCTGATCGGCATCGCGCGCGCCACCTTCACCAACCTGCGCAACAGCGGCTCGGGCAAGCGGCCGATCGGCGCGTCCACCATCACGCAGCAGGTGGCGAAAAACTTTCTCCTCACCAACGAGGTGTCCTACCAGCGCAAGATCAAGGAGGCGCTGCTCGCGCTCCGCATCGAGCAGGCCTATTCCAAGGACAAGATCTTCGAGCTTTACCTGAACGAGATCTATCTCGGCCTCGGCTCCTACGGCATCGCGGCCGCGGCGCTCAATTATTTCGACAAGCCGGTCAACCAGCTCACCATCGCCGAGGCGGCCTATCTCGCCGCACTCCCGAAGGCGCCGGAAAACTATAATCCGCTTCGCCACGAGGACCGCGCCACCGAGCGCCGCAACTGGGTGATCGACCGCATGGTCGAGAACGGCTACATCCGCGCCGCCGACGGCGAGGCCGCGAAGGCGAGCGCGCTGACGGTGACGGTCCGGCAGCGCGGCAACTATCTCTTCGCTTCGGAATATTTCGCCGAGGAAGTGCGCCGCAACCTGATCGACCTTTACGGCAGCGAGAAGCTCTACGAGGGCGGTCTTTCGGTCCGCACCACCCTCGACCCGAAGCTGCAGGTTCTTGCGCGCCGCTCGCTGCAGGACGGCCTCGTCAAGTTCGACCAGGCGCGCGGCTATCGCGGGCCGGTGACCAACATCGACCTCGCGAGCGACTGGGGCCTGCCGCTCGGCGCAATTCCCGCGCTGTCGGACGTGCCGGAATGGCGTCTGGCGGTAGTGCTTTCGGTGAGCGGCGACGCCGCGACTATCGGCCTGCAGCCAACGACGCAGCAGAACGGTGAGCTCTCCGCCGAGCGCGAGCAGGGAACAATCCCGCTCGACCAGATGAAATGGGCGAAGGGCGGGCTGACCAATGTCGGCTCCGTTCTGAAGACCGGCGACGTCGTCTACGTGCAGGCGGTCGATGGGCAGCCGAACAGCTGGAAGCTCCGCCAGCCCCCGGAGATCGAGGGCGCCATCGTCGCGATGGATCCCTACACCGGCCGCGTGCTCGCCATGGTCGGCGGCTTCTCCTTCGCGGAGAGCGAGTTCAAC
The DNA here is from genome assembly GCA_038211615.1 of Hyphomicrobiales bacterium. Lineage (GTDB taxonomy): Bacteria > Pseudomonadota > Alphaproteobacteria > Rhizobiales > Afifellaceae > DASWJZ01. The sequence goes on from JBBQVL010000076.1 coordinate 20,582, forward strand.
CGCGCCACGCAGGCCTGGCGGCAGCCCGGCTCCTCCTTCAAGCCGTTCGTCTACTCGGCGGCGCTCGACAACGGCTACACGCCGTCCTCCGTCATAATGGATGCGCCGATCGAGATCCGCGCCGGAACCGAGGTCTGGCGGCCGGTCAACTATGGCGGAAAGTTCTACGGCCCGGCAACGCTCAGGACTGGCATCGAGAAGTCCCGCAACGTCATGACAGTGCGGCTGGCGCAGGACATGGGCATGCCGCTCGTCGCGGAATATGCGAAGCGCTTCGGCATCTATGATGATCTCGCGCCTTACCTTCCGATGGCGCTCGGCGCCGGCGAGACGACGGTGCTTCGGCTCGTCACCGCCTATGCCACGATCGCCAATGGCGGCCGCAAGATCAACGCCACGCTGATCGACCGCATCCAGGACCGTTTCGGCCGCACCATCTACCAGCACGACCAGCGCAAGTGCGACGGCTGCGACGCCGTCGCCTGGACCGGCCAGGATGAGCCGACGCTCGTC
>JBBQVL010000077.1:0-20900 GCA_038211615.1 Hyphomicrobiales bacterium
GCTCATCGTGAACTTCACCGAGCCCTACTCGACCTACGGCTTTCTGGTCGTCGTCAACATCGACACGAGCATCAAGACGCTCGATGACCTGAACTCGCCCAACGTCACCTTCGTCGGCATGAGCGGGTCGGTCGAGTCGACGTTCCCGAAGGAAGTGTTCCCGCAGGCGAATGTCCGCTCCATCGTCGCCAACGACGTCGCGACCTGGATCGGCGAGGTCGCCTCCGGCCAGGCCGACGCGGCGTTTCTCGATCCCGGCACCTACCGCATCCTGAAGGCCAAGAACCCCGACTTCGACAGCAAGCTGCGGGTGCTCAACACGGAGGAGACCCTGCTGAAGCCGGTCGGGCTCACCTACGCGGTGCGGCCGGATGAACTGCACATGCTGGAGTTCCTCAACACCTTCATCCGCGACCTCGTGCGCAACAAGGAAAACACCACGTTGCGCGACAAGTGGTTCGACGAACTGGCCAAGCGGCAATAGCCGCCACGCACGCGGAACCGGGGGCGTTCCCGGTTCCGCCCTCGGTTTCATTCCAACATTCCGGAAATCCACGTTGCAGCGCTTTCCCGTTCGTCATCAGCACAATCCAAACGTCGAGAGAACCGCGCCCTATGGAGCGGCGGAACGCTCGATCCTGAACCTCGGCGCGTTCCGCGCGGCGCGGGACGAGATCCGCAGCTGGCCGGGCTATGCGCCCACGCCGCTGGTGCGGCTGCCGGGGCTCGCGGCGCGCATCGGTCTCGGCGAAATCCTCTACAAGGACGAGGGCAAGCGGTTTGGTCTCGGGAGTTTCAAGGCGCTCGGCGGAGCCTATGCCGTTCTCTGCCTGCTGAAGGAGCATGTCCGGGCCGGGCCTGGGGGCAGATCGATATCCTCGGCCGACCTTCTCGCCGGACGCCATCGCGACCGGGTCCGCGGCGTGACGGTCGCCACCGCGACCGACGGCAACCACGGGCGATCGGTCGCCTGGGGCGCGCGGATGTTCGGCTGCCACTCGATCATCTACCTGCACGAACACGTGAGTGCGACGCGCGAGGCCGAGATCGCCGCGCTCGGCGCGGAGATCCGGCGCGTCAAGGGGAGCTACGACCAATCCGTCATCCGCTGCGCGGAAGACGCGCGCGCCAACGGCTGGTTCCTGGTCGCCGACACATCGCTCGGCGGCGACGGCCGCGTGCCCTCGATGGTGATGCAGGGCTACACGGTGCTCATCGACGAGGTGCTCGCGTCGCTCGAACGGCCGGTAAGCCACGTCCTTCTTCCCGGCGCGGTCGGCGGACTGGCGGCGGCGATCGTCGGCCAGCTCTGGGAGAGCCTTGGCGCGGATCGCCCGCGCATCGTGGCGGTCGAGCCGACGCGGGCCGACTGCATCTCGCGCTCGCTGGCGGCGGGGCGTCCAACCGCCGTTCCCGGCGACGTGAACACATTCATGGCCTGCCTCGCTGCCGCCGAGGTCTCGCCGGTCGCCTGGCAGATTCTCGGAACGGGCCTCGACGACGCGCTTGCCATCCCCGACGAGGCGGCGATGGAGACCATGCGCCTGCTCGCCGACGGCACCGACGGCGACCCGGCGCTCGTCTCCGGCGAATCCGGCTGCGCCGCGACCGCCGGGCTGATCGCGGCGGCGCAGGACGAGGACGTGCGCCCCGCGCTGGGGCTGAACGCAGGCTCGCGCGTGGTGGTGATCGGAAGCGAAGGGGCGACCGACGCGGAGGCCTACCGCCGGGTCGTCGGCCGGTCGGCCGAGGCCGTCGAGAAGCAGGCAGCGTGACACAATCGAAAGGAGCCTGACGTGGCAAATCCAGGAACCGGCCTGCTGGCCGGCAAGGTCGCATTCGTGACAGGCGGCGCGCGCGGTATCGGGCTCGCAGTCTCGCGCGCCTTCCATGAGCACGGCGCATCGGTGATGATGGGCGATGTGATGGAGAAGGAGCTGTCGGCCGCGGAGGCGGCGCTCGCCTCCGACCGCGTCGCGACGGTGCGGCTCGACGTCACCGACGAGGCCCAGACCGAAGCCGCGGTGAAGCGCACGGTCGAGCGCTTCGGCAAGGTCGACCTGGTGGTGCCGAACGCCGGCATCCTCATCCTGAAGCACGCGGTCGACACTTCGGTCGCCGAATGGCGGCGGGTCATCGATGTGAACCTCACCGGCGCGTTCATCACCGCCACCGCCTTTGCCCGGCAGCTCATCGCGCAGAAGAGCGGCGGCCGCATCATCATGACCTCTTCGCTCTTCGGCCTGCGCGGCGGACGCGAGAACGGCGCCTATTCGGCGGCGAAGTTCGGCATGATCGGACTGATGGAGTGCATGGCGGCGGAGCTTGCCCCGAACGGCATCCAGGTGAACTGCGTCTGCCCCGGCCAGATCGACACCGACATGAACCGGCAGCTCCTGCTCGACCGCAGCAAGATGAAGGGGGTGAGCCCGGAAGAGGTGCTGAAGGTGCTGCTCTCGCGCATTCCCGGCGGCAGGCTCGGGGCGCTGGAGGAGCTGGTCGGAACCTATGTCTGGCTCGCCTCCGATCTCAGCCTCTATGTGACGGGGCAATCGATCACGGTCGACGGCGGTTGGCAGGTCGGGTGATGTCCGACGCGGCCGACGCTTTCGTCGATGCGAACCGCGAGGCCCTTGTCGCGCTCTGCGGCGAGCTGGTAGCGGCGAAGAGCGTCAATCCACCGGGCGACGTGCGCGCAGCGGCCGGCGTGGTGACGGGCTTTCTTGCCGCCCACGGAATCGAGCCGGAGATCCTCGCGGCCCGCGTCGAGAAGCCGAATGTCGTGCTCGACATTGCAGGGCACGAGGCGGGCCGGCACCTCGTTCTGAACGGCCACCTCGATACGATTCCGCCCGGCGACGAAAGCCGCTGGACGGTGCCGCTGCACGCGATGGGGCGGGGCGAAGGTCGGCTGACAGGGCTCGGCATCGGCAACATGAAGGGCGGTGTCGCGGCGCTGGCCCTCGCCACGGTCTTCCTGCATCAGCGGAAGGACACATGGCCCGGCCGCGTCAGCTTCACGGCGGTCGCCGACGAGACCGTGTTCGGACCGGACGGGGCGGACTGGCTGCTCGGCGTGCGCCCCGATCTTCAGGGCGATGCGTTCCTTTGCGGCGAGGGGCCGGGCTTCATGGGCCTGGGGCTCGCCGAGAAAGGTCTCCTGTGGATCGAGGTCGAGGCGCTTGCGCCGGGCGGGCAGGGGATGCTCAGCACGCGCGGCTCGGGCGCGCCGGCGCGGCTCGCCGAAATTCTCTCCGCGCTCGACGCGCTGAACGACGAGCACGCGATCCCGCCGCCGGAGGTGGCTCAGCTCGCGCAGCACGCTGGCGAGCACGGGCTGCGCGTTACGGCCAATTGCGGCCGGATCGCCGGCGGAATCTTCACCAGCCAGGTGGCGCCGCGCGCCACGGCCGAGCTCGACATCCGCATCCCGCCGGGCCTGACGGTCGCCCTGATGGAGGCGCGGGTCGATGCGATCGTGCGCGCCGTCCCGAATGTCTCCTGGAGGCGGATCAAGGCCTGGGACCCGAACTGGACCGCCGCCGATTCCGACCTCGTCCGGGCCGTCGGCGCCGCCGCGGCGGATGTGCGCGGCCCCGCGCCTGCCGTCGTGCGTCTCCCGGCGAGCGACGCTTCCCGCTGGCGGGCGCGCGGGGTGGATGCCGTGTGCTTCGGGCCGCAGCCGACCTTCGCCGCCGGGATCGACGATTTTGTCCACGAGCAGGATGTGGTGGACTGCGCCAAGATCTACATCCGCGCGGCGCTCGGATATCTGACGGCGGCGCGATGACGAGCGCGTTTGCGGACGGCCGAATTGCCCTGGGTTCGATGTCCTCATGCGACTGAATCCCTACGCGTCGCGGGTGCGCCCCGCGCTCGCCGGGCGGCAGGGAGCGATTTCCGCGGCGCATCCGCTGGCCGTCGCCGCCGGGCAGGAGATGCTGCTTGCCGGCGGTGGCGCGATGGATGCGACGATCGCCGCGCAGGCGGCGCTCTCGGTCGTCGCGCCGGACGCCTGCGGCCTAGGCGGCGATGCCTTTCTGCTGGTGCACGATCCGGCGGGGCTGGTGACCGCCGTGAACGGCGCGGGCGCCACCCCGCGGAAGGCGAAAAAGTCCGCGACGGACGGCGGGGCGAGCGTCACGGTGCCGGGGATCGTCTCCGCCTGGGAAGCCGCCGCGGCGCGCTGGGGCAGGCTGCCGCTTGCGCGCTGCCTGCAGCCGGCGATCCGCTTCGCGCGCTCCGGCATTGCCGTCGACGCGCACGTGCTTGCGCATGTCGAGGAGCATCGGGCGCGGCTGCTGCGCGGCGGAGCGGCGGACTGGGAGCTGCTCGGTCTGAAGGAGGGCGCTCTCTGGATGCAGCCGGAGCTGGCGTTGACGCTCGAGCGCATCGCCAAGACCGGGCGGGCGGCGTTCTATTCCGGCGGTGTCGCGGCCTCCGTCGTCGAGGCGGTCGCGCGGACGGGAGGCGTGCTCGACGGCGAGGATCTTGCCGCGCACGCGACGGAAGTGCGCTCGCCGATCGCGGTCGACTGGAACGGCGTGCGGGTCTTCGTGCAGCCGCCGGTCTCGCAGGGCGTCCTGCTGGCGGTCGTGCTCGCCAATCTCGCGCGGCATGCGGCAATGCCGGACGATCTTCTGGACCATGCCGCGGTCGAGCTGACGGAGGCCTCGTTCCGGCTGCGCGACCGTGCCCGCGACGGCGAGAAGCTGCTGTTCGAAAAGCTCGCGATCAATCTTGAAACGGCGACGCGCGGCGGCGGCCCGCGCGCCTATCTCCATACCGCGGGCGTCGCCGCGAGTGACCGCTACGGCCTCGTCGTCTCCTCGCTCGCCAGCGTCTTCGACGATTTCGGCTCCGGCGTCTTCGTGCCGGAGGCCGGCTTCGTGCTGAACAATCGCGGCGGCGGGTTCACCAGCGCGCCGAACAATTTCAAGGCGGGCAAGCTGCCGGTCCATACGCTCGCGCCGGCGCTCGCGCTGACGCCGGAGGGGGCCGTGGCGCTAGCGACCCCCGGCGCTGACGGGCAGGTGCAGACCCTGCTGCAAGTGCTCCTCGCGTGGCGGCAAAGGAAGGGGGATCTCGCCGAGGCGATAGACGCCTTCCGCTGGCGGAGCGAGAACGGCAAGCTGCTGGTGGAGGCGGGTCACCCGCGGCGCGACGAGCTCGCGGCGCGCGGTCACGACATCGTCGATCTTCCCGCCGGCGACGGCCGGTTCGGCGCCGTCACCTGCGCCGGCTTCGCGGCGGGACGCCCGTTCGCGGTGTCCGACTGGCGCCGGCTGACGTGGAGCGGCGTCGCCTGAGTGTCCAGGCACTTGGCGGCATGAGGCAGGAGCGCCGCATGCGAGGCGGCTCGGAGAGCCTCAGATCGAGCCGGCCTCGACCATGTAATTGTTGGCGGTGCACATGGCGGAATCGTCGGAGGCGAGAAAGAGCGCCATGCGGGCGATATAGACCGGCTCGATCAGGTCTGGCAGGCACTGCTTCTGGCGGTGGCTCTCCAGCGCTTCCGGCGTCGCCCACAGGGTCTTCTGGCGTTCGGTCATGATCCAGCCGGGGACGATGGTGTTGACCCTGATCCGGTGCTTGCCGAGGTCGCGCGCCAGCGTACGGGTCATGCCATGCACCGCCGCCTTCGCGGTCGCGTAGACCGGGAAGCCGCCGGCGGTCTCCCACCACGAATTCGACCCGAGATTGATGATCGATCCGCCGCCAGCCTCGATCATGTCCGGCGCGACCGCCTGGGTCGCGAAGAACATGTGCTTCAGGTTCACCGCGATCCGCTCGTCGTAATAGTCGGACGTCACGTCCTTCCAGGAATGCCGGTCGTCGCGCGCGGCGTTGTTCACCAGCACCGCGGCCGGGCCGAGCGCCGCCTTCAGGGCGGCGAACGCGCGCTTCAGGTCAGCGATGTCGCGGAGATCGCAGCGCTCGAAGGCGATCTCTGTCCCGCCGCCGCGCAGCTCGTCCGCGAGCGCCTTGCCGCCTGCCGCGTCCAGGTCGACGAAGCCGACCTTCGCACCCTGGCCGGCGAAGGCGCGCACCAGCTCGGCGCCGATGCCTCCCGCGCCGCCGGTGATGTTGACGACGACGCCCTTCAGGCTCGGGTAGATAGCGAACACGGATTTGGCCATGGCTCACCTGCTTGGCGTGACACTGGAGAGCCCCTTAGCGCGATTCGAGCGGCAGGGGGCGCTTCGCGCTGGTTGAAAATGCGACGTGCCGCGCCAGTCAGCGCTCGGCGAAGGCGAGCTTCGCGCCGAGCGCCAGGAACGCCGCAGCGAAGCTGCGGCGCATCCAGGTCAGCACGCGCGGGCGCGCGATAATGTGATCGCGGATCGCAGCGGCGAAGAGGCCGTAGCCGATGAAGACCACGAAGGTCATCGCCATGAAGATTCCGCTCAGCTCCAGCATCCGCGACAGCGGATGCGCTTCGCCGACGCTGACGAACTGCGGCAGGAAGGCGAGGAAGAAGATCGAGAGCTTTGGGTTCAAAATATTGATCAGGATCGCGGTCACCGTCACCTGCAGCGCCGAGCGCGCGCCGACCTGTTGCTCGACCTTCAGGGCGCCGTGTTCGCGCAGCGTGTTCCAGGCCATGTAGAGGAGATAGGCGACGCCGAGATATTTGAAGGTCCGGAAGGCGAGCGCGCTCGTGTGCATCAGCGCCGCCAGGCCCATGATCGCGGCGGCGAGGTGCGGAACGATGCCGAGCGTGCAGCCGAACGCCGCAACGATGCTGGCGCGCGACCCGCGCGAGAGCCCCGCGGCAAGCGTGTAGAGCACGCCGGTGCCGGGCGAGGCGACGACGATGAACGATGTGACCAGGAAGGAAATGCTCACGGAGAACGCTCCTGTCGCCGCACGGACCTTGCGGGCGGGAGAATGTCCTCCCGCGGCGCGGCGGGCAAGCTCGCTAGTGCCAGAGCCGGTCGTGATTGCGGTGCGCGTCGGTCAGCGGGTTCTGGAAGTAGCGGTCGTAGTATTCTATGTCGGGATGGTGCACCTGGATCCAGACGCCGGGCACATGGATCGCGTCGGCGTGCGCTGGGAACCGCCCGTGCGTATCATAGATGTACTGGCAGATGTCGGTCACGCATTCGATGACCTCGCTGCCGTATTCCGCCGCCTCCTTCAGATACGTGTCGCCAAAATTCTGTTTGTAGATTCGCGCAAAGAGCTCTGAGTCCTTGTAGATGCCCTGCGCGCCGAACTTTCCCGCGATCACCTCGTCGACCGCCTGTTTCATGCTCGAATAATAGGGAGGGCTCTTCGCCTTGATGAGGTATTCCCCGCCGACCTTCAGCCCGATCGGGTTGGCGCGCAGGTTGGCGTATTTCGGCAGGGGGACGTGCCAGCGAAGGAGGTCGAGCAGTCGCCATTTCGGCGTCGCGAACTCGAAGCCGAGCATCGGGCCGTACTTTTCCACGAACTTCGGATCGCCGAGGAGTACCGGCGGGCTGATCGAGGCGTGGATGTAGGCGCCGAGGCCCATTGCATCGGCAACCAGCATCAGGTTCTGCAGCAGCAGATCGGCCTCGATCTGCGTGCGGAGCGATCCGATGGCGCCGAGCGGCAGCTTGATGTCTGCGTTCAGGAAGCCGTTCCTGATCCATTTCGCGACGCCGGCGGGGCGGTAGAAGTTGCGGTCGTCGACGATCGCCGGCCGATGGCCCTTCGGCTGCGTCAGTATGTACATCAGCCCGTTGATGTACTGGTGCGAGAGGTCGACCACCGGAAGAAACATCGTCGTGCCGGGCAGGTTGGAGAGCAGCCGGTTTGAATCGAGGTAGACGGGAAAATCGCGATCCGCCGCGTCGAGTCGCCGGTCGAGCACTTTCACCTTCGCCTCTCGCGCGTGCGCGATGAGCGCCTCGGGGCTGAGCGGCGCGGATCTCGCCGCATAGGGAACCCGTTTCAGGAAATAGGTGCCGCTGTCGTTGAGCATGAAGAAGTGCGTGCCCTGGGCATTGTCCGGGCTGCCGGCCGAGCGGCCTTCCATGTTGACATTCGGCTTCGCCATGACGAATTCGCCGGAGGGATCCTGGAACGGACGGTCCGGCATGGTGAGGCCGGTGTGGCCGGTCATCGCGATCAGCACCGCCTCCTCGAGTTCGGAGAGCGGCAGCGGCTTCTGGGTCGACTCGTAGCTCATCGAGCCGGCTTTCAACTGCGGCACACCGCGCCCGACACGATGCGTGCGCCGGCGCCAGATCGTCTCGAGGAGAGAACGCCGGAGCAGTTCGTCCAACCCGGGGTTCTTCGTGGGTCCGTCGCTCATTGTCGCCTCCTGCTACGCAATTTGCCGCGGAGCCGCACGCGGTACGTCATCGCGATCGGGCCATCAGCCCCGCCACCGCGCCCCCGATGCGGGTCCGCTCACGCCTATCGCGGGGCGATCGGGCGGAACGGCGCGAAGGCGCTGGCCGTGCGCGGCAGTACCGTCGCGAGTTGTGGGCAGTGCCGCAGGATGATGCTGGTCATGCCGTTCTTCTCGATCCAGTCGAGGCCGAGCGGCGAATAGACTTCAGGACGGTAGTCCACCGTCAGGAAGCGGTCGCTCTGCAGCCGGCGCGACGCCATCAGGATAAAGATGCGGAAAGCGGTATCGCTGAAGCCGAAGCCTTCCGGCGGCGGCTCAGCGTGCAGGCCGACCATCGTGTCCACCATGTCGATCGAGCCGTAGAGCTTGCGCATGGAGCGCACCGTCTCCGGATCGCCCGAAAGCTCCTCCCAGTGGCGGATGCGCGGCTTGTGCAGCGCGGCGCGGAAATCGTTGAAGCGCGGCACACCACGCCGCCGATCGCGCACGATATCGACGACGGACAGGTCGATGATCTCCTTGACGTTGGTGTCAGGGTGGCTGCGTTCGAATTTCTGCAATGCAGCGGGGTAGTTGTGCAGCGTGATGGCGCCAGGGTGCGCGATGCCGAACGAGTAGATGACGTTGTGCAGCCTCAGGTTCCGCATCACGTCGTCTGTCTTGGCGCCCTGAATGTCGTCGAACTTGAGGAGCTTGCCCTTCGGCCTGCCCGTCTCGAAGTCGAAGAACTGGTAGTCGTCCGGGATAAGCGGATGCAGCCGGTAGACCGAAGCAAACTCCTCGGTCAGCGAATAGGGTGTTCCGTGATGGTCCGGGAAAGTCTGGGGGATGCCCTTCAGCTCGTGCGTGTCGAGCATCCAGATGGCGAGCTGGGTCAGCCAGTCTTTAGGCGCGCCGTACCAGTTGGCGCGCAGTCCGACCTGGATGGTCCTGGTCGCGAGGATGGCGGGCGTCCATTCGATCGTGTGGATCTTGGCGATGAGCGCCGAGACGACGAGACGCGCGGTGTTGTAGACCCGGTTCCGGTCCCAGTCGGGGTATTCGCGCTTCAGCGCATCGCAAAGGACATTGTGCTCACGGGCGAAGAGCGTGTGCATCATGCTGAGGCCGAGCCACCAGCTATCGTTGAAGCCGGTGACATTCATCCCGTTCAGGTCTGTCGGCAGGTAGAAATCAGGCGTCAGCCTTAGTTTGCCGCCCTGCGCGTCGCGGAGGTCCGCCGCCTTTGCAGCGGTGTCGCCGTAAACCTCCGAGCCGTCCCACCACGGCGTGGTGATGTTGCCAAACACCGGATAGCCTTCGGGCGAGATATGCGACACGACGTTGCCGCCGATCCGCATGTTCGACTCGGCGGTGGCGCCGGGGCTGTTCTCCCAGCTTCCGCCACCGGGCAGCGGAACGACGACGTCCTTGCCGTCGGTGCCGAGTGGATAGCGCTTGTGGTTGACCCAGTCGTGCACCTGGAACTGGATCCAGGCGGCGGCGATAATGTTCAGCGAGCGGGCGGGAATGAAGGCCTTGCGGAACATCAGCTCGCGGCTGACGTCGATCGGGTTGGGGTTGTTGAAATCCGCGGACTTGTAGATTGGCCGCATGGTGCGGCCGAAGGTGGAGTTTTCCGAACCCACCTTCGGGTTGGAGAGGTCGTTGTAGGTGCCGTCGAAGGTGCGCTTCATCAGCTTGTCTTCCGGCACCGTCGCCGGAACAGGTACCGGCTGCGGCGGAGCCTCGACCTGCTCGGTGTCGATCAGGTTCTTGGCGCGCAACTGGTCCCGGAGCGCCGAGAGGTTCAGCAGGGCAAGGTGCCACTCCAGACGATGCCAGGGCACATATTTGTTGAGGCCTCTGAACCCGGCGCCGACGATCCGGCCGGCGATTACGTTGCGTAGCGGCTTCTTCTCGCGAAACTGGTAGTAAAGCCGGTGCGCGGAGCTTGCGCCGTAGACCTGCTTGCGAGCGCGGTTGAGATTGCCGAGCGGGCGAAATTCGTCGGTGGTGTTCCACGGGTTGAATGCAATCTGATCGACCAGCCGTTCGGTCGCCCGTCCTTCGGCCGCGTCGATGTCCTGCTTCGGAATTGTCAGCGTCGCCACATGGATCGGCGCTGAGGTCGCCTCGGTCCACTCGATTGCTCCGTCCTCGATCGGCGTGCGCTGCTCGTCGACGTAAGGCTGGACGAGGAGATCGAAGCGGATGTCGTCCCGGCGCAGCCGGTCGGCGATCTCGTGATGCAGGAAGTCGAAGTCCGTCTCCGACGCCTTCGGAGCGGCCTGTGCATCGCGCGCCGGCCTGAGCTGGTAGCGGACAGGGCCTGCGTCCCCCCAGAGGATCGCCCCGCGGCTCCAGTAGGTCTCCAGCGCCAGGCTATCGACGCGGCGCGCGCCGCTTTTCAGATTCTTCAGCATCCGCAAAGTCTCGGAGAAGCCGACGCTGGAGATCAGGCGCGGGAAGAAAAGCAGCTTCGAGCCCGCCATGGCCCGTGCAAAGGCGACGAACTGCCTCGCGTTGCGGGCGTGCGAGACCGGGAAATTCGTCATCAGCAGGTCGTGGAATTCCTCCCCGGATACCTCGATGCGGAGGGCCGCGCCGCGCATGTCCTTGTCGTGGTCCGCGTGCCGCGCGCCGTTGGCGTTTGAAAGCCGGACACTGGTCCTGAATCCGCGCCCCGGCGTGAAGCAGCCCACCTGGAGGTGTGGGGGAAGATCGTCGCGCACGACGAGCCTCGCATCGGAGACCCCGAGCACGGATTTCGCATGGAAGGTACGCTGGACCTCGCTCGCCCGCGCCTTCTTCTTGTTGGCGAGCTGTATGTCCATGACGTCGCGTGCGAGCTCGGCGAAGATCAGCCGTTCCGCCTCGGCGCTGCCGCCTTCGTAGCTTTCCCGCCAATTCTGGGTTGCCGCCATCGCCGCCTCCCTCAACGGTGGACAGTATTCCATACAACCTGTGGTCTGAGAAGCTTGCACCTGCCGCGGCCAAAAGGGTGCGCCGGGGGCCGGCAGGGCGTAAGGTCTTCGCATGATCGACAGGCTGGAGTTCCTGCTGGCGCTTGCGCAGGAGAAGCATTTCGGGCGGGCGGCGGAGACGTGCGGGGTTTCGCAGCCAACGCTCTCCGCCGGCATCAAGCAGCTGGAGGAGACGCTCGGCGTGCTCCTCGTGCAGCGCGGCTCGCGCTTCAAGGCGTTCACGCCGGAGGGCGAGCGCGCGCTCGACTGGGCGCGCCGCATCGTCGGCGACAGCCGCGCGCTCAGGCAGGAGATCGACGCGCTGAAGCACGGCCTGTCGGGCCATCTGAAGATCGCCGCGATACCGACCGCGCTCGCGATGGTCGCCGAGATCACCACGCCCTACCGCGAGCGGCATCCGAACGTGCGCTTCACCATCGTCTCGCGCACCTCGAGCGAAATCCTGGCGCTGCTGGAAAACCTCGAGATCGACGCCGGCATCACCTATCTCGACAACGAGCCGCTCGGCCGCGTCACCGCCATCCCGTTCTACGAGGAGCACTACCGCCTCATTACATCGGCGGAGGGCGCGCTCGGCGATCGCGCCAGCGTGACCTGGGCGGAGGTGGGCAGCGTGCCGCTCTGCCTGCTGACCCCCGACATGCAGAACCGCCGCATCATCGACGGGCTGCTCGCGGGGGCGGGGGCGCGCGCCCTGCCGACGCTGGAATCGAATTCCGTCATCGTGCTCTTCTCGCATGTCCGCACCGGCCGCTGGGCGAGCGTCATGCCGGAGAGGCTGGCAAGCACTCTCGGCCTGACCGGAAACGTGCGCTCGATTCCGATCACCCATCCCGAGGCTTCGCACACGATCGGGCTCGTCGTGCCGCATCGCGAGCCGATGACGCCGCTGGCACTGGCGCTGGTCGACGAGGTGAAGAGCGCGGCAGGACGGCATCTTCCCCGTTCATAGGGATTCCCGATCGTCTGACGGACGGGCTTTCTTGATTTAGTCAAGAATTACGCCCAGAACGATCAAGATAGCTGATCGAGGATGCGCCATGTCGGCGGACAAAACGTTGGCGGACAAGCTGCCGGCGGACATGGTGGCGCTGGTCCGCGAGATCATCGCCACCCATCGAAACCTGGACGGCCCGGCCCTGCCGATCCTGCATGCCGTGCAGGAGGCGCTCGGCTACGTGCCGGAATCCGCCATCCCCATGATCGCCGAGGCGCTCAACATAACCCGCGCGGAGATGCATGGCGTCGTCACATTCTACCATGATTTCCGCCACGTGCCGGCCGGCCGGCATGTTCTGAAGCTCTGCCGCGCCGAGGCCTGCCAGGCGGCCGGCGGGCATGCGGTCGAGGAGCGGGTGCGGCAGCGGCTCGGCATCGGATACGGCGAAACCACCGCCGACGGCCAGATCACCCTCGAGGCGGTCTATTGCCTCGGCCTTTGTGCGACCGCCCCCTCGGCGATGCTGGACGGCCATCTGCATGGCCGGCTGGACGGCGACGGCGCCGATGCGATGCTGGCGGAGGCGCGGCGGTGAGCGTCCGGGTCTTCATCCCCGGCGACGCCGGGGCGCTGTCGGTCGGCGCCGACCGCGTCGCCGCCGAGATCGAGCGGCTGACGGGTCAATCCGGACGCGCGGTGGAGATCGTGCGCAACGGCTCGCGCGGCCTCTACTGGCTCGAGCCGATGGTTGAAGTCGAGACAGCGGCCGGTCGGGTCGCGTATGGCCCGGTCGAGACGAAGGATGTCGCGAGCCTGATCGATGCCGGTTTCCTCGAAGGAAAGGCGCATGCGCTGTGCCTCGGGGCGACCGAAGAGATTCCGTTCCTGAAGCGCCAGACCCGGCTGACTTTCGCGCGCTGCGGCATCGTCGATCCGCGCTCGCTCGACGATTATCGCGCGCATGGCGGCTACAAGGGGCTCGAGCAGGCGCTGAAGCTCGAACCGGTGAAGATCGTCGAGGCGGTGAAGCTCTCCGGGCTTCGCGGCCGCGGCGGGGCCGGGTTCCCGACCGGCATCAAGTGGGAGACGGTGCGCCTCACCAACGACGCGCAGAAATACATCGTCTGCAACGCCGACGAGGGCGACAGCGGCACGTTCGCCGATCGCATGATCATGGAGGGCGACCCCTTCGTGCTGATCGAGGGGATGACGATCGCCGGCCTCGCCGTCGGAGCCACGAAGGGATTTATCTACCTCCGCTCCGAATATCCGCACGCGAAGATCGCGCTCGACGCGGCGATCGCCGCGGCGCGGCGCGGCGGCTTGCTCGGCGCGGATGTCGCTGGCTCGGGCAAGGCCTTCGAGCTGGAAATCCGGATGGGCGCGGGCGCCTATATCTGCGGCGAGGAAACGTCGCTGCTCGAAAGCCTCGAGGGGCGGCGCGGCCAGGTGCGCCCGAAGCCGCCGCTGCCGGCGCACAAGGGCCTCTTCGGCAAGCCGACCGTCATCAATAACGTCATATCGCTCGCGACCGTGCCGTTCATCCTGGCAGAGGGCGCGGAAAAATACCGCGACTTCGGCATGGGGCGCTCGCGCGGCACTATGCCGATCCAGATCGCCGGCAACGCCAAATACACCGGCCTCTACGAGACCGCGTTCGGCATTACGCTCGGCGAGCTCGTGAACGACATCGGCGGCGGCACGTTCACCGGACGCCCGGTGCGCGCGGTGCAGGTCGGCGGTCCGCTCGGCGCTTACTTCCCGCCGGCGCTCTTCGATACGCCTTTCGACTACGAGGCCTTCGCGGCGCGCGACGGGCTCGTCGGACATGGCGGCGTGGTGGTCTTCGACGACAGCGTCAACCTCGCCGCCCAAGCCCGCTTCGCCTTCGAGTTCTGCGCCATCGAATCCTGCGGCAAGTGCACACCCTGCCGCATCGGCTCGACGCGCGGCGCGGAAGTCATCGACCGCATCGTCGCGGGCGAGAACGTCGCGGCGAACATCGCGCTGGTCGAGGACCTTTGCGAGACGATGAAGCTCGGATCGCTTTGCGCGCTCGGCGGGTTGACTCCCTATCCGGTGATGAGCGCGCTCGTGCATTTTCCGGAAGATTTCACTGCGTCCCCGCGCAGCCTGCAGGCCGCGGAGTAGGAGAGACTAGAATGTCCCTGGTCCAGGAGATCGACTACGGCACGCCACGCTCCACGGCGGAAGCGCTCGTCACGCTGACGGTCGACGGCATCGCGGTCGAGGTGCCGGCCGGCACGTCGATCATGCGCGCGGCGATGGAGGTCGGCACCAAGATCCCGAAACTCTGCTCGACCGACATGCTGAACTCCTTCGGCTCCTGCCGCATGTGCCTGGTGGAGATCGATGGGCGGCCTGGAACGCCGGCCTCCTGCACCACGCCGGTCGCGCCGGGCATGGTGGTGCACACGCAGACGGAGCGGCTCGCCCGCATCCGCAAGGGGGTGATGGAGCTCTACATCTCCGACCATCCGCTCGACTGCCTGACCTGCGCCGCGAACGGCGATTGCGAGCTGCAGGACGTGGCGGGCGAGGTGGGCCTGCGCGAGGTGCGCTACGGCTATTCCGGCGAGAACCACGTCTTCGCGAAGTCGGGCGGGGTGGTGAACGACAACTGGATGCCGAAGGACGAGTCGAACCCCTATTTCACCTACGACCCGTCGAAATGCATCGTCTGCTCGCGCTGTGTGCGGGCCTGCGAGGAAGTGCAGGGCACGTTCGCGCTGACGATCTCGGGCCGCGGTTTCGACAGCCGCGTTTCGCCCGGCATGTCGGAGCCGTTCCTCGATTCCGAATGCGTCTCCTGCGGCGCCTGCGTGCAGGCCTGCCCGACGGCGACGCTCACCGAGAAATCCGTCATCGAGATCGGCCAGCCGGAACATTCGGTGGTTACGACCTGCGCCTATTGCGGCGTCGGCTGCTCGTTCAAGGCGGAGATGCGCGGCACCACGGTGGCGCGCATGGTCCCCTACAAGGATGGCAAGGCGAACGAGGGGCATTCCTGCGTGAAGGGCCGCTTCGCCTGGGGCTATGCGACGCACAAGGACCGCATCACCAAGCCGATGATCCGCGCGAAGATCACCGACGCGTGGCGCGAGGTGACGTGGGACGAGGCGATCAACCACGCCGCGTCGGAGTTCAAGCGCATCCAGGCGAAATACGGCCGCGACTCGATCGGCGGCATCACGTCGTCGCGCTGCACCAACGAGGAGACCTACCTCGTGCAGAAGCTGGTGCGCGCCGCGTTCCGCAACAACAACGTCGACACCTGCGCGCGCGTCTGCCACTCGCCGACCGGCTACGGGCTGAAGGCGACGCTCGGCACCTCGGCCGGCACGCAGGACTTCGCCTCGGTCGCCGAGTCCGACGTGATCGTCGTCATCGGCGCCAACCCGACCGACGCGCATCCGGTCTTCGCCTCGCGCATGAAGCGGCGGCTGCGCGAGGGCGCGCGCCTGATCGTCATCGACCCGCGCAAAATCGACCTGGTGCAAACGCCGCACGTGAAGGCGGACTACCACCTGCAGCTCATGCCCGGCACCAACGTCGCGATCATCAACGCGCTGGCGCATGTGGTGGTCACCGAAGGGCTGGTGAACGAGGCCTATGTGCGCGAGCGCTGCGACCTCGGCGACTTCGAGAGCTGGGCGCGCTTCATCGCCGAGGATCGGCACTCTCCGGAGGCGGTGGAGAAGATCACCGGCGTTTCAGCGGCGGAGGTCCGCGCGGCGGCGCGGCTCTATGCGACCGGCGGCAACGGCGCGATCTATTACGGGCTCGGCGTGACCGAGCACAGCCAGGGCTCCACCATGGTCATGGGCATGGCGAACCTCGCCATGGCGACCGGCAACATCGGCAAGATCGGCGTCGGCGTGAACCCGCTGCGCGGCCAGAACAACGTGCAGGGCGCCTGCGACATGGGCTCGTTCCCGCACGAGTTCCCCGGCTACCGGCACGTCTCGGACGACGCGACGCGCCACATGTTCGAGGCGCTGTGGGGCCTTGAGCTCTCCGCCGAGCCGGGCCTTCGCATTCCGAACATGGTGGACGAAGCGGTCGGCGGCAGCTTCAAGGGCCTCTACGTGCAGGGCGAGGACATCGCCCAGTCCGATCCGGACACGCAGCACATCACCGCCGGGCTCAGCGCCATGGAATGCGTCATCGTGCAGGACCTGTTCCTGAACGAAACGGCGAAGTACGCACACGTCTTCCTGCCCGGCTCGTCGTTCCTCGAGAAGGACGGCACCTTCACCAATGCCGAGCGCCGCATCAGCCGCGTGCGCAAGGTGATGCCGCCGCTCTCCGGCGTCGGCGACTGGGAAGCGACGGTGCTGCTCTCCAAGGCGCTCGGCTACGAGATGCAGTATACGCACCCGAGCGAGATCATGGACGAGATCGCGGCGCTGACCCCCTCCTTCGCCGGCGTATCCTTCGCCAAGATCGAGGCGCTCGGCTCCGTGCAGTGGCCGTGCAACGACGCGGCGCCGAACGGCACGCCGACAATGCACATCGACCGTTTCGTGCGCGGCAAGGGCCGCTTCATGCTGACGGATTTCCAGCCGACCGAGGAGCGCACCGGGCCGCGCTTCCCTCTCATCCTCACCACCGGCCGCATCCTGTCGCAGTACAACGTCGGCGCGCAGACGCGGCGCACCGAGAACTCGACCTGGCATGAGGAGGATGTGCTGGAGATCCATCCGTTCGACGCGGAGAACCGCGGCGTGCGCGACGGCGACCTCGTGGCGATCCAGAGCCGGTCGGGAGAGATCTCGCTGCGGGCGCTGGTCAGCGAGCGCATGCAGCCCGGCGTCGTCTACACGACGTTCCACCATCCGATCTCCGGCGCGAACGTCGTCACCACGGAGTTCTCCGACTGGGCGACGAACTGCCCCGAATACAAGGTGACGGCGGTGCAGGTGCGGCGCACCAACGGCCCCTCGGCCTGGCAGGAGCAGTTCGTGGACGACAGCGTCGCGATGCGTCGCCTCGAAGTCCTCGACGCAGCGGAATAGCCGCATGTCCGAGAAGATCGAAAAGCTCGTGCGCATGGCGAACCAGATCGCCGACTTCTTCGTGCCCTACCCGGACGACGAGGCCGTGGCGGGCGTGCGCGAGCATATTCGCTCCTTCTGGACGCCGGCGATGCGCGCGGAGCTCATGGCCTTCTTCGAGGCGGGTGGCGTGGGGCTGAAGCCGCGCGTCGCGACGGCGCTCGAAGGTTTCCGGGGCGGGCACAGCCCGATCAGCAAGGTGCCGGCCGGCCCCGAGAAAGTCGGCCAGGCATCGAGCGACGCGGGATAGCGATGAGCGTCCTCGCCGACGCACCCGAATTTCCGTTTCCGCCGGCCTCGGAAAAGCTCCCGCGGCTCGCCGTCCGCGCCGATGGCGCGGCGGAGGGCTTTCGCACCATCGCCGAGGAGAGCGCGGTCGCGCTGAGCTATGGCGGCAGCACGCATGCGGTGATGATGGCGACGCCGCGGGATCTCGAGGATTTCGCTGTCGGGTTCAGCCTGACGGAGCGGATCGTCGGGAAGCCGGCGGATATCGAATCGCTGGAAATCGTCGCGACGGCGGAAGGGATCGACGTGCAGATGTGGCTTGCGTCATCGCACTCTGACTCGCTGGTGGCGCGGCATCGCTATCTCGCCGGCGCGACGGGCTGCGGGCTTTGCGGCGTCGACAGCCTTTCGGAGGCGATGCGGACGCCTCCGAAAGTGGGTGCGGGCATCCGCGTGCCGAGCCGGGCGCTGGCGCAAGCGATCGCCGCCCTCGCGCCGCACCAGAAGCTGCATGCAG
Source organism: Hyphomicrobiales bacterium (assembly GCA_038211615.1). Lineage (GTDB taxonomy): Bacteria > Pseudomonadota > Alphaproteobacteria > Rhizobiales > Afifellaceae > DASWJZ01. The sequence goes on from JBBQVL010000077.1 coordinate 18,059, forward strand.
CGACCGGCGCCGTGCACGCCGCGGGGTTCTGGCGGCCCGATGACGGAATCGTCTGCGTGCGCGAGGATGTCGGCCGCCACAATGCGCTCGACAAGCTGGTCGGCGCGCTGGCGCGGAGCGGCGCGCGCGGGAGCGACGGGATGGTGCTCCTCACCAGCCGCGTGTCGGTGGAGATGGTGCAGAAGGCGGCGGTGCTGGGCTCGGGTGTCCTCGTCGCCGTTTCCGCCCCGACGGCGCTTGCGATCCGCACGGCGGACGAGGCGGGGATCACGCTCGTGGCGATCGCGCGGAGCGACGGGTTCGAGGTGTTCACCCACCCGGAGCGGATTCTTCTCGCCGGTTCGTGATCTTCGCGAACGCGAGGAAGCCGCCAAGTTTATTTCGCGCCCGTGTCGTTTGAGCCCGGGCTCGCCCGTCACTGGCTGCAGGGACGCGCGTGGTGCTCAAGACCATGTCGCCGGTCCCGCACCAACGGGAGAGCCAGTCATGACGCCCACAGTCCCAGTCGTCGCGCCCTACGCGGGAATCCTCGGACTGCTCGCCGCAGCGCTGACGCTGAACGTGATCCTGAACCGCGTGCGAAGCGGCGTCGAATCCGGCGACGGCGGGGTGCCGGGCCTGATGCAGGCGCTCCGCGCGCACGGCAATTTCATCGAGCAGGCGCCGATCGCGCTGATCCTGATCGCGTGCGGAGAAGCCGCGGGCGCGCGGCCGCTGGTCGTGAACATCCTCGGCGGCGCGCTGCTTGTCGCGCGCTTTGCGAGCGCATTCGCGCTGAACCGTACGATCCGGCAATCGCCGCTGCGCCAGTTCAGCGGCGGACTGAGCGATCTCCTGCTGGTCGCCGCCTCCGTCGTCGTCCTGCTGGCGGCAGCCGGCGTGCGGTAGGCGCGTAGGTCGGAGGCCGGCGACTCACTCGAATCGCTTTTTGAGGCAGCCGGGTTTGCCGCGTGCTATCTCCGAAGAGGGTGATGCGCACGGCGAAGGGCATGGCTGGAGACACCGAACAAGCGCCGTCACCGGACCTTTCAGCCGATGCGCTGCTGGACCTCGTCCAGCGGCAAACGCTCCGTTACTTCTGGGATTTCGCGCATCCGGTGAGCGGGCTGGCGCGCGAGCGCAGCAACCGGAGCCCCGAGGTGGTCACCACCGGCGGCTCGGGCTTCGGCATCATGGCGATTCTCGCCGGCGTGCAGCGCGGTTGGCTGCAGCGCGCCGCGGGGCTCGATCGGCTCGGCACGATGCTCGCCTTCCTGGCTGAGGCGGACAGGTTCCACGGCGCCTTCCCGCACTGGCTGGACGGCACGACGGGGAAGGCAATCGCCTTCAGCCCGCAGGACGACGGCGGCGATCTCGTGGAGACGGCCTACCTCGTCGCCGGGCTCCTCGCGGCGCGCCAGTATTTCAGCGGCGGCGGAAAGGAGGCTGCGCTTCGCGCGGCGATCGACACGCTGTGGCAGGGCGTCGAATGGGACTGGTACACGCAGGGTGCGGACGTTCTCACCTGGCACTGGAGCCCGGTCCATGGCTGGGCGATGAACCATCCGATCCGGGGCTGGAACGAATGCCTCGTCGCCTATGTGCTCGCGGCCTCCTCGTCGGATCATTCGATCCGGCCTGAGGTCTACCATCGCGGCTGGGCGAATGGCCCGGACTTCCGCAACGGCCGGGAATTCCATGGTGTGCGGCTGCCGCTCGGCCCGGACTTCGGCGGGCCGCTGTTCTTCGCCCACTACTCGTTCCTCGGCATCGATCCGCGCGGGCTCTCCGATCGCTACGCCGACTATTGGGAGCAGAACCTCGCGCACACGCGGATCAATCGCGCGCACTGCATCGCCAATCCGAACCGCTACAAGGGCTACGGCGCCGATTGCTGGGGGCTGACCGCGAGCGACAGCGTCGAGGGTTATGCGGCGCATTCACCCACCGACGATCGGGGCGTCCTCTCGCCGACCGCGGCGCTCTCGTCCTTCCCCTACACGCCGGCGGAGAGCATGGCGGCGCTCCGCCACTTTACCGGTGCGATGGGCGGGCGGCTGTGGGGGGACTACGGATTCAGGGATGCCTTCAGCCCGCAGAAGAACTGGTGCGCCGACTCGTATCTCGCCATCGACCAGGGGCCGATCGTCGTCATGATCGAGAATTTTCGCAGCGGGCTGCTGTGGGACCTGTTCATGAGCGCTCCGGAGATCGCGGCGGGCCTTGCGCGGCTCGGCTTCACGCGCCGCGCGCCCGCATCGGTGTAGGCGTCAGGCGCTGGCGAGGTCGCGCGGCCTGACGATGCCGAAGTCGATGCCGGTGAGCAGGCCGAGGCGCCGGATGGATTCGCGCGTCGTCATGATCTTGCTCTGGAAGCCAAGGAAGACATAGAGCGGGTCGTTGGCGCGGCCGGCAAGCTGCACGAAGAAGAAGAATTCGCCGATCGTCACCTGATCGGTGTGGACCCACCACGCGACGAGCAGCGTCGAGCAGACCCGCACCACCTGCGACACGGTCTCGCGGATCGGGGTCTGGTAGATCATGCGGCGCATCTCGGCGAAGCGGGTGGCGCCGACATAGTGATCCCAGGCCTGCGCGCAGGTGCTGTAATCCTCGTCGGCGCGCAATGCGTCGCGGTCTTCCGCCCGCCCGCTGTCGAGCAGCCGGTATTCGAGGCCGCGCACGCGAAACTCGTGCTCCTGCTGCAGCGCATAGGGCCTGAACAGCCGCGCATCCATGACAAGGGTGATCCAGACATCCGCGACGATCCCGAAAAGCAGCAGTCCCGCCAGCGGCGGACTCATCCAGGAGAGCACCGCCATGACGATCAGCCCGCGCACTGCAAAGGCCGGATCGCGGGTGA
>JBBQVL010000078.1:0-19400 GCA_038211615.1 Hyphomicrobiales bacterium
GTCGACAGCCTCTATTCGCCGGTCAAGAAGGTCTCCTACCGGGTCGAGAATACGCGCGAGGGCCAGGTGCTCGACTACGACAAGCTGACGCTCTCGATCGAGACCGACGGCTCGGTCACCCCGGACGACGCGGTCGCCTACGCGGCCCGCATCCTGCAGGATCAGCTCTCGATCTTCGTTTCCTTCGAGGAGCCGAAGAGGGAGGTGGCGGAAGAGTCAACTCCGGAGCTCGCCTTCAACCCGGCGCTGCTGAAGAAGGTGGACGAGCTGGAGCTTTCGGTGCGCTCCGCCAACTGCCTGAAGAACGACAACATCGTCTATATCGGCGACCTCATCCAGAAGACCGAGGCGGAGATGCTCCGCACGCCGAACTTCGGGCGGAAGTCGCTGAACGAGATCAAGGAAGTGCTGGCGTCGATGGGGCTGCACCTCGGCATGGAAGTGCCGAACTGGCCGCCGGACAACATCGAGGACCTCGCCAAGCGGTTCGAAGACCAGTACTAGAGTTTTTCGCCCACGCTCCAAGCGTCGGCATTTCGGGAGAGAGGGCCATGCGCCACGGCAAAGCGGGCCGCAAGCTGAACCGCACATCGACGCACCGCACCGCGATGTTCGCGAACATGGCGGCGGCGCTGATCCAGCACGAGCAGATCGTGACCACGCTGCCGAAGGCGAAGGAGCTGCGTCCCGTCGTGGAGAAGCTCGTCACGCTCGCCAAGCGCGGCGACCTGCACGCGCGCCGGCTGGCGATGTCGCGCATGCGCGACGAAGCGATGGTCAAGAAGCTCTTCGAGACGATCGGCCCGCGCTACAAGGAGCGGAACGGCGGCTATACGCGGGTGCTGAAGGCCGGCTTCCGGCATGGCGACAGCGCGCCGGTCGCGGTGATCGAATTCGTCGACCGCGACATTGAAGCGAAGGGCGCCGGCGACCGCGCCCGCGCCGAAGCGGCGGCAGCCGAGGAGCAGGCCGCGGCCTGAGCTCCACGTAGTCCGAAGCGGGCAAGCCAAGGGGCCGCAAGCGGCCCCTTTTTCTTTGGCTGAGCGCGCCGGTCAGTGGCCGTGGTCGGCGGCGATCTTGGCCAACCCAGCTTCGAGAACTCCGGCCATTACGGCCGCCGCCTGGGCATTCGTGGCGTTGTGCGCCTTGAAATGCGCCGTCCAGTCCACGATCGTCCCGCCGCCCGGCGCGGGCATCACCTTGAACGTCGCATGGTAGTGGGCAACCGGCAGCGGCGACTCGATGATGTCGTAGCTGTAGGTATGGACGCCCTTGGCGGTGCGCTTCTCCAGGATGGTCCCGCCGCCCTGCAGGCTGAGCGTGCGATAGACCGCGCCATCCTTCCACTCCTTGTCGCAATCGGCCACAGCGGGATGCCAGTCCTCGATGGCGCAATAGCCGCCGATGTCGAGCCAAACCCACCACGGCGAGCCCTTGACGGTGACGGACCGGTGCACCGTGATGGCTTGCGCCGCCCCGACGCTGAACGCCACGGCGAGAAGCGCGAGCGCGATCCTGCTCAGTTTCATGATTTTCCTCCCTTGCTTGCCGGCGTAGCCGGCAGCGGGCGGATCATCGGCCGAAATGAGCCGGCTTTCCAGCGCGGAGTGCCAATCGGGCGCGGCGACGGCGCGATGCTGCCGAGTGACGCTCGCCGCGCGCCTCTTAGCGGTTCAGAAGCGCGGTCGACCCGCCGCTCCGCGCACCGGGGGAGCAGAAGATCTTGGCGTAGCTGCCGCCGCTCACGAGATGCGATTCCGTCGCGTAGAGCATGCCATGGCGGATGCAGCCGACGATCGACGATGGCTGCTCGGGAGCGACGATCCAGGCGACCGAGGTGGCCTCGCCGCAGTTTTGCATGGGCGTGGCCGACAGGCAGACCGCGATTGCGACTGTGTAAAGCATCGAAGGGCTCCTCTTTCCGGGCCCCTCAGGCGCGTCCTCCAGACGGCCGCAGCGCAGCAATTCTTGTGCCAGATGCCCGCACGGTTCGCCGAATCGATTCGAACGTCAGACGTATTGACGCGCATTCCGGAGCTTCGTGAAATTGGATCTGCCCCCGGTGCCGAGGCGGCTGCCTTGCCGTTGCCCGCTTCGCCGCCTATTTCCGGGTGCGACGGGGCGCGAATCTCTGGAGGATAGGCATGCGACCAGGCGCTCGGCTTGTCGCTGGCATCGCCATAGCCGCAATCGCGGGGCTGGCGATCCCGCTTCTGCGCGATGGCATCGCCGGGACGACCCTGGCGGCCGGCCCACCCGCCGCCATTCCGCTCGCATCGACCGCCGCCGGCACCGCACCGGTGGCCGCCCTGGCCGTTCCACAGGCCGTCGTGCCCGACAGCCGCGAGGCGATCCGGTTTTCCTTCGCGCCCGTCGTGAAGCGCGTGGCGCCGGCGGTGGTGAACGTCTACGCCACGTCGCGGGTGCAGGTGCGCTCGCCCTTCGAGGGCGATCCATTCTTCGAGCGGTTCTTCGGCGGCGGCAGCCCCTTCGGCGCGCCGCAGGAGCGCGAGCGCTCCTCGCTCGGCTCGGGCGTGATCGTCGATCCAAGCGGCGTGATCGTGACCAACAACCACGTGGTCGGCGACGCGACCGACGTGAAGGTGGCGCTCTCCGACGGACGCGAGTATCCGGCGAAAATCCTGCTGAAGGACGAGCGGACCGACCTCGCGGTCCTCCGGATCGACACCGGCGGCAAGGACCTGCCGGTGCTGCCGTTCGGCAATTCCGACAGGCTCGAGGTGGGGGATCTGGTGCTCGCGGTCGGCGACCCGTTCGGCGTCGGCCAGACTGTCACGAGCGGCATCGTTTCGGCGGTGGCGCGCACCAATCTCGGCATCAACGATTCCGGGTTCTTCATCCAGACCGACGCCGCCATCAATCCCGGCAATTCCGGCGGCGCGCTGGTCGACATGGATGGCGCGCTCATCGGGATCAACACCGCGATCTTCTCGCGCAGCGGCGGCTCGATCGGAATCGGTTTCGCCATCCCCTCCGGCATGGTGAAGACGGTGGTGACGCAGGCGATCGCCGGCTCCACCACTCTGGCCCGTCCGTGGATCGGCGTGGTCTGCCAGGACATCACCTCCGACATCGCCGCCTCGCTCGGCATCGCGAGCCCGCACGGCGCGCTCATCACGCATGTCGACGCTGGCTCGCCGGCCGCGAAGGCGGGGCTGAAGGTTGGCGATCTCATCGTCAAGGCGGCGGACGGCGACGTCGGCGACACCGTCGCGCTCGACTACCGGCTGGCGGTGGCCGGCATCGGCAGCCCGGTGGCGCTCGAGATCTGGCGCGACGGGGCGACGCTGCCGTTCAAGGTCGTGGCCGAGGCGGAGCCGCAGCTCGGGGAGGCCGATCTCACCCATATCGCCGGGCACGGCCCCCTTACCGGCGCGGTCGTCGCCGATCTTTCCGCCTCGCTCGCAAACCGGATGCACATCCAGGGCGCCGACCAGGGGGCGGTGATCGTCGAGATCGAGCCTGACTCCCCCGCCGACCGCGTCGGCTTCAAGCCGGGCGATGTGGTGCTCCGCCTGCAGGGGAAGGACGTGACAAGCGCCAGGGAGCTTGCCGGGCTGGCTGAAAAGGACAGCCGGCTGTGGCGCATCAGCTTCAACCGCGACGGCCAGGTTTCCAGCGTCGTGCTCGGCGGATGAGCACGCTCTTCGAGGCGGCGGGGCTTGCCGCTTCGGCGCCCAGGCCGCTCGCCGACCGCCTGCGGCCGGCGCAACTCGCCGACGTCGCCGGACAGGATCACCTCCTCGGGCCTGAAGGCACGCTGACCCGCATGCTGAAGACGCGGAGCGTCGGCTCGCTGGTGTTCTGGGGGCCGCCCGGGACAGGCAAGACGACCGTGGCGCGGCTGCTCGCGGAGGCGACCGACCTGCACTTCCAGCAGATATCCGCCATCCATTCCGGCGTCGCGGAGCTGAAGAAGATATTCGACGCGGCGCGGGCGCGCCGGCAGGTGGGGCAGGGGACGCTGCTCTTCGTTGACGAGATCCATCGCTTCAACCGCGCGCAGCAGGATTCCTTCCTGCCGGTGATGGAGGACGGCACCGTCACGCTGGTCGGCGCCACCACGGAGAACCCCTCGTTCGAGCTGAACGCCGCGCTCCTCTCGCGCGCCACCGTGCTCGTGTTCAAGCCACTCGACGAGCCGGCGCTCGCAACGCTGCTCGATCGCGCGGAGGAATCCGAGGGGCGTCCGCTGCCGCTCGATGCGGACGCGCGTGGCTTGCTGGTGCGCATGGCGGATGGCGACGGCCGCGCGGTGCTCTCGCTGGCCGAGGAAGTGTGGCGGGCGGCCTCGAAGGACGAGGTCTTCGGGGCGGAACGGCTGCAGGCGATCCTGCAGCGGCGCGCGCCGCTCTACGACAAGTCGGCGGACGGCCACTACACTCTGATCTCGGCGCTGCACAAATCCGTGCGCGGTTCCGACCCGCAGGCCTCGCTCTACTATCTCGCCCGCATGCTCGATGCCGGCGAGGACCCGATGTATCTCGCCCGCCGGCTGATCCGCATGGCGTCGGAGGACATCGGGCTCGCCGACCACAATGCGCTCGTGATCTGCAACGCCGCGAAGGAGGCGTATCACATGCTCGGCACGCCGGAAGGCGAGCTGGCGCTTGCCGAGGCGGTCGTCTACCTCGCCGTCGCGCCGAAATCGAACGCGCTCTACAAGGCGTTCGGAGCCGCCAAACGCGCGGCCAAGGAGGGCGGCTCGCTCGCCCCGCCGAAGCACATCCTGAACGCCCCGACCAAGCTGATGAAGGGCGAGGGCTACGGCGCAGGCTACGAATACGACCACGACGCCGAGAACGCCTTCTCGGGGCAGGACTACTTTCCCGACGCGATGCCGCGGCAGGAGTTCTATCAGCCGACCGGCCGCGGCTACGAGCAGCGAATCGGAGAGCGGATGGCGGAGTGGGAGCGGCTCAGGCGGGAGCGGTCAGATCGCTAGCGCCGTGCTCTAACGACTGTCGCCAAGCCGCTTGCCTGATCGTGGAGGCGACGCTAGCTCAGGACGGAATAGGGACGCTGAATAGGGATAGACGCATGTCCTTCAACGACCGTCCGCTGGTGACCAGAAAGGGCGACGAGCGCGGCAATACGAGCCAGTCCGGAGGGCTGAAGCTCACCACCGGCGTCGGACCGCAGCATACGTCCGCAACCAGGATCTGGTTCGGCAAGGCGGGCAACCCGCCTGGCTTCCGGTCTCTGCCCCACCATCACGGCGAGGCGGAGACCGGCGCTTATGTGCTCAGCGGGCGCGCCCGGGTCTTCTTCGGCAAGGATTACGCGGAATACGTCGATCTGTCGGAAGGCGACTTCATGTTCGTTCCGCCCTTCATTCCGCACCTCGAAGTCAACATGAGCACGACGGAGGAACTTTGGTGGCTGGCGTGCCGCACGCCCGAGAACATCATCGTGAATCTCCCGGACGTCGAGGATTCCTCGCTGGCAGGGTACCGCCGGGCTTGAAGTCGAACCCGTCGACAGATGAAGCGCCGTCGCTGGTCGAAATCTTCCTCGCCTTCTCCGGCATGGCGATCCTCGGTTTTGGCGGGGTGTTGCCGTGGGCGCGACGCGCCCTCGTCGAAGAGCGGGGCTGGCTGACGGCGGACGAGTTCACCGAGGTGCTGGCGCTGGGCCAGTTCCTGCCGGGCGGCAACATCATCAACGTGTCGATCGTCATCGGCCAGCGCTTCCGGGGCGTGCCGGGATCCTTCGCGGCGGTGGCCGGGTTGCTCGCCGGCCCTATCGTTATCGTGATCCTCGCGGGCGCGCTCTATCTGAATTACGGGCAGCAGCCGATCGTCCATCATGCCCTGAATGGCGTCACCGCAGCGGCGGCGGGGCTTATCCTTTCGATGGCCGCGAAGATGGCGATGCCGCTGTTCCGAAGGGGGGCGGGCGTGCAGCTTGCGCTGGCCGTGCTCACGTTCGCGGCGGTCGGGCTCCTCGGCTTCGCGCTGCCGCTGGTGCTGGGGGTGCTGACGCCGATCGCGATCGGGATCTCGTGGTGGAGGCTCCGCTGAGCGAGGACGACGCGCACCTCTGGGCGCTCGCCGCCGTCTTCGCGGTGCTCTCCTTCTTCGCCATCGGCGGAGTGAATGCGGTCATCCCGGAGATGCACCGGCAGGCGGTCGACGTCCAGCACTGGATGACCAGCCAGCGCTTCACCGACCTCTTCGCCATCGCGCAGGCCGCGCCGGGGCCGAACATCATCGTCGTCACCCTGATCGGCTGGGAGGTGGCGGGCATCCTTGGCGCGCTTGCCGCGACGCTCGCGATGATCGGGCCGACCAGCGTTCTCGCCTACCTCGTCGGGCGGGTGTGGCACCGGTTCCGCGAGGCGCGCTGGCGGGTGGCGATCCAGAACGGCGTGACGCCGATGACGATCGGCCTCGTCGCGGCGAGCGCTTACGTGCTGTCGCGGGCGGCCGATACCGGTCTCGTCGCCGTCGCGCTCACGCTCGTGACCGCATTCGTGCTGACGCTGACGCGTCTGCATCCATTCGTTTTCCTGGCGGCCGGCGCCCTGCTCGGGGCGGCCGGGCTGATCTGAGGGCCGCCCTGCTTCGGATCGCCGCTTGAGGCGGGAACGCCGGGGCGCTAACCAAGGCCATGGTTCATCTTCTCCTTGTGGCGCTCGGCGGCGCAATCGGCGCCGGCTGCCGCCATCTCGTAAATCTCGGTGTGATGCGGTTCTATGGCTCCGGCTTCCCCTTCGCGACGATGTTCGTCAACGTCGCAGGCGGCCTGCTGATGGGACTGACGGCCGGCTATTTCGCGCTGCGCTACACGGGCGGCGGGCAGGGGGCGCGGCTCTTCCTCACCACGGGCATACTCGGCGGCTTCACGACATTCTCGGCATTCTCGCTCGATGCCGTCATTCTCTGGGAGCGCGGCGATCTCTTCGCCGCGTTGGCCTACGTCGTCCTCTCCGTCCTGCTCTCGATCGCGGCGCTCGCCGCCGGCCTCTATTTCATGCGGGCGATCGCATGAAGGCCGTCGCGACCACCAAAGTCGAGACCGACGAGGCCGGGATGCGCCTCGATCGCTGGTTCAAGCTGCACTATCCGGGCCTCGGCTTCGGACATCTGCAGAAGCTCATCCGCTCCGGCCAGGTGCGGGTCGACGGCGCGCGGGTGCAGACCTCGGCGCGTCTTGCGGCGGGCCAGGAAATCCGTGTGCCGCCGCTCGCTGACACCGACACGCGGAAGGGACCGCCGCTGCCGCTCAGCAAGGCCAGCGACCGCGAGGCGCTCGAGGCCGTCATCCTGCACGAGGACGCCGACGTCATCGTGCTGAACAAGCCCTACGGGCTCTCGGTGCTGGGCGGCTCCGGCCTGACGCGGCACGTGGATCAGATGCTCGACTCGCTCACCGACAGGCAAGGGCGCAAGCCGCGGCTGGTCCATCGCCTCGACCGCGACACGGCCGGCGTGCTGCTCGTAGCGCGCACCCGGTCCGCCGCCGCGTTCCTCGGCGAGGCCTTCAAGGCGCGCGAGACCCGGAAGCTCTACTGGGCGCTCGTCGCCGGCGTGCCGCGCCCGGCGGACGGGCGCATTTCCACCTTTCTCGCGCGCGAGGAGGAGAAGGAGCGGATGCGCATCGCCAAGCACGGCGAGAGCGGCGCCGACCACGCGGTCACGATGTATGCGCTTGCCGACCAGGCCGGGCAGAAGGTGAGTTTTTTGGTGATGCGGCCGATCACCGGGCGGACGCACCAGCTCCGTGCTCACGCGGCGCATATCGGCCATCCGATCGTTGGCGACCCGAAATACTTCAATATCGAGAACTGGGAGTTGCCCGGCGGCATCCAGAACCGCCTGCATCTCCTGGCGCGGCGCATCGTCGTGCCGCATCCGAAGGGCGGGACGCTCGACGTGAGCGCGCCGCTGCCGCCGCATATGCAGCAGAGCTTCGCCGTGCTCGGCCTCGAGGAGCGGAGTGGCGACGAGGCGGCGGAGCGGCTCTAGCGATGTCGGCGACGCCTGACGACCCTTTGGCGACGGCGCAGCGGCTGACGGCGCCGGTCCGGCTGCGGCGGTTCTACGCAAAGGTCGAGATGCCGGAGGAGGAGGGAGGCTTCGTCCTCCGCCTTGACGGCAAACGCGCCATGACGCCGGGCCGGAAGCCGCTTGCCGTTCCGCGCCGCGATCTGGCGGAAGCGATCGCAGCCGAATGGGCGGCGCAGGGGGAGTTCATCGAGCCGATCACGATGCCGGTGACCCGCCTCGCGAACAGCACGGTAGACGCCGTAGCGGCGCGCCAGTCCGACGTGCGCAGCGAAGTGATCGCCTACGCCGGCACCGATCTACTCTGCTATCGCGCCGGTGAGCCGGAGGAGCTGGTCGCCCGCCAGCGCGAGGCGTGGGATCCGATCCTCGCCTGGGCCGAGCGGCGGCATGGTGTCCGCTTCGTCCTCTCCGAGGGCGTCGTGCATGTCGCGCAGCCGGCGCCGACACTTGCCGCGATGGCGGCTGCGGTCGAGGGCTTCGAGGATCCGTTCCGCGTCGCCGGACTCAATCTCGCGACGACGCTGACCGGTTCCGCCCTCATCGCGCTGGCGCTCGCCGAAGGCGCCCTCGACGTGGATGCCGCCTGGCGCGCCGCGCACGTCGACGAGGACTGGAACATCTCCCGCTGGGGCGAGGACATGGAAGCCGCCCGCCGGCGCGCCCGCCGCCTCGCTGATTTCCGCGCCGCCGCGCTGGCCCTCGGAGCTGTTCCCGTCCCCTAGCCGGGAGGAGCTACCGGAGCGGCACCGCGGCATTGCTGGTCCCTACGCAGCCTTCCCGATTCTCCCGAGGTCGGTGTCCTGGAAACCGGTCGGCAGCTTCAGCCCGTAGCCGAGCGCGCGGTCGAAGCCGATATGCGCGCCGAGGATGCAGGGAAGCGACAGGAGCAAGGGGCTGTCGCCGCGCAGAAGCCAGATCAGGAAGAACAGCCCGACCGCCAGCGCCCAGCTATGGACGACATTGTAGGCGAGCGCGCCGACCCGCGGGCCGCGCAGATAGCCGAGCATGGCGAAATCGGGCGTCAGAAGCAGCACCGCGAAGATCCACCACGACTGCCCAAGGCGGTGATAGAGCCAGACCGAGAGGAGGCCGAGCGCCAGCCCCTCGACGCGCAGGTAGATCGTCGTCGGAGGCGGTTTGAGCATGGACTTCCCTCGCGCTTGCCGCCGAAGATTATCGGCGGGGCCATCCGCATGCTATCACGCGAAGCAGTTTCTGCCGGGCGACTCGGGGAGCCAAGCGATCCGATGCGAGAGGTCTTGAACGAGCTGGAGCGGCGGCGCGAGGAAGCCCGGCAAGGCGGCGGGCCGGAGCGCGTCGCCGAGCAGCACAAGCGCGGCAAGCTGACGGCCCGCGAGCGTCTCGATGTGCTCCTCGACGAAGGCTCGTTCGAGGAGTTCGACATGTTCGTCGAGCACCGCGGCACCGAATTCGGCATGGCGAAGCGGAAGATTCCCGGCGACGGGGTGGTGACCGGCTGGGGCACGATCAACGGCCGCGCGGCCTTCGTCTTCGCCAAGGATTTCACCGTCTTCGGCGGCTCGCTCTCCGAGGCGCACGCGGAGAAGATCCAGAAGGTGCAGGACATGGCGCTCAGGAACCGCGCGCCGATCATCGGGCTCTACGATGCCGGCGGCGCGCGCATCCAGGAGGGCGTCGCCTCGCTCGCCGGCTACGCGGAAGTGTTCCAGCGCAACGTGCTCGCTTCAGGAGTCATCCCGCAGATCTCCGTCATCATGGGTCCCTGCGCGGGCGGCGACGTCTATTCCCCCGCCATGACCGACTTCATCTTCATGGTGCGCGGCACGAGCTACATGTTCGTCACCGGTCCCGAGGTGGTGAAGACGGTGACCAACGAGACGGTGACGGCGGAGGAACTCGGCGGCGCATCGGTGCATACGGTGAAATCCTCGATCGCCGACGGTGCGTTCGCGAACGATGTGGAGACGCTGCTCGAAATCCGCCGGCTCTTCGATTTCCTGCCGCTGTCCAATCAGGGCCCGGTTCCGGAGATCGAGACGACTGACCCGTGGGACCGAGCGGAGCCTTCGCTCGACACGCTGATCCCGGACGCCGCCAACAAGCCCTATGACATCAAGGAGCTGATCCTGAAGGTCCTCGACGAGGGCGCGTTCTTCGAAATTCAGGAGGCGCACGCGAAGAACATCGTGACCGGCTTCGGCCGCATCGAGGGACGCACGGTGGGGGTCGTCGCGAACCAGCCGATGGTGCTGGCCGGCGTGCTCGACGCGGACGCCTCGCGCAAGGCCGCCCGCTTCGTGCGCTTCTGCGATGCGTTTTCCATCCCGCTGGTGACCTTCGTGGATGTGCCGGGATTCCTGCCCGGCACTGCGCAGGAATATGGCGGCCTCATCAAGCACGGCGCGAAGCTTCTTTTCGCTTATGCCGAAGCGACGGTGCCGAAGGTGACGGTGATCACGCGCAAGGCCTATGGCGGCGCCTACGACGTGATGGCGTCGAAGCACCTCCGCGGCGACATCAACTACGCCTGGCCGACGGCCGAGATCGCCGTGATGGGGGCGAAGGGCGCGGCGGAGATCATCTACCGCAAGGACGCCAAGGATCCGGAGAAGCTCGCCGCGCACACGAAGGAATACGAAGCGCGGTTCCTGAACCCGTTTGTGGCGGCCGAGCGCGGCTACATTGACGACGTGATCTTGCCGAGCTCGACACGCGGGCGCGTGGCGCGGGCGCTAAGGCTGCTGAGGACGAAGGACCTCGCCAACCCCTGGAAGAAGCACGACAACATCCCGCTGTAGCGAAGCCTCGGTGTGGGGCGCGGGAAAGCCGTCAAGCAGCGCGGACAGCCCGCGCGCGGCATGCTAATCTGCACGGGTTCAGGGAAGGGAGGGTCGCATGACTCGATGGATTGCTCTCGCGGCATATGCGAGCGCCACGGCCGGTGTCTTGATGATGCTCTCGGCCGGCAGCACGCCGGCGCGGGCGGACTGCTACGAGGATATCGGCTGCACCGACAGCGACAGGATGAGCGTCGACGACCTGACGCAGCTCTCGTGCCAGAACCTCTGGCATGTCCGTAACCGGATCTACGACGAGAACGGCTTCTGCTTCAAAACCGCGCGCGCCAAGGCGGCGTTCGACAATTCCGATTGCTGGGTCCGAAACCAGTCGAGCGTGAAGCTCAGCGCCATCGAGCGGCACAACGTCAACGCGATCGTCGAGGCGGAGTCGGAGAACGGCTGCAACTGATCGCGGAGGAGCCGCGGCCCGGCTCTCAGGCCAGCAGCTTCTCGCGCCCCTGCCGTTCCTGCTGCGGGGAACGGCCGTAAAGCTCGCGGTAGCATTTCGAGAAGTGCGAGGCGGAGACGAAGCCGCAGGCTACCGCCACTTCGACGATCGCGGCGTCAGACTGGATCAGCAGGTGGCGGGCGCGGTCGAGCCGGATCTCGAGGTAGTAGCGGGCCGGCGAACGGCCGAGGTTGCGGCGGAACAGCCGTTCGATCTGCCGCCGCGACAGCCCGGCGTATTTGGCGATCTCCACCAGCGACAGCGGCTCGGAGATGTTCGCCTCCATCAGCTCGATGATGAAGAGGAGCTTGGTGTTCTGCAGCCCCAGCCGCGCGCGGAGCGGCAGCCGCTGGCGGTCGGTCGGCGAGCGCATGCGGTCGGTCAGCGCCTGCTCGCAGACTTTCGTGACGATCTGCTCGTCGAGATGCTCGCCGATCAGGTGCAGCATCATGTCGAGCGACGCGGTGCCGCCGGCGCAAGTGTAGCAATTGCCGTCGACCTCGAAGAGATCGGCGTAGACCTGCGCCTCGGGAAAGCGCTCGGAGAAGGCCGCAAGCGACTCCCAGTGAATGGCACAGCGGCGTCCGTCGAGGATTCCGGCATCGGCCAGCACCCAGGCGCCGGTGTCGAGCGCGCCGATGCCGATCTTCTGGCGGTCGAGCGAGGCGATCCAGGAATTCAGGTTGCGGTCGTGGAAGCGCTCAACCCCGAGCGAGCCGCAGATGAAGACGTGGTCCGGCCGCTCGCCGCCGCGCACCTTTTCGCGCGCGTCCTTGAGCGACAGGTCGACATTAAGCCGGATGCCGTTCGAGGCCGCGGCGGGCAGGCCGTCGAGCGAGACGAGCGACCAGCGATAGGCCTGCTTTCCCGCCATGCGGTTGGCAATCCGCAGCGGCTCGATTGCCATCGCGAAGGCGATCATGGTGAAGTTCGGCAGGAGCACGAAGTAGAAGTGCCGCTCGCGCACGGGCTCCGGCTTCGCGGCGGCTACGGCGCCTGTCCGGTTCCGCTCCTGGCCGTGTCGCAACTGGAGCACTTGGTTCATCGGAAAAACGCTAGGGCTTTCCGCGTTCAATGCCAAGTGGCAGAAGCGGAATTGTCGCAGAGGGAACAGCGGCTCTTCGGCGGCGGGAGGAAAGCGCAATGAGTGCCAAGGTGAAGAGCGACATCGAGATCGCGCGCGCCGCGAAGAAGCGCCCGATCCTGGAGATCGGCCAGAGGCTTGGCATCCCGGCGGATAGTCTGGAGCCCTACGGCAACGACAAGGCGAAGGTCTCCGCCGAGTTCATCACTTCGCTGAAGGACCGGCCGGACGGCAAGCTGATCCTCGTCACCGCCATCAGCCCGACGCCGGCCGGCGAGGGGAAGACCACCACGACGGTCGGCCTCGGCGACGCGCTGAACCGCATCGGCAAGCGCGCGGCGATCTGCCTGCGCGAGCCCTCGCTCGGCCCCTGCTTCGGCATGAAGGGCGGCGCGGCCGGCGGCGGCTATGCGCAGGTCGTGCCGATGGAGGACATCAACCTCCATTTCACCGGCGATTACCACGCCATCACCGCCGCGCACAACCTTCTTTCGGCGATGATCGACAACCACCTCTACTGGGGGAACGCGCTGGAGATCGACTCCCGCCGCATCGTCTGGCGGCGCGTGATGGACATGAACGACCGCGCGCTCCGCGAAATCGTCGCCTCGCTCGGCGGCGTCGCCAACGGATTTCCGCGCGAGACCGGCTTCGACATCACGGTCGCTTCGGAGATCATGGCGATCTTCTGCCTCTCCAACAACATCGCCGACCTGCAGAAGCGCATCGGCGACATCGTCATCGGCTACAGGCGCGACAAGAGCGCGGTGACCGCCCGCGACCTGAAGGCCGACGGCGCGATGACTGTGCTCCTGATGAAGGCGCTGCAGCCGAACCTCGTGCAGACGCTGGAGAACAACCCGGCCTTCATCCACGGCGGCCCGTTCGCGAATATCGCGCAC
This sequence comes from Hyphomicrobiales bacterium, assembly GCA_038211615.1. Lineage (GTDB taxonomy): Bacteria > Pseudomonadota > Alphaproteobacteria > Rhizobiales > Afifellaceae > DASWJZ01. Next base: position 13,290 of record JBBQVL010000078.1, read on the forward strand.
GGCTGCAACTCGGTGATGGCGACGACGACGGCGCTGAAGCTCGCCGACTACGTGGTCACCGAGGCCGGCTTCGGAGCCGATCTCGGCGCGGAAAAATTCTTCGACATCAAGTGCCGCAGCGCCGGTCTGAAGCCCTCGGCGGCGGTGATCGTCGCCACCGTGCGGGCTCTCAAGATGCACGGGGGGGTCGCCAAGGATTCGCTCGCCAAGCCGAACGTCGAGGCGCTGACGAAGGGCTGCGCCAATCTCGGCCGCCACATCGAGAACGTGAAGCAGTTCGGCGTGCCGGTGGTCGTCGCGATCAACAACTTCACCTCCGACACGAAGGAGGAGATCGCGGCAGTGCAGGCGTTCGCCGCCGCGCAGGGCGTTGAGGCGATCCTCTGCGAGCACTGGGCGAAAGGCTCGGAGGGCACCGAGGCGCTGGCGCAGGCGGTGGTGAAGCTCGCCGAATCCGGCGCCGCGCAGTTCTCGCCGCTCTACGACATCGAGCTGCCGCTCTTCGACAAGATCACGCAGATCGTGACGCGCATCTACCGCGCCGAGGAGGCGGTCGCCGACAAGAAGATCCGCGACCAGCTCCGCGAGTGGGAGAAGGCCGGCTACCAGAAACTCCCGATCTGCGTCGCGAAGACGCAATATTCCTTCTCCACCGACCCTGACCTCCGCGGCGCACCGACGGGGCATGTCGTCCCGGTTCGCGAAGTGCGCCTCTCGGCCGGGGCGGGGTTCGTGGTGGTGATCTGCGGAGAGATCATGACCATGCCAGGCCTGCCGAAGGTGCCGGCGGCCGAGACGATCGGCCTCGACAAGGACGGGCTGGTGCAGGGGCTGTTCTAGAAAAGATTCGGCTGCCCGCCCACCGCCGCGCCCTCAATCTCCAGCATCCGCTGCTTGGTGCGCGCGCCGCCCGGGGCGGAGAAGCCGCCGAGCTTGCCGTTCGCCGCGACGACGCGGTGGCAGGGCACGATGATCGGGAATGGGTTTTTGCCCATCGCCTGGCCGACATCACGCGCCAGCGCCTTGTCGCCGAGTCTTTCGGCGATGTCGCCGTAGGTCAGCGTTTCGCCGGGCGGGATTTTTCGGGCGATAGCGTAGACGGTTTTTTCGAACGTCGCCACGGAACTCATATCGAGAGCGACGCTGGAAAGCTCGCCCCGCTGCCCCGATAGCAGCGCGACCACCTCGGCGATCACCCGTTGGATTTCCGTGGGCGGCGTTGCCTCGCTGGCCGCGGGGAAGCGCCGGGCAAGGCGCTTCAGGGAGCGGGCGTCGTCGGATTCGGGAAGCTGCATCCCCACGACGCCGTCCGCGCCCCACACAATTGCGCAGCGGCCGATGGCCGTATCGAAGAGCGTGAAGGCCGTGTTCGTCATGCGGTCGAATCTAGCACTCCCGGGCAACCTTTACCGCCCGATTCCTGATCGTCCAGACCTCTCGGGAGCGGCGGCCGCGCCTATTCCATCGCCGGCGCGGGCTGCCCCATCGCCGGCGCTCGGACCGGCTTCCGCAGCAGGAACACCAGCGGCAGCACCGCGATGGTGATCAGCATCATCAGCTTGAAATCGTCGACGTAGCCGATCATCAGCGATTGCCCCGTCACCTCGCTGTCGAGCATGGCGAGCATCGTCTGCTGACTGCCGAGGTTCGGCAGCGCATCGAGGTTCTGGTTGTACGGCGTGAGGCTGGAGACGAGTTCCGTCCGGTTGACCTGCAGATTGTGCGCCAGCTCCACCGTAACGATCGAGATGCCTATGCTCGACCCGATGTTGCGCACGAGGCTGAAGAGGCTCGCGGCGTCGGTGCGGAAGCGCGGCTCGAGCGTCGCGAAAGCGAGCGTCGAGAGCGGCACGAAGACGAAGCCCAGCCCAAGACCCTGCACGACGCCGCTGACGACGATCGGCCCGCGACCCATCTCCGGAGAAAAACCAGTCATCTGGTAAAGCGAGAAGGCGGTCACCGTCAGGCCGAAGAAGATCAGGATGCGCGCGTCGACGCGCTGCACGAGACGGCCGACCAGGATCATCGAGATCATCGTGCCCACGCCGCGTGGCGCGAGAACGATGCCGGCGGTGATCGTCGGATATCCGAGGATACTCTGCAGCATGGGCGGCATCAGCGCGAGACCTGCGAGCAGGATAATGCCGACCATGAAGATCAGGATGAGGCCGGTGGTGAGGTTGCGGTCGCGGAAGATGTGCGGGTCGAGGAACGGGTGCTCCGCGGAGGCCGTGTGGATGACGAAAGCCCATGCCCCGGAAACGGCGAGGCCGGTCTCCAGCCAGATTTCGGCGGAGGAGAACCAGTCGAGCTGGTCGCCGCGGTCGAGCATCATCTGCAGCGCACCGACGGCGAGGCTCAGCATGGCGAAGCCGAAAAAATCGAAGCCGCGCTGCCGCTTCACGGACTTGGGCAGGTAGACGACCATGCCAAGGAGGGCGATGAGGCCGACCGGCAGGTTGACGTAGAAGGCCCAGCGCCAGTTGAAGGCGTCGGTGAGCCAGCCGCCGAGCACCGGGCCGACGATCGGCCCGACCATGATGCCGGCGCCCCAGATGGCCATCGCCTGGCCGTGCTTCTCACGCGGATTGATGTCGAGCAGCACCGCCTGCGAGAGCGGCACCAGCGCCGCGCCGCAGATGCCCTGGGCGACCCGGAAGAGGACGATCTCGCTGAGATTGGTGGCGATGCCGCAGAGCATGGAGGCGACGGTGAAGCCGGCGACCGACACGATGAAGACCTCGCGGCGGCCAAAGCGGTCCGACAGCCAGCCGGTCACGGGCGTCATGATGGCGGCGGCGACGATGTACGAGGTCAGCACCCAGGTGATCTGATCGCGGGTGGCGCCGAGGCTCCCCTGCATGTTGGGAAGCGCCACATTGGCGATCGTCGTGTCGAGCACCTGCATCACCGTTGCGAGCATGATGCAGACCGTGATGAGCGGCCGATTCAGGCTCGGGTCGGAGGCATGCGGCGCTTCGGACATGGCTATTCGACGGGCTTGGCCTGCGCGTTGGCGCCGGGCGTGACCTTCTCGAGGCCGACGTCGAGAAGTGTGCTCCGGCGCGTATCGACGCTCACGGCGGCGCTCATTCCGGCGCGCAGCGACGGCAGGTCGCCGGTGGAGGGGAGGGCGATCCTCACCGGTATCCGCTGCACGACCTTCACCCAGTTGCCCGTCGCGTTCTGCGCCGGCAGCAGCGAGAATTCCGCACCGGTCCCGGCGCCGAGGCTCTGCACCACGCCATGGATTTTCTGGCCGGGGTATGTGTCGACCGTCACCTCGACCGATTGGCCAGGCTGCAGGTAGGTGAGCTCGGTCTCCTTGAAATTCGCCTCGATCCAGCTCCTGCCGGTATCGACCAGCGCCAGCACGGCCGAGCCCGTCGTGACGTATTCACCGACCTGCAGGCGGTCGGTCTGGCTGATGACGCCATCCGAGGGGGCGAAGACCTGCGTGTGGGCAAGATCGAGCTTGGCCTTGGCGAGCTTGGCGAGCGCCTGCATCACCTCAGGATGCGCGTCCGTGGCGATCGTCGGGTCGCCGGCGAGCGCGGCCCTCGCGCCGAGCACCGCCTGCTCGGCGCCGCGGGTGCCGGCTTCCGCCGTCTGCAGGTTCATCCGCGCCTGATCCAGGCCCGACTGCGCGACGACGCCGCGCTTCTGCAAAGCGTCCTGCCGGTTGAAGGTGTCCTGCGCAAAGCTCAGCGCCTGATCGGCGACCTGCTGGTCGGAGTTCGACTTGGCGTAGGCCGCCTTGAGGCGCTCCACATCGAGGCGTGCCGAGGCGACTTCCGCCTCCGCCTGCTGCACGGCGACCTGGTATTGCGTGGCGTCCAGCCGGAAGAGGAGGTGACCCTTCTCGACCTGCTGGTTCTCGACGCCGCCGACCTCCACGATCCGCCCCTCGACCTCGGGGACGATCATCACCCTGTCCTGCTGGACGTAGGCGTTGTCCGTGGAAACGTAGCGTCCGCTCGCCAGCCAGAAATAGCCGCCGACAATCGCGAGAGCCAGCGGCAGCGACAGCATCAGGTAGAGCCGACGCCGCGAGCGGCGCACGGGGGCGGGAGCCGGTTGCGCTTCCTTCGCCGCGGGGAAGGCGGCGACCTTGCTGTCTTCCGCGTCAGGCCTATTGTCGGATGGCGCGTCTTGCGGGCGCCGTGGGCTTGCACTCATGAGGAGACTTTCACACGCTTGCGTTCGTCATTTGAGGATTCGACCGGCTTCCGCGAAAGGTTGGAGACCACCTGTTCCAGCCCCTTCAGCAGTACCGCCCGTTCGGATTCGGAAAGCCCGTCCTGGGCGTCCTCGAAGATCTTTTGGGCGATCAGCCGCATCCCGGGAAGCAGGCTCTTGCCCTTGTCGGTGAGGTTCAGCAGGTGGACGCGGCGATCCTGCGGATCGGGGCTCCGCTCGACGAACCCGGCCGCCTCCATGCGATCGACGTGGCGGGAGACGGTGATCGGCTCCATGTCGAGCAGGCCGGCGAGTTGCGCCTGGTTGATGCCTTCGTTCTGCGACAGCCTCCCGAGGATCTGGAGCTGCGCCGAAGTCATGTCGAGATGCCGGGTTTCCTGGTCGAAGCGCCTGCGAAGCAGGCGCGCGCCGTCGATGATGAAGAATCCGAGCGACTTGGCCTTGGGGGTGTTCATGCGCGCGGATATAATAAGCCTGCTTATGATGTGCAAGCACTGGATGTATGCATTTTCCGCGCCCGTAGCATGCATCCAGCGCAGGCCTTGGGGAGAGTGCGTGTAGCGGGACACTTGATTCTGGAGCGCGGGACACTTGGTTCTGTAGCAATCGCCCAAAGTGAGCCAGGCGGCTAATGCTTCCCGAAGAAGGAACGGCTTATACGCCGGTACTCTTCAGTCTCCGCCTGATTGCTGGGGAAGACCTCGATGAGCGGTCGCGTCGCAGTGCTGATCAGGCCTTTCCAAATTGCAGGCCCATACGGAGCACTTAAAACGACGCTTTTGAGATCCCGTGAGGTGTTCCAAATAAACACCGTCAGCGAATGCTTCTCGACGGCTTGGGCGATCACCGCATTAATATGCTCGTCCCCGAAACCGTAACCCACGATCATCAGCCGCACACCGCCGGCACTGACGACCTGTTTGAACACCTCGGCGTACCAGGAGAGTAGGGGGGTCGAAGAAATGAGGGCGGTTTTTTCAGTCCCGATCACCATTAGGTTTTCCCCACCCGGGGAACGCCAATTGAACGACCCATGCAGCTTTATGACATTCATTTGGCCCGAGAGGCGGCTCTCGCTTGGTGGGTCCAGAGTAGGCTGCATCATGAACGCAGGCCCAAACGGTCCGACATTTCCGTTAAACCAACGCTGCCCCGACGGCGCTAGTCCGGGCAGAGCGCCACCATGCCCTGCACCTGCAGCCACCTCATTGTAGAGATAACGTTCGAAGAAGAGGTCTTGATTGAGGGTGAACAGGTAACCCTCGTTTGTTCCCTCGTCTCGCGGCCCCCAAAATCGGAACAGAAATCTCTGAATCCCATAAATGTTGATCCAGGGATCGTGATCAATCCGGCCGATCTCGCGATCCATCGAGATGAAGGCGTCGAGAACAGCCCGTTCTAGTCCTTGCTGATCCTCCGCCGTAAATGGCGGTGCCTTGGTTCTTTGCAGCGCGATCTCAAAAGACCGCTCGTTAAGTAATAGGTCCTTCAGTCGACTGTTTGCCTGCACCACATCGTGCCCGATGAGAGATTCCCATAGCTCATCCGCGAGCTGACCGCCCCAGTTGCGCGACCAGCCGGCGCCGGTAAGAAGAACTGTTTTGCTGGATTTGCCTATCATTGACGCGCCTTGGACTGGCTCGTGATGATCAGCTCACGCGCCGCCGTGCCGTTATCCCCCAGCGAGTAGCTTACGTCGGCCGTCTCGATCGAGAAGGCCCGGAACGCAGTCCGAAGCTCGGGGGTGTCGTTCACGGTCATGATAAAGCTCCCTTGAAGCCCTTTTAGGCGCTTCGCGAGGCGGGCGTAATCCGCCTTCGAGAACATCCCACGGCCGTAATAGTGCTCGGAACCCTGATAGGGTGGGTCGAGGAAGAAAAGCGCTTGAGGGCGGTCCCAGCGCTCCAGAAA
>JBBQVL010000079.1:0-19215 GCA_038211615.1 Hyphomicrobiales bacterium
AGCGCCGCGGTCGCGACCGGCGACAGCGCGAACATGATCGCCGCGAGCCCGCTGCCGATTTTCGGGATCACCGAAAAAGTGAGGAAATTCGGCACGACGTACGAGAGGAAGCCGGACACGATGGCGTAGCGCAGCAGCACCCCCCTCCCATCCGCACCCTCATCCTGAGGTGCGAGGCGCGATACGCGCCCATCCACATCCTCATCCTGAGGTGCGAGCCGCATAGCGGCGAGCCTCGAAGGATCGGATGCGATGCTCAGTTTTGAGGCGCCCGCTGGAGCCCTCGTGGTTCGAGGCTCGCTTCGCTCTCACCTCACCATGAGGGTGTTGAGAAAGCTGGAGACTACTCCTCAACGCCCTGCAGCCACCAGCAGGAACGCCGGCCGCTCCCGCTCCTCCGCCAGCACGGGCGAAGCCGCGACCTTCGCCGCGGTCGGCGTCCACTCCTCCAGATGCGTCAGCGCGAAGCCCGCTCCGATCAGCGTATTCAGCGTCGTTGCCAGCGTCCGGTGCTGCTTGATGACGCCTTCCGCCAGCCAGTTCGTGCTGCGCGGACCCTCCTCGGAATAGCCGCGGAGTGGCCATGCCTTTCCCCCCGCCTCGTCCGCCATCCACCTGGTCTCCGGCGACGCGGTCATGATCGGATGCTCCACGGAGAACACCAGGCTTCCGCCCGGCGCGAGCCAGCGGTGCACCGCCTCAGCGAGGCCACCAAAATCCTCGATGTAGTGAAAGGCGAGCGAGCTGTAGACGAGGTCGAGCGAGGCGGTCGGCAGTTCGAACATCTCCATGTCGCTCCGGACGTAGTCGATCGCCGCATCGGCGGTCATTTCCCGCGCCTTCTCCAGCATCTTCTCTGAGACGTCGACGCCCATCACCTCCGCCGCGCCCGCCTCCCGGGCATAGCGGCAGAACCAGCCATTGCCGCAGCCGAGGTCGAGCACGCGCTTGCCGGCAAGCTCCGGCAGCATCGCACGCAGCGCCGGCCATTCCGGCGCGCCGTCGAGCCCTTCGCGCGAACGGCGAAGCTTTGCGTATTCGGCGAAGAAGGCCTCGTCGTCGTAGATGATCTGCGGCATGGCGCTGCTATTTCGAAATCGCCCTCACGAACGCAACCCGAAACTCCAGCCACTCGGGATGGTCCATGAATAGATCAAAGAAATCGTCGACATAGACCAGGCCCAGTTCGACAAGGCGTCGATGAACCACCGTAAGCGTCTCGCCTCCAAAGAACGGACCGAAGGTTAGGAGTTCGCCGTCCTCGTCCAAGGGTTCGGAAAGGTCGAGTGCGGAAAGAACCGAGGCGAGGCGAACATCCCTCTCCATGAGCGCGCCCCGCCTCAATACAAGACCGAAACTCAGTGTTGCCCGAACGGGCATTCGCCTACAGATAAGGCCCAAGGAACGCGAGGTCGGCCGCGCTAAGCCTGTCGTTGGCCGCCCACGCCTGGTGCCAGTAGGGATAGATGAGCGGCGGGCGGCTCGCAGCCTCCAGCCGCTTCGTCTCCTCCTCCGAGAGCTTCAGCTCAGCCGCCGCGAGATTGTCGGTGAACTGCTCCGGCGTCCGCCCCCCGATGATGACGGAGGAAATCCCCGGCCGCGCCAGCAGCCAGGCGAGCGCCACGCGCGCCGCCGAGCATTTGTGCGCCTTGCCGATCTCGACCAGCACCTCGACGATGTCGAAGAGCTTTTCCGCGTCGTAGATCGGCGGCTCGCGGAATTTCAGCGCAAAGTGGCGCGAACCTTCCGGCCCCTTGTTGCCGCGGCGGAATTTTCCCGAGAGCAGCCCGCCGGCGATCGGGCTCCAGACGAGGATGCCGAGGCCCTGGTCGAGCGAGATCGGCAGCAGTTCGTACTCCGCCTCGCGCGCCTGCAGCGTGTAGTGGATCTGCTGGCTGACGAACGGCTGGTAGCCGCCCTCCCTCGCCGCGCCCAGCGCCTTCATGATGTGCCAGGCGGAAAAATTCGAGCAGCCGACGTAGCGCACCTTGCCCGACTTCACGAGCGTGTCGAGCGCCTCCATCGTCTCCTCGACCGGCGTCTCTCCGTCCCACTGATGCAGCTGGTAGAGGTCGATCCAGTCGGTCTTCAGCCGCTTCAGGCTGCGCTCGCATTCGGCGATGAGGTTGATGCGCGAATTGCCGGCGGTGTTCGGCAGGCCGTGCATGTTGAAGCGCGCCTTCGTGGCGATCAGGAGATGCTCGCGCTTGCCCTGCGTCGCCTGCCCGATGATCTCTTCGGAGGACCCGGCGGTGTAGACATTCGCCGTGTCGATCAAATTGACGCCGGCATCGATGCACTGGTCGATCAGCCGCTTCGCATCCTTCAGCCCGACCGACCCGATCGGCCCGGACTTGTTCTTGCCGAGCGTCATCGTCCCCATCGAAAGCGCCGACACTTTCAGCCCCGATTTTCCCAGCAGCCGGTATTCCATTGAAATGCCCCTCCAACGCGGATGTGGTGAATTCGGCGCTCCCTATAGCGCCTCGGGGCAGCGAAGTCCCGTCTCCAGCGATTTCTGCGAGACGCCATCCACTCCCTCCCTCATTCTAAGGCGCCCGGGCGAGCTCGGGCGTCGAAGGACACACCACGCGCCTGCAACCATTCCCACGACGCACCATGGAAGTCGGAACGGTTCCCGAATAGCCTGAGCCGATGAAGCGCCCTCGCCTGACGAAGCTCCCGAAGCCCGATCCCACGATCACCGAACGAGTCGAGCTCGCCGGCGTCCGCCCCGCGGCATTCAAGCTCACCGAGCGCGCCAAGGACTCGTTCTTCCTCTATCGTTCGAGCAGAAAACTCGGCACCGCACGCGTCGAGGAGAACGGCGAATGGACCGCGCGCATCGGTGAGGGAAAGAGCGGCTTCGTCGCTACCGCCTGGTCCGGGCCCGAACTCCTGAAGCTCGTCGGTGCCTATCTGCTGGCCGGTGAAGCGCGCGCGGCGGCGATGCGCCCGGTGGAGGAGTCCAACCCCGAGCTTGCGATCAAGGGCAGGAAGAGCCCTGAGGAGCGACTGAGCATCGAGTTCGCGAAGCGCGCGCAGGCCGCCCGCCTCGCCGACATCGACGCACTGCTCGCCCGGCTGAAGAAAAGCATTGGGCGGCAACCGAAGAATTGAAGCGCCCCGGATGTCGAAATCCGGATCCTTGGGCGACTATCACTTGAGCGAGGGCCACCCGCTGGCGGGTGTTCCCGGAACAGCGAACCGGGAGAAGCGTTCGCAACGCAAGGGAACGAGCACGCGACCCGCGAGGGAACGAGTACAGGAGCACATGACATGGCGACAAACGGCTTGGCCCCCGCGGCCGAACTGGCGGCGAAGAACGGCCTGCATTTTCCGAACGAGAGCGAGGAATATCGCCGCGCCCGCACCAAACTGCTGGCGGAGGAGATCGAGCTCCGGCGGCACATTGAGCGCGTGGCGGAGCAGCGGCGCGCGTTGCCGCCTGGCGGGGAAGTGACAAAGGATTACCGGTTCCAGGGTGAGAACGGCCCGGCGGGCTTCGCCGATCTCTTCGGCGACAAGCAGACGCTCGCGATCTACAGCTACATGTTCGGCCCGGAGCGCGAGCGACCCTGCCCAATGTGCACCTCGCTGCTCAGCGCCTGGGACGGCGAGGCCCGCGACATCGGAGAACATCGCGCTGGCGGTGGTGGCGCGCTCCCCGATCGAGAGGCTGCTGGAATTCAAGCGCGAGCGCGGCTGGCGCAACCTCAGGCTCTTCTCCGACGTCTCCGGCGATTTCAGCCGCGATTACCACGCGCTGTCGCCTTCCGGCGAGGACATCCCGGAGTTCACTGTCTTCACGCGCCGCGACGGCACCATTCGCCACTTCTGGAGCGGCGAGATGGGCCAGGAAACCGCGGACCCGGGACAGGATCCGAGGGGCGCGCCCGATCTTATGCCGCTCTGGACTGTCCTCGATTCGACGCCCGAAGGTCGCGCCGCCGACTGGTATCCGAAGCTCGACTATCCGGAATGAGCGGCAACGGGAGGCGCGGCGCCCTCCCCGTTCGCGGCCAGCCAGGCGCTCGGTGATGCTCCCGTGCCGCGCAGCCGTGGGCAGGCATCAATCTGATTAGCCGTTGCCGTAAAAGAAGTGGGAAGGTTTGCGCGAAAGCTTTGGACCCAGAGTTCGGCCAAATGCTGCGATAAGCGTGGTTTCCCAACCGACATTGCCGTAGTCGAAGGCGAACCGTTGAATTTTTTCAAGATCATTCTCAGTGAGGGCAAGCTCGCCTGTCTTGCGGTCAATTCGTCGCTGCATGCCAACTATCAGCGTTTGGTATCCGCCGTCGTACTCGGTGGAAGGGTCTTGCTTGTCCAATTCTGCGATTTCGATCGGCTGCAATATGACCGTCCGCATTGAAGCCTCCCTCCCACACAACCGGATCGTGTTGTGGAGGTGATTATCGGTCAAGCCCGATTCGAGTTCGATCGGGCGCTCAAATTTCAAACTGATGCACCACCCAGCCGCGGCGTCGCTTCCGTCAACGTCGCCGATCAGCTAGTTCTACCATCGGTCTCGTCTTCTGATAGGGGACACGGGGGAGAGAACGCATGCGCTTTCGCGTTCGCATCCAGTCTGTGGCTATGGCGCTTCTAGCGAGCGCCGCCTCCCTGCTTCTCACGACCCCTTCAGCGCTGGCCGACAGCGCGCTCGCGGGTCGCTGGACCGGGATGGTCCGGCAGGACAGTGAGACCTACCTTGCCGTCATGGAATTCGACCGGGAGGGCGGCGGCAGGAGCGACTACCCGTCGCTGAACTGCTCCGGCAAGCTCTCCGGCTCGGGCGCGAAGGGAGTCTATCAGTTCCGCGAGTCGATCGCCGGCACCGGCCGGGTCGGCGAAGGGTCGGGAAATTGCATCGACGGGACGATCAGCCTGAGCGTCTCCGGCGATGTGATGAAGTGGTCGTGGTCCGGGAAATGGCACGGCAAGCCGATCACCGCCGCCGGCATCCTCACGCGAGAGGCCGGCAGCAACTAGCTCCCGGCCGAGGTAGCGCCGTGCTGCTAGGAGTTCGAGTAAGGCGTCCCGTCCTTGTGCACGAACCGGCCGTCGGCGTTGGCGCTCATCATGTCGATATCGGAGCAGGTCGTAAGATCCTCCGGGTTGCGCGAGCCCACCTCGAGATAGACCGCTGTCGTGGAAGATCTGTTGATCATGTGGTGGCCGTTGCCGCTTCCCTTCGGAAACGTCGCGGCGTCGCCGGCGCGCAGCATCGTCTCGCCACCGTCCTCGATGAGCATCACCTCGCCTTCCAGCAGATAGACGAACTCGTCCTCGTGGCTGTGCCAGTGGCGCTGGCTCGACCAGCCGCCGGGCGGCAGGTGCATCAGGTTGACACCGAAATCGCCGAGCCCGCCCGCATCGCCCAACCGCTTGCGGATGCGCGTCGCGCACGGCGCATCGAATGGCGCCGGATAGCCGGACCCCTTGCGCGCGGGCACGGCGGCGATGTCGATCTTTGGCATGCGGAGCCTCCTGTTCGGGGCGGGAAATCTAGACGAAACGGCCGGCGAAAACCCCCGCTTTGCATTCGCCGCCATCTCGGCCTAATTAACGCGCTCGAAGGAGCCGCCCATGGACAAGTTCACCACGCTCACCGCCGTCGCTGCACCCCTGCCGCGCGTCAACATCGACACCGATGCGATCATCCCGAAGCAGTACCTGACGACGATCAAGCGCACCGGACTCGGCAAGGGTCTCTTTTCCGAGATGCGCTACAAGGATGACGGCACGCTGAACCCGGATTTCGTGCTGAACAAGCCCGCCTACAAGAATGCGAAGATCATCGTCGCCGGCGACAATTTCGGCTGCGGCTCGAGCCGCGAGCACGCGCCGTGGGCGCTGAAGGATTACGGCATCAGCTGCGTCATCTCGACGAGCTTCGCCGACATCTTCTACACCAACTGCTTCCAGAACGGCCTGCTCCCGGCGATCGTCTCGCCGGAGGATCTGGAGAAGCTGATGGACGACGCCTCGCGCGGCGCCAATGCCACGCTGACCGTCGACCTCGAGAAGCAGGAGATCCGCGGTCCGGACGGCGGCATGGTAAAATTCGAGATCGGCGCGTTCCAGAAGCACTGCATGCTGAACGGCCTCGACGGCATCGGCCTCACCGAGCAGAAGGCCGCCTCGATCGACGCCTACGAGAAGAAGCACGCGGACGACCGCCCCTGGGTCTAGACCCGACCCGTGCTGAACGCCCCGCCGCCGCGCGCCACGTAGCGCCGCTGCGGCAAGTTGCTCTACCCTGGGTGATTTCGTCTATTAACCTCGCGTTAGGGGTGCGCTGCTAACGGTTCTGCTGGGATGGCTGAGAATTCTGTGCCTCGGTGAATACCGCAGGTGATTTGAAATGAAGCCTCTCGACGGCGAGTCTCCCTCACGAGGCGAGACCAGACCGCTTCCCACTGCGGCCCCCGCTTCACCCGAAGTTACTCAGGATAGCAAAGCAGCCGCGCAAGGCGACGACCGCTTCCGGATGATGGTCGACGCCGTGAAGGACTATGCGATTTTCATGCTCGACCTTCAGGGTCGCGTCGCCACCTGGAACAAGGGCGCCGCCCTGATCAAGGGTTACCGGCCGGAAGAGATAATCGGCCGACATTTCTCGACCTTCTACCCGTCCGAGGACGTCGAGAGCGGCAAGCCACAAAAGGAGCTCGAGATCGCCCTGTCCACCGGGCGGCTCGAAGATGCCGGCTGGCGGGTGCGCAAGGACGGGAGCCAGTTCTGGGCGGAGGTGGTGATCACGCCCATCTTCGACAGGAATGGAAGGCTGACCGGTTACGGGAAGGTCACCCGCGACATGACAAAGCGGCGGGCTGCGGAGCGCAAGTTCCAGGATTTGCTCGAAGCCGCACCGGATGCGATCGTCATCATGAACGACGCCGGCAGCATCGTCCTCGTCAATTCCCAGAGCGAAACGCTTTTCGGCTTCGAACGCAGCGAGCTTCTCGGCCGGAATATCGAGATGCTGCTGCCGCAGCGCTTTCAGGCCCGGCACCCGCAGCATCGCGACCGTTTTTTCGCGTCGCCCAAGGTTCGCGCGATGGGTGCCGGCCTGGAGCTTTTTGGCCAGCGCAAGGACGGCAGCGAGTTCCCGGTCGAGATCAGCCTCAGCCCGCTGGAGACCGAGGATGGCACCCTGGTGTCGAGCGCCATTCGCGACATCACTGTCCGCCGGAACGCAGAAGCTCATCTGCAGAGAATCGCAGCGGAGCTTGCCGTCAAGCACCAGTTGCTCGCCTCCGTCTTCGAAGGCACCACCGACCTCGTCTCGGTCAGGGGTGACGAAGGTGGCTTCATCCTCGCCAACAGCGCCTATGCCCTGCTTTTCGGCTTCCGGCCGGATGAGATCGTCGGAAAACGGCTGGAGGAGCTGATCCCCGACGGTGCGACGAGGGAGGCCATTCTTGAAGACGACGCGGAAACCATGCGCACCGGGTCGACGCGCTCGCTCGAGCAGGAAATGGAGATCCGTGGAGAGCGCCGGATCTTCCTGACCACCAAGGGACCATTCCGCGATGCGAACGAAAAGATCGTCGGCGTGCTCTCCATCGCGCGCGAGATAACCGAACTGCGAAGGCTGGAAAGCGCGCGGGTTGCGGATTTGAGCGGAAAGAACAGCGAGCTCGAAGCCGCCGTGAGGGAGCTGGATGCGTTCACCTACAGTGTCTCGCATGACCTGCGCGCGCCGCTCCGCTCGATCGACGCGTTCAGCCAGATACTGCTCAGGGAGTACGCCGACCTCCTGCCGGACGAGGCGCGTGGTCACCTGCGGCGGGTGCTCGACAACACGCAGCGCATGGGGCGGCTCATCGACGACTTGCTGAAATTTTCGCGCCTCGGAAGGCAGCCGCTAAGCAAGAAAGAGATGCAGGTGGGCCCGATCGTCGACCATGTGCTGCAGCAGCTCCGCCAGCAGGACAGCACACAACGCATGAACGTCAAGGTTGGTGAGCTGCCGTCGGTGCGCGGCGATCCGGCGCTGCTTGAGCAAGTATTCTCCAACCTCATCGGCAATGCGTGCAAATACACGCGCAATGCGTCGGAGCCCGTTGTGGAAATCGGCGCGGAGCGAATCGACGGTGAGCAGGTGTTCTTCGTCCGCGACAACGGAGCCGGTTTCGACATGCGCTACGCCGACAAGCTGTTCGGGGTCTTCCAGCGGCTGCACCGGCAGGAGGAATTTGACGGCACCGGAGTGGGTCTTGCCATCGTGCACCGTATCATCGAACGGCACGGTGGGCGCATCTGGGCCGAGGCGGCCGTCGACAAGGGGGCGACGTTCTATTTCACCACGGGAGAAGCCGCGTGAGCGACGGCAGCACCGACATCCTCCTCGTCGAGGACAATCCCGACGACATCGCGCTCACCCTGCATGCATTCAAGTCCGCCAACCTCGCAAACCGCGTGCACGTCGCGCGCGACGGCGTCGAGGCCATAGAGTTCCTCTTCGGGACGACTGGAAGCGAGCAACTCGCGATGCCGCTGCCGAAGCTCATCCTGCTTGACCTGAAGCTGCCGCGGCTCGACGGACACGAGGTTCTGAAGCGCATCAAGAGCGACCCCGCGTGCCATCCCCGTCGTCATGCTCACCTCCTCGAGCGAGGAAAGCGACGTGATGCGGACATACGACACGGGCGCGAACAGCTACATCGTCAAGCCGGTGGACTTCGTGCAGTTCACAGAATCCGTGCGCGACATCGGAAAATACTGGCTGGTGATCAACCACCCCGGCAGATAGTGGCCGGCCTTCCGCCGGCCGCTGCGCGCTGCCTACCCCGCCTCGCCCCAACGCCCGTTGCGCGGATTCTTCTCCGCTGCCGCCTCCAGCGCCTGCTCGTCGAGCTTGGTCCCGTCGCGCCGCCCGGCGGCCTCCATCGCCTTGACCGCGAGCACGATCATCTCGTTCGCCGGCACCGGGATTCCGAGAGCCTTCGCGCGCTTCACCAGCGCCCCGTTCAGCGCGTCGATCTCCGTGCCGCGCCCGCTCTGCAGATGCTGCAGCATCGAGGGGCGGTTGTAGCGGCCCCAGGTGTGGTCGCGGATGTGCCCCTTCGGATCGTCCTCGATCAGCCGCACACCCTCGGCCGCCACCACCGCCAGCACTTCGTCGAGCACCCGGTCGAGCATTTTTGACGCCGCCGGGTCGCGCGCGATCTCGCCGGAGCGGAGACCCGTCACCGCCGCGACCGGGTTGATCGCGCAATTGTGCACGAACTTCGACCAGACGTGGCTCTGCGCGTTGTCGACCACCTCGAAGGGCAGCCCCGCCGCCGCGAATTTCTCCGCGATCGCCTCCGCCCGCGCCGAGATTTTCCCGTCGAGCTCGCCGATCCACGTCGTCCCGAGGTTGGTGTGCACGGAAACCCCCGGCCCGAAATTCGCGCCGCTGTTATAGGTCGAGCCGGCGAGCACCCGTCCCGCCCCGAGCCGCTCCGCGAGCGCCTCCCAGTTGCCGATGCCGTTCTGCAAAGTCAGCGCATAGCCGGATGGCGCGAGGATTTTCTCCGCGATCTCAGCGACTTCGGCCGTCGCCCCGGAATCGACCAGCACCAGCGCCACATCGACCTTGCCGAGCGCCCCCGGATCGGCGGTCGCCAACAGCACTCCCTCCCCCCTTGCGTGGGAGGGCTGGGGAGAGGGGCGCAACCTGAATTCCCCCATTGCCCCGGTCAGCCTCAGCCCGTCGCGATTGATCGCCTCGATCACCTCCGCTCGCCGGTCGAAGAAAACCACCTCCGCCCCCGAGCGCATTAGCGCCGCGCCAAAAATCGCACCCATGGCGCCCGAGCCCAGAACCGCAACGCGCATTGGAATTGCCTCCGGCCCGCTCTGTGGCGGAGCAACGCCCGCGGCGCAAGCAACTAGAGCCGCGCCCGGCCGTCTCGCACAACCCCGACAATCAGCATCACCCCTACCACGGCGTACCACACCGTCTGCGGATTCGCGGCGAGGCGTTCCATGCTGCCGCGGCCGATGCCGAGGAAGATATGGTTGCTGTAGAGCAGGAAAGCCGTGAGCGGGATCGCGCCGAAGGCGAGGCTGAAGAGGCCGAATGCCGGCGCGCGGCGGAGAAGCGCCAGGCCGAGCAGCGTGAGGCCGGCATTCCCGACCACCAGCGCAAGCCCCGCCCCGGCCACATGCAGGCGGTGATAAAGATCGAGCGGCGCGAAGCCGACAAGCATCGCCCCCGCCGCCCCGAGGCCCAGCCCGACAAGGCCGATCGCCGCGAGCCAGCCCCGCCGCCAGACCGACCGGGTGACCACGAGTCCGGCGATGTGCAGCGCGCCGACCAGCACAAACCCCGCGTTCATCACGGCATGGCGCGGCGAGCAGAGCTGGAAGATTTCACCGCTCTGGGGATCGGCATGCGGCCCACAGGTCGCCGCGCCGAGAAGGGAGATGTCGAGCGCTGCATAGGAATAGTCAGGCCAGGCGGCAGCCGCCATCGCCTCGGCGAGGAAATATTCCAGACCGCCGATCATGCAGAGCGCGCCCGCGATTACCTGCAAGCGATGGGAAGGATTCGCGGCTCGCGAAAAACCCAATGCAGCCCGCCTTCCGATTAAGCGCGGAAACTCGGCTACCGGGCAGGCCGCCGCGATTCGGACAATGCCCGGAGCACCGCCCAGTGCAAGCGCCGCGCCTTGAGCGAAGGAGGCTTTTCCTCCCCCGCATGGCACGCTTTCAGCGATTTGGCCTGCCAAGCGCCCACCGCGAGCCTTTCGGCCCACGGAAAATTCGCCACGTTCAGGCGGCCGAGCAGGCTGAGAATACTTTCCGCCGCGGAGCGTGGATCGATGTCGGAGCCGGTCTTGCGCTGCATGAAGCTCTAACGTGTCGCTAAGCGCCCTGTTCCCACGGGGGATGTCGGCGCATACGCGGACCGCCGCGAGGATTGGACGGAGGCATTCGGGAGTGACCGGTGCACGGGGACGCTGGCATTTAGCAGCCCGTTCCGCCATATAGCGGGGCCTCTGGAGCCTCGCCTGATGCCCATGATTCCGTTCCGCAAAATGAACGGCCTCGGCAACGATTTTCTGGTCGTTGACGCGCGGGGCGCGCCCGTGCGCCCTTCACCCCAAGTAATTCGCCGGCTCGCCGACCGGGCCTCCGGCGTGGGCTTCGACCAGTTCATCACGATCGAGCGCGGGCGCGGCGGGGCGGATGCCTTCATGCGCATCGACAATGCCGACGGCGGCGAGGTCGAGGCTTGCGGCAACGCCACCCGCTGCGTCGGCCGCCTGCTGATGGACGAGAGCGGCAAGGATTCCGCCGCGATTGAAACGGTCGCTGGCCTCCTCATCGCCCGTCCGGGCCGCGAGGTCCTCCTTCCCCGCTCCGCGGGTGCCGAACAGCTCATTTCCGTCGACATGGGCGTGCCGAAGTTCGGGTGGCAGGAGATTCCGCTTGCCGAGGAATTCCGCGACACGCGCGCCATCGAGCTGCAGATCGGGCCGATCGACGCGCCGATCCTGCATTCGCCATCGGTCGCCAATATCGGCAATCCGCACGCGATCTTCTGGGTCGATGACGTCATGGCCTACGATCTCGCAAAGATCGGCCCGCTGCTCGAGAACCACCCGGTCTTCCCCGAGCGCGCCAACATCTCGCTGGCGCACGTCACCGCGCCGGATGCGATCACGCTGCGCACGTGGGAGCGCGGGGTCGGGCTCACGCGCGCCTGCGGCACCGCCGCCTGCGCTGCGCTCGCCTGCGCCGCCCGCACGCGGCGCACGGGCCGCGCCGCCACCGTCACGCTGCCGGGCGGAAAGCTCGCCATCGCCTGGGACGACCGCGACCACATCTGGATGACCGGCCCGAGCGAGCTGGAATTTTCCGGAATGTTCGACCCCGAGACCGGCGCCTTCACCCGCGAGGGTGTCGCGGCGTAGCATTCAGGACCAGGCCGCCCGGGCACGGTCTTTGAATCCCCCGCCGTTTCCGCCATATACGCTTCATGCAAGTCGGTTCGATCCCAACCACTTCCCTCATCCTGAGGTGCAACGCCGAAGGCGTTGCCTCGAAGGACGATCCAGGTGACAGCGCCCGGCGTGCTTCGAGGCTCGCTGCGCTCGCCCCTCAGCATGAGGGGTGTTTGTGCCTGTAGAGACCCTCACCTTCGGCTGCCGCCTCAACACCTATGAATCCGCCGTGATGGCGGAGCGCGCCGCGCAGGCCGGGCTTGCCGATGCGCTTCTCGTCAACACCTGCGCCGTAACCGCGGAAGCGGTGCGCAAGGCGAAGCAGGCGATCCGCCGCGCGCGGCGCGAGGCGCCCGGCCGCAGGATCGTCGTCAGCGGCTGCGCGGCGCAGACCGAGCCGGCAACCTTCGCGGCAATGCCGGAAGTCGACCTCGTCCTCGGCAATTCCGAGAAACTCGATGCGGGCCCGTATCGCGCGCTCCCCGATTTCGGCATCGCACGCCACGAGAAAATCCTCGTCGGCGACATCATGCGCGTGCGCGAGACCGCCGCCCACATGCTCGACGGCTTCTCCCGCGCCCGCGCCTTCGTTGAGGTGCAGAACGGCTGCGACCATCGCTGCACGTTCTGCGTCATCCCCTTCGGGCGCGGTCCCTCGCGTTCCGTGCCGATGGGCGCGGTGGTCGAAGAGATCCGTCGTCTCACTGAGAAAGGCTTTCGTGAGGCGGTGCTGACCGGCGTCGACATCACCGCCTGGGGCGCCGACCTTCCCGGCCATCCGCGCCTCGGGGCGCTGGTGCGGAAAATCCTGAAGCACGTGCCGGAGCTCGAGCGGCTCCGCCTCTCCTCCATCGATTCCGTCGAGGCCGACGACGATCTCCTCCGCGCGTTCGCCGAGGAGCAGCGGCTGATGCCGCACCTGCATCTCTCGCTCCAGTCCGGCGACGATATGATCCTGAAGCGCATGAAGCGACGGCACACGCGCGCCGACGCGATCCGGTTCTGCGACCGCGTGCGGCGGCTGCGCCCCGAAATCGTCTTCGGCGCCGATCTCATCGCCGGCTTCCCGACCGAGACGGAAGCGATGTTCCGGAACACGCTCTCGATCGTGGAGGAATGCCGGCTGACCTTCCTGCACGTCTTCCCTTACTCGCCGCGCGAAAACACTCCGGCCGCCCGGATGCCGCAGCCAGACCCGGGGCTGGTGCAGCAGAGGGCGCGGACGGTGCGCGATCTCGGCCGTGCTGCGATGTCGGCGTGGATGTCGTCCGAGGTCGGAAAGGTGCGGAGCGTTCTCGTAGAGGGACGCGGGCTCGGGCATACCGAGCACTACGCTCCGGTGGCGCTTGCCGGCGGAAAGCGCGGCGAGGTCGTCCCGGCGAGGATCACGGGAACCGGCGAGAAGCGGCTCACCGCGCTCGCACTTTCGGAAGCGGCCTGATGGCGGAATCGCGACGCGGACTGCTGGGCCGCCTCTTCGGCGGCGAGGCTGCGCCCCCGCCGGCCCCCAAGCCAGCCCCCGAGCCGAGGCCGGCTGAAAATGCCTCGACCGATGCGGCGCTGCTCGGCCCCTCCGAGGCCGTCATCGTGCCTCCGCCGACAACCCCGGCCGCCGCGATACCGCAGGAGCCCGCGCCCGCGGCAGGCTGGTGGCAGCGGCTGAAATCCGGACTTTCCCGCTCCACCCAGCAGCTTACGACCGGGATCGCCGACGTCTTCGTGAAGCGCAAGCTCGACGCCGAAAGCCTCGAAGAGCTTGAGGATCTGCTGCTGAAGGCGGACCTCGGCGGCCCGACAGCGGCACGCATCATCGAGGCCCTTTCGCGCCAGCGCCTCAACAAGGAGATTTCTCCCGAGGAGGTGCGCGCGGTGCTCGCCACCGAGATCGAACGGACGCTGTCGCCGGTCGCAAGGCCCCTGGTGATCGGTGCCGAAAAGAAGCCCTTCGTGATCCTCGTCGTCGGCGTCAACGGCACCGGCAAGACTACCACCATCGGCAAGCTCGCGGCACGCCTTCGGGCGGAAGGCCGCAGCGTCATGCTCGCCGCCGGCGACACTTTCCGCGCCGCCGCCATCGAGCAGCTCAAGATCTGGGGAGAGCGGGCGGAAGCGCCTGTTATCGCTCGCGAACCCGGCTCCGATTCCGCCAGCCTCGCGTTCGACGCGATGGCCGCGGCCGGAAAGGCCGGCACCGACGTCCTCCTGATCGACACCGCCGGCCGCCTGCACAACAAGGCGGAGCTGATGGCCGAGCTTGCCAAGGTTCTCCGCGTCATTCGGAAGCAGGACGCCTCCGCCCCGCACGCGGTGCTGTTGACGCTCGATGCTACAACTGGTCAGAACGCCATGAATCAGGTCGAAGTTTTCCGCGACCAGGCAGGAGTGACCGGGCTCGTGATGACCAAGCTCGACGGAACCGCGCGCGGCGGCATCCTCGTCGCCATCGCAGCGAAGACCGGATTGCCGGTGCACTTCATCGGCGTGGGCGAAGCGATCGACGACCTGCAGCCCTTCTCGGCGAGCGACTTCGCCAAGGCGATAGCCGGAGTGGCCTGATGGGCGTCTTCGAGCGTGGACCGAACGACCCGGGCCGGAAGCCGATCAATCCGTTCCTGAAGCTCGCGCTGGAGCTCGGTCCGCTCGGCGTGTTCTTTATCGGCAACGCCTACGGCGAGAAGCTGGCGCGGCTCATTCCCCCGCTCGGAGCGCTGGGCGGACGCCTGTTCGTCGGCACCGCGCTCTTCATCGTGGCGACAATCCTGGCGCTGGCGGTGTCGTTCGCGCTGACGCGACGGCTTCCGATCATGCCGTTCGTCAGCGGCATCGTGGTCATCGTTTTCGGCAGCATGAGCATCTGGTTCCAGAACGAGGAATTCATCAAGATCAAGCCGACGATCATCTACTGCCTGTTCGGCGGCACGCTGCTCGGCGGCCTGCTGTTCGGACGCCCGCTTCTCGGCTACGCATTCGACTCGGCGTTTCACCTCGACGACGCCGGCTGGCGCAAGCTCACGCTGCGCTGGGGCATTTTCTTCCTCGCCCTCGCCGTCCTCAACGAGGTGATCTGGCGCAACTTCTCGACCGACTTCTGGGTGACCTCGAAGCTTATCGTGTTCCTGCCGCTGCCGGTGCTCTTCACGTTCTCGCAATTGCCGCTCATCCAGCGCCACACGCAGCCGGAAGAGGGCTAGCGTTTCGGGCGCGACGGGTCTGCGTGTCGCGACGCCGTGGCCCAAAGACGGAACTCTCCGGTTGGGGACGCTGAGTTCAAGAGCAGCGGTTAATTCGCCCTGCTTCTCCGCCTTCCGGTACCATTTCGCCGGCCGTGGCGTCCCTCTCCACACGCCGACCCCTTCGAGATAGGATGTTATCCCGTCGCACGCCTTGCGGGACTGGCCTCAGGAGGATCGTGCGTGCGTTCGGGATTTCCAGCTTTTCAGGGAGGTATTCATGCGAGCCTTCGGCGCCTTTGCGATGCTGCTTCTCTCTTCCCTTCCCGGCCCAAGCTACGCCAACGGCGCGCTCGCGATCGATTCGAACAAGGGGCCGAGCTACGGCTTTTCCTACGGCTACGCGTCGCAGGGCGCCGCCAACCGGCGCGCGGTAAGCGAATGCGGGGCGCCCGGCTGCCATGTTGTGGTGAAGTTCGCGCATGCGTGCGCGGCTTACGCGGCGGATCAGGCGAGTGGCAGCACGGCGTACGGGTGGGGATGGCAATCGCCCGGCATAGCCGGAAGCTCGGGCGAGGTCAGGGCGAAGCGCCGCGCGATGTCCGAATGCGCCTCGCGCGGCGGAAAGAATTCAAGCTGCGTCATCCGCGTCTGGGGCTGCGATCCGTAGCGATCCCGGCACTCGGGGTCTGGCCGGGCTTTCCGAGCGCCTTCTCGATCGCCGGCATGAGATCGGAGGCAAGGCTCCCCTCGTCGAGCGGGCCGATGAACTTGTGCAGGATAACGCCATCCTTCACGACGAAAGTCTCCGGGACGCCGTAGGAGCCGAAATTGATCGAGGTGGCGCCATCGCGATCGGCGCCGACCCTCGCGAACGGATTGCCGAGCGCGCCGAGGTAGCGCGCGGCGTTCTCCGGAATGTCCTTGTAGTCGATTCCGACCAGATCGAAGCGCTTGTCTTCGGCGAGGCGCATCAGGATCGGGTGTTCGAGCCGGCAGGGGCCGCACCATGAGCCCCAGATGTTGAGAACATGCACGCCGCTCGACAGGTCGAGGCTTGCGAGGCCCGGGCGGCTCCCCGCCTCGATCGGCGGCAAGGTGAACTCCGGCACCGGCTTGTCGAGGAGCGCGGAGGGGATGCGCGAGGGGTCTCCGGAGCCCAGCCGAAAATAGAAGAGCGCGACCAGCGCCAGGAACACGACCAGCGGAATAAGAAGCCAGGCGCGCTTTCGCGCCGGCGAAGGCCGGTCGGTCGGGATGCCTCCAACTTCGCTCAACGCGGCACCTCGGAGCGGCGGCGTTTGCCCTCGGCTTCGAGGCGGGCGAGCTTGCGTTTCTGCCGGCCGAGATCGAGCGTCACCGATGCGACCATGCCAACGAGCACGATGGCCGCGGCAAGGTAGGCGGCAACGATGTAGCCGAGATGGGTCACGCCGGCTGCGACCGTGGGCGCATCGCGACCGGCGTAGCAGCCACCAGTTCCGCTGCGCGGATGCGGCGGCGGAAGATCTCGGCGCGCATCGCGGCGAGGAGCAGCGTGACGAACAGAACTGCGAAGGCGGCGAACATCACGAGCAGCGGCCACAGCATCGAGGGATCGATGCTCGGTCCGCCCATGCGAAAGATGCTCTCGCCCTGATGCAGCGTGTTCCACCATTCGACCGAGAATTTGATGATCGGGATGTTGACGGAGCCGACGAGGATCAGGATTGCGGCGACGCGGCCGGCGCGAGAGGGATCCTCGAAGGCGCGCCACAGTGCGATCAGCCCGAGATACATGATGAAGAGGACGAGGAACGAGGTGAGCCGCGCGTCCCATACCCACCAGGCACCCCACATCGGCTTGCCCCAGATCGAGCCGGTGACGAGGCCGAGAAAGGTGAACGCCGCACCGAGCGGCGCCGCGCTCTTCGCCGCGACATCGGCGAGCGGATGCCGCCAGACCAAAGTCCCGAGCGCCGCGAGCGCCATCAGCGCGTAGCAGCCCATTGCGAGCATGGCGGACGGCACGTGGATATACATGATGCGGACGCTATCGCCCTGCTGGTAGTCGGCCGGCGCGACGAACAGCGCGAGGTAAAGCCCGAGCGCGAAGAGGCTCGCGGCGCTCGCCGAAAGCCACGGCAGAACCCGCCCGGAGAAGGCGAGGAAGCGGGTCGGATTGGCAAGCTCAATCAGGCTCGGCATGGCTCGTAACTAGTCCCCTCCCCGTTCGGCGGCAATGCGGCACGTCACGTGCACAGGATCACTCCAGCGCGAGCTTCAGTGCGGCGGCGGCGGCGATCGGTGCGAGCACCAGCGCCGCGAGCGTCGCGGCGCAGAGCAGCAGGAACGGCGAGAGAAACGGCTCCGGATCAGAGATTGCGCCTTGCGCAGCGAGAACGCCGAAGATCAGCACCGGGATTGTGAATGGCAGGACCAGCACCGTGACCAGCAGCCCTCCGCGCGGCAGTCCGGCGGTGAGCGCGGCGCCCACCGAACCAATCAGCGTCAGGGCTGGTGTGCCGACCAACAAGGTCAAGGCGACCGCCCCCATCGCCAGCGGCTCGACGTTTAGGAGCAGGCCAAGGATCGGCGCGGCGACGACGATCGGCAGGCCGGTGGCGATCCAATGGCCGGTCGCGCGGCCGAGCGCGTAGACAATAAGTGGCTCGCCGGAAACAAAGTAGACATCCAGCGACCCGTCCTCGCGATCTGCCCCGAACAAGCGGTCGAGGCCGAGGAGCGATGCGAGCAGCGCGGCGATCCAGAGGATCGCCGGCCCTATGCGCGCGAGGAGCTTCAGGTCCGGCCCGACGCCGAACGGGATCACGGTCACCACCGCGAGGAAGAAGATCAGCCCGACGATCGCGCCGCCGCCGGCGCGCAGGCCGAGCCGCAGCGTCTGTCCGACAAGGGCGAGGAAGCTCGTCATGGCGTGCCAAGCGCAAGAATCTGGTCGGGTGGGATGGGCAGGTCCTGGTGCGTCGCGGCGACAATCAGCCCACCCGCCGCGAGATGCTCGCGCATGAGCCCGCCGAGCAGCGCCTCTCCGTCGCTATCGAGGGCGGAAGTCGGCTCGTCTAGCAGCCAGAGCGGCCGCGGCGAAAGGATGAGCCGCGCCAGCGCCGCGCGCCGGCGCTGGCCCGCCGAGAACACGCCGAGCGGCAGGTCGAGCGCATGGCGGAGGCCCACCCTTTCGGCCGCTTCGTCGAAATCGGCGTCGAGCGGCACGCGGCCCTGCTGCCGATAGACGCCTGCCCAGAAGCGGAGCGTCTCGCGCAAGGTGAGCGCCGGCTTCAGCGCGTCCGCATGGCCAAGATAGTGAACGACGGCATCGTCCTTGCTTGCTCCGGAGACATGAAAGCTGCCCTTCTCCGCCCGGATCAGACCCGCCAGCAGCCGGAGCAGGCTCGACTTGCCGGCCCCGTTCGGACCGGTGACGGAGAGCAGCCGCCCCGCGTCGAGTCGAAACGACACGCCGGCAAACACGCTGCGGCCGCCGCGATTGCAGGCGAGGTCCCTCGCCTCGAGGGCAAGTGCTGCAAAGGCTGCATTCGGCATTCGCGCGATCTTCGCTTTCGGAGGTTAGAGACGTTCCAGACTATGGTGTCGGCTTACGAAATCCACTATATCCCGAGTTGCCCGGCGCGACAGGCGCTCCTCCTCGCCGGATCTCGCGAACATACCCCGCTTCGTGCGCGCCTGCCCCGGCCTTGTGCCGGTCGCGCCGACGAGCCGAGCGGATGCAAGGAGCCCGTCCCGTGACAAATCCATCGCTCGATACATTCAAATGCCGGCGGACGCTCGATGTCGGCGGCAAGACCTACACCTATTTCTCGCTGCCCGACGCCGAGCGCAACGGCCTGCCGGGCATCGCGCAGCTCCCGTTCTCCCTTAAAGTTCTGCTGGAGAACCTGCTGCGCTTCGAGGACGGGCGGAGCGTCACGGCGGACGATATCCGCGCCTTGCAGGGCTGGCTGGAGAAGCGCTCGTCCGACCGCGAGATCGCCTATCGACCGGCGCGGGTGCTGATGCAGGATTTCACGGGCGTGCCGGCGGTCGTCGACCTCGCCGCCATGCGCGACGCGACGGCCCACCTCGGCGCCGATCCGAGAAAG
>JBBQVL010000080.1:0-19190 GCA_038211615.1 Hyphomicrobiales bacterium
CCTACTCCCTACTCCCTACTCCCTACCCCCCAGGCCCCACCTTTGCATCTCCGCCTCCTCGCCCTCCTCCTCCCCCTCCTCCTCGCCGCCTGCGCATCCTCCGGCCCGCCCTCCGCGCGCGCGCTGCAGATCCCCGCGCTCGCCACCGCCGAGGCGCGCGCGCAGGCGGACCCGCGCTATGCCGGCATCGTGGTCGATACGGCGAGCGGCAATGTCCTCTACGCGGAGGACGCGGATTCTTCGCGCCACCCGGCCTCGCTCGCCAAGATGATGACGCTCTACCTGCTCTTCTCGGCGGTGCGCGACGGGAGTTTTACGCTGAATTCCACCATCCCCGTCTCCGCCCATGCGGCGAGCCAGCCGCCGTCAAAACTCGGGGTGAAGGCGGGCGAGTCGATCGCGGTGCGCGACGCGATTCTCGCGATCTGCGTGCGCTCGGCGAACGATGTCGCGGTGGCCGTGGGCGAGGCGCTCGCCGGCTCCGAATCCGCCTTCGCGGATCGCATGAATGCAAAGGCCCGCGCGCTCGGCCTCGCCTCCACCCGCTTCACCAACGCCACCGGCCTGCCCGACCCGGAGATGGTGACGACGGCGCGCGACATGGCGGTGCTCGCCCGCGCGCTGCAGACGGATTTCCCCGAGCGCTACGGCTATTTTTCCACCCGCGGCTTCACCTATGCGGGGCGAAAACTTGAATCGACCAACCAGCTCCTCGGCGCGCTGCCCGGCGTCGACGGAATGAAGACCGGCTACATCCGCGCCTCCGGCTACAACCTCGTCGCCTCCGCCAAGCGCAACGGCAAGCGCATCATCGTGGTGGTGATGGGCGAAAAAACCGGCTCGGCGCGGAACGGCCACGTCGCCGCGCTGGTGGAAGAATACCTGCCGGAAAAATCCGGCATCTTCGCCTACCGCTGAGAGAGAATCTTCCTCCTCTCCCCCTTGCTTGCCCGGCGAAGCCCGAAGGGCGTAGTCGGGCGGGAGGGGCTGGGGGCGGGGTAGCCTTCTCCCCTTGCGGGAGAAGGTGGCCCTTCGCCTTGGCGAAGGGTCGGAAGAGGGGAACGCGAAGCGACCGCGCCGCGAAGGCCCCGCGCAAAAAACCTAAGCCGCGATCTCTTCCACCCGCGGCTCGTCCTGCGGACGCCAGCCGGCGGTGCTGGTCACGCGGCGGAGCGTGGCGATGGCCGCAAGCTCCTCGGCATGGCGGAGCGCATCCTCCGCCTCGCCCTTGGCGATGGCGAGGACGGAGGCGAGCAGCGGCTCGCCCTTCACCACGGCCGTGTCGTGCAGCCGGCCGAGGATATCGACCATCTGCATCAGGAACTCGGAGCGTTTCTCGTCCATCGGGCCAACCCTTTGCGGCGTCAGCGACCAACTCTGCGCGACCAGGTCTGCGGCGTCAGCGAATCGCCAGGTTATTCCGCGCCTCCGAGGTTAACCCGCCGTTAATAGCGAAAGGAAGAGACCGCGCCGCTCCGCGCCCACGTTACCCCCTCACCCAGCCCCCAATCCCCAACCCCTCACCGCTCACCCAGGCTTTCGCCGGCGCGGGATTTTTCCGGGCCAGGCGACGACGCGCTCCTCCAGCAGCTCGACCGGGTAGTCGCTCTCGCTCACCGTCCTGCCGCGCACCGATATCCCCGCCGCGTGGACGCTCGCGGGGTCGCCGGAGACGAGTGGATGCCACCAGTAGAGCCCGCGCCCCTCGTCCACGAGCCGGTAGGCGCAGGAGGGCGGCAGCCACGACAGCGTGCGCACGCTCTCCGGCGTAAGCTGCACGCAGTCCGGCACCTTGCGCTTCCTATGCTCGTAATCCCCGCACCGGCAACTATCCCCATCCAACAGCCTGCACGCGACATCGGTCCAGGAAATCTCGCCGGTGTCCCAATCCTCGATCTTGTTCAAACAGCAGCGCCCGCAGCCGTCGCAGAGTGATTCCCACTCGGCGTGCGACATTTCCTCGAGCGACTTCGTGCGCCAGAACGGCTCGTCATCCATCGCCAACATATAGGGCATCGCGCAGGAAAACTCCCTCCCTTCATCTGCAACCCGCGCCCTCAGTTACCGGGCAGGAGAAACCCTTTCCGCCGCAAGGCGAAACACGCGTGAAACGTCCCCTCCCTACAGCCCGCCTCCGAAGAACGTCCACCCGCGCCGGCGAACCGAACCAGCCGCGCGCCTGAGATAGAGGAAACGCCCATGACCTTCGCCCGTCCCCGCGCCGCGTTCGCCACCGCGCTTGCGCTCGCCGCCTTCGCAGCCCCGTTCTCCACCGCCTCCACCGCGCTTGCCGCGCAGCATTATCAGCAGCGCGTTCAGGTCACCTGCTCCGGCTACTGCTTCGCGAAGTTCCCGAAGCTAGCCGCCAACCAGGCGCTCGACATTGATCACGTCGCCTGCAACTTCAACACGGTCGGCGAGATTGGCGACGCGGCGATCGGCCTTCTTCCCGAGTCCCTGAGTTTCAGCATGCCGCTTGAGTTGCTCTGGCAGCGCACCAGCCTCAGTCAGCACTTCTACACGCTCGGCGGTGAAGTGAATGTCCGCGTGCCGCTCGGACGTCAGTTCGAGATATTCCTGCTCGCCACCGGCGGTACCGCCTATGGCAGTTGTTCGGCCACCGGGACACTTCTCACGACCTGATCCCGCCGGCCGCGACCGGCTTGCCTTACGCCGGGCGGTTGGGACGCCAAGAAGCCTCTCCGCCCTCTTCACTTCACCTGAACAACCCATCCGCCACACTTTTGGCGAATCAGGAGCCGAATCGGTTCACATTCCTGCCGCCGCTTGCGCCGGCGGGAGGATTGTCCGATTCTGCCGATCCTGAAGAAGCTCGCTTTCCCGGTGAAAGCGATACTGGTCCGGTGGGCGAGCACGCTTGCCGCCCGCCGGGCGAGGAAAGACGATTCCGTGGCGTGGATGAACGATCCCTTCAGCGGCGGCGACAAGCGCGACAAATGGCGCCAGCGCATGCTGTGGCTCGACGGGTGGCTCGACACCACGCTGCATGAGGGCGGCCACACGGCGCTCGAATATTACGAGCGGCTGTGCAATTTCATGCGCCGCTTCAAGGCCGAGGGCCTGTGGCGCGGCTTCTTCGAGCTCGCCTCGGAGGGCTATTCGCTCGGCGTCGTCGGCTCGCTGGTGCTCTTGGTCTTCGCCGTCCCGGCCTTTGACGCGGTCAACAAGGACTGGCGCAACCAGGCGGATTTCGCCGTCACCTTCCTCGATCGCTACGGCAACGTCATCGGCAAGCGCGGCGTGCTACAGGACGATACGGTGGAGCTGGAGGACCTGCCCGACAATCTCGTGAAGGCGGTGATCGCCACGGAAGACCGGCGCTTCTTCCAGCATTTCGGCATCGACGTGTTCGGCACGATCCGCGCCATCCAGCAGAATGCGCGCGCCGGCGGCGTGGTGCAGGGCGGCTCCTCGATCACCCAGCAGCTCGCCAAGAACCTCTTTCTCTCCAACGAACGGACGCTGCAGCGCAAGGTCAAGGAGGCGTATCTGGCGCTGTGGCTGGAGGCCAACCTTTCGAAGCGCGAGATCCTGAAGCTCTATCTCGACCGGGCCTATATGGGCGGCGGCACGTTCGGCGTCGGCGCGGCGGCGGAATTCTATTTTGGCAAGAAGGTCCAGGATCTGAACCTCGCCGAATGCGCCATCCTCGCCGGGCTGTTCAAGGCGCCGACAAAATACGCGCCGCACGTCAACCTGCCGGCGGCGCGGGCGCGCGCCAATGAGGTGCTCACCAACATGGTGCAGGCCGGCTACATGACCGAGGGCCAGGTGATCGGCGCGCGCCGCAATCCGGCGGTGCCGGTGGAGCGGTCGGAAGCCGGCTCCCCCGACTATTTCCTCGACTGGGCGTTCGAGCAGGTGAAGAGCCACGTCGACGGCAAGGACAAGGTGCTGATCGTCCGCACCACGCTCGACATGCGCATGCAACGGGCGGCAGAGCAGGCGATCGAGTCGACGCTGGTGGAATCCGGCGAGCAGTACAACGTGCACCAGGGCGCGCTCGTCTCGATGGAGCCGGACGGAGCGATCCGCGCCATGGTAGGCGGGCGCGACTACGGCGCCTCCACCTTCAACCGCGCCGTCAACGCGCTCCGACAACCTGGCTCCTCGTTCAAGCCCTACGTCTATGCCACCGCGCTTGAGACCGGGAACTATACCCCCGACACGATGGTGATCGACGCTCCGGTCTCGATCGGCAACTGGTCGCCGCAGAATTACGGGCGCTCCTACAAGGGGCGGCTGACGCTGCGCGATGCACTGCGCCAGTCGCTGAACACGGTTGCAGTCCGGCTGTCGATCGCCACCGGCCGCCAGCCGATCGCCGACCTCGCGGCGCAGATGGGTGTCTCCACCCCGTTGAAAGTCACCCGCTCCATGCCACTCGGGTCTTCCGAGGTGACGGTGCTCGACCAGGCGACCGGCTACGCGGCTTTCGCAAGCGGCGGCTATCGCGCCGAGCCGCGCGGGCTGATCGACGTGCGCACGTCGAGCGGACGCGTGGTCTATGACGCGGCCGCCAACGCGAAGCCGCGGCAGCGGGTGCTGAAGGAGGCGACCGTGCTCGGCATGATCGACATGATGCACGAGGTCGTGGAGCACGGCACCGGCACCCGCGCCCGTCTCCCCGGCATCAATGTCGCCGGCAAGACCGGCACGACCAACGCCTATCGCGACGCGTGGTTCTGCGGATATACCGGCAACTTCTCCACCGCCGTCTGGCTCGGCAACGACAATTACCAGCCGACCAGAAACCTGACCGGCGGCATCCTGCCCGCCGCCGCCTGGGCGAAATACATGCGGGTCGCCATGGCTTACGAAAAGCCGATCCCGCTTCCCGGCCTTCCGCCGCCAGCCGATACCGGCGAGCAGCTCGTGGCCGACACCGGCGGCAAGGATGGCTTCGACCCCGGTGCGTCGGGCCGCCTCGCTTCCGAGACCTCCGACGCGCTGAAGCGGCTTGAAGACCGCTTCAAGAAGGCAACGGAAGAGGCGCCGATGCGCCAGGCGGCGCTCGGCCCGGGCGCGACCGCCTCGCCGTAGCCACCCGTGAAAGCGATCGTCGTCCTGCTTCTGGCGACCGCCGCGTCGCTCACGCTCGGCCTTTGGAGCGCCTGGCTGGCGGTCCGCTCGCCCGCCCCTGTCGACACGATAACCCTCGGCGCCTGGCAGGCATGGCCGAACGCCGGCACGGCCGACGCCGATCCCTACTCGCGGGCGCGCGTGGCGCGCACCGGCGAAATTCCGCTCGGCTCTGGCGAAGGGCTGATGCTGCTGGCGCAGGACGACGACGCCGGCAGCGCGCTCGTCGCGAGCTGTGACTACCGGATCGCGGGGCAGACTCCGCCGGCCCGCCTTTGGACCGTCTCGCTCGAGAATCGTGACGGCCAGGTCGTGAAGGAGCGCGACGGCGTCTCCGCGCTTGGCAGCGATACGTTGCTGCGCGAGAACGACGGGTCCTTCGAGATCATGTTGTCGGCACGGCCGCAAAGCGGAAACTGGATATCGACCGAGGACGCGGGCCGCTTCCGCGTCGTCATTCGCCTCTATGACACCACGGCGCGCACGGGCACGGCGCTCACCACGCTCGTCATGCCGCGCATCACCCGCGACCACTGCACGTGAGCACCCTCGGCCTCACATTCGTTCGCGAGTGGCCGCGCCTGCGGCTGGGCGGTGTCGCGACATTTGTGGTCGGCGTATTGCTGGCCGCGGGCGCCATCCACATCTGCGCCATCCTGCTCGTGCCGATGCTCGCCAAATCGGACGGCTGGTCGCGCCTCGTCCCCTTCGCTGGCGAGGATCGCTTCACGGAGATCCCGTCAGCCGCGGCGGGCGGGGTAGCGGGTCTGGATCCGCTCTTCGTGACAGGGGCCTGCCGGCTCGACCTTTCCGATGCACCGGCCGGCCTGACCGTCGACGCGCGCGATCGCTTCTGGTCCGTCGCGCTTTATGATCCGAACGGCGTGATCGTCTTCAGCCTAAACGACCGCACCGCCATCGAAGGGCGGCTGGACATGATCGTGGTCGACCCGGCTCAGAGCGCCAAGCTGAAGCGTGCCCCATCGGAGGAGATCGAGCAGACGATCGTCGCTGAAAGCCCGTCCGACGATCTCATCGCGCTGCTGCGCCTGTTCGCGCCGACGCGGACCGCGCAGGAGGACGCTCGCCGGGTCCTGGCGCGCGCCGAGTGCCTGCCTGCCCCTTCGGTCATTCCGGGTCAGGCGCAAGGCGGCTAGGACGTCGCCGCCACATTCCGCTTGGCGCGGCGCTGGCGCGGCTTTGCCGGCGGGCTCGGCGACCGATCGTGATATTCGACGCGAACGCCCGGAAAGATGACGATCTCTCCAGTGGCGTGTTGCCGTTCTCTCGGCCGGTGCGAACCCCTTGTGGCAAAGGGCAAGATCTCAGCCATCTCATTTCCGTATTTCTGCCCGATTTGCCGATCTGGCAGCATGATAGTTAACGGGAGGTGAACCCCGAGCCCGCTTCGTCAGGTGCGAGTTCAATAAAGGCCCGGCCCTCCCTGTCCTCGATCTCGACCAGCCAGAGATCCGGATCGAATTTCATCTCCTGTTGCAGACGCGCGCGTATCGCCTCGTCCGAGGCATCGCGCGCGAGGATCGAGAACATGCGGTCCGAGAGGCTGTCTTCATCGAAGAGGCTCTGCGGCGCGGGTCCGTAGAGATCGAAGCACCCATCACGCCGGTCGACGAGCACGAAAATTGCGCCCGCTTCCTCTGCGCCGCGGCGCGCGATGGTGATGAAAGCGCCGGCCGCCTCCGCCCGACGCCGCAGCGCCGCCACCCAGAAGTCCGCGCGGAGGCGCGGAGCCGTCACTGCCCACCCAGCGCGCCGGCGGCCCGGAGTTCCACGACAAGCGCGTCGCTGACCTCGCCCGTCGCGGGGAGATTGTGATCGCGCTGAAAGCGGAGGATCGCTTCGCGCGTGTCCGGCCCGGCGACGCCGTCGGCAGTCAGGGGCCCGTAGGCGGAGCGCGCAAGCGCGTCCTGCACCGACGCGACAAGAGGATCCGCCTGGGCCGTCTGCGGAGCCGTGGCCGGTGAGGTCGGAGCCAGCATTGCCTGCTCTGCCGGACCCGACACGCGCGTGGAGACGGGCGACAGATCGGGTCGCCGCGCCTCACGGATCTCCGCCAGCAGTTCGAGGTTCGCCTCCCCGCTCGGGGCGTGCCCAGCCTGCGTCTCGAAAGCCTCGATGGCCGAACGTGTTTGCGGCCCGGCGATCCCATCGAGCGGACCGGAATAGTAACCGACCTGCAGCAAGGCGCCCTGCACATCGCGCACCAGTTCGTCGGGCTGCTGCCCGACATGCTGCGACTGTCGCTCGCGCGTGAAGAAGAAAGGCGACGGATGCGGCCCCGCCTGCAGGAAGAGCGCATTCGTGGCTATTCCAGCGCCCACCGCCAGGGACAACAGCCCGGCCAACACCTGCGGCCGTCTTAGATGTCCGCCTGCGAACGCCAGCATCTCGCTCAGCTTCGTCACTTGCACGCACCTGTTTCCTTGGGGCTCGCCAGGTCCAGCCTGACGCTCAGCACGATGTCGTCGCCGCGGCGATGAACTACCAGCGTTCCCCCCGCGCCTTCAACCAGCGTCCGCAATGTTCCGACGTCGAGCCGTTCATCCGGCTCGATGTGGGGGTTGCCGGAATCGTCGCCCGGTTCCGATGCGACGCGGAGCAACGCCACGCTTTTCAGCCGTCGCACGTCGACGCGAACCGTGTCGCCCGCCTTGCTGCCGTTCAGCACGCCGGCGAGGAGATGATGAAAGATGCGCCGGCCGATCTGCCGATCACAGGCCGCCAGGATATCCGTCCCGGTCGTGGCCGTCAGCCGCACGCCCTTCGCCTCGGCCCTCGGCGCCGCATGGCGAAGCGCGAACGCCGCAGCGTCTCCAATGTCGCAGCGACCCGCGAACCGGAGAGGCACGTTCGGCTCGTCCGTGGGACGCGCGGCGAAGGTCTTCATCGCCGCGCACGAAGGCTCGAGGGGCGGAGCGATATCGGCGTTCCTTGTAGCCGCCCCCTCAGCACGGACACCAAGGCCGGGGGTGAATGCGCTTGCCGTGCCTTCCAGTTCGGCATGCACCCGGATCGGGGTGGATATCGGCGTGCCGATAAGCGAGCGAGCAAATGCCGGACCGGCCGCGACGAGCGGCGCCATCATCGCCGCGGTCAGCCCCGCGTGGGAAAGTGCCTTCTCCCCGATCAGCAGGAAGAGCACGAGCCAGCCGACGAGGCTGCAGAGGACGATGGCATTGAGGACGGCGGCGCGCCGGGGGTGTCGCGCGCCGAGCGCCTGCGACACCGCGAGGAAGCCTATCCCGATCGCAGCGGGAACCGCGAGCGGCGCAGCCAGCGCGATGGATGACAGGAGGAGGAAAGGCAGAGCTAGCAAGGCCGCGAGCCCGGCGGTCGCAAGTGCGCGCTGCGTCGGGTCTCCGCTGCCGCTGGCCGGCACGCAGGCTGCGACAAGTCTCCGAAAGTCGAAGCAAAAAGGATCGCGCGATATTTGCCCGGCCGTCGAAGCCATCCGGCAACCTTTGTCCGCCGTAAATTTCGCCTCGCACATTCAGAGGTCGATTTTAAGGAAGCCTGAAGCATCCCGTCGCACGGCGGCAACCGGGGCTTTTCAGGCTGCTAAAGATGGCGGCAGGGTTAAGGGAAGCTTGCGGAATTCTGCCGAACCGGAGCCGCTTAGAGACTGTTAAGCGCGTTGGCGAAAAACGCCCGAAACGGGGCCTCGCTTAAGAACGTCCTTTTCACGGGAGGCTGCTTCAATCCTCGCGCCAAAACGAAAAAATCAGGGACTGGCATGTTTGTTCTGCGTTCGCTGTTCTGGCTGTCCACGCTGGTGGTCCTGCTGCCGCCGTCGCAGGACGGACGCGAGCCGGCGCCCCGCGTGAGCCTCCTGCATACGGTCTACGCGGCGCGCGTGCTGCTGCAGGACATGACGGGGGTGTGCGATCGCAACCCCGAGGCCTGCGCCACCAGCCGCCAGGCGATGACGCTTTTGACGCGGAAGCTGGAGACAGGCGCGAGTATCGTTGCCGCGGGCGTGAAGTCGGCGCAGGGGTCGACCGCTCAGGACATCGATCACGGCACGCTGACCGAAGCCGATCTCGAACCGCAATGGTCGGTCGCAGAAGTCGCACGCTGAAATTTATCGCCCGCTCGGACGGCCTGCCACCTATGTTATAGGTGGGCGATGGACACCGCAGAGACCGCCATCGACGCCCTGGTAGAGGATTTCGGCTTCCTCGACGATTGGGAAGACCGCTATCGCTACGTGATCGAGCTCGGCAAGACCTTGCCCGAGCTCACTCCGGCCGAGCACAATGACGCGAACAAGGTGCGCGGCTGCGCCAGCCAGGTTTGGCTGGTGAGCAAGGTCGCCGGCGACGGCGAGAAGCGGCTGGTGTTTCGCGGCGACAGCGACGCGCACATCGTGCGCGGGCTGATCGCGATCCTGCTCTCCCTCTATTCCGGCCGCACCGCGCGCGAGATCGTCGAAATCGACCCCGAGGCGGTGTTGGCGCGGATCGGATTGCGCGAGCACCTGTCATCGCAACGCTCGAATGGCCTGTCCTCCATGCTGGCGCGCATTCGCTCCGATGCCGAGGCTGCGCTTCGCGGCCCGGTCGCTACGTGATCGCTGGCCTGTAATCGTCCTCGCCCCAGTGGCGGAGCTTGCCCGAGGCCGATTGGCCGGTCGCCGTCGCCGTCAGCCCGTAATGTCGCGCCAGGCAGGTCAGCGCCATGCGCAGCACAAGCTTGGCCGATCGCGCCGGCCACTGGCGCTCGTGCTCGACTGCCTCGAGCCCCTTCAGGAAGCAGCAGATGTCTACCAGCACGCCGGACAGTTCCGGCCCGACCTCGCGCATGGCGCGCTCGACGCGGAGCCGCGCCGCGAGCGCCATGTCGGTCAGGTCCTGCAGGCCGGATCCGTCGCCGGTGCGGCGGCCGTCATTGACGCTCGCCGACCAGTTCGCCGTCACGCGCGGCTGCAGCCGCCCGATCTCGAAATCCCGCCGCAGCCGTTCGGCGGCGGTCGCGAGGTCGGCCGAGAGCCACGGTTCGCCGTTCCTGCCGGGCCTTCGCGCGAGCGCCGCCACAGGGCTCTCGTCGAGATCGACGAGCACCGTGCGGTCGCGATCCCCGGCCGCCATCGTCTCGACCACCGCGCCGTGCTGCCTGCGAAACGGCCGGTCGTCGTTCGAGCGGCGCTTCAGCCATGCCCGCGCAGCCGGCGAGGCGGTGAACCTTTCCGGCTCGACCTCGATGATGAGCCCTTGCGCACGCAGGCGCCGGAGACTTTCGGCGGCGATCCCGGCAAATCGTCCGGGCGCGCGGGGCTCGATAGCGTAGCGGCCCTCGCCGGCGGCTGCCAGCCGCGCGTCGGCATCTCCGCAAAGGTGCGCGACGAGCAGCGCGATTTCGGAATCGGCCTTCCGTCCCATCAGCGGGCTCCGAGCGCCATGAACCCCTGCTGCCAACAATCGAGCGCCGCCTCGAGACACGCGAGCACACGATCGAAATTGGCGTCGTCGCGGCTGTCCTCCACGCAGGCGCAGGCGTGCGCGACGGTCGTCCGGTCACGACCGAAATTACGGCCGACCCGCGAAAGGCTCAGCCCAAAATGAACGTGCGCCAGATACATCGCCGTCTGGCGCGCGAATGCCGCGGACGCACATCCGCGGTTCCTGTCTCGAAGTTCCGCCAGGCTGGCGCCAAGCGCGCCGGACACCAGCGTTTCGATGAAGCGGCAGACGCTGTCATCGGCGCCCGCCCCTGTCTCGACACCCGCCCTTTGCCTCGTCTCACAACCCTGCATTGCCATGTTGGTCTCCCGCCCTCTAGGATTGTTTTCCTATAATCCTGCGCGAGGCAAGCGGGGATAAGTCGACCAGGAGCGCACCGAAGGAGGACAGATAAAAAGCAGTCCCCGGCCCCCTTGCCAGGGGTGAGCATCGCGCTGGGTCAGAAAGGGCGCGGCAGATGCGGGAAGAGGATCAAGGCGTAGAGGAAGGCACTCCCCGCCTAGGGCAGGAGCGGCTTCGGCGAAGCGCCGAAACCGCGATCGCAAGGACGCTCCGGGCCGGCGCCCAGGTCTACGAACGCCTGCGCGATCTTCCGAAGCTCACCCGGCTCGATCCGCGCGATCTTGCAATCGAAAACGTGGAGGGCGCCGAGGCAATTCTGGCGCGGCTGAAGCGCGCACTGCGCGCCGAGCGAAATCGCGCCCGATCAGGTCATTGGACGTACGACTTGAATCGCCACATTGCGCTGCGACAGGCTTACCTCGCCGAGACCGGTCGGCTGCAGGCCTTGAAGGCCGCGCGGGAATAGCCCCGCGCAGCCCGGGTGGCATTGTCAGCCGGCGCGCTTCTGCCCCAGCCCCATCTCCTTGGCGAGCGCCGAGCGGGCCTTGGCGTAGTTCGGCGCGACCATCGGATAGTCGGGCGGCAGTCCCCACTTCTGCCGGTACTCTTCCGGCGTGAGGTCGTAGTGGGTTCGCAGATGCCGCTTCAGCGACTTGAATTTTTTGCCGTCTTCCAGACAGACGATGTAGTCGGGCGTGACGGATTTCTTCGCCGCGACAGCCGGCTTCAGCGGCTCCTGCTCGGGCTCGACGGCGCCGGTCGCGGTACGATGCAGCGCGGAATGAACCTGATTGATGAGGCCCGGCAGATCGCCAGAGGCGATCGTGTTGGTGCTGACATAAGCGGCGACGATCTCCGCCGTCAGCTCGATGAGATTGTCCTGTTCCATGGGTTCGGCCATTGACTCCTCGTGGTCCGCGCTAGGTCGGGCCGCGGCCCGCGGCTCTCCTTCGGAAACGTTTAGTAACAATCCAGAAGCTTTGCAACGCAACCTTCGCCATTCGCATGATCGGGGTATTGTCCAAATCGTTTCGAGAGTTCGGCGGCTTTCTTCAAGGTCATGGTCCGCTCCAGCGCTGCGATTTGTATCGGAACCACAGGAATATCTTCGCACCTGCCCCCCATCTGCGCCGGATCGGTCCTCCCTAATCTCAAAAGCCTCCGCCGCACGGCGTGACGCGTCAGGCGTCAGAAGTAGCGCCACCAGACATAGGCATGCGCGACGGCGATCGACACCAGCATCATCGGGAAGCCGTAAAGCGCGTAGGTCAGGAAGCGGAAGGGAACGCCGTTCCGCTCACCGACCCCCGCGACGATGAGGTTGGCCGAGGCCCCGACCAGCGTCCCATTGCCTCCAAGACACGCGCCCAGCGACAGGCACCACCAGAGCGGCAGGATGGCGTGCTCCCCTCCGAACGCCGGGGCCATGGTCTTGATCAGCGGGATCATGGTGGCGACGAAGGGGATGTTATCGACGATCGCGGACAGCACGGCCGAGGCCCACAGGATGGCGAAGCCGGCGGTCGCCAGGTCCCCGCCGGTGGCCGCTATCAGCCAATGGGCAACCAGCGCCAGAAGCCCTCCCACCTCCACGCCGTGCACAACGATGAAGAGCCCGATGAAGAAGAAGATCGTGATCCACTCCACGTCGCCGAATGTCTGCTGGATATTCTGCGACGCCTTCTCGGAATCGCGCGCCCAGTTGTCCAGGAGCATCAGCACGCCCGCACCGAGCATGGCGATCGTCGCCGGTTCAAGATCGAGCGACCGCGCCAGCACGAACGCGACCATGACAGCCGCGAGCACCGCCAGCGATTGCTTCAGCAGGCGCGTGTCCATGATCGCCTCGCGCGGGATCATGTCCATCACGCGCGCCTTCGCTTCCGGGGTGGCTGTCAGCTTCCGTCCCCAGAGCAGCTGAATCATGACTGCCTGCATGGCCATCACCACCAGGATTACCGGGGTCAGGTTCAGCACGAACGCGTTGAAGTCGAGATCGACCTGTGACCCGATCAGGATATTCGGCGGATCGCCGATCAGGGTCGCGGTGCCGCCTATGTTCGACGCGAAGATCTCGGCGAACAGAAACGGATAGGGGGGCACCTTCAGCTCTTTGGTGATCGCCAGCGTCACCGGCACGACGAGCAGTACCGTCGTCACGTTGTCGAGCAGCGCCGAGACGATCGCGGTCGTGATCTGCAGCATCAGAAGAATCCCGGCGGGATGCGCCCGCGCCGTCTGCGCCGACCAGATCGCAAGGTACTGGAACATGCCGGAGCGGCGCGAGACCGAGACGAGGATCATCATCCCCGCGAGAAGCCCGATCGTGTTCCAGTCGACGCCTTTCAGGGCTTCCTGCTGGTCGAGCACGCCGACCAGCACCATCATTCCGGCGCCAAGCAGCGCAATGATCGAGCGGTTGATCTTTTCGCTGATGATGACCGCGTAGGTGACGACCAGCACGCAGGTCGACACCCACATGGGATTGAGGCCGAAAAAGACGTTTGAAGCGCCGTGGACGTCCATGCGAGCCCCTCGTCGCCAGCGGCAGGATACGCCGACGCGGCTCGCGCCCATGCTCCCCGAGCCGAGGCGAACGCTCGGGGAAGCCGTCGGGGGAGTCAAGCCGCAGGATGGTTGTCCCGGCCCGGCCAGCCGACACGGCTTGCCCTCGCCGTTCCGCTACCCTACCTCGGCTGACGATGCAAAAGCCCCTCCTCCCCCCGAGCGCAGAACGCCGCGCCTCCTCCGCCACGCACCACGGCCATGAACGGTCGGACGATTACGCCTGGCTGCGGGCGGAGAACTGGCAGGAGGTGATGCGCAATCCTGCCGCTCTGCCGGCGGATATCCGAGCTTATCTCGAAGCCGAGAATGCGTATTTCTACGCCTCGATGGCGGATACCGAGGCGCTGCAGGAGCATCTCTTCAAGGAGATGCGCGGGCGCATCAAGGAGGACGATTCCAGCGTCCCGGCGCGCGACGGTCCGTTCGCCTACGCGGTGCGCTACATCGAGGGCGGGCAGCACCCCCTCTACGTCCGCGAGCGGCGCGAGGGCGGCGGAGAAGAAATTCTCCTCGACGGCAATGCGCTCGCCGAGGGCCGCGCTTATTTCAGGATCGGCGGCGTGCAGCATTCGCCCGACCATCGGTTCCTCGCCTGGTCGCACGACGACGCGGGCTCGGAATTCTTCACCCTCTCCCTGCGCGATCTCGAGAGCGGTGCCGATCTCACCGACCTCATCCCCGACACCAGCGGCTCCGCGGTCTGGTCGGCCGACAACGCGCATGTCTTCTACGTGCGCGTCGACGCAAGCCACCGGCCGTCACGCGTCTTTCGCCACCGGCTCGGAACCCCACCGGATGCCGATGTCCTCGTCTACGAGGAGCCGGATCCAGGCTTCTTCGTCGGTGTCGGCAAGACCGGATCGGACAGCTTCATCCTGATCCACAGCCATGACCACGAGACGGCGGAGGCGCGGTTCATCCCCGCCGACGCGCCTGAGGCGGAGCCCACGATCGTCGCGCCGCGCGAGACCGCCGTCGAGTACAGCGTCGACGAGGCGCACGGCACGTTCTTCATCCTCACGAACGCCGACGCGAAGGACTTCAAGATCGTCAGCGCAGCGGTCGGTTCTCCGGGCCGTGAGCATTGGAAGGACGTCGTCCCGCACGAGCCCGGCCGGCTGATCCTGTCGCATGACGCGACCGCCCGGCATCTCACGCGGCTGGAGCGCGCGGAGGGGCTGCCGCGCATCGTGGTGCGCCGTCTCGCCGATGGCAACGAGCACACGATCGCCTTCGACGAGGAGGCGTATTCGCTCGGGCTCGCGGGCGGCTACGAGTTCGACACCGATACGCTCCGCTTCAGCTATTCCTCCATGGCGACGCCGGCGCGGGTCTATGACTACGACATGGAAAGCCGCGCTCGGGTGCTGCGCAAGGAGCAGGAGATCCCCTCCGGCCACGATCCCTCGCTCTATGTCACGCGCCGCATTCTGGCGCCGGCGGCAGACGGCGAGACCGTCCCGATCTCGCTCCTCTACCGCAAGGACACGAAGCTGGACGGCTCCGCTCCGTGCTTCCTCTACGGCTATGGCGCCTATGGCATCGCGATGCCGGCGTCCTTCTCCATCTCGCGGCTGTCGCTCGCCGACCGCGGCTTCGTGCATGCGATCGCCCATGTGCGTGGCGGCAAGGAGAAAGGCTTTCGCTGGTACGAGGCCGGGCGGCGGGAGGCGAAGGCGAACACCTTCTCCGATTTCATCGCCGCCGCCGAGCATCTGGCGCGCGAGAAATTCACGTCGCGCGGAAAGATCGTGGCGGAGGGCGGCTCGGCGGGCGGCCTGCTGGTCGGCGCCGTGGCCAACATGACGACCGACCTCTTCGCGGGCTTCATTGCCAACGTCCCCTTCGTCGATGTGCTGAACACCATGCTCGACGAAACGCTGCCGCTCACCCCGCCGGAATGGCCTGAATGGGGCAACCCGGTCGAGCGCGCGGCGGATTACGCGACGATCCTCGCCTATTCGCCCTACGACAACGTCTCGGCGAAATGCTATGCCCCGATCCTGGTGCTTGCCGGGCTCACCGATCCCCGCGTCACCTACTGGGAATCGGCGAAATGGGTGGCACGGCTTCGCGCGCTGAAGACCGACGACAACCCGCTCCTGCTGCGCATCAACATGGACGCCGGCCACGGCGGCGCCGCCGGCCGCTTCGACGCATTGAAGGAAAAGGCGATCGAGGTCGCGTTTTCGCTGAAAATCAGCGGGATAGCTGGCTGAAACCCGATTTCGGAACGACATTCTCCAAACGACGCCGAAACCAGTGGGTTTCTTCGGTTGCCC
The DNA here is from genome assembly GCA_038211615.1 of Hyphomicrobiales bacterium. Lineage (GTDB taxonomy): Bacteria > Pseudomonadota > Alphaproteobacteria > Rhizobiales > Afifellaceae > DASWJZ01. Next base: position 15,776 of record JBBQVL010000080.1, read on the forward strand.
GGCCGGGCAAGTCGGCTAAAAAGGAACCCAGTGGAACGGCGCTCCCGCGCACTCGTTCCCTTCACGCCGGATTTCATTCACCCAGAGGAGACGACCATGGCTTTCACGCTCCCCGAGCTTCCGTACGCCTATGACGCGCTTGCGCCGCATATGTCGAAGGAGACGCTGGAGTTCCACCACGACAAGCATCACAAGGCGTATCTCGATGCGATGACGCCGATGATCGAGGGCACGCCCTATGCCTCAATGTCACTCGAGGAGATCGTCAAGAAGAGCTATTCCGAGACGCCGAAGCTCTTCAATCAGGCAGGGCAGTTCTACAATCATCTCCACTTCTGGAAGTGGATGAAGCCGAACGGCGGCGGCAAGAAGCTTCCCGGCGCGCTGGAGGCGCAGATCAACAAGGATCTCGGCTCGCTCGATGAGTTCCGCGCAAGATTCATCGATGCCGGAAAGACGCAGTTCGGCTCGGGCTGGGCATGGCTGGCGCTGAAGGGCGACAAGCTCGTGGTGATGAACACGCCGAACGGCGAGAACCCGCTGGTGCACGGCGGCAAGCCGCTGCTCGGCGTCGATGTGTGGGAGCACTCCTACTACATCGACTACCGCAATCTCCGCCCGAAATATCTGGAGACCTGGTTCGACAATCTGGTGAACTGGGACTACGTCGCCGAGCTCTACGGCAAGTAGGCCGGTGCACAGCGCCTCGGCTACGGCCGGGGCGCTTCCCGCGCGAATTTTGCTCTCGCAATCGTGTTCGGCTGTGTTCCGTCGACGCGGCTTAGGCAATGACAGCGCGCGTCTTCCCGTTCGATATTCGCCGCGCCTGATTGGTTCGGGCTTCGGGCATCGTGTGGATTTGCGGAGGGAATATATGCGTCGTTTGATTGTCGGACTTGCAGCCCTTTCGGTTGTCGTGGCGGCGGCCGGTGCCTCCGCCGTGGAGGATCCCTTGTTCACGCGCAAGTCGCTGATGGACGCGAACGGCGCCGCCGCCGGCGCGGGTGGCGCGATGTTGAAGGGAGCGGTTCCGTTCAACGCGGATGTCGCGAAGTCGGTGTTCATGACGATGCATGCCGTGGCCTATAGCTACGGCGACTATTTCCCGGCCGGCTCCGACAAGGGCGACACCAAGGCGAGCCCGAAGATATGGGAGGATGCGGCGGGCTTCGCGGCGGCCCTCGCGAAATTCCAGCAGGACACGGATGCCGCGATCGCCGCCAAGGCCCAGGATCTCGATACCTTCAAGGCGGCCTTCGGACAGGTCGCGAGCAACTGCAAGGCGTGTCACGACGCCTACAAGCTCCCGAACTGACCGATGCTGCGAAGGCTGGCGGCGATCGCTGTTGCGGTCCTTGTCGTCGCCGCCGGCCTCGCCTGGTTGCTGACAGCGCCCTCGCCGCTCAGTGCGAGCGCGCTGCCTGAACACAGCCCCGACCTCGCCAATGGCCAGCTCGTCTTCTACGCAGGCGGCTGCACATCCTGTCACGCCGCGCCGGGGGCAAAGGGCGAAGAGAAGCTGAAGCTGGCGGGTGGGGTGGAGCTGAAGACGGATTTCGGCACATTCCGGGTGCCGAACATCTCTCCCGACAGGGAGACCGGCATCGGCGGCTGGTCCACGCTCGATTTCGCCAACGCGCTGCTGCGCGGCGTCTCGCCGGAAGGCGAGCATCTCTATCCCGCCTTCCCCTATGCCTCCTATGCGCGGATGCGGGTCGAAGACGTGATCGACCTCAAGGCGTTCATGGACACGCTCCCGCCCGTCTCCAACCGCGTCGCCGCTCACGACCTCCGCTTCCCGTTCAGCATCCGGCGCGGAGTGGGCGTGTGGAAGCGGCTCTATCTCTCCACGGCTCCGGTCGTCGCCTTGGCCGATGCCGGCGATTCCGTGCGGCGCGGGCAATATCTGGTCGAGGGACCCGGCCATTGCGGCGAATGCCACACGTCGCGCGACATGCTCGGCGGGATGAAGACGTCCCTGTGGCTGGCCGGCGCTCCCAACCCGGAAGGCCGCGGCAGGATCCCCAATATCACGCCGCAAGGGCTGACCTGGTCGGAAGATGAAATCGTTGAAAGCTTCAAGACCGGCTTCACGCCCAGTTTCGATACGCTGGGCGGGAGCATGGGAGAGGTGCAGGAGAACCTCGCGCACCTGCCGGACGCCGATCTGCAAGCAATCGCGGCCTATCTGAAGGCGGTGCCGCCCCTTCCCGACGCGGTGCCGAAGGCGAAGCCCGCCGGCAGCTAGCTTCGCGCTTCAGTGGCCGTCCCGGATGCCTTGCCGGCAGCGCATGTAAACGATGCCGCCCCGCCCGATGTAGGAGATCGCCTCGTTCTGCCAGCGGCGGCAGGCGTACTCGCTCTTGAAGCAGCCGCGCGCCGAATACGGAAAGCGGTTGTCGGTGAAGTCGTCGTAATAGTTGCCGGCGAATTCGCCGTACCAGGTCGCCGCGGGGCCGATCTGCGAAGCGATAGCCGAGCAGTCTCCGCCTTGCGGCGGCGGCGGCTTCTGGTAGTCGAAGAAGAACGCGGAGGCCGGGCTCGCTGCAGCGCCGAAGGCCAAGAAAAGCACGGCCGAAACCGTCGCTCGCATCTTGCGCATCTTGTTCCTCCGACCAGTCCTTGCGCCGTCACGCATGCGCCCATTCCCAGTAGAGCTTGCGCGCCTTGTTGTGGACCGGTCCCGGTTGCAGCTGCCGGTCTTCGATGCGGTTGATCGGCACGACCTTCGAATAGTTGCCGCTGGAGAAGATCTCGTCGGCGTCGAGAAAGTCGTCCATCGTCAGTGCGGTCTCCTGCACTTCGGTGCCCGCGTCGCGCAGCAGCCCGATGACCCTTCGGCGCGTCACGCCGGCGAGGAAGGAGCGGTTCGGCGCCGGCGTCATCACCACGCCGTCCTTGACCAGGAAGATGTTGGAGGTGCCCGTTTCCACGACGTTGCCGAGCATGTCCCGGATCAGGGCATTGTCGAAGCCACGCGCCCGCGCTTCGGTGATGGCCCGCCCGTTGTTCGGATAGAGGCAGCCGGTCTTGGCGTCAGTGGGCATCGTCTCCACCGTCGGCCTGCGAAAGGGCGAAAGCGTGACGGAGAAGCCCGTCGCGGGCGGCATCGGCACTTCGTACATGCAGAGGAGAAAGCGCGTGGAATCCGGGTCCGCGGGAATCGCGAGGTAACCGCCCTGCTCCGCCCAGTACATAGGGCGGATGTAGATCGCGGCATCCTCGGGAAATCGCTTCAGCCCGTCGCGGACCAGGCCGAGCATGGTCTCGACCTCGACGTCCGGCCGCAGGCCCATCGTCTTCGCCGAGGCATTGACCCGGGCGCAGTGGCGATCGAGATCGGGCGTGACGCCTTCGAAGGCGCGCGCGCCGTCGAAGACGCTCGACCCGAGCCACATTGCATGCGAGCGAGGCC
>JBBQVL010000081.1:0-18733 GCA_038211615.1 Hyphomicrobiales bacterium
GCCGCGACGGCGTCGCGGCGATTCCGTGAGCCCCAGAGCGTATGGGTCCCGGTCTTGGCCTGACGGCCAAACCGGGATGACAAAGGGACATGGAGCTGGGACGCCTGCCCGCCCACAGCCCCTGGGCCCCTCAGCCCTAGCTCGCCACCAAAACTCTGTCATCCCGGAAGGCGAGCCCGCGAGGCTGTCCGGGATACAAACGCACCGAAGGCGCAGGCTGGCCGCGACGGCGTCGCGGCGATTCCGTGAGCCCCAGAGCGTATGGGTCCCGGTCTTGGCCTGACGGCCAAACCGGGATGACAAAGGGTTGTGGGCAGGAGCGCCTCAGGCGTCCACTTTCAGGTCGAACTTCTGCGCGTCGACCGGCATGGTGTTCCGGAGCTCCGCCTGATCGGCCGGCAGGCCGCCGAGGACGACGCGGGCGGCGACGCCGATGTTGTGGACGATGTCGGCGATCTCCGCTTCCGTGTGCTCCGGGTGGGTCGCCACCATCACCGTGCGGTTCAGGATTTCCAGCGACCGCGCGCACATGTCTTTGGAATAGGCCTTCCGGCACTCTGCGTTCGCCGGCATCAAATAGGGGTTCATCGCCGGGTGCGCGGCGCCGATGCCCATCAGCACCTGATCCCATTCGGTGTAGGTGTGGCGGCCGGTCTTGCCGACGATGACGCTCGGGAAGAGCCTGGTGAAATGCGTCGCCGCCTCGGCCGAGGGGAGCGCGTACATCACCTGCGTGGCGCAATCGTAGTTCGGGCTGTTCATCGGCGAAGGACGCAGTCCGAGATTGTCGAGCTGCGCGGTGCCCTTCAAAATCGTCTTCTTCTCCGCGCGCATGGCGGAGATCATGCCTTCGAGCCGGTCGAGCTGCGCGTTCAGCATCGCGCCGGACAGCTCGGAAGCGCGCGCGCCATTGGCGGAGAACGGCTTCGCGTCGTCGTTGCGGCCATGCCAGTAGAAGTGACAGGGGTCGATCGCGCAGCGCACGCGCTCGGCGACCACGTCGTCGTTGATGGAGACGCCGCCGCCCTCCCCCGCCGTCATGTTCTTGTAGTAGTTGAAGCTGAACGCGCCGATATGGCCGATCGAGCCGAACTTCTTTCCCTCGTAGCCGCCGCCGACACCCTGGCAGGCGTCCTCGATAACGATCAGGCCGCGCCGCTCGGCGATCTCCATGATGGCGTTCATATCGCAGGCGGCGCCCCACATGTGGACCGGCACGACGGCCTTGGTGCGCGGGCCGATGGCGTCTTCCACCGCCTGCGGGTCGATGGTGACGCTCTCGTCCACCTCGACGATCACCGGAATCGCGCCGACCGCCAGCACGGAAGTGGCGGTCGCCATGTAGGTGTGGGCGGGGATCAGCACCTCGTCGCCGGGTCCAAGGCCGACGGCGGTCATGGCGGCGGCAAGCGCCTGCGAGCCGCTGGCGGACAGCGCAAAATGCTTCACGCCGAGGAATTTCGCGTAGCGCTCCTCGAAGCGGTCGCATTCACTGCCGACGCCGTAGCGGAACAGCGCCTTGTCGCGGATCACCCTGGTGACGGCGTCGATTTCTTCCTGACCGGCGATGTACATTCCCGTCTCCCGCTGCGAGGCTCCTCGGCGGCTGCGAACCTAGTCCAGGAGAGGCGCGAACCGCAAACGGATCGCGATGCCGAGCGTGACTATCGTCCGAGCAGATTGGCGCTGACCGTCGCGAGATGTTCGGCCATGGCGCCCCGCGCCCCCTCCGGATCGCGGCTCAGGAGGTTGTCGAGCAGCGCACCGTGTTCGGCGCAGTAGCGTCGGCGGCGTTCCTCGGAGAAGGTGCGCTTCTTGATGTCGAACCAGGGGCTCTGGCTGCGCAGCGCGCGCAAGAGGCCGTGCATCTCCTTCAGGAGCACGTTCCGCGAGCTGGCGAAGATGCGATGGTGGAACTCCGCATCCCAATGCTCGAAGGTCGGCATGTCGTCCGACAGGAGGGCGTTGCGGTGGGCCTCCTCGACGTTCGCGAGTTCGCCGGCGCTGGCGTTGGTGGCGGCGAAGGCGGCGGCCGACGGCTCGAGCAGCAGGCGGATCTCCATGATGTCGGCCGGGCTCGATCCGCGCATGCGCTGCGCGACCTCGGCGAGCGACTGCCCCTCGCCGGCCCGGATAAAGGTGCCGCGGCCGATATGGCGGGAGATCGCGCCCTCCTCGCGCAGCACATCGAGCGCGCGGCGGATCGTGTTGCGGGCGACGCCGAGGGTGGTCGCGAGATCGCGCTCGGGCGGAACGCGGCCGTGGTCCGCCCACTCGCCAGCGTCGATCCGCTGGCGGAGCGACCGCGCGATGTCGGCGGCGAGCACGCGTGCCATGGGGGACCCTCTCTAATCCATTGGTGAGCCAATTATCAGGCAATCCAAAGGCTGTCTATACGCCCAATGCCCGGCTCGCCTGCTTCCTTATATTCGCGCGGATGCGTTCCGGTGGTTGCTGCTGGTCCAATATGAAGCTAGGTTGGCCCGGATTGGTGCAGTTCTGAAGCCGGGCGGCAAGACCCGGCGTCGGGAGGTTTCGTGAAGGTCGCAACATTCCAGGTGGGCGGGGAGCGCCGCGTGGGGATCGTCGATCCCGCGCGCCGCAGCGTTGCGCCGTTCGACCTCCCCATCGACGTGGCGGCGACCGGCGTTCTCGCGCTCGTCCGCCGCAACGGCCCAGCCCCCGCCACCACCTCGCCGATGCCGCTCGACCAGGTGACGCTCGAAGCGCCGATTCCCCGGCCGACCCGCAACATCTTCTGCATCGGCAAGAACTATTACGAGCACGCGCACGAATTCGCGCGGAGCGGTTTCGATTCCAGCGCCGCGAACGGCGCGGTGCCGAAGCATCCGATCATCTTCTCCAAGGTGCCGGAGACGGTCGTCCCGAACGGCGCGGCGATCGTCATCGATCCAGGCGTCTCGACCGCCATCGACTACGAGGCGGAGCTGGCGTTGATCATCGGCAAGGCCGGCCGCGGCATCCGGCCGGAGAATGCCCTCGACCACGTCTGGGGCTACACCATCGTCAACGACGTGACGGCGCGCGACCTGCAGGGCCGGCACAGCCAGTGGCTGATCGGCAAGTCGCAGGACACATTCTGCCCGATGGGTCCGTGGGCGGTCACGAAAGACGAGATCGACATTTCCGACACCGCCATCCGCTGCTTCGTGAACGGCGAGATCCGGCAGAGTTCCAACACCGGGCTGCTGATCTTCGACGTGCCGACCATCATCGCCGCGATTTCGGCGGGGATCACGCTGCAGCCCGGCGACATCATCGCGACCGGCACGCCGGTCGGCGTGGGCATCGGCTTCGACCCGCCGCGCTACCTGAAGAAGGGCGACGTGGTCAGGGCGGAGATCGACGGGATCGGGGCGCTCGAAAACCGCGTCGAGGAGCGTTCGCCATGACCAGCGTCACGGTCGGCGGGATCGTAGCGGAGGTGGAGGGCGAAGGCTTCCCCGTCGTCATGATCCACGGCCTCGGCGGCACGTCGAACCTCTTCCAGCCGCAGATGGAGACGCTTCGCGGCTACCGGGTGGTGCGCGTCGACCTTCCGGGCAGCGGCCGCTCCCCGGCGCCGCAGGAGACGCCGACCTTCGCCCGCTTCGCGGAGCAGGTGCACGGCGTGGCGAAGCTCCTCGGGATCACGCAGGCGCATTTCGTCGGGCATTCGATGGGGACCATCATTTGCCAGGCGATCGCCGCCGCAGCTCCTGACCTCGTGCGCTCGCTGCTCCTTTTCGGGGCTCTCGCCGAGCCGACGGAGGCCACCCGCAAGGGCCTCGGCGCCCGCGCCGCGCTGGCGAGAGCCGAGGGGATGACGCCGATCGCCGAGCAGATCCTTGCGCATGCGCTTTCCGCCTCCACGCGGGCCTCGCAGCCCGTCGCGGTCGCCTTCGTGCGGGAATCGATCATGCGGCAGAACCCGGAGGGCTACGCGCTGTCCTGCGAGGCGCTGGCTGCCGCCGAGGCGGCCGACGCGCGGCTCATCTCAGCGCCGACGCTGCTCCTCACCGGCGACGCCGACGCGGTCAATCCGCCGTCGGTGGCGGAGGCGCTCCGCGCAAGGATCTCCGGTGCGCGCCTCAGCCTCATCGACCGCGCCGGCCACTGGCTGCCGGTCGAGAGGCCGGCCGAATGTAACCAAAGGATTGCCGATTTCTTGAAACGGGTCGAACAATAGGGCTCAATCGGTTCTTCGCCTGAAAAAACAACAAGATCGGGCGGGGACCGACGCAGGTCCCCAAGGGAGGTTTCGATGGCAGACGGCAATGGCAACGGCAACGGGTCCCGCTGGAACTCCAACGGGCGCGAGGCAGAATCCGTCCTCTTCACCAATGTCCGCATCCTCGATGCGACGGGCGAATATCCCTACACGGGCGACGTCCTCGTGCAGGGCAACCGTATCAAACAGGTGACGCGCGGCGGCAGCTCGCGCTTCGGCGGCGGCGCCGGCGCGACCAGCATGGGGGCGACGGTCATCGACGGCATGGGCGCGACGCTGATGCCGGGCATGATCGACGCACACCTGCATCTCTCCTGGAACAACGCGCCGGGCATCGATCCCATCCAGATGATGGAGCTCGAGGAGCACATGCTGGTCACGATGGAGATGGCCAAGCTCGTGCTCGACGCCGGCTTCACCGCCGGGCGCGGCGCCGCCGCCGCCAAGCCGCGCCTCGATGTCGTGGCGAAGAAATTCATCAACCAGGGCCGCTTCCCCGGGCCGCGCTACCTTGCCGCCGGTCCTGAGATCACCACGGTCGGCGGGCTCGGCGACGCCTCGCCTTCACACATCCCGCATGAGGGGTTGAACCTCGGTCTCGTCGTGTCCGGTCCAGAGGAGATCCGCCGTACCGTGCGCCAGCTCATCAAGTACGGCGTCGATTCCATCAAACTGAACCTCTCCGGCGAAGCGATCACCGGCATGGGCGCCGAGGAAACGCCGATGGCGGAGGAAGAGGTGGCGATGGCGGCGCAGGAGGCGCGGGCCCGCAACAAGGTGCTGTCCGCGCATGCGCGCTCCTCCGGCTCGGTGAAGCAATGCATCCGCCACGGCATCCAGAACATCTACCACGCCTCCTTCGCCGACGAGGAAGCGCTCGACATGCTGGAGGCCGCGAAGGACCGCCACTTCGTCGCGCCCGGCATCGCGTGGCTGATCAACACGGCGCGCTATGCCGGGGAATGGGGCATCAAGCCCGGCTCACCGGTGACGATCGAATACGAGCGCGAGCTCGAAATGTGCGTCGAGACGATGAAGAAGATGCACCGGCGCGGCATCAAGATCTGCATCGGCGGCGATTACGGCTTCGCCTGGACGCCGCAGGGCACCAACGCCAAGGACTTCCAGACGTTCGTCGAGCTCCTCGGCTTCTCGCCCATGGAGGCGATTCTCGCCGGCACAAAGTACGGCGGCGAGATCATGAACATGGGGAACGAGCTCGGACAGATCAGGGAGGGCTACCTCGCCGACCTGATCCTCGTAGACGGCGACCCGATCGCCAACATCCGCGTCCTGCAGGAAAGGGATCGCATCCTCGCCATCATGAAGGATGGAAAATTCCACAAGCGCCCGCAGATGCAGGAACAGCGGCGGCGGCTGACGGCGTGAGATGAAGGCGACCAACAGAATCCCCTCCCCCCTTGCGGGGGAGGGTCAGGGAGAGGGGAAAGATGAAGGCCGCGGCAGCGCCCTTCCCCCCTCTCCGTCTCTCCCCCGCAAGTGGGGAGAGGGCGCGTGGCTGCTCGCGTGAAATCCCCCCTCCCCACATTGCTCATCGGCCTTCTGGTCGCGCTGCTCGCATGGCTGTTCCTCGCGATCTGGCCGGACTGGCTGGTCGGCCTGATCGGGCCGAAGAAGATTCTCGTCACGACGATCTTCAACGGCGTGACGGTGGCGGGCCTCTATTTCCTCGTGGCGAGCGGGTTCACGCTGGTCTTCGGGCTAATGCGCAACGTCAACCTGGCGCACGGCTCGCTCTACCTGTTCGGCGCCTATATTGGCTACGCGGTGGCGGACAAGACCGGCTACTGGCTGCTCGGCGTGGCGGCCGGGTTCCTCGCCGCGGCGATCGTCGGCGCGGTGATGCAGCTCCTGGTTTTTCGGCGCATGGAGGGTGACGATCTCCGGCAGACGCTGGTGACCATCGGCATCTCCATCGTGGCGGCCGACCTCATGCTCGCGGTCTGGGCGGGCAACACCTACCAGTTCGTGGTGCCGGACTGGCTCGACGGGGCGGTGACCACGCCGATCGTGCTCGCCTTCCGCTCGAACGGCGCGGCGGTGCCGATGACCTACCCCCTCTACCGGCTGGTCGTGCTGCTCGCGGCCATCGTCATCGGCGTCGCGCTGTGGCTCGTCCTCAACCGCACGCGGATCGGCATGATGATCCGCGCCGGCGTCGACGACCGCGCCATGCTTTCCGCGTCCGGCGTCAACGTGCACGTGCTCTTCGCCATCGTCTTCGCGATCGGCGCGGGTCTCGCGGGCTTTGCCGGAGTGGTCGGCGGCAGTGCGCTCTCGATCGCGCCGGGCGAGGACGTTCGCTACCTGCTCGCCTCGCTCGTCGTCGTGATCGTGGGCGGCATGGGCTCGATCACCGGCGCGGCCATCGGCGCGCTGCTCATCGGCCTCGCCGAACAGCTCGGCCTCGCCTACTTCCCGACCTACGGAATCGTGCTCACCTTCATCATCATGGTGGCGGTGCTCGCCTTCCGGCCGCAGGGCATCATGGGGCGGCCGGCATGAGCAGCATCGAGGGCCGGCTCGGCATCCCGGGCGCGACGGGCGCCGCTCCGCCGCTTCGCATCGATCCGGTCACGTTGGTCGCGGCCGCGGGGCTGCTGGTCTACCCGCTCGTCGCCTCGCCGTTCTTCACCTACCAGGTCGGCGCCTACGCGCTGATCCTCGGCACCATTGCGCTGTCGCTCACCGTGCTTGCCGGCTATGGCGGCATGGTCAGCCTGGCGCAGATGAGCGTCGCCGGCCTCGCCGGCTACATGGTCGCGATCCTCGGTCAGAATTCCGCCGGGCTCGGGCTCGGCTGGCCGTGGTGGATAGCCACGCCGCTGGCGCTCGTCATCGGCACGCTGTCCTCGGTCGGCGTGGGGCTTCTCGCCATCCGCACGGCCGGCATCTACACGATCATGATCACGCTCGCGATCGGGATGGCGTTCTATCTCTTCGCGCAGCAGAACTATTTGATCTTCAACGGCCACAGCGGCTTTGCCGGCATCGCTCCGCCGACGCTCTTCGGCGTGAGCTGGCGCGATCCGCTGCCGTTCTACTACCTGACGCTCGCGATCGCCGTGCTCTGCTATGCCGGCGTCATCTACGCCTCGCGCTCGACCTTCGGGCTCAGCCTGCAGGCAATCCGCGACAATCCGCGCCGCATGCGCGCGCTCGGCTTCGACGTGGAAGCGCACCGCGTCGCGGCCTACGCCGGAGCGGGCTTCATCGCGGCGCTCGCCGGCGTGCTGCTCGTATGGTTCGACGGCCGCATCTCGCCCGGCACGATCGGCGTCGACCGGCTGATCGACATCCTGGTCATCGCGATCGTCGGGGGCATCCGGCATCCGGCGGGCGCATTCCTTGGAGCGATCTTCTTCGTGCTCCTTTCGACCTTCGCCACCGACATCGTCGGCGCCGAGCGGTTCAACACGCTCATCGGCGTCCTGTTTCTGGCGATCGTCCTCTTTTCCCCCGACGGGCTGCTGGGCCTGTGGGAGAAAGCGCGCCGCGCCCTTTCGACGAAGGGGAGCGGCGCATAGCAGCAAGACCAGCGCAATCGTGCAGTTCGAGGCAAGAGCGGTCGGCAGAGATGCCGGATCGCCGAATGGGAGGGATGAAATGAGATTCACGAGACGCATGGCACTGGCGACGGTCGGGGCACTTGCCCTCGCAGTCTCCATGTCGGGTGCCCACGCAGAGGACACTCTGAAGGTCGGGTTGCTCGCGACCTTTGAAGGTCCGTTCACGGTGCTCGGCGAAGACGGCAAGCGCGGCGCGGAGCTTGCGCTGAAGGAACACAACGGCATGGCCGGCGGGAAGAAGATCGAGTGGGTGATCGGCTCCTCCGACGCCTCGCCCGACAGCGCCGTCCGCGCGGTGCGGAAGCTGGTCGAGCAGGACGGTGTGCAGATCGTCGTCGGCCCGCTCTCGGGCGACGAGGGCCTGGCGGTCAAGGACTATGCAAAGACGCAGCCGAACGTCACCTTCGTCAACGGCACGTCGGCCGCGGCCGACACAACGCTCCGCGATCCGGCGCCGAACTTCTTCCGCTTCTCCACCGACGGCGCGCAGTGGATGGCCGGGCTCGGCACCTACGCCTTCGAGAAGAAGGGCTACAAGAACGTCGCGACGGTCGCGGAGGACTATTCCTTCCCCTACACGCAGGTGTTCGGCTTCATGGCCGAATTCTGCAAGGCCGGCGGCCACGTCGTGTCGAAGTCCTGGGTGCCGATCGGCAACAAGGATTTCTCCTCGGTGATCGCCGCGATCCCGGCGGACGTCGACGCGGTCTACGTGGCGCTCGGCGGCGCCGACGGCGTGAACTTCCTCAAGCAGTACCAGGATTCGGGAGGCACGGCGCCGCTGATCGGCGGCTCGATCACCGCCGACCAGACGGTGCTCTCCTCGCAGGGCAAGCAGAAGGACGCCGTGCTCGGCATGCCTTCGGCCGGCCCGATCGCCGATTCGTGGGACAACGACGCCTGGAAGAAGTGGGTGGCCGACTACAAGGCGGCGTTCCCGGACGGCTTCCCCAGCCCGTCGCTTTTCGCCCATGGCTACTACGTCGACACCAAGGCGGTGCTGCTGGCGCTCGACAAGGTCAACGGCGATCTTTCCGACAACGGCGTGAAGCTGCGCGAGGCGCTCTCGAGCCTCGAATTCGACACGCCGACCGGCCCGGTCAAGCTCGACTCCAACCGCAACGGCATCGCCAGCATCTTCGTGACGGAAGTCGCGCAGGGCGACGACGGCAACCTCTACAACAAGGTCGTCGAGGTGAAGGACGCCGTGAACCAGACGCTCGGCCAGCCGGTGGACGAGTTCCTGAAGCTCGGCGTCGTCGGTCGCGACAACCCGAGCTGCCCGTAGCGCAAGGAAAGAAGCGGTGGCTGAGCCGATCCGATCGCTGGGCGAGAGCGGGGGCCATGCCCTCGAGCTCAGCGGCGTCGGCCGCCGCTTCGGCGCGCTTGCCGCGCTCTCCGACGTGTCGCTCTCCGTCAAGGCCGGGGAGCGGCGCGCGGTGCTCGGCTCGAACGGGGCCGGCAAGACGACGCTCTTCAACACCATCACCGGCGACTTCCTTCCGTCGAGCGGCACGATCCGCTTCTTCGGCGAGGACGTGACACGCTTCCCGGCCTACGAACGCATCCGCCGCGGCTTGCGGCGGACCTACCAGATCTCGCTGCTCTTCGGCGGGCTGAACGTCATCGATTCGATCTTCCTCGCCTGCCGCGGTGTCTCGCGCCACCGCTACTCGCTGCTGCGGCCGCGCCGCGACGACGCCACGATGGAGCAGGCGACGCGCATCATGCATGCAGTGCGGCTCGAGGAGATCGCCAACCGGCTGGTGGCGGAGCTGAGCCACGGGCAGCAGCGGCAGCTCGAGATCGCGCTCGCCTTCGCCGGCGCGCCGCGCCTGATCCTGCTCGACGAGCCGGCGGCGGGACTGTCGCCGACGGAGCGGCGCGACCTCGTGCAGCTTCTGAACTCGCTCCCCGCCCATATCGGCTACATCATCATCGAGCATGACCTCGACGTGGCGCTGCGCGTCTCCGAGCGGGTAACGATGCTGCACAACGGGCGGGTGCTGAAGGAGGGCACGCCCGAGGAGATCGAGAACGATCCGGAAGTGCAGGAGATCTACCTCGGGGGCGGGCATGCCTGAGCCGGCCCCGAAGGCGGTGCTCCGCATCCGCGACCTGCATGTCCATTACGGCGAATCGCACGCCATCCAGGGCGTCGACCTTTCCCTCGACGGGCGCATCCTGGCGATCGTCGGCCGCAACGGCATGGGCAAGTCGACGCTCTGCAACACGATCACCGGGCTGAAGCGGGCGACGCGCGGCTCGATCAGCTTCGCCGGGCGCGAGATCGCCGGGCTCGAGCCGCACCAGATCGCGCGGCTCGGGATCGGATACGTGCCGCAGGGACGGCGCGTGTGGCGCAGCCTCTCGGTCGACGAGCACCTGCGGCTTGCCGCGCGCGGCGGGCGCGAGGCGGCGTGGACGGTCGAGCGCATCTACCAGACTTTTCCGCAGCTCGCGGAGCGCCGCTCGCATGGCGGCGCACAGCTTTCCGGCGGCGAGCAGCAGATGCTGGCGATCTCGCGCGCGCTCCTCGGCAATCCGCGGCTGCTCGTCATGGACGAGCCGACCGAGGGCCTCGCCCCGGTGATCGTCAGCCAGGTAGAGGCAATGCTGATCGCGCTTGCCGGGGAAGGCGAGATCGCGGTGCTGGTCATCGAGCAGAACATCGGCGTCGCGACGGCGGTCGCCGAAAACGTCGCGATCATGGTCAACGGGCGCATCAACAAGGTCATGCCCTCGCGCGCCCTCGCCGCCGACCGCGACCTGCAGCAGCGGCTGCTCGGCGTCGGCCGGCACGCGGACGCCACGGACCCGGAGCTGCCGGAGACGAGCCGCGAGGCTACCGAGGCGCGGGTCTCCGAAGTGTTCCAGGTGGTGCGCGGCGGGCAGGCGCCGGTCGCGCCGGACGGCGAGGCAGGCCCGCAGAGCTTTCGCACCGTCGGATCGCTCCCGAACCGCTGGTCGCTGCCGGCATCCGATCTTGGGCGCGGCGTACGCGCGCACTCCCCCGCTTCCGGCCCCGCGCCCGTGTCAAAGGCGACGAGCGAGTCCGCGCCGGCCGACGTCTTCGCGATCCCGCTCGCCGAACGGCACGGTCGCACGGCGCTCGTCGTCGGCACCTTCGACACCAAGGGGCAGGAGCTGAAGTTCATCCGCGACCGGCTGCGCGAACTCGGCATCCGCACGCGAAGCGTCGACCTTTCCACCTCCGGCAAACCGTCGAGCACCGATGTCACGCCGCAGGAGGTGGCAAGCGCGCATCCGCGCGGCGCGAGCGCCGTCTTCAGTGGCGATCGCGGCCAGGCGGTGCAGGAGATGGCGATCGCCTTCGAGCGCTGGATCGTCCGGCAGCGCGATGTCGGCGGGATCATTTCGGCAGGCGGATCGGGCGGCACCTCGCTCGCCACGGCCGGCATGCGCCGCCTGCCCATGGGCATCCCGAAGATCATGATCTCGACCGTCGCCTCCGGCGATGTCGGCCGCTATGTCGGCCCGGCCGACATCATGATGCTGCACTCGGTCGCCGACGTGCAGGGCCTGAACTCGATCACCGAGCAGGTGCTGATGAACGGCGCGCATGCGCTCGCCGGCATGATCGCGCGGATGCCGAGCGCGGCGGAGCGCTCCGCCGCAATCCTGCGCAAGAAGCCGGCGCTCGGGATCACCATGTTCGGCCTCACCACGCCTTGCGTGCAGGCGCTGACGGCGGAGCTCGACACCGAATACGACTGCCTCGTCTTCCATGCCACCGGCATCGGCGGGCGCTCGATGGAGAGCCTGGCGGATTCCGGCATGCTGGTCGGCGCGGTGGATGTCACCACCACCGAAATCGCCGACCTGCTGGTCGGCGGCGTCTTCCCGGCGACGGAGGACCGCTTCGGCGCCTTCATCCGCCACGAGCTCCCCTATGTCGGTTCGGTTGGCGCGCTCGACATGGTGAATTTCGGGCCGCGCGACACGGTGCCGGAGAAATTCCGCGGACGAAACTTCCTGATCCACAATCCGAACGTGACCCTGATGCGCACCACGCGCGACGAGAACCGCGCGTTCGGCCACTGGATCGGCGAGCGGCTGAACGCCATGCGCGGGCCGGTGCGCTTCCTGCTTCCCGAGGGCGGGATCTCCGGCATCGATACGCCGGGAAAGCCCTTCCACGATCCGGAAGCCGACAACGCGCTGTTCGAGGCGCTGGAGAAGACAGTGACGCGAACCGGCCAGCGGCAGGTCACGCGCGTGCCGGCCGCGATCAACGATCCACCCTTCGCGCATGCGCTGGTGGAGGCGTTCCAAGCCATCGCGGCGCCGCTCAGGAAGCGGGCGTAACCATGCGGGAAGAACCGGGGCTGCCGCTGTGCCGACCATCTCGATCTTCTTCGGCGTCATCGTCCAGATGTACTGGAACGATCATCCGCCGCCCCACATCCATGCATTCTATGCAGGCTTTGAGGCTCTGATGATGATCGACACCGGTGAAGTGCTGGGCGGTAACCTTCCACCAAAAGTACAGCGGTTGGTGCGCGAATGGATACTGGCGCATCGGCCCGAACTTATGGAAAATTGGGAGCTTGGGCGGCGCAAGCTGCCGTTCCACGCGGTTCCGGGAGCCGACGTCTGATGTTCGCGATCGTCAAGGTAGTCGATGCACGCTGCCTCGGAGCATACCGCCTGAGATTGGCGTTCTCGGACGGCAGCTCGGGCGAGCATGATTTCAGCGACCTCGCGGGCGAGGCGGGGAGCATGGTGGAGCCGCTCCGTGATCCGGCCTTCTTCGGAAGGGTCTTTGTCGAGATGGGCGTGCCTACCTGGCCGAACGGCTTTGCGATCGATGCCATCAAGCTGCACATGGACATGGCGGCGGCCGGCGAGCTGAGCCGGGACGCCGCCGAATGACTGTCAAGAGTAGCCGCTGAGCCGCCCGGAAGAGTGCGGCAGGACGGCTTTCGGGAGGGGTTGGAATGAGTGGGCAAATCTTCGGCCAGGTCATCCTGTGGCTGATCATCCTGGCGATCGTCGTGGTGATCGCGGTCTATCTGCTCCGCTGGCTTTACCGGCGCTCCACCAAGGAAACCGCGTTCGTCAGGACCGGCTTCGGCGGCGAGAAAGTCGTCATCAACGGCGGCGCCTTCGTCGTGCCTGTGCTGCACGAGGTGACGCCGGTCAACATGAACGTCATGCGCATCGAGGTGCGGCGCGGACAGGGCACGGCGCTCATCACCCGCGACCGCATGCGCGTCGATCTCATCACGGAATTCTTCCTGCGCGTCGCGCCCTCGCGCGAGAGCGTGGCGCTCGCGGCGCAGACGCTCGGCCGGCGCACCATGCAGCCGGAAGGCATCCGCGACCTCTTCGAGGGAAAATTCGCCTCCGCCATGCGTGCGGCCGCGGCGGAAATGTCACTGGAGGAGATCCACGAGAAGCGCGGGCACTTCATGGCGCGCGTGCGCGAGCAGGCGGCCGAGGCGCTGGCCTTCAACGGGCTGGAGCTCGAGAGCGTGGCGCTGGTCGACGTCGACCAGACGAGCCTGGAGCATTTCGACCCATCGAACGCCTTCGACGCCGAAGGCCTGACGCAGCTCACCGAGACGATCGAGACGCGCCGCAAGATGCGCAACCTCATCGAGCAGCAGTCGATGGTGGAAATCCGCAGCCAGAACCTCGAATCGGAACGCCGCGTGCTGCAGATCGAGCGGGAGAGCGAATACGCGCGGCTCGAGCAGGAACGCGAGGTGGAGTTCCGCCGCGCCGTGCAGCGCGCCGAGCTGGCGCGCGAGCGGGCGCTCCGCGAGCAGGAGGCGAACCAGGCGCAGATCGCCTCCAACGAGGCGACCGAGAAGACGCGCATGGCGCAGGATCGCGCGCTCGCCGAGACGCGCATCGGCAACGAGGAGGAAATCCAGCGGCGCGAGATCGCCCGCCGGCGAACGCTGGAGCTTTCCGAGATCCAGAGCCGCGAGGAGACGGAGCGCGAGCAGATCGCGCTCGGCCTCTCCATCGAGCGCGAGCGCATCAACCGGCAGCGGGCGCAGGAGGAGCTGGAGGTCGACCGCCGTCGCGCCATCGAGGTGGCGGAGCAGGAACGCGCCATCGTGCTGTCGAAGAAGTCGGTGGAAGTGACGCAGGCGGACGTCGAGGCGAAGCGCGCCGAAATCCTGGCGCGCACCGAAGTGGAGCGCGAGCGCGTTGTCTCCGAGCAGCGTGTCGACGCGGCGCGGATCGAGCGCGAGCGCTCGCTGCAGGCGCTGGAGATCGCCAAGCGGCAGGCCTTCGAGGAGGCGGAAATCGTCTCCGGCGAGGAGGTCGAGCGCGCCCGCATCGCCACCGAGCGCGGGCTGAACGAAGCGCGCACGCTGCGCGACCGTGACCTTGCGAAGCTCGCGATCGAGAAGGACAGGGCCGTGGAGGTCGCCGAGATCGAGAAGGCGATCGAGATCGCATCAAGGTCGAAGGAGCGCTCGCTCGCCGTCACCGACGCGGAGGCAGCGCGCGCCAAGGCGGTGCTCGCCGAGGAGCAGGCCTTCACGGTGCGCGAGAGGGAAATCGCCGAGCGCCGCAAGGTTGTCGACCTCATCTCGGCGGCCCGCGACGCGGAGCGCGAGCGGCTGCGGCTTACCGCGAAGGCTGCGGCCGAGAAGGAGGCCGCGGCAAGCTTCGGGGAGGCACGGCGGATCGAAGCGCACGCCGAGGCCGACGCGCAGGTCATCCGCTCCGAGGCGGCGGCGCAGCACTACAAGGTAGAGGCGCAAGGGCAGAAGCAGGCCAACGAGGCGGAGAACATGCTCTCCGACGCCGCGCGCGCCTCGCGCACCCGCCGCGCCATCATCGACAGGATCGAGGGAATCGTGCGCGAGAGCGTTCGCCCGATGGAGAAGATCGAGAGCATCAAGGTCGTGCACGTCGAAGGGCTCGGCGGGAACGGCGGCGGCGACGGATCGCGCAAGAACGTCACCGACGAGGTGATCGACAGCGCGCTCCGCTACCGCGTGCAGGGGCCGATGATCGACAGCCTAATGAAGGATATCGGCATAGAGGGATCGAGCCTCGGGCGGATGTCGGACGTTATCCGCGACGCCAAGGACCTCACCTCGATCGCGCAGGGCGAGAAGCGGGGCGGGAAGCAGGACGATAGGAAGGCGACGCCCGCATCCGACGAGGACGACGACGACTGACGGGGAGACCTCGAGCGTTGGCCAAGGTCTTCGTATCAGCGGTGGTCGATGCGCCGGCGGCGGAAGTCTGGACACTCATCCGCGACTTCAACGGCCTGCCGGGCTGGCTGCCGGCGGCTACCGAGAGCCGCATCGAGCAGAACGCCCGCCCCGACCAGATCGGCTGCGTGCGGAATTTTTCGCTGCGGGACGGCGGGCGAATCCGCGAGCGGCTCCTCGGCCTCTCGGACTTCGATTTCTCCATGACCTACGAGATCCTCGAGAGCCCGATGGGGGTGGAGGACTATGTCGCGACGCTGCGGCTCTTCCCGGTGACCGACGGCGACCGCTCCTATGTCGAATGGACGGCGGAGTTCGGTTGCCCGCCGGCGCGCGAGGCGGAGCTCGTCAACCTGATCGGCAGGAATGTCTTCCTCGGCGGGCTGCGCGCCCTGCAGACGCGCTTCACCCGGCGATGAGCCGCGTCGTCCGGCTGTC
Source organism: Hyphomicrobiales bacterium (assembly GCA_038211615.1). Classification (GTDB taxonomy): domain Bacteria; phylum Pseudomonadota; class Alphaproteobacteria; order Rhizobiales; family Afifellaceae; genus DASWJZ01. Next base: position 15,471 of record JBBQVL010000081.1, read on the forward strand.
GGAGAGCACCGTCATCGACGCGCCGATCGAGGCGATCTGGCCGCTCATCAGGGATTTCAACAGCCACGCAACCTGGCACCCTGCGATCGCGGCGAGCCGCATCGAGGCGGGCGAAGCCGGCGACATCGTTGGGGCGGTGCGGGTCTTCCAGCTCGGGGACGGCTCGCGGCTCCGCGAGCAGCTGATCGCGCTTTCCGACCGGGAGCGGCAGCTCACCTATTGCCTGCTCGAGGCGCCGCTGCCGCTGATGGATTACGTGGCGACGATGCGGCTCCGGCCGGTGACCGAGGGCGGCCGCACCTTCCTGACCTGGGAATCGCGTTTTCGTCCGCCGGAGGATCAGGCGGAGAGGCTGTCACGGCTGGTGCGGGACGACATCTACCGCGCCGGCTTCCGGGCGCTGCAGGCGCGGTTCGGACAGGCAGGCATGGGGGCCGGCCCCCCTGCGCTCGCTATCGTTCCCGCTGCGACGCCGATGGCATCCACCTTCGTGCCTCATGCTGAGGCGCCCGCCGAAGGTGGGCCTCGAAGCACGCCGGGTAATTCCCCAGCCCACTGGACCGTCCTTCGAGGCGGCGCCGACTACGTCGGAACCGCACCTCAGGATGAGTTTGTGGGAATGGGGAGGCCCGTGCCTTCGGCGCCGCGCTCTACCGAAAGATTCGCGTCGTCCGGCGCCATCGAAGCGCGCGCCATTGTCGTGCCGCGCTATGGCGGGGCGGAGGTGATGGAGGCGCGCGTCGTCTCCGTGCCGCCCCCCGGCCCCGGCGAGGTGCGCATCCGGCACACGGCGATCGGCGTGAACTTCATCGACATCTATTGCCGCACCGGCTTCTTCCGCCTGCTGACGCCGCCGGACGTGCCGGGCATGGAAGCGGCCGGCATCGTGACCGATGCCGGCGAGGGCGTGGCGCATCTCCGGCCCGGCGACCGCGTCGTCTATGCGTGCGAGCCGGTCGGCGCCTATGCCGAAGCGCGCACGATGGCGGCGACGCTGGTCATGCCCCTCCCCGACGACATCGACGACGAAACGGCGGCGGCGATCTTCCTCAAGGGTGTGTCGGCGGAGTTTCTGCTGCATCGCGTGCACAGGGTAGAGGCGGGGGAGACGCTGCTCATCCATGCGGCCGCCGGTGGCATCGGGATGCTTTTGTGCGAATGGGCGAGCGCGCTCGGATGTCGCGTCATCGGCACGGTGTCGAGCGAGGCGAAGGCCGCGCACGCGGCGCGCGCCGGCTGCGCCGAGGTGATCGTGCACGCGCGCGAGGATTTCGTCGCGGCGGTGGCGAGGTTGACCGGCGGCCGCGGCGTCGACGTCGTTTATGACGGGGTCGGCGCGGAGACGTTCGCCGGCTCGCTCAAGGCGCTCGCCGAGCGCGGCCATCTCGTGAGCTTCGGGCAGGCGTCGGGCCCGGTCGGAAGCTCCGACATCGGCGCGCTCGCCGCGAAATCCGCAACGATCTCCCGGCCGAACTTCGGGCACTATACCGCCGATCCGGTGCTGCTTCGAGGGATGGCGGAGCGGCTGTTCGAGGCGCTCCGGCGCGGCGTTATCCGTCCGACAATCGACGCCCGGCTGCCGCTCGCCGAGGCGGCGGAGGCGCATCGCCGGCTCGAAAGCCGCGCCAACATCGGCGCGATCGTTCTGATCCCCTAAGCGCACAGGCATTAGAACGCCGGCAGCCAACTCAGGACTTGAGCCCAACGGTGGTGAGGCCGCGCGTGATCGATCCGGTGGTCGGCAGGAGCGGGATGAGGCAGGCCTGCAGGGCGTGATAGAGGTCGGGCTTGCCCTGGAAGAGTGGTGCGGTGCTTCCCGATGGATCGACCGCCTCGGTCTTCCAGCCGCCGTTGTCCCGATCGATCAGTTGGCTGGCGGCGAAATCCCAGAGGCGGCGGTACCAGGTCTCGTAGACCGGCGCGCCGTCAATGGCGTTGAGGAAGGCGGCGGCGCCGATCCCTTCCGCCGTCGGCCACCAGAGCCGGTTCCGTAGGCGCGGCTTTCCCGCCCAGTCGAGCGTGTAGGTGACGCCGCCCTCCTCCGCGTTCCAGCCATCGCCGATGGCGTGTTCGAAGAGCGCCTTCGCCGCCTCGGGGAGCCAGGCGAGACGCCGCCCGCCGAGCTCCCACAATTGCAGCAGCAGCCGCGTCCATTCGAGCGCATGGCCGGGCGTCGTGCCGTAGGGGCGAAAAATGTCGCCGTTCGAATAGTCGCGGTCGAGTTCCCAGTTCTCGTCGAAATGCTCGGCGACGCGCCAGCCATTGGCGCGCGCGTGCCGGCCGATGACCAGCGAGGCGATGCTCTCCGCCATTTCCAGCCAGCTCCGGTCGCCCGTCGCCTCGAACGCCGCCATGGTGGATTCGGTCAGGTGCATGTTGGAGTTCTGGCCGCGATAGGCGCCGATCGGCTGCCAGTCGGCGGAAAACTCCTCCCGGACCGCACCGTGCTTCTCCTCCCAGAAGCGCGTGCGGAGGATTTCGGCGACGTCGGCAAGCAGGCGGTCGGCGTCGGGATGCCCGACGAGCTTCGCGCTCGACGCGGCGAGCAGCACGAAGGCGTGGCCGTAGGCCTGCTTCAGCGGGTCGCTCGGCCCGTCCTCGCCGATCCCCCAGAAATAGCCGCCGTTCTTCGCATCGCGATGCCCGTTCCAGAGGAATCGCATGCCGTGGTCGATGTAGGCCTCAGCGCCGGGGCGGCCCATCAGCCTCGCGATGGCGAAGCAATGCACCATGCGCGTCGTCACATGGATCTCGCGCGCCGGGACTTTCCCGCTCGCGCTCCGGCCGATCGGGCGGCCCCGGTCGTCGAGCATGAAGAAGCCGCCCGACGGGTCGATCGCATGCGGTTCGAAGAAATCGAAGAGGCCGCTCGCCTGCGCGAGCAGCCAGTCGCGGTGGTAGCGAAGCGTTGTCCACTTCGCACCGGCCCCGGCGCCGCGCTCCGTCCTTGCATCGCCCGTCATCTGAGAGAGCCGTCCGCCTAGTGCACCTTCGCGTCGTCGCGCGCGCCGACCATGTACTGCACCAGCTCCTCCGTGTTCGTATCGGCGGTCTTCTTCTCGGTGACCTTGCGGCCCCGGTGCATGACCATGAGGCGGTCGGAGACCGCGAAGACGTCGGGGAGCGTGTGGGTGATCAGGATGACCGGAACGCCCTGGTCGCGGAGCTTGCGGATCACCTCCAGCACCTTGTGCTGCTCGGGCACGCCGAGATTGTTGGTCGGCTCGTCCATGATCATCAGCTTGGCGTCCCAGTAGACGGCG
>JBBQVL010000082.1:0-18674 GCA_038211615.1 Hyphomicrobiales bacterium
CCAGTTCCTGACCGCGCTCTCGCAGGGCGCGAGCCTTGCGCGTGCCGCCACGGTCGCCTCGGCGGAAGCGCCGTCGTTCAACGCCGTCAAGAACCTCGCAATGCTGATTGAAACCGGTGTCGTCGTGAAGCTCGTCGCTGCGCGGCCGATCTAGGAGGGCGACAATGAACGCGATGACGCAGAAGCAGGCGGAGAGTGACGCGAGGCCGGTGGCGGCCCCGGCAGCCGATCATGCGGCCGGCCAACAGACCGTGCTGGTGCTGCAGGGCGGCGGTGCGCTCGGCGCCTATCAGGCCGGAGTCTACCAGGCGCTGATGGAAGGCGGCGTCGAACCGGACTGGGTTATCGGCACGTCGATCGGAGCGATCAACGGCGCGCTGATCGCGGGCAACGAGCCGAAGAACCGCGTGGCGAAGCTGCGCGAGTTCTGGGAAAGCTTCGGCGGCAGGACGCCGCTCGACGAGCTCTGGTCCTCGCCGCTCTTCGGCAACGCGCTGACCAACATGAACACCTACATGCGCGGCGTCCCCGGCTTCTTCAAATCGAACCCGCACGCGCCCTGGGCGACGCATTTTCCGGTCGGCATCGAGCGGGCGTCGTACTACACCACCGATCCGCTGAAAGAGACGCTCGGCCGCCTCGTCGACTTCGACTATCTGAACGGCCGGCATACACGCCTCACCGTCGGCGCCGTGAACGTGCGCACCAGCGAGATGCGCTATTTCGACAGCCGCGAGATGGACCTCGCGCCCCAGCACGTCATGGCTTCAGGCGCTCTGCCGCCGGCCTTCCCGGCGGTCACCATCGATGGTGAGCACTATTGGGACGGCGGCATCTATTCCAATACGCCGATCGAGGTGGTGCTCGACGAGCGGCCACGGCGCGATTCGCTCATCATCTCCGTCAACCTCTGGCAGCCCGCCGGCACGGAGCCGACGAACATCCAGCAGGTCATGGCGCGGCAGAAGGACATCCAGTACGCGAGCCGGGGCAAGAGCCACGTCGCGCGGCAGGAGCAGATCCATCGCCTCCGGCATGTGATCCGCGAGCTGTCGAAGCGCCTCGCGCCCGAGGAGCGCGCCGACCCGATGGTCGCCGAACTCGCCTCCTACGGCTGCGGCACGATCATGCATCTCGTGCGGCTGCTGGCGCCACGCCTCGACGGCGAGGACCATACGAAGGACATCGACTTCACCCGCGCCGGCATCAGGTCACGCTGGAGCGCCGGCTATGAGCACGCCGCGCATGTCCTCGCCGAGAAGCCGTGGGAATGCGAGGTCGACATGCTGCAGGGCGTGGTGATCCACGAGTCCAGTGAATAGTCTTCAAGGTGGCGGTAGCCTTCCGCGGCGAGGTGGCGGGACGCTGGCGGAATCTAAGAGGTTTGCGCGCCGAGCAGCGCCGCCAATTTGTCGATGCAGGCGCCCCATCCTTGGATGTGCATGTCGCGCACCGCTTCGATAGCAAAGCGCTCGTGGGTCAGCACCAGCTCCGTTCCCTCAGGGTGCGGCAAGAAAAGCAGGCGCACCAGCGTCGGTTCGCCGGGCAGAATGCTGACGTTCCAGGTGTAGACCAGTTCATCGGGCTTCCGGACGCGCTCAAATCGGCCTGAGATCCACGTAATCGAGCCGTCGGCTTGAAGATTGGCCAGACGATACGCGCCGCCCTCTCGAAGATCGATGTACGCTTCGGGACAGGACACCGGGCCCGGCCCCCACCACTGCTTGAGGATTTCGGGGTCCGTCCACGCCGCGAACACTTCCTCGCGCGGTGCGCGGATGACGCGGCTCAACGTAAACTCGGTCGGCTGCATGATTACTCCTTGCGCACCTTCGGCCTTTCCATGAAGTCGGCAAGGCGGTCGAACTTGCCATTCCAAAAGTGCCGATAGCCGGCGATCCACTCGTCGGCCGTCGCCATGGGTGCGGCCTCGAGCAGGCAGGACTGAATGTGCCCTTTGCGGGATCGGCGGAGCAGGCCAGCTCGCTCCAAAACAAAGAGGTGCTTGGAGATCGCGTTGACGGACATTCCGTGCGGCTCGGCCAGCTCCGTCACACGCGCCGGGCCTTCGGCGAGCCGACGCAACAGGGCTCGCCGCGTCGTGTTGGCCAGGGCGTGAAAAACCTCGTCCAGGAGGCCTTCCTCGACTTTTCGCGTCATTCAATCCCTCAACCAAATGGTTGACGACACCTGCTGCCCGTTCTAGCAAGATCACGTCAACCGGATGGTTGACAGACATATTGGCCGCTCGCGGCGGTGTCAAACAGGAGGGTAAGATGAGCATCCACCAGGAAGTGACAATCAGCGGCAACCCCGCCGCCATCTACAAGATGCTGACGACGTCCGAGGATTTCGCCCGGATGACCGGTGGCCGGGCAGCCGATATCTCAAAGGAAGTCGGCGGTGCAGTGAGCCTGTTTGGCGGGGACATCCGCGCGCGGAACATCGAGTTGGTGCCCGACAAGCGCGTCGTACAGGCGTGGAGGTCGCAGGCTTGGCCGGACGGAGTCTATTCGATCGTCAGGTTTGAGCTGGCAGAGCAAGGGAAGGGGACAAAGCTGATCTTCGATCAGGCCGGACATCCGAGCGACGCACAAGCGATGCTGGAAGGCGGCTGGAGCAAAATGTATTGGGAGCCGATGAACGCCATGCTCGGCGGCAAGTAGCGCTATTCGCGCTACTTTGGTCTCTAGCGGCTGGCCATCTGGGAGAGCGGAAGACGGATGAGCACTGTGGTCGCCTCGCCGATCCGCCGCTCGATCGTCAGCGTCCGAGGAGGGGCCCCCGCGACACCGTAGAGATCGGCGCACTCGGCCGATGGGGCCGCGGTGGCGCAAGCCACGTCGAGCACGCGGAGCCTGTCGCCCTTGCGGGCGAGCGGCGAAGCGCTGGCGCTGCTTGCCAGGGGCTGGCCCCGTTCGATCGCTCCAGGCATGCTCGGCACTTCGACGGGGATAGCCGTGACCGCCGAGGCGATCACGGTTGCCGACACCACGATGGAGACTTTCAGCGGCATGGTCGATCTCCTCCCGGCGGCGCGGCTTGCCGCTCAGTGGGCGAAGGCAGGCGCGGAAAGCCGGTTGCGCCAGATGAGATGATCGAGCGACAGCGCGCCCGGTCCGCGCGCGATGATCGCGAAGAGCGCGGTGGCCCAGAGAATGTGCTCCGGCCAGCCGTCGGGATAGACGAAGAGCTGGATGACGGCGGTCATGCCGAGCAGCGCCAGCGCCGAGAGGCGCGAAGCGATCCCGAGGACGAGCAGGATCGGGAAGACGTGCTCCGCCGTCGTCGCCATGTAGGCGGCGAGATCCGGCGGCAGCAGCGGAACCTTGTACTCCTCGCGGAAGAGGTAGAAGGTGTTGTCGGAGATGTGCAGGAAGCCGTCCACCTTCGTCTGGCCGGACATCCAGAACACGTTCGCGACCGCCGCGCGGGCGATGAGCGAAAGGAAACTCTGCGGAATGCGCTCGGCCAAGGAGCGGCCGGTATCGAGAGCGGATATCAGCGACATTTTCGGACTCCCCTGAAATTCAGAGACGGCGGCATTGCCGTGGCGTTGTCCGCAATCCATCACGCGGCCGGAATCATTGGAAATGCTTCTGTCCGATTGAACCGATAGCGCTGCGCTATTGGCATCGCGGATGCGCGGCGCGGACTATGATGCAACCCGGAGCAACACCTGTGCGCATCGGAATCCGCCTCGCCCTCTCGCTGTTCGTGCTCGGCGCCATCGCCGTCAGCGCGGGCGCCGTCCATGCGCTCTGGTCGCGAACCGCGGAGGCGAACAGCCGCGCGCTGGTCGACACCATCAACCAGCAGATCGTCGGCGCGGTGGAGAAGGAGATCGAACAGATCGCCGCCCAGGCGCGCGCCGCGCACGGCGCAATCCGCACGCTGTTCTTCCAGAACGTCCTCGACAGCCGCGAAGCCGACAAGCGCGAGTTCGTGTTTCTCTCAGGGCTGCAGTCGCAGAGCTCGCTTTCCCGCATCGTGTTCGGCTGGCCGAATGGCGACTTCTTCTCCGCCCGCAAGCTCGGCGACGAGGAGATCGAGATGTCGGAGATCGGCGACATGGAGGGAAAGCGCCAGATCCGGACGGACCGCTACAAGGTCGTCGTCGGCGACATCCAGTTCGAGGAGCGGAATTTCGCCCCCACCGACTTCAGCGCCATCGATCAGCCCTGGTACAAGGTCGGCTTCGATCTCGACCTGCCGCACTGGACTTACATCACCGGGCACCCCGACGGCGCGCATCCCGCGCTGGCCTTCACCGGGCCTGTGCAGGTCTACGTCACCAAGGTCGGCGTGCTCGCGATCATGATCGAGTACGAGCGGCTGTCACGTTTCCTGGCGGGCCTGGCGGTAGGCAGGACCGGCTCGGCCTTCATCCTGAGCGAGAAGGACGGCGTGATCGCCGTTCCGGATCCGAAGGCGGATGAGACCACTCCCGCCGATTTCAAGGATCAGCCTCTGCTGCCGGTCGCGAGCAGTGCGCTCACCGGCGCCATCAAGGTTCACGGGCCGAGCCTGCAGGACGCGGGCTCGATGCGTCACGTGGTTGACGGCAGCGCCTACGCGGTGACGCTGACGCCGCTTGCGTTCTCCGACTGGGTGCTGGTCACCGTGCTGCCCGAGGCGGAGTTTCTCGGACCGATCGAAGCGACGACGCGGCGGCTCGCGGCCGGGCTCGGCGTCGGCCTGCTGGTCTTTGCGGCTCTCTCGATCTGGCTGGCCCGCCGTTTCATCGCGGCGCCGCTCGCGACCGTCGCCGGCGAGCTCCGGCACGTGGAGAACTTCGAGCTCGGCGCGGTCAGGCGCCATACCTCGCGGCTGACCGAGATCGACGCCCTTTCCGGCGCCATCTCGCGCATGGCGACGGGGCTCTCCGCCTTCGGCAAGTATCTGCCCGCCGACCTGGTGCGAACGCTCGTCGCGGAGGGGATCGAGGCGCGCCCGGGCGGCAGCAACCGGCAGATCACCGTGCTCTTCGCCGACATCGCCGGCTTCACCGGCCTCTCGGAGCGTCTCGGCGACAGGATCGTGCCGCTCCTCGGCTCCTACCTCGATCTCCTCTCCCGCACCGTCGGCGACCATCGCGGCACCGTCGACAAATTCATCGGCGACGCCGTGATGGCTTTCTGGGGGGCGCCGGCCGACAATCCCGAACACGCGCTTGCCGCCTGCCGCGCCGCGCTCGCCTGCGACCGCGGGCTGAAAGCCGCCGGCATCGTGGACGACAGGGGCCGGCCGCTCAGGATGCGGATCGGCCTGAACTCGGGCACGGCGCTGGTCGGCAATATCGGCTCCGACACGCGCCTGAACTACACCGCGATCGGCGACACGGTGAACCTCGCAAGCCGCCTCGAAAGCACCAACAAGATCTACGGCAGCACCCTCATCATCGGCGAGGCGACGCGCCGCGCCGCAGGCGACCGGATCGTCGTGCGCGAGCTCGATACGATCGCCGTCTATGGCCGACTGGAGGGAACCGCCATCTTCGAGCTGCTCGGCCTCGCCGAGGAGGGGCCGGCGGCGGATTGGGCGCTGCGCTACGAAGCTGGTCTGCGCGACTACCGCATGCGGAATTTCGAGGCCGCGATCGCGCGCTTCAGCGAAGCGGTCGCGCTGCGCGGCTCCGACGACAGGGCGGCCGAGCTGATGATCGGCCGCTGCCGCGCCTTCCTGATCGAACCGCCGCCCGCGGACTGGGCCGGGATAACGATTCTCGACATGAAATAAGCCGGACTTTTCCTTCATAGCTCGGACCTATCGAAACGGCAGCGACCCGGCATTTCCACCCGGCTTCCGCGCCTGAGATGCTTCCGCATCGAATTCGACGGATCGTCGATGGAGGATGTCATGAACATGAATGTTGCAATGGGGCAGCAGGCCGTCGCGGCCCGCACTCTCGAAGGCAAGGTCGCAATCGTCACCGGCTCGACCAGCGGCATCGGTCTCGGAATCGCACGCGGCTTCGCCGCCGCCGGCGCCTCCGTCGTCCTGAACGGCTTCGGCAAGCAGGAGGAAATCGAAGATACGATCGCCGACGTCAAGAAGACTTACGGCGTCTCGGTGGTCTATTCCGGCGCCGACATGTCGGACGCCGCCTCGATCGAGGACATGGTCGCCTCGACGCTGTCGCGGCTGAAGCGGGTGGACATCGTCGTCAACAATGCCGGCATCCAGCACGTCGCGCCGCTCGACAAGTTCCCGCCGCAAAAGTGGAACCAGATCATCGCGATCGATCTCTCCTCGGCCTTCCACACCACCCGGCTCGTCCTGCCCTCGATGCGCGCCAACAAATGGGGCCGCATCATCAACGTCGCCTCTGCGCACGGGCTGGTCGCTTCGCCCTTCAAGTCCGCCTACGTCGCGGCCAAGCACGGCCTCGTCGGCCTGACCAAGGTGACAGCGCTCGAGACCGCCGAGGACGGCATCACCTGCAACGCCATCTGCCCGGGCTACGTCTACACGCCGCTGGTCGAGGCGCAGATCGCCGACCAGGCGAAGGCGCACAACATCCCGCGCGAGTCGGTGGTCCGTGACGTGCTGCTCGTCAACCAGCCGAACAAGCGCTTCGCCACCGTCGAGGAGATGGCCGCCGTCGCGCTCTTCCTGGCGAGTGACGGAGCGGCCTCCATCACCGGCGCGGCGCTGCCGGTCGATGGCGGATGGACCGCGCATTAGCGCGCAAAATATGGAATCGAGCGTCGATATCCGCGCCAGATATCTCGAATAGCCCTTTCCCCCTGAAGCCAACTGGCCCGGACGGCAACGTCCGGGCCTTTTTTTCTGATCGGCGACGAAAGAGCCTTGTAGGGAGAGGGCCCGGGTGAGGGGTAACGCACGTCCCCCGCGCCGCTGATAGCCGCGAACTATCGTATCCGTTCGCACTCGGTATTTCCGTTCGTCTCCCGGTTTCTCGATGGTGCTTCCCATGCCCCGGCGCTGCGCCGCGGGTGCGAAACAAGGAGACCAGAAATGTTGAAGGGAAGAATGAGCGCCGCCCTCGTCGTGGCCGGCCTGCTCGCCGCGGCAGCCTCGGTCGGCTCCGCCTTTGCCGGTGAGTGCCCGGCGGACAAGATGATGCCGAATGCGCGCGAACCGGTGAAAGAGGAAGCGACCGGCGTGACGGACAATGTCCTCGCCGCGATCCCGCTCGCCGAGGAAGGCCCGATGCTGGCTGACCGCCAGATGCGCGTGCGCAAGCTGGTGATCCAGCCGGGCGGCATCGTGCCCTGGCACAGCCACGGCGACCGGCCGGCGCTCATCTATGTCATCGAGGGCGAGATCAACGAGTACGCCAGCAACTGCGCCGCGCCGATCACCCACACGGCCGGCGATGTGGCGCGCGAGACGCACCTCGTGGCGCACTGGTGGAAGAACCTGAGCAACGGCCCCGTCACCCTGCTCTCGTTCGACATCCTTCACGATCAGGCCGACCACGCAATGTGAGCGGCCTCAGCGTTGGAAGGCGCGGCGCCTGCCCGCCCCACCCCCAATGGGCGCTGCGCCTTCCAGCCTGTTTCGAACCATTCACCGACCAGCCGATCGGAGATTGTCATGCACGTCCCCATGCCCAACCAGGCAAGCCCGGGATCCGCCTTGCTCCGCTCCCTCGTGATCGGACTGGTCGCCTTCCTGACCGTCATCGACCTTTTCGCCGCGCAGGCGATCCTGCCTTCGCTGGCGCGCGCCTACAATGTCGCCCCGGCCGCGATGGGCCTCGCCGTCAACGCCTCGACCTTCGGCATGGCGGCCGGCGGGCTGGCGGTGGCTTTCTTCAGCCGCAGGATCAACCGCCGGCTCGGCGTGCTGCTGAGCCTCGCACTGCTTTCCATCCCGACGTCGCTGCTTGCCATCGCCCCGAACCTCGAGGTCTTCACCGCGCTCCGCGTGGTGCAGGGCCTCTGCATGTCGACGGCCTTCGCGCTGACGCTCGCGCATCTTGGCGAGCGCTGCAGCGCCGCCGACGGCGCCGCCGCTTCCGCCGCCTACATCACCGGCAACGTGGCGAGCAATCTTTTCGGCCGGCTGATGGCGGCCGCCGTCGCCGATCATCTCGGCCTGCCGGCGAGCTTCCTGATGCTTGCCGTGCTCAACCTCACCGGTGCGATCGTCGTCTACTTCTGGCTGGCGCGGACATCGCTGATGGCCGACACGGGAGCGTCGAAGCAACCTTCGCCGCTTGCCGCGATGCTGATGCATCTCCGCAACCCGCCGCTTCGCGCCGCCTTCGGCATCGGCTTCTGCATCCTCTTCGCCTTCATCGGCACCTTCACCTACGTGAACTTCGTTCTGGTTCGCGCGCCGCTTTCGCTCAGCATGATGGGCGTCGGCTTCGTCTACTTCGTCTTCCTGCCCTCGATCATCACCACGCCGATCGCCGGCAAGGTCGCCGCAAGATTCGGCACGCAGGCGACGCTCAGGAGCTCGCTCATTCTCGCGGCCGCCGGTCTTCCGCTGCTGCTTCTCCCGAGCCTCGAGGCCGTCCTCGCAGGCCTCGCCCTGATCGGCGTCGGGACATTCTTCGCGCAGGCCTGCGCCACGGGCTATGTCAGCCGCACCGCCGCAAGCGACCGCGCTTCCGCGAGCGGCATCTACCTCGCCTCCTACTTCTTCGGGGGGCTCGTGGGCAGCGCAGTGCTCGGCCAAATCTTTGACCGCTTCGGCTGGGCCGCGTGTGTTGCGGGCATCGGCGTGTCGCTGGTCACGGCCGTGCTCCTCGCGGGGCTGCTCAGGACTGCGCCTGCCGCGCAGATTGCTCCGCGCCTGGCGATGACGCACTAGCTCGCGCAATAGCGCCGTCCTATCGACACGGAAGCACCTCGGCATTTCATCCCGGAGCGCCGCCCCTCTATCGATGCTGCAACGCTCACGCGACACCCGCGTGGCCAGCTTGAAGAGGAGCGATCAATGTTCGCAAATATCCTGAAGGCCGTATCGGCAGCGCTTGTCGCGTGCGCCGTCACCATTTCCTGCACCACGCTCGGCAACGCCAGCCGCGAAGGCAACGGCGTCGTCGTGCTCGACAGCGCCTATTCGGTCGACGAGACCATCGCGCGGGTGAAGACCGATATCGCCGACAAGGGCATCATGTTCTTCATGGACGTCGACCAGGCGAAGCTCGCGGCCGGCGCGAAGATCGAGCTCCGGCCCTCGCATCTGCTGATCTTCGGCAATCCGCCGCTCGGGATTCAGTTTCTGACCTCGAACCCCGTGTCCGGTCTCGACTGGCCCGTCAGGCTGCTCGTCTTCCAGGACGCGGATGGCAAGGTGAAGATGGCCTACAATGACTTCACCTGGGTCGCGCATCGGCATGGCATCACCGACCGCGACGCGCAGTTCAAGATGGCGACGATGGTGATCGAGTCGATCGCATCAGCAGCCCGGTAGCGGCGCCTTGCCTGGAAGCGCCTCGGGCCATCAGAGCCGCGGCGCGCTCCCGGCCAAAAACGAGAGGGGGAAGCACCATGGCGGAGAAATTCGACGCTATCGTCATCGGCACCGGCCAGTCCGGGCCGTCGATCGCCGCCCGCATGACGAAGGAGGGCATGAAGGTTGCCATCGTGGAGCGAAAACTCTTCGGCGGCACCTGCGTCAACGTCGGCTGCATCCCGACCAAAACCCTCGTCGCGAGCGCCCGCACCGCGCATGTCGCAAGGCGTGCTGCGGAGTTCGGCGTGTCGGTCGGCGAGGTGAAGGTCGACATGCGGCGCGTGAAGGCGCGCAAGGACGAGGTGGTCCACCAGTCCAGCCAGAACGTCGAGAAGTGGCTCCGGTCCAATCCGGGCCTTACCGTCTTCAAGGGCCACGGCCGCTTCGAAAGTCCGACCCGCGTCAGCGTCGGCGGCGTGCTGCTCGATGCGCCGAAAATCATCATCAATGTCGGCGGCCACGCCTTCGTGCCCGACGCGCCGGGGCTGAAGGACATCGAGTATCTCACCAGTTCGACGATGATGGACGTCGATTTCCTGCCCGAGCACCTGATCGTTGTCGGCGGCAGCTATATCGGCCTTGAGTTCGCGCAGATGTATCGCCGCTTCGGCAGCCGTGTGACGGTCGTCGAGATGGCAGACCGGCTGATCTCCCGCGAAGACGAGGATGTCTCAGCGTCGGTCGAGGCGATCCTGGAGAAGGAGGGCATCGATGTCCGCCTGAAGGCCGAGTGCATCGCCTTCGAGAAGCGGAGCGATGGCGTGGTGATCCGCCTGAGCTGCGGCGCGGGTCCGAAGGAAGTCGTTGGCAGCCATGTGCTCTTCGCGGTCGGACGTCGTCCGAATACGCACGATCTCGGCCTGGAGAAGGCCGGCGTCAGGACCGATGCGCAAGGCTATGTCGTTGTCGACGACGCGCTCCGCACCAATGTCGAGGGCATCTTCGCCGTCGGCGACGTGAACGGCCGCGGAGCCTTCACCCACACCTCCTACAACGACTACCAGATCCTCGTCGCCAACATGTTCGACGGCGAGGCGCGGCGCATATCGGACCGCATCACTGCCTATGGCCTGTTCATCGACCCGCCGCTCGGCCGCGTCGGCATGACGGAGCGGGAGGTGCGCGCCTCGGGCCGCAAGGCGCTGATGGCGACCATACCAATGGCCCGCGTCGGCCGCGCCCGCGAGCGGAGCGAGACCGACGGCTTCATGAAGATCCTCGTCGACGCCGAGACGAAGCGAATCCTCGGCGCCTCGCTGCTCGGCACCGAGGGCGACGAGGCCGTGCAGTCGGTGCTGAACGTCATGTATGCCGACGCGCCTTACACAATCATCACGCGCGGCATGCACATCCACCCGACAGTAACCGAGCTGATCCCGACGCTGCTCGAAGGCCTGCAGCCGATCGGCCTTTGAGAAGCCTGCCCAACCGTCCTGCTGCAGACAGCCGTCTCCTCTGGTGGCGCCCTTGCTGAGGCCTCGATCTACAGATTCGAGGACAGTCCGGGCACACAATTTGCAAACGGCCGCAAGCTTCAGCCGGTCGCCGCCGAGGTACGACTCAAAAGCAAAGTGATCCCAAGCAAGTAGTTGGCGCGCCCGGTGAGAAGAGCTTATGCGAATATCGTGCTTCGGAAGAGCGCAACTACCAAATAGCAGCCACGAGAGAGCCCTGACCAAGGATTTTCTCTCTACGGGCTATCTGGCAATATATGATGGGTGCACGGAGCTGCGACAATGATGATCAGTCGTCGTGGGCTAATCGCGAATCTGGGAACGCTGGTTCTCGGGAACCTACCTCGGCAGGCGATGGCGGGCGGCTCTGTCGCGCTCCGTTTCGGTTTGACGCCGGTTTTGCTCACGTCTGACCTTGATCTGCTTGACCACCTCGGAGCGTATTTGCAGTCGGCTTCCGGCCGCCCTGTCCAACTCGTTACGCGGCGCACCTATCAGGAGATCACCACTCTGCTGGTCTCAGGGCAACTCGACGGCGCGTGGATCTGCGGCTACCCGTTCGTGCAATACCGTTCGCAGCTCGAGCTTCTCGCGGTTCCGATCTGGCGGGCAAAGCCGCTCTATCAATCTTACCTGATCTCCGACCTCAGCCGAAATGTCACCACGATCGACCAGCTCGCGGGCGACGTGCACGCATTCTCCGACCCGGATTCCAATTCCGGCTTCCTTGTTACGGCGGCGGAGTTGGCCCGGAAGGGGACCAAGCCCGACCGATTTTTCCGGCAGATCATTTTCACCTACGGACATCGCAACGTGGTTCGAGCCGTGGCTTCCGGGCTCGCAGCAAGTGGGAGCGTGGACGGTTACGTCTACGACGTCTTGAGTGAGGTAGAGCCATCGCTCACCGGAGCGACGCGCATTGTTCGGAAATCGGACTGGTTCGGATTTCCGCCAATTGCTTGCCCAGCATCGGCAGTCGGCTCAGAGAGCACGGAAAGCCTGCGGCGTGCTCTGCTGACCATGCACCAGGATGAAAAGGGCCGCGCCGTGCTGCAGGCGCTGCGGCTCGATTCGTTCGCTGCCGAGCCTCCATCACTTTTCGACCCGATCGCCGCCAACATGGCGTTGGTGCGAGGGCTCGGGTGAGCCCGGCCGGTCCGCTCAATCGCGTCCCGATCACCATAAAGGTGCCGGTACTGGTCGCCGTCCTGATGATTGCGGTGGGGGTAGTCGCATCCGAGCGCGTGCTCTCGGGCCTCGCGTCAAGCCAGGTACGGCAGATCAAAGGGCTCACGAACGCCTATCTGGATGGCCTGACGTCCTCCCTCATCGAGCCCGTGCTGCGCGGCGACCCTTGGGAGATTTTCGATGTCCTTGACCAGGCCCGCCAGCTCGACGCTGCGGTGCGGCCGGTAGAAACCGTCGTTACCGACGCGGCCGGCTTGGTTCTTGCGGGGTCTAACCCGCGGCACGCGGCGATCGGGTCGCTTCTGCCGCGGGAGTTTCCTGCCGGCCAGGAACACCAGTCGAAGGTCCTCGTGCGGGAAGAGGCGTCGCAGGCGTTCGTCGATCGGCGTCTGGTGGTCGAAGGCCGAACGATCGGAACTTTGCACGCCGAGTTCGACATCTCGGCGCTCCTTGCAGAGCGCCGCAACGTGTTCTGGACGCTGCTCTCCACGAACGCCGCCCTGACCCTCGTCTTCGTTGTTCTCGGATGGTTTGCCGTTTTCCGGATGGTGCAGCCGATGAAAGTGCTTGCGGATCATCTGGAGCGCTCGAAGAGCGGCGCTGTGAGGCCAATTCCCGCCGAGCTGCTTCCGAGTCCCGATACTGAGGCGGGCCGGCTGTTTCGGCGCTTCAATTCGATGGCTGGCGCCGTGGGAGAGAATGTCGCACTGGCTGCGCGGCTTTCCGATGAAGAACGGCTCGCCAGCCTTGGGCGCCTCGCCTCCGGCATGGCGCATGAGATCAACAATCCGCTCGGAGGTCTCTTCAACGCAATTGATACTTTGAAAAAGCACGGCGACAAATCGTTGGTACGCGCGCAGTCGCTTTCCCTGATCGAGCGCGGCCTGTTTGGCATTCGCGAAGTCGTGCAGGCTGCGCTTGCAACCTATCGAGCCAAAGACGCCGGACGCGCCCTTGCAGTCAGCGACTTTGCAGATGTTCGTCTGCTGCTCGGTCCGGAAATCCGCCGCCGTCACCAGGATCTCGACTGGAGTATCATGAGCGAGGATATTCCTGAGCTGCCGGGCAATCCCATCCGCCAGGCGGCGCTCAATCTCCTTTTGAACGCGAGCGCCGCGAGCGGGGAGGGCGGCCGTATCCGCTTCGCTGTGAGATACGAGAAGCCGGTATTGTCCGTCGACGTTGAAGACTCTGGCCCGGGGATGTCTCCCGAAGGAATTACCATTTTGACCGGGTCGGAAAGCTACGCCATCATGCGCGACGGCAAGGGACTTGGACTCTGGATGGTGCGGCGGCTGGTGGACGATCTGAGCGGAAGGATCGAGGTTTCACGCTCGGCCTTGGGCGGAGCGCAAATTCGGCTGCGCATTGATGGAGCGCGGGGAATTGAGCAATCCGATGCCGCATGACCAGCCTCGCGTTGGCATTGTCGAGGATGATCCCATCATGGGCGAGTCGCTCGTTCAGCGGCTTGCGCTTGAAGGGTTCGACCCGGTCTGGTGGCGGGATGGAAATTCCGTCTTCGCCGAGCGCAAGGTGCGGCTTTCAGACCTTGGGCTGATGATTTGCGACATTCGATTGCCCGACATTGACGGCGAGGAAGTCTTTCGGAGGGCCACATCGACGGCCGACGCTCCTCCGTTTCTGTTCATCACCGCACATGCCGACATCGACCAGGCGATACGGCTCATGCGGGCCGGCGCAGGAGACTTCGTAACGAAGCCCTTTGCGATGGACGATTTTCTCACGCGCATTTCGGCTGTGCTCCGATCGCCTCCCGCCCGCCACGAAGCTTCGTTGGGCGTCTCGAAACAGATGCGTGCGATCGAGGATTTGCTGCGGCGTGCCGCCGAGACGCCCTTGCCGGTCCTGATCGCCGGAGAGACCGGGGTCGGGAAGGAAGTCGCGGCCCGCTTTCTGCATGCGGTGTCGTCGCGGGCAAACGCACCGTTCATGGCAGTGAACTGTGCCGCCATTCCTGCAGACCTCCTTGAGAGCGAGATTTTCGGCCATGAGCGGGGCGCCTTCACCGGCGCCGCCACACGCCATGTCGGCTTCGCCGAGCGCGCAAAAGCGGGAATCCTCTTTCTTGATGAAATCGGCGACCTGCCGATGTCGCTGCAGGGGAAGCTCCTGCGCCTCCTTGAAGACGGCTCGTTCCTGCGTGTTGGCGGCGAAATGCCGGTTCCGTTCCGGGCGCGCATCGTCGCGGCCTCCAACCGCGATCTGCCGGCCTCCGTCAAACAGGGAATGTTCCGCGAGGATCTGCTCTTTCGTCTGAATGCGATTGCAATTGAGATTCCGGCGCTCCGCCATCGGCCGGAGGATATCCCGTGGCTGATAGATTTCCTTTTCCCGGTGCAACAGGCTGAGGCCCGCGGCATTCGCGGCATCAGCACGTTCGCCGAGGAAGAGGCACTGAACCACTCCTGGCCGGGCAACGTGCGTGAGTTGCGCAACCGTCTGTTCAGGGCGACAGCGCTCAGCCAGAACGAGATGATCATGCCGGCTGACATGTTTCCGGAAAGGAATGAAGTTCCGTTTGCTGATGACTTCTTTCCGACGCTCGCCGAGGTGCGCGATGCGGCTGAGCGGCGCCAGATCGAGCGGGCGCTCGGTGCGACGGATCGCCAGATCGAGAAGAGCGCGCGCATGCTCGGCATCTCACGAACGACCCTGTGGGAGAAGATGCGCCGCCTGGGTGTCGAAGGCGATTGACGACGTTCGGTATTCCGAACCTTCGGCGCTGCAGTATGTCCGGTTTTTCGAACGCCTGACCGACTGCGACCCTGGATTTACGGGATAAATCCTGCTGGCACGCTTCGTGCCTCTCTCCTTTTCGACCAGCGCCGGAAACAGGCGCACGGGAAGGAGGGAACAGCATGCGATGCCGCAGCATGGCGGACATGGGCCGCCGTCAATTTCTGAAGGGTGGGGCACTTGCCGCGGCGGGAGCAGCCGCCGCCGCGACGCTACCGCAGCCGGCGCGCGCCGCTGCCAGCAGCGCCCGCGTCACATATCCCGCCAACCGTCTCGCCAATGTCAGTGACCTGAAGGCGAACGAGCCGATGGAGGTTGCCTATCCAGATGCCAACGCACCGGGCGTTCTCCTCAAGCTCGGCACGAAAGTCTCCGGCGGCGTGGGCGCCGATGGCGACATCGTCGGCTTCACGACGATCTGCCCGCACAAGGGTTTTCCGCTCTCCTACAATTCCACGGATCGCAGCCTGAATTGCCCAGGCCATTATTCGCGGTTCGATCCGGAAAAGGGCGGTCAGCAGATCTGGGGGCACGCCACCCAGAACCTCCCGCAATACGTCCTGCGCGTCGACGACAAGGGGGACATCTACGCCGAGGGCGTCGATGAGCTTCTCTACGGTCGTCTGTCCAACGTGCTCTGAAGGGGAGGATCGAACCATGGCTTACAAGCGTCAGATCGACCGCCTGCCGATCATCCCGGCGGACGCGAAGGTCCACAACGTCACCTGCCATTACTGCATCGTCGGCTGCGGCTATCACGCCTATAGCTGGGACGCGAACCAGCAGGGCGGCACGGCCCCCGGCGAGAACGTCTTCGGCGCGGACCTTTCGAAACAACAGGAGGCGATGACTCCGAACTGGTACTCGCCGTCGATGTACAACATCGTCAAGCAGGACGGTAAGGACGTCCACATCGTCATCAAGCCCGACCCCGACTGCGTCGTGAACTCGGGCCTCGGTTCGATCCGCGGCGCCCGCATCGCCGAGATGAGCTACAGCCGTACCCGTAACACCGAGCTGCAGCGTCTCACCGACCCGATGGTCTGGCGCTACGGCCAGATGCAGCCCACGAGCTGGGATGATGCGCTCGACCTCGTCGCGCGGGTCACCGCAGCGGTGATCAACGAACAGGGCGAGGACGGGCTCTTCGTCTCCGCGTTCGACCATGGCGGCGCCGGCGGCGGCTACGAGAACACCTGGGGCACCGGAAAACTCTATTTCGGCGCCATGAAGGTGAAGAACATCCGCATCCACAATCGCCCCGCCTACAATTCCGAGGTTCACGCGACGCGCGACATGGGCGTCGGCGAGCTGAATAACTGCTACGAGGACGCCGAACTTGCCGACACGATCTTCGCCGTCGGCACGAACGCGCTGGAGACGCAGACCAATTACTTTCTGAACCACTGGGTCCCGAACCTTCGCGGCACATCCGTCGGCAAGAAGAACGAGCAGCTTGCCGGCGAGCCGCACGAGCAGGGGCGCATTGTCATCGTCGACCCCCGTCGTACGGTGACGGTGAATGCCTGCGAAGCGGAGGCTGGCAAAGACCGGGTGCTGCACCTCGCGATCAATTCCGGCACGGACCTCGCGCTGTTCAATGCGCTCCTCACCTACATCGCCGATCAGGGGTGGACCGACAAAGACTTCATCGCCGCCTCGACCAACGACTTCGACAAGGCGCTGGCCGCAAACAGGACCTCGATCGACGACGCCGCCAAGATCACCGGCGTTCCTGCCGCGGACATCATCAAGGCGGCGGAGTGGATCGCCAAGCCGAAGGAAGGCGGCGCCCGCCGCCGCACGATGTTCTCCTACGAGAAGGGCCTCATCTGGGGCAACGACAACTATCGCACCAATGCCGCACTGGTGAACGTCGCGCTCGCCACCGGCAATATCGGCCGGCCGGGCGGCGGCTGCGTCCGGATGGGTGGCCACCAGGAGGGCTACGCGCGCCCCTCCGACGCGCATGTCGGCCGGCCCGCAGCCTATGTCGATCAGCTCCTGATCGGCGGCAAGGGCG
Source organism: Hyphomicrobiales bacterium (assembly GCA_038211615.1). Taxonomy (GTDB): domain Bacteria; phylum Pseudomonadota; class Alphaproteobacteria; order Rhizobiales; family Afifellaceae; genus DASWJZ01. The sequence goes on from JBBQVL010000082.1 coordinate 16,864, forward strand.
GTGTGCATCACATCTGGGCCTGCGACCACTACAAGACGACGCTGAACGCACTCGAGTTCAAGCGTCGCTACAAGGAGCGGACCGACATGGTGAAGGACGCCATGTCCGCGGTTCCCTACGGCGATCGCGCGGCGATGGTGGAGGCCATTATGGCCGCCATTCGCAAGGGCGGGCTGTTCTCGGTCGACGTCGATATCATCCCGACCAAGATCGGCCAGGCAAGCCACGTCTGGCTGCCCGCGGCAACCTCAGGCGAGATGAACCTCACCTCCATGAATGGCGAGCGGCGTCACCGCCTAACCGAGCGGTACATGGACCCGCCCGGCCAGGCGATGCCGGACTGCCTCATCGCGGCGCGAATTGCCAACCACCTGGAGGGCGTGTTCCGCGAAGCGGGCAAGGGCGCCTACGCCGACCAGTTCAAAGGCTTCGACTGGAAGACCGAAGAAGACGCCTTCATGGATGGCTATCACGCGACATCCAAGGGCGGCGAGTTCGTCACCTACGAGCGTCTCCGCGCCATGGGAACGAACGGGTTCCAGGAGCCGGCGACGGGCTTCGAGAATGGCCAGATCATCGGCACGAAGCGTCTTTATGCCGACGGCAAGTTTGGCGGCAAGGACGGCAAGGCGACCTTCTTCGAGGCGCAATGGCGCGGCTTCGAGGCCGAGGGCAAGCAGGCCGAGAAGGAGAAGTTTGCTTTCCTGATCAACAACGGGCGCACCAACCATGTCTGGCAGAGCGCCTATCTCGATCAGGAGAACGAGCTGGTCATGGACCGCTGGCCCTATCCGTTCATCGAGATGAACCCTGCCGACATGGGCGAGCTCGGGTTGAAGGAAGGCGATCTCGTCGAGGTCTACAACGACAACGGCTCGACCCAGGCGGCGGTCTATCCGACGCCGACGGCCAAACCGAAGGAGACCTTCATGCTCTTCGCGTTTCCGAGCGGCGTGCAAGGGAACGTGGTCTCGAAAGGCGTGAACGAGTTCATCATCCCGAACTACAAGCAGACCTGGGGCAATATCCGGAAGATCGCCGATGCGCCGGAAGGCGTTCGGCACCAGACCTTCAAGAGCCAGGAATACAGCCTCGGCTAGGCTGAATGCGAGGCGCTGCGCCAACCTCCCGGCGCAGCGCCTCGCGGCCGTTTTCCGGAGTAGCCTGTGAACAGAAATTCAGGCCCGTTGAGTCAAGGCCAAATGATCGACCCGTTCGGGCGGGCGATCAGCTATCTGCGCATCTCGGTCACCGACCGTTGCGACTTCCGCTGCGTCTATTGCATGGCGGAAGACATGCATTTCCTGCCGAAGCAGGATCTCCTGACGCTGGAAGAACTCGACCGGATGGCGACCGCCTTCATCGAGAAGGGCGTGCGGAAGATCCGCATCACCGGCGGCGAGCCGCTGGTGCGGCGCAACATCATGAGCCTCTTCGAAGGGCTGGGCCGGCATCTCCGCTCGGGTGCCCTGGAAGAGCTGACGCTCACCACCAACGGCTCGCAGCTCGAGCGCTTCGCCGGACCGCTGAAGGACGCGGGCGTCCGGCGCATCAACGTCTCGCTCGACACGCTCGACCCGCAGAAGTTCAAGGCGATCACCCGCTGGGGCGATCTCGCCAAGGTCATGGCCGGCATCCGCGCGGCGCAGGCGGCGGGGCTCCGGGTCAAGCTCAACGCGGTGGCGCTGAAGGGCGTCAACGAGGACGAGTTCCCCGAGATGATCCGCTTCGCGCATGGCGAAGGCATGGACCTCACCCTGATCGAGACGATGCCGCTTGGCGATATCGACGGCGACCGCACCGACCAGTAT
>JBBQVL010000083.1:0-18613 GCA_038211615.1 Hyphomicrobiales bacterium
GTCGCGGACCTGCGGCTCGACAATCGCGAGGATCTGGCCGCGGCCTGCAGCATCGGCGTAGCCGAGCTGCGCGACATGCCCGACAGTGCGCTGCTCATGCGCGGCTACAGTCAATGGGGAGAGGAGTGCGCCGCGCATCTCATCGGCGATTTCGCCTTCGCGGTGTGGGACGGGCGCGCGAGAAAACTCGTGCTCGGCCGCGATCACATGGGCCAGCGCGCCATCCTCTATCACCGCAATGCGGAGCGCATCGTCTTCGCCAGCGAGGCAAAGGCGCTGCGTGTCGATCCGGACGTCCCGCACGGACTGACAGACGCCGACATCGGCCGCATGCTGATGCACGATATTGTCCCGCCGGAAGAGACCGCCCACAGGATCAACGGCGTCCCCGGGGCGACGGTGATGACGATCGGCGCCGATGGCGCGGTCGCGACACGCCGCTACTGGGAGCCGAAGGCAGACCCGATTCACCAGGACCGCAACGAGGCCTACTACATCGAAGCTTACAGACGCGTGCTCGGCGAGGCGGTTGCTTGCCGCGTTCGCCGCGTCGAGCGCGCGCCCGGCCTTATCTTCAGCGGCGGCTATGACAGCGCGGCTATTGCCGGGCTCGCCGGCCCGGCGCTCGCCGGCCGCAAGCTTGTCGCCGCCGCCTCGGTGATGCCCGCCGACTATCGCGGCAGCATCCGCCACGCGCGGCGCTGGGTGGATATGTGCGCGCGCGACATGCCCTGGCTCGACGTGCGCTACGTCACCCGCGAGGGCAAGAGCATCCTGACGGGGCTGGAGCGGGCCTTTCTGGAGCACGACGGCCCGGTCGGGAATTATCATTTCGTCACGGATGAATTGCTGGCGACGCTGGCGGAGGCCGGCGCGCGCGTGATCATGGATGGTCACGGCGGCGACTATACCCTGCATCCGCGCGGACGGGCGGCGCTGGCGCGTCTGCTGGCGACGCTGCAGCTCAGCCGCTTTGTCGCGGGCGTGCGCGACCACCGCCGCATGACGGGTGTGTCGTACTGGACAATTCTCAGGCGCGACGTCGTCGCGCTGCTGGCGCCGCGCGCGGTGACGCGGCTATGGGCGCACCTGCGGCATGGACCGACCCAGGCCTGGGGTGATCAGCCGGTCGCGCCGGCTTTCGCTCGCCGCCTCATCGCCGAAGGGACTATCGATCCGGCGCGGCTGCTCGTCGCCGCAAGGGCCGAGATCGACATGCGCGGCTCAATGCGCAGTGCCTTGCGGCGCGTGATGAGCAACGCCGCGCCGGGAATCGCGGAGGAGGCCGCGCGGCACGGGCTGGAGCTGACGCGGCCGTTTCACGACAAGCGGGTGGTCGAACTTGCGCTCGCCATCCCGCAGGACCTCTATGTCAGGAACGGACGCAACCGCTACCTCGCCTGCGCCGCGCTGCGGGACATCTATCCGCGCGAATTTCAGACGCGCTGGCGCAGGAACGACGACGAAATCCCCGACTTCCAGCGCATGGCGAAATCGATCGAGCCGCAACTGCTGGCGAACATCGCGCGCATGGAAAAGTCAGACAAGCTTTCCGACGTTATCGACTTCGCCAAAATCCGCCGCCTGCTCGCGGCGCGCGGGCCTGACGATCACAATTCCGGCTGGGAGCAGGAAACACAGCTTGCCCTGCACGGCTACCTGATCGCACGCTACCTCGAATGGTCCCGCCGCGATAACCAGGACGCAAGCGGGGTGAACCGGGCTCCATGATCCCGTGCAGCAATTCCTGCCAGCGACTTCCGTGGCCGGGGCAGGGACAATCGCGGATGTTTCTGGTGCCCCTGGCCGGACTCGAACCAGCACGCCCGTGAAGGCAACAGATTTTGAGTCTGCCGCGTCTACCATTCCGCCACAGGGGCAAGCGGGCGGATTTAGTGTGAGCGTCGCGCCTCGGTCAATCCCGCGATTTTCGCCGCAATCTGGTGTATTGAAGGCGCATGCTGAGCCCCGGCCCGATCTCCGCCAACGCCATGTCGCCGTCCGCCGGGACAGCCGCTCCGCGCCGTCTGCTCGGGCTGGCGCTGATGGCGTTCGCCATCTCCGCCGCTGCGATCCTCGGCGCGCTCGGCTTTGAGTATATCGGCGGGTATCTCCCCTGCCATCTCTGCCTGATGCAGCGCACGCCCTATTATCTCGGGGTGCCGGTCGCCGCGCTTGCGGTGGTGGCGATCCTGGTCGCCGCGCCACGCCCGTTCGTCACTGCGCTCTTCGCGCTCTTCGCGGCGCTGATGCTCTATGGCGGAGGCCTCGCGGTGTTCCATTCCGGGGTGGAGTGGGCATTCTGGCAGGGGCCGGCGTCCTGTGCGCCTTCGGTCGGCGTGACGGACGCCGCCGACATGCTGAACCAGCTCACCACGACCCACGCGCCGAGCTGCACCGACGCGGCGCTCCGCATCCTCGGCCTCTCGTTCGCGGGGTGGAATGTGCTTGTATCGGCGCTCCTTGTGGTGCTGGGCGTGGCCGGCGCGCGCCGGGCGTGGCGCGGCGCGTGACAAGCGCGTGAGACGGCGCGCCGAATGGCGCCGGCGCCGCGAGCGCTAGGGCTCCAGCACCGCGTCCCAGTAGAGGTAGTCGAGCCAGCTCTGGTGCAAATAGTTGGGCGGGAAGAGCCGGCCGTTGTTGTGCAGGTCGTGCACGGTCGGCTCGTAGGGCTCCTGCCGCGGCCACATCTTCACGTCGCGGCAGCCCTTGTTGCCCTTCCTGAGATTGCAAGGCGCACAGGCGGTGACCACGTTCGCCCAGGTGGTCTGCCCGCCGCGCGAGCGTGGCAGCAGATGGTCGAACGTCAGGTCATTGCCGTCGCCGCAATACTGGCACTCGAACCGGTCGCGCAGGAACACGTTGAACCGCGTGAAGGCCGGATGGCGCGACGGCTTGATGTAGGTCTTCAGCGAAACGACGCTCGGCAGCCGCATCGCGAAGCTCGGGCTGCGCACCTCGAATTCGTATTCGGAGACGATGTTCACCCGCTCGAGGAACACCGCCTTGATCGCGTCCTGCCAGCTCCACAGCGACAGCGGATAGTAGCTGAGCGGCCGGTAATCGGCGTTCAGGACCAGCGCCGGATGCGCATCGGGCGATACGTGAACTGTCATGTCTGACGCGGTCCACCCTCGCGGGAACCCCACGATTCCCGTCGTTTCCGATAGTCTACAGCGCCGATGTCAGTCTTGTGAAGCTATGCCGTCGGACTCTTGTCGCGGGCTGCGGCAATCTGCGGCAGGCGGCCGGGCCTCCGGCTCAGCCGTTCTCGAGCGCCTTTTCCACCCTGCGGTGCGCCCGCTTCTGGGCGACGACGCCCGCCACACGCGCTTCCTCGTGCTTGGTCAGCTCGCGGCCCTCCTCGTCGGCTGCTGACTTGCATTCCCGCTGCAGCTCGCCGAGCTCCTCTTCCGTCAGGGTCTCGATCCCGATGAACGCGTTGTGCGATGCGCTCGCCCGGATCAGTTCGTCGAGCTTCGCCTGCAGCGCCTTGCCGTCGCGATTCTGCGTGTTCTGGATGACGAAGACCATCAGGAACGTGACGACCGTGGTCCCCGTGTTGATGACGAGCTGCCATGTATCGGAGAAGTGGAAGACCGGACCACTGACCGCCCAGCCGATGACGACTGCGAGGCAGACGATGAATGTTATGGGCCTGCCGGCGGCGTGCGCGGTGGAGGCCGCGAAGCGGGTGAAAAGCTTCGAGCTTCTGGATGCGGTCGTCATGGAAGGCCTCGCGGGGGAGATCTCTGACGTGACAAGGTCGCACGGAGCGAAAGGAAACTCCGGCCAATCCCGCTTGTTCCGGCGCGTCGATCCCTCAGCGTGCCGCCGCCAGCTCGTCTGGTCTCAGGGTGGCAGCACGCGCTTCAGGAAACTCATCCCAAGCTCCAGCCCATCAGGCCCGATGCCGTGCGGGATGCCCGGCGAAATATGCCATTCGACCGGAATCTCCGCCGCCGCCAGCCCCTCCGCCGCCGCGAAAATCGTCGCCACCGGGATCAGGTCGTCGCGATCGCCATGGATGAGGAATACGGGCTGCTGCTGCACCGGGCCGGATTTCAACGCTGCCGGGTCGGCGAGCAACCCGGAATAGCCCAGGATGCCGGCGAGGCTACGCTTGCGGAGCGGCCCGACATGCAGCGCCATCATGGTCCCCTGGCTGAAGCCGACCAGCGCGCAGGCGCTCTCGTCGAGCCCGTGGCGCTGGAGTTCCGCGTCGAGGAAGACATCGAGCGCCGGCCGCGCCCGCGCCACCCCCTGCACCAGCTCGCGCGGATCGCGCATGGTGAGGGGAAACCATTGCCGCCCCATCGGGGTGCCGGGGCATAGCTCCGGCGCATTCGGCGCGACGAAGGCGGTCGCGGGAAGGGCCTTCGCCCATTGCCGCCCGAGCCCGATCAGGTCGTTCCCGTCCGCACCGTAGCCGTGCAGGAACACGACCAGGCTTTTCGCCGGTCCGCCGGAAGCGGGAGGAATGCGAGGGCCGTCGATCATTCGGGGCTTCCTGGCAGAAACGCGCGGACGCGCAAGCGACTCGAGAAGGGCTTGCTCTACCCTGCCGGCCTGGCCGCGGCCATCCTAGTGCCGCCTGACAGCGACGCTCCGCGCCACGATCGGCACCGAATAGGTGAAGCCGACCGGCTGCACCTGCGAGAAGATCAGGAAGACACGGCGCTTGGTGGGATCGAAGCCCGGGTCGACCGCGGGCGCCTTGATGAAGACCTTGAAGGTCGCGGACGACCCGGTCGTGGCGTCGTACTGCACCGAGTAATCCGCCGCTGCGAGGCAGGCGCCGCTGGATGATGTTCGGCAAACCGAAACCTTGAACTGCTTGTTCGCCGCGTCGGCAAACGGATACGCGTATTGCGGTCGCGCGACGATCCTGGCCGGGGCTCCCCGGTTGACCGCGCTGACGCTGAAGATGGCTGTGCCCCCGGCCGGAACCAGCAAGGTGTCGGTGGGCGGCGCGAGCACCTTGGCTCCGATGCTGGCCGGAAGGTAAGTCGAGATCGAGGTGATATCGAAGCTGTTCTGCAGGTTGATCGGCGCGGGTGCGGTGCTGGCGCAGTCGATTTCGACCTCTGTCGCATCCGCAAAGGTCGGATCTGCGATCTCCGACTGCTGGCTCGCGACGAAGACGAAGAAGAGTTGCGTCTGGTGCGCCGCGATCGTGGTTGGCACGTCCAATCGTCCGATCGGTTTCCCGGTCGTCGGATCGGCGCGGAACCAGATCGTCTTCAGCCGGGAACCGAAGCGGCTGCGGAAATGGCAGCCGGTCGCGGCCTGTGATCCCTTGTTCGTCAGCCTGACGCCGAAGCCGAGGAACTGTCCCTCCCACCCGGCATGCACCTCCGAGGCTACCGCTGCGGAAAGTGTGTTGGGCTTGCTCGCGCCTTTCACGACGACAAGGGCGCGATGGCTTGCCCCGCCCACCACGTTGCCGCCGGCACTCGCCACAAACTTGAAGAAGCCGGCGACGGTGCGCACATGCGTGCGATCGAAGGCGGGCGTGAACTTGAATTCCGCGGTCTTGAAGCCGCGCGAGGGGAGGTTGAACGAAGCCGGGGCAGTGATGCCGGGTCCGAGGCTGCTCGTGCCCGTTACGGAGACTGCATTGTTCATGCTGTTGTAGAGCACGAACTTCGGATCGCCGCAGTTAGGAAGAAGCAGCCCGGCGTTGTATCCGCAGGAATAGTCCCGTGATTGCCAGGCAGTGCCGCTGATGGAGGCGAGCAGCGTCGCGAGCCCGCCGGCGGGGGGAAACACGTGGACGCTCGTAAAGACGTCGCCCTCGGCGCCTGTCTTGCTGCCGATCTGAATGCGATAGGTCGTGTTCGGCTGCGCATTGAATTGCACGAGGCTTTGCTGGGTCGCGAATCCCGGTACCGTCGTGTCGTCGTTGGAGATCACCTTGGTGAGGTGGTTCACCGCATTGCCGGTGTAGACCGCGAGAACGGTGTCGAAGCTGCTTTCGAACGTGTCGATGACGACGCGCGACGCTTTCGGAAGTGTGATCGTGGCCCAGATCGTCTTCTTCATCTTGCCGCCCTCGAGCGGCTCGCCCGGCTCGGTGGTGGCGCCATAGTTCACAAGATGATGGACCGCGCCCCCCGCGATCGTCGGCGCGGAAGCGGCCTGATAGCCGAATGCCTGTCCGCCGAAATGACAAATGCTATCGCCAAATTGAAAGGGGGAAAATGGACCCCAGTCCTGGGGAAAAGGTGGGAAGGCGGAAGGGCCAGGAACTTTATCCGAAGCATCCGGAGGGAGGATGAGCTTGATGCCCTGGAGAACCAGCAGCTCCTCCGGACAAAGCTGGCCGGGCTCCAAAAACTTGTCCGGCGGAGCCAACGAATCTGCTGACGAAGGCGTCGCGATGGCGCACGACGCACCAACGACAATCGCTGCCGCAAATGCCCGAACCCCCAGCGTACGGATCATCGGACTTCCCCAGCCTGTTTCCATCCCGGAAGACCATAGCCGCAGCACGTGTCGATTGAAATTCGAATTGACGTGAATGCGGGTGTTCACACGTCGAGACCGATCTTCGCGTTCTCCCGCCGCACGCGATAGTATGCCCAGAAGAGCCGCGCAGCGATCCCCCGCCACGGTGTCCATTTCTCCGCGATCTTTCGCAGCTTCTTCTCGTCCGGTCGGGAACGCATCCCCAGGCCCTGTTGCACGCCGACCTGCAACGCAAGATCGCCGGCGGGAAAGATGTCGGAATGGCCGACGCAGAAGAGCAGGTAGATTTCCGCCGTCCAGGGACCGATGCCCTTCAGGGCCGTCATCGTCTTCACGGCTTCCTCTGCGGGAAGATTGTGAACGGAGATCAGATCAAAGCCCTCGACCGCCGCAGCCGCAATGCCGGTGAGCGTCCGCACCTTCGCGCCGGACTGACCGACCGCGCGCAGCGTCTCCCCCGACGTGAGCAGAAACTGCTCCGGCGTGAACGGATCGACGGCCGCCTTGAACCGCCCCCAGATCGCGTCCGCTGCCGCGCCGGAAATCTGTTGCGACGTTATGATGTGCGCGAGCCCCTCGAACCCGCCTTCGCGACGCCGCAAGGGGAGGGGGCCGGTCAACTTGGCGAGCGGCGCAAGGCGCGGATCGACCCGCAGAAGCGCCTTCAGGCCGCGCGCGACATCCTTCTCAGTGTCGATCGAAGGTAGCTTCGACGCACTCAGAGCTTTTTCACCGCAACGCCGAGTACGCCGATGTGGACATAGTCCTGGGTCACGTTGTCCGGCGCGTTTTGCTGGACGTTGAGGAACACGCGCCGCCGCGCCGCATCGGCTCCTGGATTGATGGTCGGGGCCTTCACGAACACGTTGAAGTATTTCTTGACGTTAGTCGGTGCGCTGTAGATGTGAACGCCCTGCGTTGACCCGATGCATGCGCCGGCCGCATTGGCTTCGCACACGCCCGTTACGGTGAACTGCGCGTTCGCCGGGTCCTCGAAGGGGCCCGCGTAGAACCCGTTCAGTCGCATCTGGACAGCGGGACCTGTGTTGGTCACAGACGTGCGAAACTTGGCCACGCCCGTCGCCGGTACGTCGAGGAAGCCGCTCGTCGGTGATACCGCGAGGACATTGACTTTGCGGAGCGCGAACGAGCCTAGCGATGTCAGGTCGAACCGGTTGCTGACCTTGAATTCCAGCTTGGCTGTGTTGGCGCAATCGATGACGATCTCGCCCAGGAAATCCGGCGTGTTGGCATCCCGTGCTGTCTGACTCGCCAACCAGACACGCATCCATGTGGCGGTGGCGGCGGGGATTGCGAACGGCACGTTTGTGTTCCCGATTGCGGTCGGGGGACTGATCTTGGCCAGCTGCATCCAGGATATCTTGAGCGAGGGGTCATCGCTCCGCGCATAGCAGCCGGTGGCCGCCTCCGCTCCGGTGTTGGTCAGCCTGACGTCGAATGGGACGCCGCCGTTGATGCGCGCTGTGCCTATTTGGCGCGTCACGCTGGCGCTCAGCACGTTTGGTCCCTCGGCTCCGGTCTCGACGCTGACCAGACCGAGATAGCTCGCCTGACTGACAGTTGTGGTCTGGACCCGGCCAACAAATGAGAAATATCCGGAGACCGTGCGGCGTGTCGTCCTGTTGAACGCGGTATTGAATCGGAAGGTCGCCGCCTTCGCTTGCCCCGGCGTCAGGGTAAAGATGGCAGGATTGATAAAGGCTACGCCAACACTGCTCGTCGGCGTGACCGTCAGTGTCTTGTTTGTGCTGTTGTGGACGACGAATGTGGCCGTCTCGCAGGACGCCCCACTGAACTGAAGCCGGCAGAGATAGTCCTGTCCTGGCCGAAAAATACTGCCAACTTTCACCAGGGAAACCGACAGGCCGCCCGCAGGCGGCAGCACGGACACGGTGGCGAAGATGTCGCCTTCAGTCTGCGTGCTTCCCGCGCGGCCGCCGATCTGCACGCGATAGGGCGTGCCGGCTTTTGCGTCGAACTGGACGAGGCTTTGTAAAGCACTGACGCCGGAAACCGCGTAGTTGTCGTTGACGACGTCCTTGCCGTTGAATTTGAGGAGCTTCAGCGAGGCACACGACGAGCCTTCATAAGCGGCTATTGCGGTGTTGAAGTCGCTGCCGAAAGTGCTGATGACGATACGGGCTGCCTTGTCGACCGTGGAGCCGCCCCACTGCGTCTTCGTCATCTGCCCGCCGGGGTTGGGCTCGCACGGGAGCAGCGTACCCCCGCCGATGTTGTTCATTTCGTAGGTCGCCGTGGGGGACGGATCGACCTCGGTGCCGCCCCCGCCATCCTTCTTCTTGGTCGGGAGCCACGGCTCCAGCGGCGAGATGGTGAGCGGGGTGGGCCTCAAAATGTCCCCGAGCCATATGGGCGGGAAACGATACCCTTCGCTTAGAAAGGCTGCAGCGCCCTGCAGAGAAGCGAGGACCAGCACGGCGCCAAGCACAAGGGCGATGGTGCGTGTCTGTGACAAGATCCGATGCATGAGCTACCCCGGCATCGCTGCGGTGGCGCGCGCAGCCTCAACAACAGACAGCTATCATTATTTCGCCGGTTTGCACACTCGCGGAAAGCATAGAATCTTACAGCAAAAATTCAGCCGCTTCGTGCCGCCTAGGTTAGGTGCCACTATCCTGATGTTGTACTGTCAGCTCAAGGGAATGTTCGTGCTTCCCCGGTTTCGTTGATAGATGGCCGAGAGGCCCGCGTAGATCTCTTGCGCGGCTTCCATCCGTGCGGTCAGGCTCGATCTTTCCGCGGTAGGCGCCTGAGCGACGAGATCCGCGATTGAGCGGCTCCTCCAGAATGCGTTCTCACGCCGGTATTCGCCGTTCTCAACCCCGAAAACCTCCTGCAGAATCTTCAGGTCGTGCGGAATGGCGAAGGCGTCGCGCGTGTCCTCGTAGCCGAAGAGATAGGTGAAGTTGTCGAAGCCGGCCCAGGTGATCGCCGAGAGGCAGAGCGGGCAGGGCTCGTGGGTGGAGAGGAACACGCAGTCGCGGGTCGCCGGGCGGCCTCCGGCAGGGAGCCGGTAGAAGGCGTTCAGTGTTGAAATCTCGCCGTGAAAAAGTGGGTTCTCGGTCTCCGCGTTGGTGGCCGCGATGACCAGCGACAGGTCGGACTTCTTCAGGATCGCCGCGCCGAAGAGCTTGTTGCCGGCGGCGACGCCCGCGCGCGTCTTCGGCACGATGTCGTTCTCGATGACGGTCAGGAAGCGGTCGGCGAGCGTCCCCGGGTCGTGCGCGAGCGGCGCCACCTTAGGCGGCGGTGTCCTGCTGCCTGCCGCCGCCGTAGCGCTTGTCGATGTAGTCCTCGACCAGTTTCTTGAAGTCGGCGACGAGAGTGGGGCCGCGCAGCGTCATCGCCTTCTGCCCGTCGATGAAGACCGGCGCGGTCGGCTGCTCTCCGGTGCCGGGCAGCGAGATGCCGATATCGGCGTGCTTCGATTCGCCCGGGCCGTTCACGATGCAGCCCATCACCGCGACCTTCAGCTCTTCGACGCCCGGATATGTCTCGCGCCACACCGGCATCGAGGAGCTGAGATAGCCCTGGATGTCCTTGGCGAGCTCCTGGAAGACGGTGGAGGTCGTCCGGCCGCAGCCGGGGCAGGCGGCGACGATCGGCACGAAGGCGCGGAAGCCCATCGTCTGCAGGATCTCCTGCGCGACCTTCACCTCAAGCGAGCGGTCGCCGCCGGGCTCCGGCGTCAGCGAAATGCGGATCGTGTCGCCGATCCCTTCCTGCAGGAGGATGCCGAGCGCGGCGGAGGACGCGACGATTCCCTTCGAGCCCATGCCGGCTTCGGTCAAGCCGAGGTGGATCGCGTAGTCGCAGCGCGCGGAAAGCATGCGGTAGCAGGCGATCAGATCCTGCACGCCCGAGACTTTCGCCGAAAGGATGATGCGTTCGCGCGGCAGCCCGATCTCCTCGGCGCGCGCGCCGGAGAGGAGCCCGGACTGCACCATCGCCTCGCGCATCACCGCGCCGGCCGGCAGCGGATCGGGCGCGGCGGCGTTGGTGTCCATCAGGCTCGTCAGGAGTTCCTGATCGAGAGAGCCCCAGTTGACGCCGATCCGGACCGGCTTCCCGTATTTGATCGCCATCTCGATGATGGAGCCGAACTGCCGGTCGCGCTTCTCCCGGAAGCCGACATTTCCGGGGTTGATCCGGTATTTGTCGAGCGCCTCGGCGCAGGCCGGATGGTCGGCCAGCAGCTTGTGGCCGATATAGTGGAAGTCGCCGATCAGCGGCACCTTCACCCGCATTTTCGCGAGCCGGTCGCGGATGTGCGGCACGGCCGCCGCCGCCTCGTCGCGATCCACGGTGATGCGCACCAACTCGGAGCCGGCGCGGGCGAGTGCCGCGACCTGCTGCGCCGTCCCCTCGATGTCGGCCGTGTCGGTGTTGGTCATGGACTGCACGACAATCGGCGCGCCGCCGCCGACCATTACCCCGCCGACATCCACCCCAACCGTCTTGCGGCGGGGGAGCGGCGCGGCTTCGATCGCTTCGGGAAGGCACTGAACGTTCATGAAAAGTCTCGCTTCAGCCATGAAACAGGTGGCGAATTCGCCCCACGAAGTCAACGCGGCACGGGTTCTCGCAAGCGGAGATGATGAATGCGTGACGCAGTGCTGATGTTCGCTATCCGTGCTAAAATGTAAGTCAGACGCAGCAAGGAAGACCATGCTCACACTAAGGCTCTCCCCGAACCTCGAAGACCGTTTAACGAAATTTGCGCAAGAGACTGGAAGGTCCAAGGCCGCAATTGCCCGCGAAGCTATCGCCGGTCGGATTGGTGACCTCGAGAGAATCTATCTCCCGAAGACCCGATCCAGGCGGAAGAAGTCCCCTCGGGATTAGGTTCGCCACGTAGTCGCGCCCGTGATCGAAGTTCCGAAAACCGCCGTCGAAGCCGTTCGGAAGCGGCCCGATATGTATTTTCAGGACGGCGCTCCGACGATGGAAGAGCTAATTTCCGCTGTAATGCGGGACGTTGTCGGAATCCGAAACATTGCAGCGAAGGTCGTTCGGTGTGGCACCTTTGCCGGTGTTTCAGCCGACATCGACTGGTTACGCACGGAAAGTGCTGTCGTCGACGAACTCTTCGCACGTTTCGTGCTTCCAACTCCTATGAGGGTCAATTCACACCGCGCGGAAGTCCTCTTGGCCGCTGTCTGCGGCGATGTGTTGACCGAAGGGGAAGCCGGCAATTTTTCAATCGGCCTCACCTGGGCGGACGTGCCAGACGTTATCACGCTTCCGAAGGGGCCGGCCAGGATACTGGTTTGGAGATTCGACGGGTTCAATCGCCATCCTGATTCAAAGTGACAGGGGAATTGCCCGACTCGACACCTCTGAAAGGTAGACGCATGCTCAAAGGCAAATCTGCCGTCGTCACCGGCTCGAATTCCGGCATCGGGCTCGGCATCGCCGAAGCTCTGGCAAAGGAGGGCTGCAACGTCGCGCTGAACTCCTTCACCGACAGTCCCGACAATCATGCGCTGGCCAAGCGGATCGCCGATGAGCACGGCGTGAACACGAAATACATCAAGGCCGACATGTCGAAACCCGCCGACTGCCGCGCTCTCGTCGCCAAGGCCGCCGATGCGCTCGGGCCCATAGAAATCCTCGTCAACAATGCCGGCATCCAGCATGTCGCCCGCATCGAGGAATTTCCGGTCGAGAAGTGGGACGCGATTATCGCGATCAACCTTTCCTCGGCCTTCCACACGACCGCCGCCGCGATTCCCGCGATGCGGCAGGCGAAGTGGGGCCGGATCGTCAATATCGCCTCGGCGCATGGCCTCACCGCCTCGCCCTTCAAGTCGGCCTATGTCGCGGCGAAGCACGGCATCGTCGGCTTCACCAAGACGGTGGCCCTGGAGTTGGCGGAGGACGGGGTCACCGCCAACGCCATCTGCCCCGGTTACGTGCTGACGCCGCTTGTCGAGACGCAGATCGCCGACCAGATGAAGGTGCACAATTTGCCGCGCGACCGGGTAGTCAGGGAGGTGATGCTGGCGCGGCAGCCTACGAAGGAATTCGTGCGCACCGAGGATATCGCCGCACTCGCGGTGTTCCTCTGTTCGGACGCGGCGGCGCAGATCACGGGCACCACGCATTCGATTGACGGCGGCTGGACAGCGCTTTGAGCGAAGCGGGTCGTTCCCCGTCTGCCTGGGTCCCATCCGTCATCGTCGCGGATATCACCGCGCTGGCGCTCGATGCCATCGTCAACGCCGCGAATGAGAGCCTGCTCGGCGGGGGCGGCGTTGACGGCGCGATCCACCGCGCCGCTGGTCCAGAGCTTCTGGTGGAATGTCGCTCGATCGGAGGCTGTCCGACGGGCGAGGCGCGGCTGACCAAGGGCTATCGGCTTCCCGCGCGCCACGTCATCCACACTGTAGGCCCGGTTTGGCAGGGAGGGAGCAAAGGCGAGAGCGCGCTTCTCGCGTCCGCTTATCGCTCGTCGCTCGGCCTCGCGCTTCAGCATTCATTGAGGACGATCGCATTTCCAGCGATCTCCACTGGCGTCTACGGTTTTCCGCTGGATCGGGCCGCCCAGATCGCCGCCGCCACCGTCGCGGAAGTCGCAGCCGGCAATCCCGAGGCATTCGACCAGATCGTCTTCTGCTGTTTCTCCGAGCCCGACGCGGACCACTATCGAAAAGCGCTGTCAGGCATCGGTGGCTAAGGTTCTGGCGATTCCCGGTTCGTTCCGGTTCACATCTCTCTGCTTCACATTGCCGCCGCATTCGCAATAAACTGTGATCAGAACGGCGGGATCACACG
Source organism: Hyphomicrobiales bacterium (assembly GCA_038211615.1). GTDB lineage: Bacteria > Pseudomonadota > Alphaproteobacteria > Rhizobiales > Afifellaceae > DASWJZ01. The sequence goes on from JBBQVL010000083.1 coordinate 13,291, forward strand.
CCGAGCCGCATCAAAGCGGGACAGGGGTATGCGTTTGGCAGAGGGGACAATTCCGGGCGCGGACCGGAATTCGGAGGCCTTTGGCGTTGGGGTGCGGCCAGCGTTTGGGCGCGGGCGCGCGGCTGTGGCCGTCGGAGCGCTTGTCAGTGCGTTGGCGCTTTGCGCTCCCACCGCCGCGCAGCAATCCACCGGCGACATTTCGCAGCGGATCGAGAATACCTTCGCGCTCGTCCTGGGAAATTCCGCCGAGCTTGCCATCCCACTGACACGCCGGGCGCTGGCGCGCCGCTTCAGCAAGGACCATCAGGCCCCGGACTCGTCGCGTCTCGCCTACACCGGGACGGAGGACACCGTTTCCGACGGGCCGGCTTCAACGGCATCGATCGGGGATGCGGCGGCACCCCCGGCGAGCGTCCCGATCGCCATCGCAGCGCCGGAGGACCCGGCTGACCCCGATATTGCGCGGCTGCCCCGCCCGCGGCCCGAAGGCGCTTCGCAGCCCGCGGCGGACGGCGATGCCATGGGCGGTCCGCTGGATCTCGTGGCCGGCGCCGCGGCGCCGGGGACGGAGCCTGTTGCGGAGATGGTCGCATCCAGCGACGCAGAGCCGGCCGACGCGCCCGATCTATCGACCGAGGTCGCCAATGCCTCGGTTCCGGCTCCCGCGGCGCTGCCTCCCGGCCCACCGGCTGAGCTCGTCGCCACCGGCTCCTGTCTCTCGCCGGAGGAGGTGGCCGACAAGGACGGCGACTTCAAACGCAACGCCGACGCGCTCACCGGCAACGGCTTCTGCATCGCGGAGGCAACCTTCAAGGAGCGTCGCCGGAGCTGGCATATCGCCACCGTCAAATCGGGCCGGCCGGGGCCGCTCTTCGCGGTCATGCATGACGACGAGGACATGTCGTTCGATACGGCTGTCGCGGCGCTGAAGACCTACGGCGGCACGCTGGTCGCCGTCGATACGGGCGGAAAGCGCAATCAGGACGGCATCGATCCCAACCGGAATTTCTCGGCCGACGGGGTCGGCTGCAAGAAGCTCGGCAACGATGCGACGCCGGAATACACGGCGATCTTCCGCGGCCTCTTCGACGCCAGCCAGCCCATCATCGCGCTCCACAACAATACCGGCGCGCGCATCCCGACCGGCGGCCTCGGGCATGTCACGATGGCCGACGTTCCGAAGGACATGGAAAAACATGCGAGCGCCGATCCGGATGGCCCGCTCGCCGGCGAGCGGGCGCTGGTGCTGCTGACCTCGCCCATTCCGGTTTCCACCACCTCGAAGAACGAGGCGGAAATGCTCAAGGCCAAAGGCATCAACGCGCTGATCGAGAAGGTGGACAAGGGAAAGGGCGACTGCTCGCTCTCCAACTACACGCTGCTCACCGGCTATCCGGACTACCTGAACGTCACCGTCGACAAGGGCGAGGGCGACAAGCAGCGGAAGATCATCGACGCCATCATGGCGGCCCGGAGCCCGACGGTCGCCACCCAATAGGGGCACGGCACTCCCTTCCTTCCACTGTTGTCATCCCGGTTTGCCGCGAAGCGGCAAGACCGGGACCCATACGCTCGGGGATGGAAGGTGGACGCGGCAAAGCAGGCGATACTTCGCGACGCTTCAGTGGTTATGGGTCCCGGTCTCGGCCTGCGGCCGAACCGGGATGACAACAGGGGAGGGGATTGGTGCCCCCCGGGGTTTAGTTCAGCTTGTGCTCGACCTCTTCCAGAGATTGATGCCGCGGTCCTCGGCGTATTTGTCGATCTCGCCGAGCTCCTTCCTGCTGAAGGTCGTGTTCTTCAGCGCGCCGACCGCGTCGCGGATCTGCTCGGAGCGGCTGGCGCCGATCAGCGCCGAGGTCATGCGGCCGTCGCGCAGCACCCAGGCGATGGCCATCTGCGCGAGCGTTTGCCCGCGCTTCTTGGCGATATCGTTCAGCGCGCCGATCCGCTTCACCGTCTCCTTGCTGAGGAGATCCTTGTTGAGGCTCTTGCCCTGCGTGGCGCGGCTGCCGGCGGGTAGGCCCTTCAGGTATTTGCTGGTGAGCATGCCCTGCGCCAGCGGCGAGAAGGCGATGCAGCCCATGCCTTCCTGCTCCAGCCGGTCGAGCAGCCCGTCGCTCTCCGTCCAGCGGTTCAGCATCGAATAGCTCGGCTGGTGGATAAGACACGGCGTTCCGAGATCGCGCAGGATCTTCGCTGCCTCGGCGGTTCGCGCGGAATTGTACGACGAGAGGCCGACGTAGAGCGCCTTCCCCTGCCGCACGGCCGAATCCAGCGCCCCCATCGTCTCCTCGAGTGGGGTCTCGGGATCTACCCGGTGCGAGTAAAAGATGTCGACGTATTCGAGCCCCATGCGCTTCAGGCTCTGGTCGAGGCTCGCGAGGAGATACTTCCTGCTCCCCCATTCGCCGTAGGGGCCGGGCCACATGTTGTATCCGGCCTTGCTGGAGATCACGAGTTCGTCGCGCAGTCCCTTGAAGTCGCTCTTCAGGATCGCGCCGAAATTCTCCTCCGCCGAGCCGGGCGGCGGGCCGTAATTGTTGGCGAGATCGAAATGCGTGATGCCGAGGTCAAAGGCGGTCCGGCACATGTCGCGCATATTGTCGACGATCGAGTCGCCGCCGAAATTGTGCCAGAGCCCGAGCGACACGGCGGGGAGCTTCAGCCCGCTGCGGCCCGTGCGGCGGTAGGTCATCGTCTCGTAGCGCGCTGGCGCCGGCACGTATGTCATCGCTCGCTCTCCCATCGGAATTGGTGCGCTCTCTTAGCAAGCGCGGGCGCGCCAAGAGAAGGACCCGCTGCGGATTCCCGTCCACCGGGACGGAGATGTGCGGCGAACTGATTGTGCAGCCGCAAGAGAAAGAAGTCCTCCCGGGGGCGTATACGCGGCCTTCCGATCCATCGGAGGGGATGTTCAGCCCGCGGCTGCTTCCTTCCGCCACCTGGCGACATAGTCCATGAACGCTGGATGGGAAAGCGGCGCAACCGCCGCCGGGAGCGCGCGCCGATGCGGAAGTTCTCCGGTCACCGTCATCAGCGCGCCGAGCATCGTGCCCGTACCGGAATCGGATGGCTCGACGGGACGGCCAGTGATCGTCGAGAGCGCACCGCAGTAGAGGGCGTTCCGCGCGAACGGTCCCTCGACGATGGTGGGTCCGGACGCACTGACCAGCATCAGCGATTCCGCCGTCATCATTGCAAGGTAAAGGCTTGCCGCGGCATTCCGTTCGCCGGGCGTCAGCGTCGCCGGGTCCTGGCTCCAGCGGCCGGTGCCGCGCGGGAACGGCCCGCAGCCCGCGACGAAGGTCGGCAGCGCCATGACCTTCTCGCGGAGCACACGGTCGAGCTCCGCCTCGCTCGGCCGGGTCGGGTCCCCGCCGGTCAGCCGCTCGAACTCGCGTCCGCCCATGAAGCGCGCGCAGGCGATCGGCTCGCCGAGCGCGCTCACATTCGCCAGCGAGTCGCGTTCGGGATCGAGGCGGTCGAGATCGCCGCCGGCCGCGAAGAGGATGACCCACGTGCCGGTCGAGACCACCGCGAAAGGCGGCTTCCGCTGCTTAAGATGCGGCAGCAGCGATGCGCTCGAATCATGGATGCCGCACTGGATCGCGGTCGCCGGGTCGAGCCCGAGCTTCTTCGCCAGCATCGGCCGAATGGAACCAAGCTTGTCGAAGGCCGGGCGGAGAGGCGCCAGCTTCCTCGTCCAGCCGAGATTCTCCACCATGCTCGACCAGTGAAGTCCGCGCGGATTCCACATGTCGGAGTGCGCGCCCATCGAGCACATCTCGGTCGCCGCCACGCCGGAAAGCCGCCACGCCCAGTACTGCGGATAGTTGACGTACGCCGTCGCCGCCGCGAACTCCTTCGGAAAGCGCCGCTCCTGCCAGAAGAACTGAGCGCCGAGATTAAGCCCCGAGGGAAGACGGGGCGACAGCGTTTCGGAGAAGGCCGGTCGCGCTGCATCGTAGCCCGCCCAGAACTCGTCGGGGCCGGGATGCTCGTAGTCGAGGATCGGCATAGCCAGGCCATCGTCATCGCGGTCGGCGACGATGAAGGCTCCGGCCGAGCCATGCGCGGTGATGGCGATTGCGTCGATCGGGGCGTCGCGATTGAGGCTTGACAGCGAGTCGAGGAAGAATTCCCAGAGCCGCGCCACGTCGAAATGCAGATAGGGCCCGTCGGTTCGCGCCGGGTTGGCGCTGGTGCGGAGCGCAAGCTCCGTTGCCGCAACGGCGTCAACCAGCGAGACCTTGGCGTTGGTCTTGCCGACATCGAGGATGGCGACGTGCTTCGGGCGGCCCATCGTCTCGATCTAGGGCATATGGAACATCGGCGCGAGCGGCGACTCGACGGGGACGACGTCCGGCCGCGTCTCCATGATGTCGCGCATGTACTCCCACCAGCGCCGCATTACAGGACTGTCGGCAAGCGTTGCCATCGTGTGGTCGCTCCGCCGCCAGAGCACCCCGAACAGAATGTTCGTCTCGGCGTCGAGATAGATCGAGTAGTCGGAAATCCCCGCATCTCTCAGGAGCGTAACAAGCTCCGGCCAGATGGCATCATGGCGGCGCTTGTATTCCGCCGCCATGCCGGGATTGAGGTTCATCTTGAAGGCGTATTTTTCCATTCGAAAACCTGTCCTGCTCCCCTGTTCGGGGAGAGGCGAGGGGAGGGGGAAAGGACGCTGCCACGGCCTTCATCTTTCCCCCCTCCCTACCCTCCCCCGCAAGAGGGGAGGGAGTTTTCATCCTAGAAGTCGAAGTCGTTGACGTTGTCCTTGTTGAAGACGAACGGCGCGCCGAGCAGGATCTCGGACCCGTTCACGACGTTCAGCTTGCCGAGCTTGCCGGCGTCGACGGAGGTGTCGCCGGGCTTCAGCTTGCCATCCACGACGGCGCGCAGCACCTGCACGGCGGCGTAGCCGAGGTCGACCGGATTCCAGAGCACCACCGACTTCACGCAGCCGGACGTGACGTAGGGCTTCATGGCGTTCGGGGTCGCGAGACCGACCACCGCGACCTTGCCGCAGAGGTTGGCCTGGGTGACCGCATCGGCCGAGGCCGGAGTCGCGACCGACGTCATGCCGAAGAGGCCCTTCAGGTCGGCGCCGTACTTGTTGAGCAGCGTCGAGGCCTGGTTGAAGGACAGCGTGTTGTCCTCCTGCGCTTCCACCGTCTCTAGCCACTTCATCTTCGGATGGCAGGCTTCCTGATAGGCCTGCATCTCGTTGATCCAGCGCGCCTGGTTCGGCGTCGTGAAGGTAGAGGTGACGATCGCGAAGGAGCCGTCCTCGCCGATCTCCGCCGCCATGGAGTCGATC
>JBBQVL010000084.1:0-18451 GCA_038211615.1 Hyphomicrobiales bacterium
AAGATCAGGCACCAGGCCGCGCCGGCGTTGACGAGAAAGCCTATAGCGCCGCCCCAGATGCCCCAGCGCGGACGCTCCACCGAAGCGATGAAGTTGCGCATCACGATGTAGCCGAGAAACGGCAGGTAGGCCCATTGCAGCGTCGAGAGGTAGCGCGCGGCGCCTGCCGCAATGGCCGGCTCCTGGTGCAGGGCGAGGAGGATCGGCTTCGCGAACCAGAGGATCGCCCAGACCGGAATCGTGATGGCGATCACGCTCCACAGGCTCTGACGCACGGTGCGCCGCACATCCCGGACCAAGTGACGCCGCGCCCAGCGCTCGCGCGCGATCATCGGGGCGACGGCGCTTGCCATTCCGATGCCGAAGATGACGAGGGCGAAGAAGAAGTTGGCGCCGAGCACGCCGGCCGCGAGCGAATCCGGTCCGAGGCGGCCCATCATGACCACGTCCGTGGTCGTCAGCGCCATCTGCAGAATGTTGGTGGCGATGATCGGCCATGCCAGCGCAAGCGTGGCGCGGACCTCGTCCAGCCACGCCCGCCGCCGGTCGGCGCTGGAAAGGGCGATCTCGCTCATGGCTCGCGCTTCTAGAGTGCGTGCAACCTGTCCGCCATGGGGCGCGACACCGGAGGCGGCTGAATTTCCGGCCGATCTCGCCTATTTGATGATGCTGGAGGATCCGATGCTCGACACATTGCGCGATTTCCTGCGGCGGCTCGGCGCGGAGGAGGAGCCGCGGCACTTCTCGCCCGACGATGCGCGGCTGGCGCTGGCGGCGCTCCTCGTCCACGCGGTCGCCATCGACGGCGTCATCAGTGACGCGGAGCGCGGCAGCCTGCGGGAACTGCTCGGGAGAAACTTCGGCCTCTCGGGCGCCGACCTCGAACTTCTCCTCGCGGATGCCACGGCGGCGGAGAACGACGCGGTCGACATCTACCGCTTCACCAGCGTGCTGAAGCGCCAGATGAGCCAGGACCAGCGCATCCGGGTCATCGAGAATCTCTGGGAGGTCGTCTACGCCGACGGCGTAAGCCACGAATTCGAGGAGAACCTCGTCTGGCGCGTCGCCGAGCTGCTCGCCGTCAGCCCGCGCGACAGGATTGCGATGAAGCAGCGTGTTGCGGAAAATAAATCGGCGGGGCGCGACAATCGCGACTGATTCCTCTGTTGCACTGCGGCGAGAACGCCGGCATTTTCACCTGTCATGGCCGCGACCGTCGTCCCTCCCAGAATCCTCATCATCCTGCACCAGGAGCATTCGAGCCCCGGCAAGCTCGGGCAGATGCTGAGCGCGAAGGGATTTGCGCTCGATATCCGCAAGCCGCGCTTCGGCGATCCGCTGCCGGAGACGATGCAGGAGCATGCCGGCGCGATCATCTTCGGCGGCCCGATGAGCGCCAACGATCCGGATGACTTCGTCAAGGCGGAGACCGACTGGATCGGCGTGTCGCTGAAGGAGCGCGCGCCTTTCCTCGGCGTCTGCCTCGGTGCGCAGATGCTGGTGAAGCACCTCGGCGGCAACGTCACCGGCCATTGCGAAGGCTGTGCCGAGGTCGGCTTCTACCGGCTCGAGGCGACGGAGGCCGGCCGAAAGCTCGGCGACTGGCCGGAGATGGTCTACCAGTGGCACCGCGAGGGCTTCGATCTTCCTGCCGGCGGAACGCTGCTGGCGCGCGGCGACATCTTCGAGAACCAGGCGTTCTCGGTGCAGGACACCGCCATCGGCATCCAGTTCCACAGCGAGCTCACCTACGCGATGGCCTGCCGCTGGACGGTGCGCGGCGCGGAGCGTTTCAACCTGCCGAAGGCGCAGGGGCGGACGGAGCACATGGCCGGCTGGTTCCGCTACGACCCGCCGGTGCGCGCCTGGCTGTGGACGTTCCTCGACACCTGGCTGGCGCAGGACCGGCGCGGCCTGACGGAACAGCGCGCCGCGTAGGCTTATCGGGCGGCGCGGCCGCGTCGCGCGCGTGTCTGCTGCGGCTTCAGGCGGATGCGCAGGCTGCCCGTATTCGACTGCTGAACCTCGAACGCCTCCGACTCGCGGATGAGATCGCTGAGCTTCCGGAAGCCGTAGGTTCGCGCGTCGAAATCCGGCGCGAGGTTGGACAGGAGCCGACCGAATCCCCCGAGCCCGACCCAGCCGTCCTCGCCTTCCATTTGCGAGATCACCTTCTTCAGGATCGGCGTGGCATCGCCCGGAGGGCTGATCGAAGCGTCGGCGACGCTGGTCGCATCTTGTGACGGCGCATCGCGGCGCAGGTTCTCCGTGTAGATGAACCGCCGGCAGGCCTGCCGAAAGCTCTCCGGCGTCTTCCGTTCGCCGAACCCGTAGACGTCGATGCCCTGCTCGCGAATGCGTGCCGCGAGCCGGGTGAAATCGCTGTCCGAGGAGACGAGGCAGAAGCCCGCGAAGCGCCCGCTCTGCAGGAGGTCCATGGCGTCGATCACCAGCGCGATGTCGGAGGCGTTCTTGCCGGTCACGTAGGCGAACTGCTGCTGCGGGATTATCGCATGCCGCGACAGCACGCTCGACCATCCCTTCATCCGCGACGCGGCAAAGTCGCCATAGATGCGGCGGACGCTTGCCTCGCCGATCTTGGCGATCTCCTCGAACAGTCCGTCCGCGATCTGCGAGGAGGCGTTGTCGGCGTCGATCAGGACGGCAAGCCTGTCGGAACGATCTTCGGGCATCGAGGCCTCAGGCGTTCGGGGTGGCGGTCTTGGCACAACCTACCCGATGTAGTGAAGGGCGCGTCAAGATCAGCGCGCCCGGAACAACGTCGCTTCGATCCACCCGATCACCGCGTCGACGGTCGCGACTATCGGGCCGGGCGGCGGGGGCGGGCGCTCGACCAGCACGACCGGCAGGCCGAGCCGACGGGCGGCCAAAATTTTCGCGCCGGCCTTGCCGCCGGAATCCTTCGACACGATCCAGCCGATGCGATGCTTCTCAAGGAGCGCGATTTCCGCTTCCGGGTCGGAGGGCGGGCGGCCGAGGATCAACTCTCCCGCCGGCATCGCATCTCCCGCCGCTGGCGGCTCGATCATGCGGACCAGGCACCAGAGGTCCTTGCGCGCCGCAAATTCCGCGATCTCGCGCCGCCCGGCCGCGAGGAACACCCGCGCCCCTTGCGGCAGGGTCGCCGCGGCGGCGGCCATGTCGGAGACCGGCATGAACCGATCCTCCTCGGTCCGCTCGAACGGCGGCCGCAGCAGTTTTACGCGGGGCACGCCGGCCTTCTCCGCCGCCTCGGCGGCGTGCGCGGCGATCTGCGCGGCGAAGGGATGCGTGGCGTCGATCAGCGCATCGTAGCGCTCGTACTTGAGGAAAGCGGCGAGCCCGTCAGGTCCGCCGAAGCCGCCGCGCCGCACACGCCCCGCCCCGATGTTCGGCAGCCGCGTCAGCCCGGCGAGCGAGGTGACCGTCTCCAGCCGGTCGTCCCCGGCGAGCCGCGCGGCAAGCTCCGCCGCCTCCGCCGTCCCGCCGAGGATCAGGAGCCTAGCCATGCCCGCTCTCCGCCAGCATTCGTCCGTCGCGCGCCACGACCAGCACGTTGACCGCGACCGGGGCCTCGCCGAGCACCTCTTTCGCGGTGTCGCGGGCGGCGTCGGCGATCAGCGCGGCGAGCGGCAGCCCGCTTGCCTCGGCGAGCGAAAGCGCCTCGGCCGCGGTATTGGCTTTCCCGATCGCCGCGCGCAGCGCCTCGCTCCCGCCCGCTCTCTCGGCCAGGCGCGCCAGGAAATCGCGGTCCACCTCCGAGCGCGACGAGTGCAGATCGAGCGCGCCCTGCGCGAGCTTCGTGAGCTTGCCGAAGCCGCCGGCGATGGTGAGCTTTGGGATCGGATGGGCGCGCAGATATTTGAGCAGGCCGCCGGCGAAATCGCCCATGTCGAGCAGCGCGATGTCGGGCAGGGCATAGCGGTCGCGTACCGCCGCCTCGGAAGTGTTGCCGGTCGAGCCGGCGACATGCGTGAGCCCGGCGGCGCGCGCCACGTCGATGCCGCTGTGGATGGAATGGATCCAGGCGGCGCAGGAGAACGGCACGACGATGCCGGTCGTGCCGAGGATGGAGAGCCCGCCGACGATGCCGAGCCGCGGGTTCCAGGTCTTTTGCGCCAGCGCCTCTCCGCCGGGAACGGAGACTTCGATCTCGGTGTCGGGTTTGGCGCCGTGCGCAGCAGCGACCTCCGCAATCGCCTCCGTCATCATTTTTCGCGGCACCGGATTGATGGCCGGCTCGCCCGGCGGGATGGGCAGGCCGGCGAGCGTCACGGTGCCGACGCCTTCGCCCGCCCGGAACGTGACGCCCGAGCCTTCCGCCCCGCGCCGCACGGTCGCGACGATTTCCGCGTGGTGCGTCACATCCGGATCGTCGCCGGCATCCTTGATGACGCTGGCGCGCGCCCAGCCCTCGCCGCTGGATGTGCGCGCGAGCGCGAACGATGGCGTCTCGCCGCGCGGCAGGCGGATTTCCACGGGATCCGGAAATTCGCCTGAAAGCAGCGCCTGGAATGCCGCCCTGGCCGCCGCGGTGGCGCAGGCCCCCGTGGTCCAGCCACGGCGGAGGGGGATTCCGGTCTTGCTGGCCGGCCGGCGGGGCGCATCGTCCGACATGCCGCTGCTATAGCGGTCGCAGAGGCCAACGGATAGAAGAGCGGACATGGAAGCGCACGAGATTCTCGCCGGCCTGCCTGTCTTCGAGCCGGGCTGGGTATGGCTCGTCGGCGCGGGTCCCGGCGATCCCGGCCTGCTCACGCTGCATGCCCTGAACGCGCTCTCGCAGGCCGATGTCGTCATCTACGACGCGCTGGTGGACCAGCGGGTGCTCGACCACGCACGGCCCGGCGCGGCCGTCGAACATGCCGGAAAGCGCGGCGGCAAGCCTTCGCCGAAGCAGCGCGATATTTCGTTGAAGCTCATACAATTGGCGCGCGCGGGAAAGCGCGTCTGCCGGCTGAAGGGCGGCGATCCCTTCGTGTTCGGGCGTGGCGGCGAGGAGGCGCTGGCGCTGGTCGAAGCCGGCATCCCGTTCCGCGTCGTGCCGGGCATCTCGGCCGGCATCGGCGGGCTCGCCTATGCCGGCATCCCGATGACGCACCGCGACCTCAACCATTCGGTGACGTTCCTGACCGGCCACGACCAGAGCGGCCTCACGCCCTCGTCGATCGACTGGGCCGGGCTGGCGCGTGGCGCGCCGGTCATCGTCATGTACATGGCCGTCAAGCATCTCGGGAACATCTCCGCCAAGCTGATCATGGCCGGCCGGCGGACCGACGAGCCCGTCGCCATCGTCTCGCATGCGACGAGCGAGGCGCAGCACGTGCTGGAGACGACGCTCGGCGCGGCCGCTGCCGATCTTGCCGCCAGCGGACTGGAGCCGCCGGCGGTGATCGTGGTCGGCGAGGTGGTGCGGCTTCGCGCCGGGCTCGACTGGCTCGGCGCGCTCGCCGGGCGAAAGCTCGTTGCCGATCCGCTCGGCAGCCGGCCGCGACGCGGCGAGACCGCCTGAGCGCATGCACCCGCGCGGGCTGATCGTCGCCGCGGCGGCGAGCCATTCCGGCAAGACGCTCGTGTCGATGGGCCTCATCGCGGCGTTTTCCGCGCGCGGCCTGAAGGTCGCGGCGGCGAAGTGCGGGCCGGACTACATCGACCCGAAATTCCTGGCGGCGGCGAGCGGCGCCGACGCGGGGAAGCGGGGCGCGATCAACCTCGATCCGTGGGCCATGCGGCCGGCGCGCCTGAAGGCGCGGCTCGCGCGGCTGTCGGAGCGCGCGGAAATCGTCGTCGTGGAAGGCGTGATGGGCCTTTATGACGGCGGGCACGGCGGCGCCGGGTCCACGGCGTCCCTTGCTGCTCTCACCGGCCTGCCAGTGCTCATCGTCGTCGGGGCAGGTGGGCTGGCGCAGACAGCGGCGGCGGTCGCGGAAGGTTGCGCGCGGATGGCGGAGGGGTTTTCCGTCGCCGGAGCGATCGTCAACTCCGTCGCGTCGGAGCGTCACGCCGAGCTGATCCGCGAGGGTTTCTCCCGCGCCTCCGTGCCGCTCCTCGGCCTCGTGCGTCGCGACCCCGCGATCACGCTGCCGTCACGGCATCTCGGCCTGGTGCAGGCGGAGGAGCACACGGACCTCGCGAAGAAGATTTCTCGTGCCGGAGAACTGGTCAGCGACGGATGCGACCTCGATCGAATAGTCCACGCGGCAGCCCCTCTCCCCCCTTGCGGGGGAGAGACGGAGAGGGGGGAAGGCCACCGCTTCAACCTTCATCCTTCCCCTCTCCCTGACCCTCCCCCGCAAGGGGGGAGGGAAGGCCAAAGCTCCCCGCAAGGGGAAGGGGGACTCGCGCCGCTCGGCCAGCGTATTGCAGTGGCGCGCGATGTCGCCTTCGCCTTCGCCTACCCGCACCTCGTCCAGGACTGGCGCGACGAGGGCGCGGAAATTCTCTTCTTCTCGCCGCTCGCCGATGAGGGGCCGTCAGCAGACGCCGACGCCGTCTACCTCCCCGGCGGCTATCCCGAACTCTATGCGGGAAAGATCGCGGCAGCGGAAAAATTCCGCGCCGACATGCAGACAGCCGTGAAGCGCGACGCGCTGATCTACGGCGAGTGCGGCGGCTACATGGTGCTCGGCGAAAGCCTCATCGACGCCGAGGGACAGCCGCACCGCATGCTCGCCCTCCTTCCCGTCTCAACGAGCTTCGAGCGGCGCAAGCTCCACCTCGGCTACCGCCGCCTCACGCCGCTCGGCGGACTGCCGTGGCAGGACACGCTCTCCGCCCACGAATTCCACTTCGCCAGCATCGTCAGCGAAGGCGACGGCGAGCGCCTGTTCGAGGCGGCGGATGCAGCCGGCACCGCACTCGGCGCGATCGGCCTCCGCCGCGGCCACGTGATGGGCTCCTTCGCGCATGTGATCGACGCAACCTGATCGACCTGCGCTGACCATTGCGATTTGTCATCCCGGAAGGCGCGGAACGCGCCTGTCCGGGACCCATACGCTCTGCGGGCGGAGACGGTGCTCGGAACGCTGCGCGCGTTCTGAGCGCTTCAGCGGTTATGGATCCCGGCCTTGGCCTGCGGCCAAACCGGGATGACAAGAGGCGACTGGGGTTGAAGCACGGAGCATTTCACATCGACGCAACCTGATCGACCTGCGCTGATTCCTCATCCCTCTCCGTTTGTCATCCCGGAAGGCGCGGCACGCGCCTGTCCGGGACCCATACGCTCTGAGGGCGGAGAGGGTGCTCGAAGCGCTGTGCGCCTTCTGCGAGTTTCAGCGGTTATGGGTCCCGGTCTTGGCCTGCGGCCAAACCGGGATGACAGATGGAGGGGCGGGATGACAATGGAGAGGAGTGACCCGCTCCCCCTCCCTGACCGCGGTTGAGGTCGGCTATCCCTCGCTCCGCTTCGGCCGAAGCACATGCACATGCTTCGCGTCGTAGAGCGCCGAGTCGCGAAAATCCGAATCCGCCAGCGCGCGCCCGACAAAAACCAGCGCCGTCCGCGTGATCTTCGCCGTCCGCACTTTTGCGCGGATGTCCGCCAGCGTGCCGTGCACGAACGTCTCGTCCGGCCATCCGACGCGGTAGGCGACGATCACCGGGCAGTCCGCGCCGTAGAGGGGGCTGAGCTGGCGCTCGATCTCCAGGAGATTGCGGATCGAGAGGTGGATGACGAGCGTCGCGCCGCTCTTCGCCAGCGTCGCAAGCTCCTCGCCCTCCGGCATGGCGGAGGATTTCATCGCGGTGCGCGTCAGGATCACCGTCTGGCTGACTTCGGGGATGGTGAGCTCGCGCCCGAGCGCCGCCGCGGCCGCGGCGAAGGCCGGCACGCCCGGCGTCACGTCATACGAAATGCCCAGCGCCTTCAGCCTTCGGATCTGCTCGGCGATCGCGCCATAGAGCGAGGGATCGCCGGAGTGCACGCGCGCCACCTCCTTCCCCTCCGCGACTGCCTGCTGCATCTCCGCAATAATCTCGTCGAGATGCATCGGCGCGGTGTCGAGCACGTGCGCATCCGTTGGCGCGGACGCGACGACCTCGGCCGGCACCAGCGACCCGGCATAGAGGCAGACCGGGCAGCGCTCGATCAGCCGAAGCCCGCGCACGGTGATGAGATCCGGCGCCCCCGGCCCCGCCCCGATGAAATGCACCACGCCGCTCATTCCCTCCCCCCTTGCGGGGGGGGGGTAGGGAGGGGGGAAAGATGAAGGTTGCGGCGGTGTCTTTCCCCCCTCTCCAACTCTCCCCCGGTCGGAAGTCGGGTTTTCCCGACTTCCTGGTCCCGGTAAGCAACTCGGGAACACTCGAGTTGCGGGGGGAGAGGGCTCGCGCTTCTTCTCGTAGCCGCGCGGCGTGTAGGTGAAGATTCTTCCGCCCGCCTGTACCTGCCGCGTCGAGGACGCGCCGACCAGCACCAGCGTCAGCATGTCGACCATGTCCACTTCGAGAGCGGCGAGGGGGATCGTCGTGACGCTCTCGCCGTCGCGCCCGAGATTCTTCGCCAGCACCACCGGCGTTTCGGCCGGGCGATGCGCGAGCAGGATATTCTTCGCCGCCGCGAGCTGCGTGCGGCGGCGCTCAGACACCGGATTGTAGAAGGCGATGACGAAATCGCCCTCCGCCGCGGCGCGGATGCGCGCCTCGATCGCCTCCCACGGCGTCAGCAGGTCGGAGAGCGAGATTGCGCAGAAGTCATGCCCGAGCGGCGCGCCGGCGCGCGCCGCCGCCGCCTGCATGGCGGAGATGCCCGGCGCGACGACGATCGCGATCCGCGCCGCGCCGGGCGGCAGCCCGCCGGCGTCGAGGCACTCGAAGGAGAGCGTCGCCATCGCGTAGATGCCGGCATCGCCGGAGGAGACGAGCGCGACGCTCCGCCCCTCGGCCGCCAGCGACAGCGCCTGCCGCACGCGTGCCTCCTCCGAGCCGAGCGCCGAATCGAAACGCTCGGCGCGGGCGATGAGCGGCGCGACGAGGTCGAGGTAGAGCGAATAGCCGACCGCCGCGTCGCTCGCTTCGAGCAGCCGCTTCGCCTCCGGGGTCAGCCAGTCGGAAGAGCCCGGCCCGATGCCGACGATCGCCAGCCTTCCGCGCGCCCTTCCGACTTTCGTCGCATCGATTACATCGGGCGCCTCCGCGATGGCGCAGGTGACGCGCGCGCTCTTGCGCTTGGCGACGGCGAGCCTTCCGCCCGCGCCGGTCGCGGCGAGCGCAGCGCCCTCCGCCACGCCGTGGCAGCCGACTTCGCGGAACACCGCTTCCGAAGGGTTCGCGAGGCGCGGCGTCTCCGCCTCCAATGTCGCGGCGGCGAAGAACCGCGCCGGCACGCCAAGATATTCCGCCGCCGCGAGCACCGCCGCCTCGTCCGCTTTCAGGTCGAGCGAGGCGACCAGCGCCACCGACGCGGGGGCGAGCCCGGCTTCCTCGATCGCGCGCCGAATGAGGTCGATCGCCTCGCCCGGATCGACGTTCCGCTCGCAGCCGATTCCGACCGCGAGGCGGCGCGGGTGATAGATCAGCGTCGAGGAATCGCCGGCAAGCGCCCGCGTCGTCGCGACAAGGCGGATGGTTGCGTCCGGCGCGGAGGGGAGGCGGCTCTTCGCCAGCCAGGGCGCATCGCCGTCGAGCCGCGCCGATGCCCCGGCGAGAAGCGCCGCCATGACCGGCTTGGCATCGCGGGGGTTCGCGAGCGTCCAGCCCGCCGGCGGAGCGTCGAGCGCCACGCCGAAACGGTTGTCGCCGGCGGTCGTGATCGCGGCGTGGCCGCCGAGCGCGTCGGCAATCGCTTCTGCCAGGAGATTCGCGCCGCGATGCCCGCCAAGCAGCGGCACGATCGACGCGCCGTCTTCCGAGACGGCGATCACCGGCGGCTCTTCGCGCTTGTCGCCAAGCAGCGGCGCAAGAATGCGGATCAGAATTCCCGCCGCGCAGACACCGACGATCGGCCGGCCGGATTCGAAAAGGGAGCGGAGATGAGAGCCGGTGTCGGCGAACGTGTATCCAGCGGCCCTCTCCCCTTGAGGGAGAGGGTGGGGTCCGGCCTCGGCCGGACCTCGGGAGAGGGGGAGCCCTGCGATTGGCTGCTGCGCAAGCTCGTCAACCTCCCCCTCATCCGCCCCTTGGCGGAGCCAAGGGGCACCTTCTCCCTCAAGGGGAGAAGGCCCGCGCCCGCTCGCCGAACGCAGTGCATGCACTTCACCGCCGACCACCGTCTGTGCGCGGAGAGCAGTCGAGAGCCCGACTTCCGTCAGTGCGACGAAGACGGGCGTCATGCCGTGCTCTCCCGCGAAACGAGGATCATCGAGAAATACGGCGCCGCATCCCCTTCGAAAGCAGCGAGTGGCGCACTGATCTCGTCGCCGCGCGTAGCATGCGCGACGTAGTGGCTCTCCCCCACCAGCCCCAGCCGCGTGAGCAGCGCGCGGATGCGCGGGAGATGTCTCCCGACCTTGAGGATCGCCGCGGCGTTCGCGCCCGCCAGCCGCCCCTCGAGCGCTTCATCCGAAAGCGTCGCCGGCAGGACCACGAGCACGTCGTCGCGGCGCACGAGCGGCCGGCCGCTCGCGGCGGCGCAGGCGGTGAGCGAGGTGACGCCCGGAACGATCGTGGCCGGAAAGCGCTCCGCCAGCGCATCGTGCAGATACATGAACGAGCCGTAGAAGAACGGATCGCCCTCGCAGAGCACCGCGACGTCGCGGCCGGCATCGAGGTGGCCGGCGATCTCTTCGGCCGCCAGCGCATAAGCCTCGAGCGGCACCGGCCCGACCCGCATCGGCACGCGCACCGCGATCTCGATCCGGCCCGGCGGGATAAACTCCCTGGCGATGGCGCGGGCAGAACTCTCGCCGTCATTCGGCGCGGGATAGGCGATCACCGGAACCTCGGAGAGAATGCGCACCGCCTTCAGCGTCATCAGTTCCGGGTCGCCCGGGCCGACACCGATTCCGTAGAGTCTTCCGCTCACGGCTTCCTCCACGACCACTGCGTCACCGGCATCAGCGGCCTCCAGCCTGAGAAAGCGCCAAGCGGTTCGGCGTGCGCTGCGCTCAGCCGCACCAGCTCGCCGCCATGCGTGGAATAGGCCGCGAGCAGCCCCGCCTCGCTTTCCAGCGTCACCGAATGCGCGACGAGCCTGCCGCCCGGCTTCAGCCGGTCGAGCGCGGCCTGCATCGTCGCATCGGAATTTCCTCCGCCGAAAAAGACAGCGTCCGGCGCGGGAAGGCCGGCGAGGCCCTCCGGCGCGCGCGCGTCGCGGATGTCGAGCGCGGGAACGCCGAGCGCGAGCGCATTCCGCGCGGCCATCGCGCGCCGGTCTGCGCGCGGCTCAAGGCCGATCGCCTGGGCATGGTCCGCCGCGCGCATCCATTCGATGCCGATCGAGCCGCAGCCGGCGCCGATGTCCCAGAGCAGCGCGCCGGCATGCGGCATGAGCTTGGCCAGCGCCAGCGCGCGAAAATCGCGCTTGGTGAGTTTTCCGTCATGCTCGAACGCCTCGTCCGGCAGTCCCGCGCCGCGTGGCCACCAGACGGCATCCGCTCCGGCGACGCACGCAACCGCCAGCGTATGGAAATCCGGAACGGCAGCGCTCCAGTCTGCGGCCGTCGCCTCGATCCGCGCCTCCTTCGCTCCACCCATGTGCGCGAGCGCGATCATGCGGCTCTCGCCGAAGCCGTGCGCCACAAGCCAGGCGGCGACGGCAGGCGGCGAGCGCCGGTCGTGCGAGAGGAGAAGAAGCCGCGCGCCGGGATAGACGCGCAGCGAAAGCTGCTCGACCGGCCGGCCCTGCAGGTTGATGGCCTCGACCCGCTCCAGCGGCCACGCCAGCCGCGCCGCGGCAAGTGCGAAGGCGGAGACGCCCGGCACGATCGTCATCTCCTCCGGCGGCACATGGCGGGCGAGCGTCGCGCCGATGCCGAACTGCATCGGATCGCCGGTGGCGAGCACGCAGACCCGCCGTCCGCGCATTTTTGGGATGCGCTCGACCAGCGCGGCAAGCGGTGAAGGCCACGCGTGCCGCTCGCTGCCGTTAGCGGGCACCATCGCGAGATGCCGCTCGCCACCGATCATCACCTCCGCGGTATCGATCAGCGTGCGCGCGACGGGCGGGAGGCCCGACAATCCCTCCTCGCCCATCCCGATCACGGAGAGCCAGGCGCTCATTGCGCGTCTCCGAGGATCAGCGCGTTCAGCGCCGCCGCGGCGATCGCGCTGCCGCCGCGCCGGCCGTGCAGCGTGATGAAGGGCAGGCCGCTTTCGGCGAGCGCCTGCTTCGATTCCGCCGCGCCGACGAAGCCGACCGGAAAGCCCAGCACCAGCGCTGGCTTTCCGGCTCCGGCGGCGACAAGCTCGATCAGGCGGAAGAGGGCGGTCGGCGCGTTGCCGATGACGACGATCGCGCGCTTCAGCCGCTCCGCCGCAAGCTCCATTCCCGCCGCCGTGCGCGTCTGCCCGCTCTTCGCGGCGAGCTCTGCCGCGCCGGATTCGTCGAGCGCGACATGCACGGCACTGCCGCTCTTCAGGTGGCGCATGAGGAGACCCGCCGCGACCATGCGCACGTCGCAGAGTATCGGCGCGCCGTCCTTCAGCGCCGCACTGCCCGCCAGCCCCGCGCCCTTCGAGAAGGCAAGTTCGGCAACCACATCCGGCATGCCGCAGGCATGCACGATCCGCGCCGCCACCGGCCGGATGTCCTCCGGCAGCGACGACAGCTTCGCCTCCTCGGCGATGATCGCGAAGGAGCGCCGCGTGATCTCCGCCGGGTCGTGGATGTAGTCGAGCACGATCAGTCCCGCTTCAGCGAGCGCGGCCCGAGCGGATGGTCCGCATGCGGATAGGGATGATGGTGGTGGTCGTGGCTGTGATCGTGCGGGTGATCGTGGCCGTGTTCGTGATCGTGCGAATGCGCCGGCTGGTAGCGAAGCACGCTCGGCTTCTGCGTCTCCCCTCCCCCTTGTGGGGAGGGGCTGGGGGCGGGGTCGTCGCGCCTCACCCTGCGTTTGGCGGCCCCCACCGCATCCCTCCCCGACAAGGGGGGAGGGGGCGCGTTGATGCCCGCCTCCGCGCCCATGATCCCCTCGACATGATGGTGATGGCTCTCCTGCGGCAGGCCGATCTCCGCCTCGAAGCCGAGGATCTGCTCGCGGTATTTGCACATCTGGCAGTTCATCAGGTTCTGCCCGGCGAGGATCTCGTGCACCCGGTCGACGAACGTATCGAGCACCAGCGGGTGGTCGTTCAGGTAGTGCGCCTTGAGGAATGCGATCTCGGGGTGGCGTGCGGCGACAATGTCCGTTGCATCGTAGATGCGCTGCACGAGAACCCCGGTGAAGAGGAAGTAGGGGAAGACGATGATGCGGCGGAAGCCGAGCTTCGCCGCCTTCTCCAGCGCCGGCTCGACCAGCGGGAAGGTCACGCCGGAATACGCGGTCTCCGCCCAGCCGAACCCGAAGCCCTCCCACAGCATGCGCGTGACTTTCGCGACATTGGAGTTCGCGTCGGGGTCGGAGGCGCCGCGCCCGACGACAAGGAGCAGCGTCTCGTGCAGCGCGATGCCGTCGACCGCGCCGTCCAGCGCCTCCTGGATGCGCGCGCCGGCGGCGCGGATCATGCGCGGATCGAGGCCGAGCTCGCGGCCGTATTCGATGCTGAGGCCGGGATGCGCCGCCTGATAAGTGTTCAGCACGGAGGGGATGTCGTTCTTGGCATGGCCGGCGGCGAACAGCATTCCGGGCACTGCCAGCACATGCCGCACGCCTCCGGCGACCAGCCGGTCGAGCCCGTCGCGGATCACCGGCCGGGCGAATTCCAGATAGCCGTGATCGACCGGCCAGTCCGGAAAGCGCGGCTTGAGCTTTTCGGCAAGCGCCGCGAATTCAGCGACGGCGCCGGCGTCGCGGCTGCCATGGCCGCAGATCATCACGCCGATGCGGGCCGCGTCCTGAGCCGATGGCAAATCTGAAAGCGTCACTCGGCGAACCTCCAAGATATGCGAGAGGTCCGCCCGCGGCGGGACGCCGCGCGGCTTTCAAGAAGACGGCCCCGGTCTTGACCCCCGACTTGGGTCGGTCGCAGCGGGATCGTTTCAGCCCCTCTCAGGGACAACCATCCGGGCGGCACGCTAGGCCGCGGGGCCCGGAGGGTCAACGCGCCGGCGCGACGGCGCCTGTCCTGAAGCCGGCAACCGGTGGCGTCGCGGCAATCCGCGTGTTAGCGCGAAGCGTCGCTTCGGAGGGATGAATGCTGCGTATTTCCGCCAATCTCGGTTTCCTGTGGAAGGGCCTGCCGCTCACCGAAGGCGTGCGCCGCAGCAGGGCCGCCGGCTTCGACGCGGTGGAGTTCCATGCGCCCTACGAAGTTCCGCTGGCGGAGATGCAGGCGGTGCTGGCCGAGACCGGGCTTCCGGTGTCCGGCATCAACACGCGGCCCGGCGATCCGGCGGCCGGCGAGGTGGGGATCGCGGCGATCCCCGGCCGCGAGGCCGAGGCGCGCGCCGCGATCGACGAGGCGCTGCCCTACGCGAGCGCGATCGGCGCGACCTATGTGCAGGTGACCGGCGGCAAGGTGGCCCCCGAGCAGCGCAGCGCCGCGCGCGACACCTACCTGAAGGCGCTGGCGCACGCTGGCGACGCCGCCGCGCCGCTCGGACTCACCATCGTGATCGAGCCGTGCAATCGCTACGACGTGCCGGGGAATTTCCTCAACAACACCGACCAGGCGGCCGGGATCATCGCCGAGCTCGGCCGGTCGAACGTGAAGATGCTCTTCGACTGCTACCATGCGCAGGTTTCCGAGGGGGATCTCACGCGCCGTCTCGAGCGGCTGATGCCGATCATCGGCCACATCCAGATCGCCGCCGTGCCGTCGCGCGCCGAGCCCGACGAGGGGGAGATCAGCTATCCCTACCTGCTGAAGACGATCGAGAAGCTCGGCTATCGCGGCTTCATCGGAGCGGAATATCGCGCGCGCGGCGTGATGGAGGCGGGGCTCGGCTGGCTCAAGGCGGCGCGCGCCGCGATGGCCTGATCCTCTCCCTGACGAGCCCCCTAAATCAGAGGCAGCACGAAGAGCGCTCCGACGCTCATCACGGCGACAAGAATCACCGATCCGATCAGGAATACGTGGATGTAGAAGACGTCACCCATTCCGGCGGCGCCCAGTCCATCGCCGGCATCAATGCCCGTCGCAACGGGCTTTTTCGCTGGGAGCATCGCGCGCCTATCCGAAGTGGAAGGCAGCGGCGACCGCCGCCACCGCGACGATTGCCGCGATGGTCCCGCCCACCAGCATGAAGATCACGCCGTTGCCTCTGACCGCGCCGCGCGCCTTCACAGCGTTGAGGGTGACGGATTCGGGTTGGCTAGGCTCGGTATTCATCGCGCGCACCCTTCTGCCTGGCCAAGCAAAACGGGGCTGGGGATGACTTCGTTCCAGAGGATATCAGGCGCCGCCTGATATCCTCGCTTCAGCCGCGCCCGCGGGGAGCGAGCCCGCGAGCGCTACGGACCGTCCGGGCCGAGGCTCTTTACTCCAGCCAGTTCGGCGGCGGTGCAGACGTGGGTGTCGCTACCTTTGGTGACCGTGCAGAACGGCTTTTTGTGCTCGCATTCGAGCGACACATGGAACGCTCTGTCCTGCAGTGCGCCCCACGCGGTGTAGGTCCACACGATCAGGCCCTTGTTGTCGGCGTTCGTCGTGCGCCCGACGGTGATCATGCCCGCAGCAGGCTGCTCGCCACTGTTGTCGAAGCTACCGAGCGTTGCGTTGATCGCGCACTTGTTGATGGGCTTCTCGAAAACTACCTGATACTTGCCGGGGCCGAGGCGGGTTGAGCTCGTCAACTTGTCCGATTGGGCAGCTCCGCCGCCCGGACCCACAACCGCGAAGCACTCATCGCAGAAGTCGCTTTCCATGGCTCGCACGCGCGCGACAACGTAGGTCTGCCTGCGCATCAAGCCGAACTCGGTTTGCGTCCTGACCTCTCCCGTTATCGAATTGACGCAGCTGTCTGAGCCGGGGCTGTAGTAATAGTAGGGTCCGTAGAGATCGCAGATCCTGACATACTGGACGGGCGATGCAGCGCTGGGTGCCGCATGAAGCAGCCCGAGCATGGAGAATATTGCGAACGCGAAGCTTCTGATTCTCATCGTTTTCCCCACTGTCCAAAGTGGGGCCATTCAACGTCGTTCGCTTCAGAAGTCAAATTCAGGCAGGCGGGGGCTCCGAGGCCCGCCGCCGCCCGTGCTTCGTGAGCCGGCGAACGCTCCGCCGCACTACGGACCTTCCGGGCCGAGCCCCGTCACTCCGGCGATCTCGGAAGGCGTGCAGACGTGGGTGTCGTGGCCGTTGGTGACAGTGCAGAAGGGCGCTTTGTGCTCGCATTCGAGCGACAGGTGGAACGCCCGGTCCTGGAGCGCACCCGCCATGTTGTAGGTCCACACGAATACGCCCTTGTTGTCGACGTTCGTCGTGCGCCCGACGGTGACCACGCCCGGAGGCTGCTGCACGCCGCTGCGGTCGAAGCTGCCCAGCGTCGCGTTGAGCGCGCATTTGTTGACCGGCTTTTCGAAGACCACCTGGAACTGGCCGACGCCAAGGCGTGTCACACCCGACACCTGCTGCGATTGCGGCAGCCCGCCGGCGGGAGTGACAACGGCGAAGCAGCCATCACAGAAGTCGCTTTCCAGGCCACGCACGCGCGCGGTGAAATATGTCTGCCGGCGCATCGTGCCGAATGCGGTCTGCGTTCGCACTTCCCCCGTTATTGCATTGACGCAGCTGTCTGTCTCGGGGCTGTAATAGTAGGAGGCCCCATAGGGGGTGCAGACTCTGACATACTCTACAGCCGCCGCGGCGGTCGACGCCAAGTGAAGCAGCCCGAGCACGGAGAATAGTGCGAGTGTAAAGGTTCTGGCTCTCATGGTCATTCCCCACCGTTCAAGATGGGGCCATTCAACGTCGTTCGCCTCGGAAGTCAATTCAGGCAAGCGTGTGCGCCGAAGCGCTCGGCAGGGCGGGTTGCCGCATGCCGCTGCGTCGGACCGCGCCCTTGCGCGCGAATGGATTTGGAGGCCCGGGCTCGGAGTTGAACCGAGCCTGTCCGGCGTTGCACCACCGCTGGGTAATCCGCTCCCCCACCGGGCCGCGCGCACCCTTACCCGTAACGGCGCCGTGATCACGCGAAGCATCGGATTAACCTTACCCGCGGTGTAATCCGGGGATGGCGCTCACCCGGCGCGCGGAAATGCCAGCCTTTCCCGCCGCGAAAGACGCTAGTCCCCGAGCCCGCTCTTAACGGCCTCGGGCTCGCGGGCGATGACGGTCAGGTAGGCGCGGGCGGCGCTGTCGGGGTGCGGGCGGTGCTGCTCCCAGTCGCGCACGCGCGCAACGTTCAGCCCATAGCGCGAGGCGAACTCCACCTGCGTCAGCCGCTGCTTGCGGCGGATTTTCTTCACATCGACATCGGGCGGCACATGCAGCCGGTAGGTCGCGGGATCGGCCTCGCCGCGCGCGATTGCGAGCGCCGATCCGTCATTGCCCTCACCATTGCTCCTGCTAGTCTTTTGGACGGGTCTATGGGGCTGCCATGCGCATCCTGTTCTCCAGCGTCAAAGATATCGGGCACGTCACACCTCTCGTGCCCTATGCGCGATGTCTGCGCGATCTCGGGCACGAGGTTCGGGTCGCCACTTCGACCGACGAGGGCGCTGAGGCGGTGCTGAAGAAAGCCGGACTTGCGCACGCACCATTCGATCGCCCCGCTCCTGACCAGCTGCAAGTGGTCATGAAACGTGTGGATGAACTCAAGGGCGAAGAAGCGATCGCCTTTGGCTTTCGCGAAGGTTTTGCCGGCGTCGCCGCGCGTGCTGCAATGCCGAAACTGCAACAGACCATCCGGGAGTTTCGTCCGGATCTCGTCGTCCGCGAATCTGCCGAGTTTGCCTCGCTGATTGCCGCGGAGGCGGCGGGCGTTCCGCAGGCCGGCGTCGCGGTGTATTGCAGCGAATACGAGTCCTGGATCGCCGCACAGGTCGCCGGAGCGGTCGACCAGCTCCGCACACTGGCTGGCCTTAAGCCCGACAACGGGCATGCCCAGCGCAGCCAGCGCACCTTCACGTCGTTTCCGCCGTCATTCGACCGCGGTGCGCCATTGTCCGACCGGCCTGCGTCCTTCCGCGTCGCGCCGGAGATTCCGCCCCGGCACGCCGGCAGCGCGTTGCAGCCCGACTGGATGCCTGACGGAGACAAGCCATTCCTGTTCGTGACCTTTGGGACGGTCGCGGGCCGTTCGGAGCGCGTGAGAAGCGCTTATCGGGTGCTGCTGGAGGCGGTCGGCTCGCTGCCCGTGAAGGCT
This sequence comes from Hyphomicrobiales bacterium, assembly GCA_038211615.1. Taxonomy (GTDB): domain Bacteria; phylum Pseudomonadota; class Alphaproteobacteria; order Rhizobiales; family Afifellaceae; genus DASWJZ01. The sequence continues at coordinate 18,347 of JBBQVL010000084.1, forward strand.
CTGCTGACCACCGGTCCGGTCATGCCGCGCGAAGAACTCGGAGTGATCCCGGACAATGTTCGTGTCGAGAGATTCGTGCCTCAGGTGGAGATTATGCCGTACACC
>JBBQVL010000085.1:0-18224 GCA_038211615.1 Hyphomicrobiales bacterium
GGAGCCGAAGGAAGTCCTTCGGGCAGACGACCTTGGCGATCAGCGCGAAGCTCTGCGGCTCGTGCCGTTTCAGCCAGAGGAGCTTCGGAGCGGTGAAGCCGGGCATGGCGGTGATGCCGGCGATTCGCGGAATGTCGGGCACCGCGGCCTGAAGATCCGCGCATTCAGCGGTTGCGCGGCCGTCGTTCCAGAGGATGGCCGGACGGATCGGCGCGCCCGCCTGATCGAGGAGCACGGCGCCATGCATCTGGCCCGACAGTCCAAGCGCGCCAACATCGCGGAAGGCGGCTGGCTCGGCGGCGCGCAGCCGCGCGAGCGCTGCTTCGAGCGCCGTCCACCAGTCCTCGGGGTCCTGTTCAAACCAGCCCGGACGCGGGGTCGCGATCCTAAGCGGGATCGCCGTCTCCGCCAGGATCGCCTGCGCGGCGTCCACGAGAACGGCTTTCAAGGCCGACGTGCCGAGGTCAATGCCGAGGACGATCATGCGTCCTTCTACATCTTACCTGACCCGCCGGGCGATGCGTCCCCGCGGCTTTCCCGCCTATTCCGGCGCGTGACAGACAGCCTCGATGTTGTGCCCGTCCGGATCGAGCACGAACGCGCCGTAATAGTTCGGATGATAGTGGGCGCGGATGCCGGGGACGCCGTTGTCTACCCCGCCGGCGGCGAGCGCCGCCTCGAAGAAGCGGTCGACCGCGGCACGATTGTCGGCAACGAACGCTATGTGCACGCCCGGAACTGTCCGGTCCCCGGCGCTGATCCAGAACGACGGCTTCCCGTCCTTCCCGAAGCCGGTGCCTTCGTAGCCGCCGCTCTCTTCCTTCGTCACGCGCATGATGATGGCCAAGTCGAGCGGCGCCAGCGCCTGCCGATAAAACCGGAGCGCTCGCGCATAGTCGGTCACCTGCAGTCCTAGGTGGTCGATTACGCCCATGCCACGCCCCTCAAGATCCCACCAATATACTCCGTGTATCACACACTCACGCGCGTGTGATGCCATGAGGCGGTAAAATTATAATACTTAGCAGGCAAAGTGCGCTTAATGGATAACCCGGAAGTCCGGGCTATCAAGGCATCCATTCATCTCACGCTCTAGGGTGGCGGGGGATTGCCACCCTGTGATTGAATACGCCTTTCACACCGCTAGAGCTTATCGATTTTGCCAGAGCTCGTGGAATGGGAAAATACACTCACAGATAGAATATCAAACCTGCCGTGCCACCATCAACTTCTTGATTTCGGCGATGGCCTTCGCCGGGTTCAGGTTCTTCGGACAGGTCTGGGCGCAATTCATGATCGTATGGCAGCGATAGAGCCGGAACGGATCTTCCAGGTCATCGAGCCGCTCGCCGGCGGCTTCGTCGCGGCTGTCGATCAGCCAGCGATACGCCTGCAGCAGCGCCGCGGGGCCGAGATAGCGGTCGCCGTTCCACCAGTAGCTCGGGCAGGAGGTGGAGCAGCAGGCGCAGAGGATGCACTCGTAGAGCCCGTCCAGCTTCTCCCGGTCGTCGTGGCTCTGCAGCCGCTCCTTCTGCGGCGTTGGCGACGCCGTCTTCAGCCAGGGCTCGATGAAGGCGTGCTGGGCGTAGAAGGTGGTGAGGTCCGGCACGAGGTCCTTCACGACGGAGAGGTGCGGCAGCGGATAGACCTTCACCGCTCCCTTCGTCTCGCCGTGCCCCTTGGTGCAGGCGAGGGTGTTCATGCCGTCGATGTTCATGGCGCAGGAGCCGCAGATGCCCTCGCGGCAGGAGCGGCGGAAGGTCAGCGTCGGATCGACCTTGCTCTTGATCCAGATCAGCGCGTCCAGCACCATCGGACCGCAATCGGCCGTGTCCACAAAGTAGGTGTCGATGCGCGGGTTCTCGCCGTCATCGGGGCTCCAGCGATAGACGCGGAATTCGCGCGGCTGCTTGGCGCCGGCCGGCTTCGGCCATGTCCTGCCGGTAGCGATGCGGGAGTTCTTCGGAAGCGTAAGCTGGACCATGCGGCGCTTGCCTAGGGTTCGGAAACGAAGGGAAGGATACGCACGCGAGCACGCCCCACCTCGACCGTAAGGAATGCTCCCACCAGAAGGTCTGGTTCGGCGTGCTCGATAGCATCCCGCACGAGAGACCCGATCGCGCCAGGCAAAGTTGTCTCGGAGCGGAGCTGGACGACACTCGGGCTGGCCGAACCGGAAAGCGCGAGAATGGCGCCGAAATCAAGATCGCTGGTCAGGACGATCCGATTATTCGCCCGCGCCCAATCCATTATGTCACTGTCACGCGCATCAGGGCGGCCGATATCCGACCAATGGACGGCCTCATGCCCAAATTCCTCGAGATATCCAGCCCAACGCGGTGAGAGGTTCATGTCGACTACGAACCTCATTGCGCAGTAACAAGATCGATCTCGCGTTCCTGGGCGAGCCACGCTCCGTAGCGCATGGCTTCCAGTACGTCCTCCCGCTCAAGGTAGGGGTATGCTGCGAGCAGCCCCTCGACACTCACCCCCGCGCCGAGGTTGCTCAGGATCATGCCAACAGTGACGCGCATGCCACGGATGCAAGCCTTCCCTCCCATGACCGCCGGGTCGCGCGTAATGCGGGAGAACTCAGCCATTTTCCGCTCCGACACCCGCTCGCCGATCCTTGCGGATCACGAGCTTCAGCCCCGACCATACCGCATCGACCGCCGCGACCTTCACGTCAACCAGATCCAGCCTCAGCGCCGCCTCGCGCACCCGGTCCTCCGTCACGTCGGTCTCGACCTTCGCGGCCTTCTTCGGCCAGGACACCCAGATTGTCCCGTCAGGCTTCAGCGCCTTCTGTAGCGCGACCAGATGCTTGTCGAGATCTGCTTTTCGCCTGGTGAAGGCGTGGATCAGGTCGAAGCTTCCCGACGGCACGGCGACATCCCAACTCGGCTTCTGCACAGCCGACGCGAATGCCACCGCACTCGCCAGCTCGCCGAGTCCCGGCGGCAGCCCGATGAAGAGCGCCCGCTGTCCCGCTCGGTAGCCGAGCTTTTCGGGCAGCGGCTTCGTCGAGTAGCCGGCGGCGGCGAGCGGCACGTTATTGCGGCGTGGCGCTTCCGGCTGCTGCCGGCGGCGTTGCGCCAGCCGGCGCGCATGCGTCGTGCGCCGCGGCGAGGAAGTTGAAGAGCGTGGTGAGCTCTTCCTTCGACTGGGCGATCGGCATCTTCTCGGCTGCCGGAGGCTGCAGGACGGAGAGGACCAGGTAGGCGCGTTGGTTGTCATCGAGTTCGTCCAGCGCATGCTGCGCGACGCAGGCGCATCCCGCCGCGTCGAGGTCGAACTGCGTAGTGCAGAGACCGGCGATGAGGTTCTTCTGGTCTGCGAGCGAACTCAGCGGTGGCTTGTCCTCCGCCGAGGCGGCGCCCGCCAGCAGGAGGAGCGTGCAGCCGACAAGCGGGATGAACACGCGACGCAAACACTCTGACATTGATCGGTTCCCTCCGGATTTGACGGATTGCGGATCAATAGACCCGCTTTTTCGGCTCGATATAGTTGATGTCGTTGGTCAGCGTATAGGTGTGCACCGGCCTGTAGTCGATGCGCACGTTACGGCGCTCCGTGTCGGCCCAGGCGAGCGTATGCTTCATCCAGTCCCGGTCGTCGCGCTCGGGGAAATCCTCGCGCGCGTGCGCGCCGCGGCTCTCGGTGCGGTTGGCGGCGGATTCCATCGTGACCACCGCCTGCGTCACGAGGTTCTCGAATTCCAGCGTCTCGACCAGGTCCGTGTTCCAGATCAGCCCCCGGTCGGTGACGCGGACATCGTCGGAGGCCCGCCAAACCTCGCCGATCCGGCGCTTCCCCGTATCCAGCACCTCGCCGGTGCGGAACACGGCGCAGTCCTCCTGCATCACCTTCTGCATGCTTCCGCGCAGCTCGGCTGTCGGCACCCCGCCATTTGCGTGGCGCGCGCGGTCGAGGCGCGCGATGGCCTTCGCATCGCAATCCTTCGGGAGCTCCGCGTGGCGCTCGCCGGGGATGATCGTCTCTGCGCAACGCTTCCCCGCCGCGCGGCCGAACACCACCAGATCGACTAGCGAATTGGAGCCGAGCCGGTTCGCGCCATGCACAGAGACGCAAGCCGCCTCCCCCACCGCCATCAGCCCGGGCACTACCGCGTCTGGGTCGCCGTGCGCTTTAGTCAGCGCCTCGCCGTGATAGTTCGTCGGGATGCCGCCCATGTTGTAGTGCACCGTGGGCAGGATCGGGATCGGCTCGCGCGTCAGGTCCACGCCTGCGAAAACCCTTGCGGTCTCGGAGATTCCCGGCAGGCGCTCATGCAGCACCTTCGGATCGAGATGCTCGAGATGCAGGTGGATATGGTCCTTCAGCTTGCCGACGCCACGCCCTTCGCGGATCTCGACCGTCATGGCGCGCGAGACGACGTCGCGCGAGGCGAGATCCTTCGCCGATGGCGCGTAGCGCTCCATGAAGCGCTCGCCCTCGGAATTGGTCAGGTAGCCGCCCTCGCCGCGCGCGCCCTCGGTGATCAGCATGCCCGCGCCGTAGACGCCGGTCGGATGGAACTGCACGAATTCCATGTCCTGCAGCGGCAGGCCGGCGCGGAGCACCATGGCGTTGCCGTCGCCGGTCTGCGTGTGCGCGCCGGTGCAGGACTGGTAGACGCGGCCGTAGCCGCCGGTCGCGATGACGGTCTTGTGGGCGCGGAAGCGGTGCAGCGTGCCGTCGTCGAGGCAGAGCGCGATGACGCCGCGGCAGGAATCGCCGTCCATCAGGAGGTCGAGCGCAAAATACTCGATGAAGAATTCCGCCGAATGGCGAAGCGCCTGGCCGTACATCGTGTGCAGCATGGCGTGACCGGTGCGGTCCGCCGCGGCGGCAGTGCGCTGTGCGATCCCCTCGCCGTAATTGGTGGTCATCCCCCCGAACGGGCGCTGGTAGATTTTTCCGGCCTCGGTGCGCGAGAACGGCACGCCCCAGTGCTCGAGCTCATAGACGGCCTCCGGCGCATTGCGGCAGAGGTATTCGATGGCGTCCTGGTCGCCGAGCCAGTCCGACCCCTTTACGGTGTCGTACATGTGCCAGCGCCAATCGTCGGGACCCATGTTGCCGAGCGCCGCAGCGATGCCGCCCTGCGCCGCGACCGTATGCGAGCGGGTCGGAAACACCTTGGTGATGCACGCGGTCTTCAGCCCCGCCTCGCTCGCGCCGACCACGGCGCGCAACCCCGAGCCGCCGGCGCCGACCACCACGACATCGTAGAGGTGCTCCGTCACCGGATAGGCGCGGCCGTTGGTGGCCGGCGCGCCGCCGTTTGACCGGGGGCTCGCCATCACGCAGCTCCGAAGGCGAGCTTCAGCACGGCGAAAAGCGCCACCAGCCCGACGCCCCAAGAGAACAGCCAGTTCAGCACCAGCAGGACGAGCTTCAGCGTTTCACCGTGCACGTAGTCCTCGACGATGACCTGCATGCCGATCCGCATATGCACCACCGTCATCAGGATCGCGGCAATGAACACCAGCGCGACGAGCGGCGAGGAAAGCGTCGCCACGACAATTGGATAGGGCTCGCCGTTCAGGCTCACGATGATGACGATGAAGGCGATGGTCAGCGCGGTCAGCGCGATCGAGGTCAACCGCTGGACGATGAACTCGCCCGTCCCCTTCTTGGCCGAACCAAGCCCGCGCACAGTGGCAAGCGGCGTGCGGATCGAGATCATCGGAGCGAATATCCCACGACCCACACGATGAGCGTCAATGCCACCGAGCCGACGATTGTCGCCCAGGCGAGCGCGCGCGCGGCGGGCGGATCGAAGCCCACGCCGGTGTCCCACACAAGATGCCGGATGCCGCCGAGGAGATGATGGATCAGCGCCCAGGTGAACCCGAACAGGATCAGCCGCCCGAGCCACGAGCCAAAGAAGGCGTTCGCCGTCTCGAAAGCCGCCGGCCCGCTCGCCGCCGCGATCAGCCACCAGGCGAGGAACGCCATGCCGAAATACAGCCCCGCCCCGGTAATGCGATGCACGATCGACATCACCATGGTGATGAGCGGCCGAAAAATCATGAGGTGCGGCGAAAGCGGCCGTGCGGACGGCGCTTTCAGATGAGTCTCAGCCATGGCGAGGGGAGACATACCGCAGTGCGGGAGAGGAGGCAAAGGCAGGATTTCGCAACCACTTCCGGTGTATGGCCCGAATCTGCCGCGGACTTCAGGTTGTCCGCTCCATTTGTGGAGTAGTCCCATGGCTTCACGGGTTGAGGAATTGAACAGGTTCCTCCGCGATTCCCTGTCGCGAGGTATTTCGCGCGCAGAGATCGAGCTCGCGCTGCTTCAAGCCGGGTGGCACTCCGCTCAGGTCAAGAAGGCGCTCTCGGCTTACGCGGACGTTCCGTTCGCGTTTCCAGTGCCTCGTCCTGTGCATCAGCTTTCTGCAGCCGAGGCGTTCCTTTACCTCGTCCTTTTCACCGCGCTCGGCACGAGTGCGTTCTCCATGGTGGAGATCTTCTTCAACCTGATTGAATTCGTCTTCTACGATCCAGGTAGCGCGTCGACTTTCTCGCTAGAATATCAGCTGAGCGAAATGCGCTGGGCGGTGGCGCGCGTGGTCATCGCCTTCCCTGTTTTCCTTTTCGCCTCGTGGTGGGCAGTCCGTTCGCTTCGCCGCGAGCCGGCAGAACGCTCGTCGCCGATCCGCCGTTGGCTCACATACGCCGCGATGTTCGTCACCGTCTGCGTCATCATCGGGGATTTCGTAACGCTGGTCGCTTACGTGCTCGGCGGCGATACGACCATCCGGTTCTTGCTCAAGGTCGTGGTCGTGGCCGTCCTCGCCGGTGTGATACTCGGCTACTATCTATGGGACATCCGGGAGACATCCCGAGACAAGACGGCGACCATTCCCTACGCACTCCTGGGACTTGCGGTCCTCGCGGCGGTCTCGGCGGCGGGTTCCGGGCTTTTCATGATAGGCTCTCCATCGGAGCAAGCAGCCGTACGAATTGACAATCGGCGCGTCCATGATTTGGAGGCCATCAAGACGTCGATCAATCTGTATGTCCAACGCCAGCACCATTTGCCAGAGAGCCTGCAGGCGCTGTTCTCCGAATTCGGCACAGACTTGCCGACGAAAGACCCTGAGAGCGGCGCGGCTTACGACTACCTACCTGGCGAGGCAAAGACGTTTCAACTCTGTGCAACCTTTGCCCGCATCTCGCAGAGCATGGCGCTCGACGCGATATGGACACATGGCGCGGGGCGGCAATGCTTCTCGCTGAAGGCCGAGGAAGCAAGCAGTCCTGATTTAACTCCGTAGAAGCTAATGCCCGCCCGCCGCCGCCCTCACCCCTGGCCGCCGAGCGAGCGGCGCGAGCAGGATGATCGCGAAGAAGAGCACCGCGAGGATCAGGAAAATATCCGAGAACGCCATCACCAGCGCCTGGCCGCGGACCTGATTCGTGAGCGTCTGCAGCGCCGCCATGCCGGAGTCTGAGCCGAGCGCGCCGGTGAAGTGCTGGGTGAGGCTGGCGAGCCGCTCGGTGGCGGCGGCGCGGCTCCAGGTCACCGCCTCGTGCAGGCGCTGGATGTGGAGGTCCCAGCGGTCGTCGAGCAGCGTGTTGATGACCGCAAGGCCGACGGCGCCGCCAAAGTTCCGCATCAGGTTGAAGAGGCCGGAGGCGTTCTTCAGCCGCTCCGGCGAGAGCGTGCCGAGCGCCAGCATGGAGACGGGGATCATCGCCACCATCAACCCCACGCCGCGCACCGCCTGCGGGATGAAGAGTTCGGTGAAGGCCCAGTCGCGGGTGATCGGCACGAGCTCCAGGCAGGAGATGGCGAGCAGCCCCATGCCGACGGCGATCATGACGCGCGGGTCGGCCTTCTGCGCGATGCGGCCGCTGATCGGCGCGGTGAAGAACATGAAAAGCCCGGTGACGAACATCGTCTCGCCGATCTGCAACGAATCGTAGCCGCGCACCCGGGCGAGATAGACCGGATAGAGGTAGACAAGCCCGTAGAGCCCGATGCCAAGCACGAAGATGAACAGCGACCCGGTCGCGAAATTGCGATCGAGATAGGCGCGGAGGTCGACGATCGGCTCGCGCGCCGTCAGGGCGCGGGCGAAGAAGGCGCCACCGGCAAGGACGCCGACGATGGTGAAAAACACGATCGTGCTGTCCTGGAACCAGTCCTTCGACGACCCCTCCTCCAGCACATATTCGAGGCTGCCGAGGAAGACCGCGAGCGTCGCGACGCCGGCGTAATCGAAGTTCCGCAGGATCTTCAGGTTCGGCTTGTCGAAGTCGATGAGCATGTAGGTCGCGACCGACACCGCGATGCCGGGGATGACGTTCACCAGGAACAGCCAGTGCCAGGAGAAGAGGTTGGTGAGGTAGCCGCCCGCGGTCGGCCCGATGGTCGGCGCGAGCGTCGCGATCAATCCGACGACGGCGGATATCATGCCCTGCCGGCTGCGCGGAAAAATCGTGTAGGCGGCGGCGAAGACCGACGGGATCATGGCTCCGCCGATAAAACCCTGCAGCGCGCGCCAGACGATCATCTCGCCCATCGAGTTGGCGGTGGCGCAGAGGATGCTGGTCGTCGTGAAGCCGGCGGCGGCGAAGGCGAAGAGGTAGCGGGTCGAGAAAGCGCGGCCCAGGAACCCGCTGAGCGGGATCATGACGATCTCGGCGACAAGATAGGAGGTCTGCACCCAGGAGATCTCGTCGGCGCTTGCCGAAAGTCCGGCCTGGATCTCGGCCAGCGAAGACGAGACGATCTGGATGTCGAGGATCGCCATGAACATGCCGACCGCCATCGCCACGAAGGCGGCGATCCGGCGGGCCGGGATGGGAGGATCGGCTGCCGGGGCAGCCGCGGTCGCTTCAGCCATGGAAGGCTCCTCGCGGAGGCGCTAGCGCTCCGCCACGGCGTTCGGGCCGGTGCGCGTGTCGATCGCGATCACCACCGACATTCCGGGCTTGATCAGGTCCTCGGCCGCCACATCCGCCGGCACGCGGATGCGGACCGGCACGCGCTGCACCACCTTGGTGAAGTTGCCGGTGGCGTTGTCGGGCGGCAGCAGGCTGAACACGGAGCCCGAGGCCGGCGCGACACTCAGCACCGTGCCCTCGATATCGCGATCCGGGTAGGCGTCGACGGAGATTTTCGCGGTCTGCCCGGGCCGCAGATCGCCCAGCTGCGTCTCCTTGAAGTTCGCGTCGATGTAGACGTCCTGCAGCGGCACGAGTGCCATCAGCCGCTCGCCGGGTTGCACGTATTCGCCCTGCTCGGCAGCGCGGTTGCCCACGACGCCGTCGAACGGCGCGCGCACGATCGTGTGGTCGAGGTCGAGCTGCGCCTTCGCGACGAGGAGCTTGTACTGGTCGAGCACGCGTTCGGCCTCGGTCTTCTGTGCAACGAGCACCGCAGCGTTGGCTTCCGCCGTGTTCACCCCGGCGCGCGAAGCGTCGACGCCGGCATTTGCCTGCAGCAGCGCCGCCGTCGCGTCGTCGGCGGCCTTCTCGGTGCCGACGGCCTTGCCGGCAAGCGCCGTCGCGCGGTCGGAGGTGGTCCTGGCGTTCGTCGCCAGCGCCTGCGCGGAGGCAAGCTCCGCCGCCGCCTGGTTGACCTGCGCGGTCCCCGCGGCGATCTGCTGGCCGATACGCTCGATCGTCGCCTGCTGCGCCGCGACCTGCGCCTCGGCCTGCTGCAGCGCGACGCGGTAGTCGGCGTCGTCGATCAGGAGCAGCGGCGTGCCCGCCGTGACGCGGACGTTGTTCGCAACCGGCACCGAATTCACGTAGCCGGCGATCTTGGGCGCGATCACGGCGGTATCCGCGCCAACATAGGCGTCGTCGGTGGACACCATGAAGCGTCCATTCGCCCACCAGTCATACCCGTAGACCGCCCCGCCGCCCACGATGACGATAACCGCGGCGAGCAGGATCAGCCTGCGGCGTCCGCCCCGCTTCGGCGCGGCGGCTTTCGCGTCGGGCGCCGCGGTAGGTGCAGGCGCGCTCTCCACCGGAGCCGGGCGCGCATCGGCGCGGGTTTCGGAGAGGTCGCCGCCAGCTTCCACCGGGCGGCGTTCCCGGACATTCACGATCTGCGCCATTGACCCCTCCATGCGGTATTTTTTCGCGGTCGAACCGAACGGTTCGGTCAGCGAGGGGTTGAAATGGCGCAACCGGTTCGCTATTTCAAGATCGAACCGAACGGTTCGGTCAAAATATTTTTAGTGCTTCGCCCCGACAGTGGCGGACGATGGCCGCCGGATCAGGCGATTCGGACGGAAAACGGGCCTCCGCCGGGCGGGTTAACGCAGACGGCACGAAAGAGTGCCGCGGGGGGAACGAGGAAATGTCAGCGATGATGGATGCTTCTTTGTCGCATGCCGAAAGCCCTCCACGGGCTGACGCTGCCGGTCCGGGCCAGGATCCTGAGAAGCGCAAGCAGATCCTCGCCGGCGCGCGGAAGGTGTTCCTGAAGCACGGCTTCGACGGGGCCAGCATGAGCGACATTGCGCGCTCCGCCGGTGTGTCGAAGGGCACGCTCTATGTCTATTTCGACAACAAGGAACGGCTCTTCACCGCGCTGATGCACGACGAGCGTGCCCGGCAGAATTTTTCCGCCGATCCCGAGGATCACGACGTCGCGGCGGTGCTGCGCCGGCTCGGGCGCGATTTCGTCTCGTTCCTCTCGTCCCCGCATGTCATTCGGGCGAAGCGCTCGGTGATGGCAATCTCCGAGCGCATGCCGGAGGTCGCGGCGGACTTCTATCGCGACGGCCCAACCGTCTGCACCGCTGCGCTTACCCGCTATCTCGAAGCGCAGGTCAGCGCCGGAATCCTCGCCATCGACGACTGCAACCTCGCCGCCAACCAGTTCCTCGACCTCGCGCAAACCGGAATCATCAAGCCCCTCCTCTACGGCACGCGACCCACCCCCTCGCCCGACGCGATCGCCCGCACCGTGGACAGTGGCGTCCACATGTTTCTGGCGGCCTACGCTCCGCGTGCAGGCAAGTTACGAGCCGCCAAACCGGGGAAGCCCCCTCACCCACGGCAGGTCAAAGCGCAGTAGGATTGGCAGCCCGGGCGCTCTCAAATCCTGCGGCTGTCGTAGGCCCAGTGGAGTAGCGCCTGGCGCTGGCGGCGGCGGCAGTGAATGTCGCCTTCCTCGCAATTCTTGCGGATCTGCGCGATGTGGCGGCGCATCGCTTTCCAGCGCCCGATCTGCCGCGCATCCTCCTCCGGCAGCCTGCGGCCGAGCGTGTAGCGGCAATACCATTGGAACCAGCCGCGTGGATCGTCCTCGAAGATCCACCCCTTGGCGCGCCAGACCGAAAGCGGCTGGCTGGCATCGACGCCAAAGAAATTCAGCGACGGATCGCGGCCCTCCGGCGAGAGCTTCGCCTCCTTGAACCAGCTCCTCGGAAACTCCTCGCGGCAGTCGGTCATGTATTTTCCGCCGAACACCCCAAGCCGCAGCATCTCTGCCGGCGTGAGCTCAGGCTCGAAGCCCGGCGCGAAATTCCGGCCGGTCGGTTCCGACAGCGCATAGCGGTAGCCGCGCTGCATCCGGTCGTTCACCTCGATCGTACGGGTTGGCATGGCAGAACCTTGTCCTGTTCTCGCGCATCGTTCAAACCCTGGCGATGGCAAGGCCCGCCAAGAAGCCAACGACAACGCGAAAGGTTGCAGCCGCATCGGGCGAGGTGCTCTCGCTCCGGGCGCTGAACCGCGCGCTGCTGGCGCGCCAGATGCTGCTCCGCCGCACGGAGATGAACGTCACGAAGGCGCTGGAGCATCTCGTCGGAATGCAGGCGCAGTCCCCCTTCCCGCCCTACTTCGGCCTTTGGACGCGGCTGGAAGGTTTTCGCGCCGAAGACCTTTCCGACCTCATCGAAAGCCGCCAAGCCGTGCGCATCTCGCTGATGCGGTCGACCATCCACCTCGTCACGGCGCACGATGCGCTTTCGCTTCGCCCGGTGCTGCAATCGGTGCAGGAGACGCTCTTCAATGTCGGAAGCCGGCACGGTCCGGCGCTTGCCGGGGTCGACATCGCAGAGCTTCTCGATATCGGCCGCGACCTCACGGAGAAGTCGCCGCTGACCTTCACCGCCCTCGGGAAGCGCCTGCAGACGCGGTGGCCGAATTACCCGGCGGATTCGCTCGGCTACGCCGTGCGTAATTATCTCGCCATGGTGCAGGTGCCCCCGCGCGGGCTCTGGGGCAAGAGCGGGCAGCCTGCGCACACCACGATCGAAACCTGGCTCGGCCAGCCGCTGGGCAGCGATACCGCACCCGACAGGACGATCCTGCGCTACCTCGCGGCCTTCGGGCCGGCAAGCGTCCGCGACGCACAGGCGTGGTCGGGACTCCCGAAGCTCGGCGAAGTCTTCGAGAGGCTGAGGTCGCAGCTGGTGACTTTTCGTGACGAAGCCGGGCGCGAGCTTTTCGATCTTCCCGGTGCGGCGCGGCCCGGTCCGGACTTGGCGGCGCCGGCGCGCTTCCTGCCTGAATACGACAACATCCTCCTTTCGCACGCAGACCGTACGCGGGTCGTGAGCGAAGAAGACCGCAAGCGCCTCTTCGGTGGAGGCGGCGTGCTCGCCGCGACGATCCTGGTCGACGGCTTCGTGCATGGCTCATGGAAGATCGTGCGACGCGGCAAGGCGGCGACGCTTGCGATCCGCCCCTACCGGGCGCTTCGCAGGAAGGACATCGCTGCGCTCACCGCCGAGGGAAAGCGGCTGCTCACATTCGCGGCGCCTGAATCGACGGCGCGCGAAGTCCGGTTCGAGCAGCCTTGATGAAGCGCATGGGAAATCGAGCGGCGCTGCGGCATATCGGGCATGATCGAGCCTCGACCCTTCGATCGGCAGGACTGGCACTTGGCTGAAAGCGAAACCTTCGACGTCGTGATCGTGGGCAGCGGCGCGGTTGGCGCGGCGGTCGCCTATTTCCTGAGGGGCGTGGAAGGATTTCCGGGCTCGGTGGCGCTGGTGGAGCGCGACCCGACCTTCGCCACCGCCGCGACCACGCTGTCCGCCGCCTCGATCCGCCAGCAGTTCTCCACGCCGGAGAACATCCGCCTCTCGCGCTACGGGCTGGAATTCCTCCGTTCGATGCCGGAACGCTTTGGGCGCGAGGCCGACCCTTCGCTGCTGGAGCGCGGCTATCTTATCCTGTCTCGGGCGGAGGGCCTGGCGACGCTCCGCGAGAACCATGCGGTCCAGATCGCCGAGGGCGCGCCGGTGGCGCTGCTTGATACCGAAGCGCTCGCGACGCGGTTCGCATGGCTCTCGACGGACGGCATCGCCGGCGGCTCGCTCGGTCTCGGCGGCGAAGGGTGGTTCGATTCCCATACGCTGCTCCGCACGCTACGCGCCGGCGCGCGCGACGCCGGCGCAACGCTGATCACGGCGGAGGTCACCGCGATCGAGACCGAAGGCGGGCGCGTCATTGCGGTCGGGCTTGCGGACGGGCGGAGGCTCCCCTGCGCCGTGCTCGTCAATGCGGCCGGTCCCTCGGCGGGCCGGCTGGCGGCGCTCGCCGGCCGGCCCCTTCCGGTCGAGCCGCGCAAGCGCAGCGTCTTCGTCATCGACTGCCCCGACGCGCCCCGCGACATGCCGCTCGTCGCTGATCCCTCCGGCATCTGGGTGCGGCCGGAAGGGAGCGGCTTCATCGCCGGATACTCGCCGCCCGAACAGAGTGACGGTCCGGCCGATCCGGCCGACTTCGCCGTCGATCACCCAATCTTCGAGGACTTCCTCTGGCCGGCGCTCGCGCATCGCGTTCCGGCGTTCGAGCGGCTGAAGGTCACCGGCGCGTGGGCCGGGCACTACGACTACAATGCGCTCGACCAGAACGCCGTCATCGGGCCCGATCCTGTCCTTGCGAATTTCCTCTACGCCAACGGCTTCTCCGGGCATGGCCTGCAGCAATCGCCGGCCGTCGGGCGCGCGCTGGCCGAACTCATCGTGCACGGAGGTTTCCGCACCATCGACCTCTCCGTCTTCGGCTATGCGCGCATCCCGGCCAACCGGCCGCACTTCGAGCGGGAGGTCATCTGACGATGGCAAGCCCATCGGATGTCGTGCTCCTGATTTCCAGCCACGTGGCGCGCGGCAGCGTCGGCAACCGCGCGATGACTTTCGCGCTGGAACGGCTGGGCTTCACCGTCTGGGCAGTGCCGACCGTGATCCTGCCGCACCATCCCGGCCTCGGCCCGGCGGAGCGAATTGCCATCGAGGACAGGGCTTTCGCCGGCCTGCTCGATGCGCTCTGCGAGAACGGCCGGGCCGCGAATGTCGCGGGTATCCTCTCCGGTTATTTCGCCTCCGCCGCCCAGGCCCTCACGGTCCGGCGCATCGTGGAGACCATCAAGGTCGCGCGCGCCGACGCGCTCTATCTCTGCGACCCGGTCATCGGCGACGGGGGGAAGCTCTATGTCGGCGAGGCGCTGGCCGAAGCGATCCGGGACGCACTGCTGCCGCTCGCCGACATGGCAACGCCGAACGCCTTCGAATGCGCCTGGCTCGCGGGCGCCACTGCCGACGGCGATCTCGCCGCGCTCGCCCGGCTCCTTCCCCCGCCCGCGACGCTCGTGACCTCCGCACCATCGCTGATGCGCGGCGCGATCGGCAATCTGCTGGTGACGGAGAGCGACGCGATCCTCTTCGAGCATCCGGGCATCGCGACGCCGGCGAAGGGGACCGGCGACCTGCTTGCCGCCCTCCTCCTCGCGCGCAGGCTTGGCGGGCAGGATTGGCCGAAGGCGGCGGAGATGGCGTTGTCCAGCGTCTTCGAGATCGTCGCCGGCACCGCCAAGGCCGCCGCCGACGCGCTGACGCTTCCCGCGCTGCAGGATTCGCTTGCCCACCCGCACGCGCCGATCAACATCCGCCGGATGCGGAGCGACCGCCCTCCGTCCGGTCGATAGACGCGCCGATGCCAAAGTCCACGCTCGACCGATACCAGCGCATCGCACCGTTCTACGATCTCCTCGACTGGCCGTTCGAGCATGGCCGCTACCGCACCATCCGTCCGCTCCTCTTCGCGGGACTGTCCGGCCGGCTGCTCGACGTCGGCGTCGGAACCGGACGCAACATGCCGTTCTATCCGCCCGCCGCGAAAATGGTCGGCATCGACATCAGCCCCAAAATGCTGGCGCGCGCCGAGCGCCGCCGCGCAACGCTCGGAGCGAGGGTCGAGCTGCGCCGGATGGACGTGACGCGCCTCGACTTGCCCGACGGGAGTTTTGACGCTGCGATCGCCACCTTCGTCTTCTGCGTGCTTCCCGATGCGGACCAGCCGGCCGCGCTGCGCGAGCTGGCGCGGGTGGTGAAGCCCGGCGGCGTCATCCGCCTCCTCGAATATGTCCGGCCCCGCGGCCCGCGCCGCGGCGTCGCCCGCCTCTGGGAGCCGTGGATGGCGTGGGCCTACGGCGCCGGCTTCGACCGCCGCACGGAGGAGCACATCCGCACCGCCGGCCTTGAGGCCAGCAGCGTCCGCTTCGTCGTCGACGATCTCATCAAGCTGATCGAAATCCGCGCGCCCGCTCAGACGTAGTGGGCGACGAGGAAGCCTCCGACGATCAGCGCGATCAGCAACAGCGCGGTCTCGGTGAGGCGGCGCTCCACGACCGGCAGGATCGCCGGCCCGAACCGCTTGATCACATAGCCCACCAGCGCAAAGCGCAGACCGCGTGTGACGATGGAGGCGATCACGAAGACCGGGAAACTGAAGGCGGCGAGTCCGGAGGCGATCGTCACCAGCTTGTAGGGAATCGGCGTGGCGCCCTTGATGAGGATCACCCAGACGCCCCATTCCGCATACCAGCTCCGGAACGTCTCGAGCCCGTCCGCATGCCCCATGAAGGCGAGCAGGCTCTCGGCGAAGCCGCTGACGAAATAGCCGATCGCATAGCCGAGCATGCCGCCGAACACCGAGGCGGCGGTGCATATCGCGACATAGGTCCAGGTCTTCTCCGGCCGCGCCAGCACCATGGGCGCCAGGACGACATCGGGCGGAACGGGAAAGAACGAGCTCTCGGCGAACGAGATGATCGCGAGCCACAACGGCGCCTTCGGGCTTGCGGCCAGCGCGAGGACCTTGTCGTAGAGCTTTCGCAGCATCCCAACCTGCCCGGACGGTTACGGCGTAGTGCGGAGAATCGTCGCAGCCTGTTGATACAGGATCGTGCGCCAACCCGCGAACTTCGCTGCCGGTCAACCCTCGAGGGGGGCCTTTGACGCCTACTCGCGGGGCCGGAACTGCTGTATGCGGTCGCGTGGGAGGCATGGGCGAGGTCCAATGACGGCACCGGCGGTTCGACGCGCCGACTTTCTGATGGCGCTTGCCTACGCGACGGATCTGGCCACCGGCCAGTCGCGCGACTTCGCGTTGCGCTCCTGCGTGCTGGCGATGCGGCTCGCCGAAGCGGCGGGCCTCGGCGTCGATGAGCGCCGCAAGATCTATCATCAGGCCCTGCTCCGCTACATCGGATGCAACGCCGACACGCATCTGCTGGCGTCGGCGTTTGGCGACGAGATCGCGCTTCGCCAGGATCTGGCCCGCACCGATCTCGGCGACCATTCGGAGATCGGCGCGACGTTCGTTCGCGCCTTCACCCGATTTTTCGCAGACCTGCCTCCCGATGAACTAGCGAAAGCCGTCCAGCAGGGCCTCTCGGAGGCCTTGCAGATCAGCGTTCCCATTCTCGCCGGCCATTGCGAGGTGGCGCAGCGGATCGCGGAGCGCATCGGTCTTCCGGAAGAGATTCGTGAAAATCTCGGCCAGCTCTACGAACGCTGGGACGGGCACGGGATGCCGCGCGGCCTGAAGGGCGACGCCGTCAAGCTCCCCGTCCGCCTCGTGACGCTGGCGCAGGATGCGATCGCGCTTGCCGAGGCCTATGGGCGCGAGACGATGGTCGAGAAGATCGGCAAGCGCCGCGGCGGCGCATACGAGCCGGAACTGGCGGATCTTTTCCTGGCCGACGTGAACCGCTTCCTCGAAGACCTCGACGAGCCGGTCGATCGCGAGACGATCCTCGCGCTGGAACCCCTCCCCCATGCGGTCCTCGGCGAGGACGCGTGCGAGGAGGCCTATCTCGCCATCGCCGACATGATCGACATGCGGATGCCCTTCACGTTCGGCCATTCGCGCGCCGTCGCGGCGCTGGCCGAGGCGGCGGGGAAGTGCATGGGGCTTCCGGCTTCCGACATCCGCGATATCCGCTGGGCGGCCTACACGCACGACATCGGCGAGCTGGCGGTTCCTGTCGCGACCTGGATGCGATCCGGCGCCCTGACCGCGCGCGAGACCGACGCGGCGCGGCTGCACCCCTACCATGGCGAGCGCGCGCTAGCCTCGCTGGGGGAAGAAGGCAAGGCGGTCGCGGCGCTGGTGCTGCGCCATCACGAGCGCCTCGATGGCACTGGCTATCATCGCTATGCGCGCGGCAACGATCTTTCGCCCGCCGCCCGCATCCTCGCCGCCGCCGAGGCCTTCCAGACCGCACGGGAGCCAAGGCCCCACCGCGCCGCGCTCAGCGCCAACGCCGCGGCGACGAAGCTCCGCAGCGCCGTCCGCGAAGGAAAGCTCTGCCCGGAGGCGGTGGAGGCAGTGCTCACCAGCGTCGGCCAGTCCTCGCGCCGGGAAACGGTGGAGCGCCGCGCGGCGGGACTGACGCCGCGTGAGATCGAGGTCCTGCGCCTCATCGCCGGCGGGCACACGGCGAAGGAGGCCGCGCGCCAGCTCGAGATCGCGCCGAAGACCGCCGACAACCACATCCAGAACCTCTATTCGAAGATCGGCGTCACCACCCGCGCCGCCGCCGCGCTCTACGCGCTGGAGCGCGGCCTGCTGCAGGAAATATCCGCGGCATAGGGAATTCACCCCATGTGCGCGGAACTCGCCGCGGGCATCCTCTGACACGGACCGGACCCAACGGGGCGCCGGAGATACAGCCGGAGATACAGGGAGACCCGCCATGACAGCCGCATCGCACGCAATGGCAGGGCACGACGGCGCGTCGGCATCCGATGAGAATGCCGCCCTCGTGCGGCGCGGCTATCACGCCTTCAACACCGCCGACCTCCACCTGCTCACCGAACTCTTCGACAAGAACGCCGCGTGGCATACACCCGGGCGTTCCCCGTTCGCCGGTTCCAGAGAGGGCCGCGACGCGATTCTCGCGCATCTCGAAAGATACGGGCGCGAGACGGCGGGCAGTTTCAGGGC
>JBBQVL010000086.1:0-17952 GCA_038211615.1 Hyphomicrobiales bacterium
CGCCGTAAAGAGCAGCGGCGCCGTCTCGCCGCTGATGCGGGCTACCGCCAGCAGCACGCCGGTGATGATGCCGGAGCGCGCCGCGCGGTAGGTGACGCGGCGGATGACCAGCCAGCGCGGCATGCCCATCGCGGCGGCCGCTTCGCGCATCGGCGAGGGGACGAGCAGCAGCATGTCCTCGGTCGTGCGCACCACGACCGGAATGACCAGCATCGCCAGCGCCACGCCGC
The DNA here is from genome assembly GCA_038211615.1 of Hyphomicrobiales bacterium. Taxonomy (GTDB): domain Bacteria; phylum Pseudomonadota; class Alphaproteobacteria; order Rhizobiales; family Afifellaceae; genus DASWJZ01. The sequence goes on from JBBQVL010000086.1 coordinate 231, forward strand.
CGGCCCCGGCGGAGAAGTGCCCCACCGTCGCGACGAGCACCTCGTAGACGAAGAGGCCGACGACGATCGAGGGCGCCGAGAGCAGGATGTCGTTGACGAAGCGGACGATGTAGGTGAGCCGCGAGAAGCGCCCGTATTCCGCCATGTAGGTGCCGGCGAGAATGCCGATCGGCGTGCCGATCACCATGCCGAGCACGGTGAGGATGATCGAGCCCATGATCGGGTTGAGAAGACCCCCGGCGCTTCCTGGCGGCGGTGTCATCTCCGTGAACACCGAGATCGAGAGGCCGCTCAAGCCCTCATAGAGCAGCGCGCCGAGGATCAGCACGAGCCAGGCCAGTCCAAAGGCGGTCGCCGCGAGGCAGAGGCCCATGGCTATGGAGTTCTTGCGGCGGCGGCCGCCGGTACCCGCTCGCATGGCTCAGTTCCCCTGCCGGCGGTCCATGCGCAGCAGCATGTAGCGCGCCGCCGCGAGGACGAAGAATGTGATGACGAAAAGGATGAGGCCGAGGGCGATCAGCGACGACGTGTAGAGCTCGCCGTCCGCCTCGGTGAATTCGTTGGCGATGCTGGCCGAGATCGTCGTGCCGGGCTGCAGGACGGAAGCGGCGATGCGGTGCGCGTTGCCGATGACGAAGGTGACGGCCATCGTCTCGCCGAGCGCCCGCCCGAGCCCGAGCATCACGCCGCCGATCACGCCGACGCGCGCATAGGGGAGCACCACGTTGCGCGACACTTCCCAGGTCGTGCAGCCGAGCCCGTAGGCCGCCTCCTTCAGCACCGGCGGAACCTGCATGAACACGTCGCGCGTGATGGCGGTGATGAAGGGGAGAACCATGATCGCGAGGATCAGACCGGCCGTCAGAATCCCGATGCCGTAGGGCGGGCCGGCGAAGAGGCTGTGAAGCAGCGGAACGTTCTTGAAGGTCGCGATCAGGAACGGCTGCACGGTCGTCTGCAGGAAGGGCGCGAAGACGAAGAGGCCCCAGATGCCGTAGATGATGCTCGGAATGCCGGCGAGCAGCTCGATCGCGGTGGCGATTGGCTGTCTCAGCCACATCGGGCAGAGCTCGGTGAGGAAGATCGCGATCCCGAGCGAAACCGGGACGCCGATGAGCATGGCGATGAGGGACGTCATGATGGTCCCGTAGATCGGCGCCAGCGCGCCGAATTTCTCGGTGACCGGATTCCAGCTTTCGGTGAAGACGAAGCCGATGCCGAAGGTGCTGAGCGCGGGCCATGCGCCGATGACGAGCGACACCATGACGCCGCCGAGGAGGATGAGCACGAACAGCGCGGCGGCGAAGGTCACCCCGCGGAACGTGATGTCGCCGATTCGGAAGTAGCGGAGAGTGGCGGCGCGATCGGGCGACGCCTTGGATACGACTGTGCGTTCGAGTGCCATGTCGGTCATGCAACTGCCCCCGCGCGACCGGCTGGTCAAGAAGTCGGACGGATGTTGGAGAAGGGAGAACAGGGAGGGCCCTTTCGGACCCTCCCCGGGAAGGCGGATTACATCGCGGCGTAGACGGACTTGCCGTCCTGGCCCATCACCTTCGCCCACTCCTTCTTGATCTCTGCGACGAGAGCATCGGGCATCGGGATGTAGTCGAGCGCCGCGGCTTCCTCGTCGCCGTTGGCGTAGGCCCAGTCGAAGAACTTCAGCGCCTCGGCGGCGGCGGCCGGATCCTGCGGATCGGTCGGGACCAGGATGAACGTCGCGGCGGTCATCGGCCACGCCGCATCGGCTGCCTGGTTCGTCAGGATCACGCCGAAGCCCGGAGCGCTCGACCAGTCGGCGCCCGCGGCGGCGGCAGCGAAGCTCGCGCTTTCCGGCGCGACCGTCTTGCCGGCGGCGTTGATCATCTTGGTGTGGGTGAGCTTGTTCTGCTTGGCATACGCGTACTCGACGTAGCCGATCGAGCCGGCCGTCTGCCCGACGTTGGCGGCGACGCCCTCATTGCCCTTGGCGCCCACGCCAACCGGCCATTCGACGCTGGAGTTCTCGCCGACCTTGGTCTTCCAGTCGTCGGAGACCTTGGAGAGGTAGTTGGTGAAGTTGAAGGTCGTGCCCGAGCCGTCGGAGCGGTGAACGACCGCGATTGCCGCGTCGGAGAGCTTTGCGTTCGGGTTGAGCGCCGCGATCGCCGGATCGTTCCAGGCGGTGATCTCGCCCATGAAGATCTTCGCGAGCGTCGGGCCGTCGAGCGTGAGGTCGCCCGGCGCCACGCCCTCGATGTTCACGACCGGGACAATGCCGCCCATGACGGTCGGGAACTGGATCAGGTGGTTCTTGTCGAGCTCTTCGCCGCCGAGCGGCTTGTCGGTCGCGCCGAAGGTGACGGTGCGCGCTTCGATCTGCTTGATGCCGCCGCCGGAGCCGATCGACTGGTAGTTCAGACCGGTGTTGGTCTCTTTCTTGTACGTGTCCGCCCATTTGGCATAGACCGGGTAGGGGAACGTCGCGCCGGCACCTGAGATGTCGGCCGCAGCAGCAGCGCCGATGCCCGCCGTGACGGCGAGCCCGATCGCGAGTGCGACATGGGATATTTTCACTGGCCTCTCCCTGATTGGAGTTCGAAAATCGTGGACGAGCCGCAGCAGCAATCCCGCGGCGGCAGGCGGACCCTAGGCCCGCGGTGCTATGGTTCTATGACTTCTGCGCGACAATAGAATGACAGACCAAGTATCTGACAGAGAACGCTAATTCGCCTTCCCGTTAACACCTGGCGCAATCGGCAGGATGACGCTGAAGCGCGCGCCCTCGCCGGGCCGGCTTTCGATTTCGAGCCTGCCGCCGTGGCGCGTCAGGATATGCTTCACGATCGCGAGGCCGAGGCCGGTGCCCTTCATCTGGCGGCTTGCCCCGACATCGACCCGGTAGAACCGCTCGGTCAGCCGCGGCAGGTGCTCGGATGCGATTCCCGGCCCGTAATCCTGCACCTCGATCGAGGCGGCGTCCGGGCGCTGCTTGAGGCGGATATCGACGCGGCCCCCCGACGCCCCGTAGCGCACGGCGTTCTCCGTCAGATTCTGCACGAGCTGGACGAGCTCGTCGCGGTCGCCGATCACCTCGACCGGTCCGGCCGGCGCGTCGATCGTCAGCGTGACGGAATGCTCCGCCGCGAGCGGCTGCATGGCGTCGCCGAGATGCCGCAGCACGCCGACCAGATCGACGCGCTCGGTCGGGCGGCTGTGGGCGCGCATCTCGGCGCGCGACAGCGACAGGAGATCGTCGATCAGCCGCCGCATGCGGCGGGCCTGGTCGAGCATCACGCCGAGGAATTTCTCGGTGGCGACGGGATCGTTGCGCGCCGGTCCCTGCAGCGTTTCGATGAAGCCGGTCAGCGAGGCGAGCGGCGTCCTGAGCTCGTGGCTGGCGTTGGCGACGAAATCGGCGCGCATGCGGGCGATTGCCAGCCGGTCGGAGACGTCGTGGAAGCTGACGAGGACGAACCCGACGCTGCCGCCCGGCGCGCGAAGCGGGTTGAGCGTCACCTCATAGGTGGTCGTCGCCTCGCCCGGCGCCCGGAATTCGACCGAATTGGCCTGTCCGGCGCCGGCAAATCCCAGCGCCTCGGAAAATTCCGGCCGGCGGAAGGTGAGGGTGAAGGCATCGCCCGGCCGCGTCGCCGGGAAGAGGCGGCTGGCGGCTACGTTCGCGTAGCGCACGGTGCCGCCGGCATCGAGCACGAAGGCGGCCAGCGGGAAGGCCTCGACGGTCGCCTTCATGGCGGTATCGGGCCAGACCTGGTGCCCGCTTCGCCCGCTGCCCGGGCTGCGTCCTTCGGGCCGCGGTCGCGGCGGCAGCGCGGCGACCAGGATCAGCAGAAAGACCGCCGCGAGCGAATAGAGAAGCGGCAGCGCGAAGAAGGCGGTGCCGGCGAGAAGCGCCAGGGCCGCCACTGCGAGCACGAAGCGCGCCGCGCGCAGCCGCTCCGCCGCGCCGGAATTCGGGCCGTTGTCATTCGCCGGGCCGGGGGCGGCGCTCACCATTCATTGCTTCCGCGTGCGGGAGAATGCGAAAAGACGCTCTTCAGGCCGAGCGTTGGGTGTGGAATCGACATGGGCAAGAAGGCGTCCCGTTTCCGGAGCTTCGATATCGACGATCCGAAGCTTCCGCCAGAGATCAAGAAAAGAGCGTTCGGCTCTGATGGCTATCCTTATCCCGAACCGCTCGACCGCAAGAGCTATGAAAAGGATCTGACCGTCCTGCAGGTCGAACTGGTCAAGCTGCTCGCCTCGCAGGCCAAGGCCGGCGGGCGCTCCGTGCTCGTCTTCGAGGGACGCGATGCCGCCGGCAAGGGCGGCTCGATCGCCGCCGTCCGCCAGCACCTGAACCCGCGCCAGGCGCGCATCGTGGCCCTCGCCAAGCCCTCCGACCGCGAGTCCGGGGAATGGTATTTCCAGCGTTACGCCAGCGAGCTTCCCGCCGCGGGCGAGATGGTACTGTTCGACCGCTCCTGGTACAACCGCGGCGTGGTCGAGCTGGTCATGGGCTTCTGCACGCCGGCGCAGTCGGAGCATTTCCTCACCGAAGCGCCGACCTTCGAGGGCATGGTGACGAAGAGCGGCACGCATCTCTTCAAGTTCTGGCTGGAGATCGGGCACGAGATGCAGCTTCTCCGCTTCCACGACCGACGCCACGATCCGCTCAAGGTCTGGAAGATATCGCCGGTCGATCTCGCCGCCATCCACCGGTGGGATGAGTTCACCGAGGCGCGCGACCGGATGATCGAGGCGACGCATACCAGGCACGCGCCCTGGATCGTGGTGAAGGCGAACGACAAGCGTCGCGCCCACCTGGCGCTGATCCGCTACGTGCTCCTCAACATCGACTATGCCGGCCGCGATGTCGCGGCGATCGGCAACGTGGATTCGAACATCCTCGGGCTTGGACCGGATGCGCTGAAGGGCATGGCCTGAGGAGCGCAGCCCAATCCCGCTGCCGCTGCGCGGCAAACCGGGATGACAAAAGCGGAAGATTCCGCGGTCAATCTCCGGCGAGCCGCCCGGTCTTCTCCAGGTAGGCGATCACCTGTTCGGTGAGCGCTTCCGGCTCGGCCGCGTCGGTGCGGAGATGGATGTCCGGTTCGATCGGCGGCTCGTAGGGCGAGCTGACGCCGGTAAAATTCCTGATCTCGCCGGAGCGGGCGCGTGCGTAGAGCCCCTTCGGATCGCGCGCCTCCACCACGGAGAGCGGCGCATCGACGAAAATCTCGATGAATTCGCCCTCCGGCATCAGCCCGCGCGCCATCTCGCGCTCCGAGCGGAAGGGGGAGATGAACGAGACGAGCACGATCAGCCCGGCGTCGGTCATGAGCTTGGCGGCCTCGGCGACGCGGCGGATGTTCTCCACGCGGTCGGCGTCGGTGAAGCCGAGGTCGCGGTTCAGGCCGTGGCGCACATTGTCGCCGTCGAGGATCGTCGTGTGGCGGCCGCTCGCGAAAAGCCGCTTCTCGACGAGGTTGGCGACGGTGGATTTTCCCGAGCCCGACAGGCCCGTGAACCAGAGCACGCAGGGCTTCTGGTTCTTCAGCCGCGCCCGCGCCGCGCGATCGACGGAGAGCGCCTGCCAGTGGATGTTGGAAGCGCGCCGGAGCGCGTAGCGGATCATGCCGGCCGCAACCGTCTGATTGGAGAAGCGGTCGATCAGGATGAAGCCGCCGGTGTCACGGTTCTCGGCATAGGGGTCGAAGGCGACCGGCGCCGCGGCCGAGATGTTCACGAAGCCGATCTCGTTCAGCTCCAGTACCTTCGCCGCGTTGCGCTCGAGCGTATCCACCTCGGAACGGTATTTCAGCTCCGTCACCTGCACCGGCACGGTGCGCGTCATGCTCTTCAGGAGATATTGCCGGCCCGGCAGCATCGGCTCGGCATCCATCCAGACGAGATCGGCGGCGAACTGGTCGGAGAGCTGCGGGCGCGCGTCGCTCGCCGCAAGGAGATCGCCGCGGCTGACATCGACCTCGTCGGCGAGCGTCAGCATCGCCGACTGCCCGGCGAACGCGGACTGCCGCTCCTCCGAGCCGATCAGGATGCGGGCGACGCGGCTCGCGCGGCCGGAGAGGATGGGTCCGGCGAAGCCGCGGAAATCGGCGTTCGGCCGGCACACCCACTGCACCGGCATGCGGAACGGCCCGGACGCGGCGGTGCCCTCCGGAACCACTTTCTCCAGATGTTCGAGCAGGAACGGGCCGGAATAGTACGGCGTGCGCTGGCTGCGCATGGAAACGTTGTCGCCGGCGCGCGCCGAGATCGGGATGGCGGTCACGCTCTCGATCGAAAGCCTCGCCGCCAGCGCCGCGAATTCCGCCTCGATGGCGCGGAACGGCGCCTCCTCGAAGCCGACGAGGTCCATCTTGTTCACCGCCAGCACGACGTTGCGGATGCCGAGCAGCGAGACGATCATCGCGTGCCGGCGCGTCTGCGTCAGCAGACCCTTGCTGGCGTCGACGAGCAGGATGGCGAGGTCGGCGGTCGATGCGCCGGTCGCCATGTTGCGCGTATACTGCACATGGCCCGGCGTATCGGCGACGATGAAGCGGCGCTTCGGCGTCGCGAAGAAGCGGTAGGCGACGTCGATGGTGATGCCCTGCTCGCGCTCCGCCTCGAGACCGTCGACGAGCAGCGCGAAGTCGATCTCGTCGCCGGTCGTGCCGTGGCGAACCGAGTCGCTCTTCAGGTCCTCGATCTGGTCTTCCATCAGGAGATGGGAATCGTAGAGCAGCCGGCCGATCAGCGTCGACTTCCCGTCGTCGACGCTGCCGCAGGTGAGAAGCCTGAGCGTGTCGGCGTTGGCGGCGGCTGTGACCGCTTCGAGCGAGAACGCTTCCTTGTTCATCGCGGCAACCCCGTCCGCAAATCCCGAACCCCCGTCATTCTCGGGCGGCGCACAGCGCCGACCCGAGAACCCAGGGCAAGAAAATTGTCAGAGTCTCTGGGTCCTCGGATCGCGCTTTGCGCGTCCGAGGATGACATCGGAGGGGGGAGCAAAAACATCAGAAGTAGCCCTCGCGCTTCTTCTTCTCCATCGAGGCGGAGGCTTCCTTGTCGATCAGCCTTCCGCCGCGCTCGGAGGTGCGTGCGGCGATCATCTCCGCCACGATGGCTTCGAGCGACGTGGCGTTCGACTCGATCGCGCCGGTCAGCGGGTAGCAGCCGAGGGTGCGGAAACGGACGAGCCTCAGCTCGGGCGTCTCGCCGTTCAGCGGCAGCCGGTCGTCATCGACCATGATGAGCTGGCCGTTGCGCTCCACGATCGGACGCTCGGCGGCATAGTAGAGCGGCACGATCGGAATCTGTTCGCGCAGGATGTAGGCCCAGATGTCGAGCTCGGTCCAGTTGGAGATCGGGAACACGCGCATCGATTCCCCGTCATGGACGCGCGTGTTGTAGAGGCTCCAGAGTTCCGGGCGCTGGTTCTTCGGGTCCCAGACATGCGTCGTGGAGCGGAACGAGAAGATGCGCTCCTTGGCGCGGCTCTTCTCCTCGTCGCGCCGCGCGCCGCCGAAGGCGGCGTCGAACCTGTGCAGGTCGAGCGCCTGCTTCAGCGCCTCTGTCTTCATCACGCGCGTATAGTTCGGGCCGTGGTCGAACGGGTTCATCCCCGCCTTCACGCCCTCCTGGTTGGTATGCACGATGAGCCGCATGCCGGCTTCCTTCGCCATCCGGTCGCGGAAGGCGATCATCTCGCGGAACTTCCACGTCGTATCGATGTGCATCAGCGGGAACGGCGGCGGGGCCGGATGGAAGGCCTTCCGCGCCAGATGCAGCATCACGGAGGAGTCCTTGCCGATCGAATAGAGCATCACCGGATTGCGGCACTCGGCCGCCACTTCGCGGATGATGTGCATGCTCTCGGCTTCGAGCCGCTCGAGATGGGACAGGCGATCAGACATTGCGAGCGTCCGGCTGAAACAGGGAAGACACGAGGGCAAAAATGCCCGTGCCGGCGTCAGCGAGAAACTTCGGCCTCCGCGACCGCGCTCGCACGGAGGCTCGTATAGCGCGCTTCGAGCGCGGCCCGATAGATGTCTTCAATCTGTCGCGCGGTGACTGCAAGGGAAAATTTTTGCTCCACCCTGCCGCGCAGCAGCATGGCGTCGGCGGACATCCGGGCGGGGGCGGCGAGGGCGGCCCGCATCGCCGCGGCAAGCGCTTCCACGTCGCCGGGCGCAACGAGCCGATGCGCTTCGCCGGCAAAGATCTCCGGTATCCCGCCCACATTCGTCGCGATCAGCGGCATTCCGGCGGCGGCCGCCTCCAGCACCAGATAGGGCAGCGATTCCGCCCGCGACGGGACGACGACCGTGCGCGCCAGCGCAAAAGCCCGGCGCGCCGGCATCGGCGCATGGAACACAATCGAGCCGTTGCGCGCCCGGGAATTCGCCATGTCGCGGTAAAGCCGCGCATCCTCCGGCGTCGCAGGTCCGACGATCGCGGCGCGCACCGGATGGCCCTCGCTTTGGAGCTTCGCCACGGCGTCGATGAAGACATCGACGCCCTTCAGCGCGCGCAGCTCGCCGATGAAGAGGAAATCGGCGGCGTCGGACGCAGGGACAATCGGCGCGAACTCCTCCGGGCGGAGCCCGTTCAGCACGACATGTGCCGGGCAGCGCGGGGTCCCGACCTTGCGGCGGTAGGCCTCGGCCTCGTAGGCCGAGACATGGATCAGCCCGTCGGTGAGGCGCTCCAGCGCCCGCTCCACGCCGAAATAGACGCGGCCGGAGAGCGAGGCGCCGTCGTAGTGCAGGCTGCCGCCATGCGGCGCGTAGAAGGCGGCGACGCCGCGGCGCTTGCGGCGCTCGAACGCGGCGGCGAGGCGCCCGTAGACGCCGCCCTTCGCTCCATGGGCGTGCACGACGTCGGGCCGCATCTTGGCGAGCTGCCGCGCGACGGCGAGGGTTGCCGGCAGGTCGCCGGGACCGATCGAGCGCCCCATCGGAATTCGCGCCACGCCGAGCGGCAATTGCGGGCTCAATGCCGCGATGCGCTCATCCTCCAGCGCCCCGCCGCTGGTGGAATCGCAGATCAGCCCGACCGCATGCCCGGCCGCCGCCTGCGCCGAGACGAGGTCGGAGATATGCCGGAAAATCCCCCCGACGGGACTCCGCGTGACGTGGACGATGGAGAGCTTTTGCTGCACCGGCCCTTCCTAGCAGCCGCGACGCTAAGGCAGCGTAAACGTGCCCGACGCGGCTTGGCCGCCGGCACCCGGACGGCCTAGTGTCCGCCCCAATTCAGAACGCGTGGGTCCCTGCATGTCCGCACCGGAAGCCGCCGATCGGCCCAGCCGCCTCGCAATCGTCACCGGCGGGACGCGGGGCATCGGGGAGGGTATTTCCCGCGCGCTGGCGCAGGAGGGATGGCGGGTCTTCGCCGGCGGGATCGGCGCGGACGAGATCGCGGCCTTCGCCCCCGATCCGAACATCGAGCCGCTGCGGCTCGACGTGACCGACGAAAAATCCGTCACGGCGCTGATCGAGCGCTGCCCGCGCATCGACGCGCTGGTGAACTGCGCCGGGACGCTCGTCCGGCAGGGCGGCGAATACGAGATCGCGAATTTTCAGCGAGTGCTGGAGGTGAACCTCGTCGGCACCATGCGCCTGTGCACAGCCGCCAGGCCGAAGCTCGCCGCGGCGAAGGGCGCGATCGTCAACACCGCGTCGATGTATGCCTTCTTCGGCGCGCCGCACGCGCCGGCCTATGCGGCGTCGAAGGGCGGCGTCGCGCAGCTCACGAAGTCGCTCGCCGTCGCATGGGCGCCGGAAGGCATCCGCGTCAACGCGGTCGCGCCGGGCTGGATCGAGACGGAGCTGACCGCCCCCGCCGTCGCCGATACGGCCCGGTCAGCCGGCATCGTCGGACGCACGCCGATGGCGCGCTGGGGGAAGCCTGAGGACGTGGCCGGCGCCGTGCTCTTCCTGCTCTCCGACGCAGCACGCTTCGTCACCGGAACGGTGCTGCCGGTCGACGGGGGCTATCTCGTGGCGTGAGACGGAAGGACAGCGGGCTCCCTCTCTTTTGTCATCCCGGTTTGGCCGCAGGCCAAGACCGGGACCCATACCCGCCGGAGCGCGCAACATCGGGCAGATGCCATCGTGCGCATTCTTCGCTATCCCATTCTTCGCTATCAGTGCGTATGGGTCCCGGTCTTGCCGCTTTGCGGCAAACCGGGATGACAAACCGGGATGGCGGTGGATACTGCCTGCGGAGCCGACACGAACATGGACATCCACGACAAGATGCCGAGCCGGGCGGGGCTCACCGAGGCGGCGGACGAGAAGCGCATCCCCTACCGCCACCCGCAGCCCGAATATTCGCCGCCGGAGCTCGTCATCCCCGACACCGTGCCGACCGACGAGCGCCTCTGGGTGCCGCAGGCGGAGAACGTGTGGTTCCGCCCGCTCTGCCTCTCGGCCACGCGCGGCTACTGGCAGAACCTTCTCCGCGTTCGGAAGTCCGGGGTGCTGTCGCGCCACCGCCATCCGCAGCCGGTGCACGGCTACGTCATCAAGGGCAAGTGGCACTATCTGGAGCACGACTGGACGGCGACCGAGGGAGCCTATGTGTACGAGGCGCCGGGCGAGACGCATACGCTCGTCGTGGAGGCGCACGTGCCGGAGATGATCACCATGTTCCAGGTGAACGGGGCGATGATCTACGTCGACCCGGACGGCAAGGTGCAGGGCTACGAGGACGTGTTCACCAAGATCGAGATGTGCCAGCGGCATTTCGAAGCGGTCGGCCTCGGCGCCGCCTACGTAGAGCGCTTCATCCGGTAGCGCCGCACCCTGCCTTTAGGTCGGCTGAGCTAACCACGGGCGCTTTTTTCCGACCGTCGGTCAAATTGCCTATTTACGCCGACCCTTTGGCGGTGAAATGTATATTGAGGGGGAAGCATCCAAAGCACGCAGCAAACGCGTCAGGATCAAGCGTCCGCCCACGGACCCAGACGGGAGGTTTAAGCATGAGATATCAGTTTTTGACCGCGGCCAGCGCCGCGGCGCTAATGATTGGCGTGACGGGCGCCTACGCCCAGACGTCAGGCACCATCAACAAGGCCGTCGGCGGCTACACGTTCGAGGACGCCGCGAAGCCCGCTGACGCCACGAAGGACTTCCACTCGAAGGACGGTCACCTGACCTTCGCCATCGTGACCCACACCGCCGGCAACGGCTTCTTCGATCCGGTCTATGTCGGCGCCAAGGTTGCCGCCGACCTGATCGGCGCGAACCTCGTTATGCTCGGCTCCGAAGCCCCGGTCGACGACATCCCGCGCGAGATCGAGATCCTGAACCAGATCATCCAGGACCCGACGATCGACGGCCTGATCCTCACCACCCCGCAGGTCGGCGCCTATAACGACATCGTCAAGCACATGCTCGACGAGGGCATCCCGGTCGCCACCACCAACTCGTTCGACCCGACGATCTATGACCGCGATGGCATCAGCCACACCGGCCAGAGCGCGGCGGCTGCGGCGATCGGCGGCGCGGCGATGGCGAAGTGCGTGCTCGATTCCGGCGCGACGAAGGGCTCGATCCTCTTCCCCTCGCAGACCACTGCCGGCAACGTCGAGGTCAACAACCGCGTCACCGCCGCCTTCGAAGCGGCCGTGAAGGTTCTGAACGACGCCGGCAAGCTCGACGCCTTCACCGTCGACGCCGGCTCCGACAAGATCGGCATCGCCGTCAACGACCAGGACATCGCGGGCTCGCTCGTGACCCTGATCGAGTCGCGCGGCGACGTGGTCGGCATGTTCGGACCGAACGGCGCCGTGACGCCTGCCATCGTCGATGCGATCACGCAGAAGAAGATGGAAGGCAAGATCTGCTCGTTCGGCTACGACCTCGGACCGAAGCAGCTGGAAGGCATCAAGTCCGGCGCGCTCACGGGCTCGCTCGGGCAGCAGCCGTTCATCCAGGGCTTCTGGCCGGTCATGCAGCTCTACCTGCAGATCGACCGCGGCGTGGCGGCGGCTAACGTCGACACGCGCGCCCAGGTCGTCACGAAGGACAATGTCGAGACGGTCGGCAAGCGCTTCGAGAACTAGGGCTTCGATGCACTCGGCGGAGGCGGCCCCTGGGCCCCCTCCGCCTTCTTCACCAGAGTGATTGTCATCCGCGAACATGGCTGCCGTTGAGACAGCGAGTCCGGTCGTAGCCCGCCGCCGCCTGCCGATCGAAATGGTCGGCGGATGGGAGGTGGGGCTGATCGTCTTCATGATCCTGCTCTATCTGGTCGGGGTCTACATCAACCCGAGATTCTTCGGCGGCGCCGAGGCGCTTTCCTCGATCCTGCGCGACGCGGCGCGCTACGGCGTGATGGCGGTCGGCATGACCTTCGTCATCGTCAACAAGGATCTCGATCTGTCGGTCGGATCGCTCTACGGCGTGATCGCCGTCGTGTTCTCGGTCGCCTTTTCGCGCTCCTACTTCGACGCCGGCATCGTCGCGGCGGTCGGCTGGAGCGTGATGATCGGCCTGCTGATCGGCCTGATCAACGGAACGCTGGTGACGTTCCTGCGGGTGCCGGCCTTCATCGCCACCCTCACCATGCTCTTCATCGGGCGCGGCTTCGTCACCGGGCTCTCCGGCGGCAAGACGATCTCCTACATCGACAAGGCGAAGGATTTCCCCACCTTCTTCGCCATCGGCGAGAACAATTCCTGGGGCTTCAACAACCAGATCTTCGTCTTCATCCTGTTCGCGGTCGTCGGCGCCTTCCTGCTGGCGAAGACCCGCATGGGCTACCAGACGTTCGCGACCGGCGGCAACGAGCTCGCCGCCACCTATGCCGGCATCTCGACGCGCTGGGTGCGGATGCGCGCCTATCTGATGTCGGCCTTCTGCGCGACTGTCGGCGGCCTGATGCAGGTATCGCAGGATCGCGGCATGATCGCCCAGTCCGGGCAGGGGCTGGAGCTGATCGTCATCGCCTCGGTCATCGTCGGCGGCGCCTCGATTCTCGGCGGCCGCGGCCGGATCATCGGCTCGAGCCTCGGCGTCATCCTCGTGGTGCTGATCGACAAGGTGCTGCGCGAGGGCATCCCGATCACGCGCATCATGAAGGTCGGCGACGTCGACATGAAGATCAACTCGGTCGCCCAGCTTCCGCCGGGCGCCGTGCCGGCGTTCCTCGGGCTGATCCTGATCATCGCGGTGCTGGTCGAGCCCTGGCTGATCCGGCGCAACGCGGTTGGGCGAATGTGGGCGCGCCTTCGCGGCCTGCCGGTGCCGCCCGCGCCGGACGTCGGCGGCGTCGCCATCGAAGGCGTGCAGACCAAGGGGACCTCCGCGTCGGACCGGGCGCTCGGCGCGAGCCGGCTGGGCAAGCTCTTCGCGCGGCGCGACGCCGCCGCGATCGTGATCGCGATCGTGCTGTGGCTCGCCGGTTTCTACCTGCGCCCCGACTTCTGGGCCAACCTCGACAACAGCTTCAACCTGATCCTCGCCTTCACCGAGGTCGCTCTCGTCTCGATCGGCCTGACCTTCGTCATCGCCAACGGCGACATCGACCTCTCGGTCGGCTCGGTGCTGGCGATGAGCGGCGCGCTCTGCGCCTTCTTCATGAAGACGCTCGGCTACGATCCGTGGATGGCGGTGGTGATCGCGCTGCTCGGCGGCTGCCTCGCAGGCGCCGTCAACGCGCTCGTCACGGTGCGCTTCGGCCTGCCGGCGTTCGTCGCTACCCTCGGCATGTTCTATACGGCGCGCGGCATCTCGGCGTGGATCGTCTCCGGCCGCGAGCTCTTTGGCTTCCCGGAGAACTTCAACCTGATCGGCCGCAAGCTGATCGAGGCGTTCCGCTATTTCAACATCGCGCCGCCGGAGGGCTCGCTCCTCTACAACATCGCCGCCGCGCTCAGCGTGCAGAGCATCTTCATGGCGCTGCTCGCCATCGTCGCCGGGATCTTCCTCGGCTACACGGTCTGGGGCCAGCAGGTCTACGCGACCGGCGGCAACCGGCGCGCCGCCGACTATGCCGGCATCAACACCAACCGCGTGCGGGCGATGAGCCTGATCTTCTCGGCGCTCTGCGCCGCCTTCGCCGGCTGCATCTACATCGCCTTCTACCGGAGCTTCACGCCGACCGCCGGGCAGTTCCGCGAGCTGGACGGCATCGCCTCCGTCATCATCGGCGGCGGCTCGATATTCGGGGGCTATGGCACCATCATCGGGGCGCTCGCCGGCGCGGCGGTCATCACGCTGCTGCGCGCGCTGCTCTCGCTGCAGATCATCACGGCGAACGGCGGCTCGTTCGTCCTCCCCAATGTCTGGGTCAACGTGTTCATCGGCGGCATCCTGCTCGCCGCGGTGCTGATCGACATCTGGCTGCGCCAGGCCGACCTTCTGGGGTCGCTGCGCGACTCCTACCGGAAGCGAAAGTCACGACGGGAAACTGCCCATGCCTGACGCCAACCAGCAGCCGATCGTCGAGATGCGGCACATCCAGAAATCGTTCGGCGCCGTCACCGCTCTGAACGACGTCGATCTCACGCTCTATCCGGGCGAGATCCTCGGTCTGGTCGGCGACAATTCCGCCGGCAAGTCGACGCTGATGAAGATCATGACCGGCGCCTACCAGCGCGACAGCGGCGACATTCTCGTCGCCGGCAAGCCGGTCCACTTCAAGAGCCCGCACGAAAGCCGCGCCGTCGGCATCGAGATGATCTATCAGGACTTCGCGCTCTGCGGGAACATGGACGTCGCGCAGAACATCTTCCTCGGCCGCTGGCCGCGCAAAGGTCCGTTCATCGATCGCCGCCGGATGTATGCGGAAGCCGACACCGTGCTGAAGCGGCTGAAGGTCGACGTGAACTCCGTGTTCCAGCGCGTCGAGAGCCTGTCGGGCGGACGCCAGCAATCGGTCGCCATCGCCCGCGCCATCTCGTTCGAGCCGCGCGTCGTGATCCTCGACGAGCCGACCGCCAACCTTTCGGTCATGGCGACGGACCGGCTGCTGGAGACGATGCTCGAGCTGAAGAAGCAGGGCGTCGCGCAGATCATCATCTCGCATCGCCTGGTCGACATTTTCGCGGTCGGCGACCGGGTGATGGTGCTGAAGCGTGGCGAGAATGTCGGCGAGCGCTACGTCAAGAACACCAACGAGCACGAAGTGCTGGAGATCATCGTCTCCGGCACGCGCGAGAACCGCCTCTCCGCCGACGAGGCCATGAAGCGCGCCGCCTGACGCTGTCGTCCGCGTGCTTCGGCCTCCTTCCAGCGCCTGAGGCAGGGATCGCCGCCAGCGGCGGCGATCCGTTTTGGCCGAAGCGCCGGGTCTAGTTGCTGGACGCCGCCTGCTTGTCGGCGGTCACGCGCCAGATCGTGCCGCTGCCGTCGTCGCTGACGAGCAGCGAGCCGTCCTTCGCCTCCGTCACGTCCACGGGGCGACCCCACGCCGACTGATCGTCGAGCACGAAGCCGGTCATGAAGTCCTGGTAGGCGCCGGTCGGCTTGCCGGAAGCGTCGAAGAGCAGCCGCACCACCTTGTAGCCGGTGCGATGGTCGCGGTTCCACGAGCCGTGCATCGCCACGAAGGCGTCGCCCTTGTACTCCGTCGGGAAGGCGCTTCCCTCGTAGAAGGCGATGCCGAGCGGGGCGGAATGCGCCTGGAAGAGCACGTCGGGAATCGTGACCTTGCCGGCGAGGTCGGGGCGCTTGCCCTTCAGCCGCGGGTCCTCGTTCGAGCCGATATAATACCAGGGCCATCCGTAGAATGCGCCATCGGCGACGTGCGTGGCGTAGTCGGAAGGAAGGTCGTCGCCGAGTTCGTCGCGCTCGTTGACCACGCACCAGAGCGCGCCGGTCGCCGGCTGCACCGTCATGCCCGAGCAGTTCCTGAGCCCCGTCGCGACGATGCGCTGGTTCTTGCCGTCCGGGTCGAAGGCGAGCACGTCGGCACGGTTTTCTTCCTCGCTCCATGTCGCGCCGAGCGGATGGTTTTCGATGAAGCCCTGCGGCGCGTCCCCCTCCATCGTTCCCTCGCCGAGATTGGACCCCGACCCGACCGAGACGTAGAGCGTCTTTCCGTCAGGCGAGAAGGCGAGGTCGCGTGTCCAGTGATGGCCGACGGGAAGCGAAGGAACGATTGTCTCCGTCGCCGCGGAAGCCTTCATGTCGTCAGCCTTGTAGGGAAAGCGCACCACGCTGCCGGTATTCGCCACGTAGACATATTTGGGATCGCTGGCCGGGTAGAAGGCAATGCCGTAGGGCTGGTCGAGACCTGTCGCGAAGACCTCCTTCTTCGCCACGGAGCCGTCGTCCGCCATCCGGAACACTTCGATCTGGCCCGCGCCGCTGTCCGCGACGAAGACATCGCCGTTCGGGGCGATCTCGATCACCCGCGGCTGCGTGAAGCCGGTGGCGAATTCGCTCACCGTGAAGCCGTCCGGGACCTGCGGCCTGGCGTCGGCTGGCTTCGCGGCCTGACCCGGCGCGTTGCTCGCCGATTTCGTGTTGAACGGCGGGGGAAGATCGCTCGGCTTGATCAGCCGCGTCACGCCCGGTTTCGCCTGTTCCCAGCTTCCGAACGCCTTGGCGCCGGTGAGCATGTCCGCCGGCATTTCCCCGGCAGCCAGAGCGGCGCCCGAAGCCAGAAAAGCCGCCGTGAAGGCAGCAAGCGATGTCGCACCACGTCTCATCTCGATCTCCTCACGGCCCGCCGACAGTAGTCCAGCGCCGATGGGCTGAACGGAGGCACGCGCGAGGCGTTCCGCCGCGGCGGGCGCCGGCCCATCACGGTTCGATGATCGGACCGCGGCGGCTACCAGAATTCCGGAACGCCGACATCGTGGGCGAGCCGCCCCTTGTCGAGGCCCCGGTAGCGGCCGGCATGATAGAGGAGGGGCGGGCGGTCGTCGGTGTCGAGGCTCAGGATGTGGCCGATGAAGATCGTGTGGTCGCCGCAATCGTGGCGGCCCACCGTCTCCGCCAGAATCCGCGCGCAGGCATTGGCGAGAATCGGAGCCGGACCGCTCTGCTCGAACTCCACCGCCAGCCCCATGTTGGGCTTGCCGGCGAAGTGCTCGCTGATCTCCACCTGGCTTTCGGCGAGGATGTTCACCCCGAAATGACGCGCGGTGCGCATCACCTCATGCATATGCGCGCGCTTGGCGATGGAAACGACGCAGAGTGGCGGCTCGAGCGATCCCGACATGAAGGCGTTGGCGGTCATGCCGCGCACCTCGCCCTCGTGCGCGGCGGTGATGACCGTCACGCCGGTGGCGAAGTGGCTCATCACGCGGCGGAAGAGCCGGGTGTCGATCTCGGGGCGGGCGATTTCGTTCATGCGCGGCAGCATAGCGTGGAATCGGTTTTGGGGCAGGGTTTGCGATGCGGCGGATTGCGCCGGCCGGTGCTCCCCGCCGCCCTCATGGAAGCTTCAGGTCGAGCAGGGCGACTTCCCCGTAGAGGTGGTCGATCTTTCCGGGCAAAACGCGCGGCGACCTGTACCAGCGCGGCAGGCGCAGCGTCTCGCGCTCCCAGTCCCGCGCCGCCGGCAGGAACCGCGGATCGATCGCCAGGACCGCGCTGTCGGAGCCGAGGATGGTGTCGGCGATCGCCGGCGCCAGCTCCGCCAGCAGCCGGCCGTCGCTCGCGTACATCACCTCGTGATAGTCGATGTCCGCGCCCTTCCGCTTTACCTGCATCACGATGTAGAGGGCGCCCTCGCCGGCGCGGACGAGCAGGTGGCGGACATTGTAGGGGCGATG
>JBBQVL010000087.1:0-17858 GCA_038211615.1 Hyphomicrobiales bacterium
ATGACGCCGGCGCGGGTCATCGAGTGTCAGGCCCGCGATGCCTGCGCCAGCGCTTCGCGCACCCCTCATCCGCCCCTTTGGCAAGAACAAGGGGCGCCTTCTCCCGCGAGGGGAGAAGGCGGGGCGAGTTTGAAGCGGCGCCGGGCGCGAGCCCTCTCCCCTTGCGGGAGAGGGTGGGGTCCGGCCTTGGCCGGACCTCGGGAGAGGGGAGCATGGGGCCGACGCTCGTCATGGAGTGTCAGGCCCGCGATGTTTCTCCAGTCGCTTCGCGCACCCCTCATCCGCGAGTTTGAAGCGGCGCCGGGCGCGGGCCCTCTCCCCTTGAGGGAGAGGGTGGGGTCCGGCCTTGGCCGACCTCGGGAGAGGGGGAGGTCTGCGATTTGCTGAAGAGGCCCAATCGGAGGCCTCCCCCTCATCCGGCTGCTCCGCAGCCACCTTCTCCCTCCCGGGGAGAAGGCTTTTGCGCGCGTCGGCGCTACCCCTCCCCTAACCCCTCCCCGCCCGTCTTCGCCCTTCGGGCTTCGCCGGGCAGGCAAGGGGGAGGGGAATGCCGCCCCGCCGCCCCTACACCGTCCCCGGCAGCACGCGGTCTGGTGGTTTATGCCCGTCCATCCAGGTGCGGATGTTGACGATCACGGTGTTGCCCATGTCGATGCGGGCTTCGAGCGTGGCGGAGCCCATGTGGGGGAGGAGCACCACTTTTCCGCTCTTCGCCAGCGCGATGAGCTTCGGGTCGGCCGCCGGCTCGTTCTCGAAGACGTCGAGGCCGGCGCCGGAGAGCGCGCCCGCCTCGAGCTGCTCGATCAGCGCCGCCTCGTCGATGATGGAGCCGCGCGCCGTGTTCACCAGCACCGCGCCCTCGCGCATCAGCTTCAGCCGGCGGCGCGACAGGAGGTGGTAGGTGGCGGGCGTCGCCGGGCAGTTGACCGAGACGATGTCGACGCGCGCCAGCATCTGGTCGAGGCTTTCCCAGTAGGTCGCCTCCAGCTCCTCCTCCAGCCGCGCCTCGGCCGGGCGGCGGTTGTGGTAGTGGATGGAGAGGCCAAAACCCTTGGCGCGGCGCGCGACGGCGGTGCCGATCCGCCCCATGCCGACGATGCCGAGGCGTTTTCCGCCGATCCGGTGGCCGAGCATCCAGGTCGGCGACCAGCCGTCCCACTTCCGCCCGTCGCGGAGCACCGCCGCGCCCTCGGCCAGCCGGCGCGGCACGGAGAGGATCAGCGCCATCGTCATGTCGGCGGTGTCCTCGGTCAGGACGTTCGGCGTGTTGGTGACGACGATCTTTCGCTTCGCGGCGGCATCGACGTCGATGTTGTCGACGCCGTTGCCGAAATTCGCGATGAGCTTCAGCCGGTCACCGGCCTCGGCGATCAGCTTCGCGTCGATCCGGTCGGTGACGGTCGGCACCAGCACGTCGGCGTGGCGCATGGCGGCGACAAGCTCGTCGGCGCTCATGGCGCGGTCGTCGATGTTGAGGCTGGTCTGGAAGAGCTCGCGCATGCGCGTCTCCACCGGCTCCGGCAGCCTTCGCGTCACGATCACCAGCGGCTTGGCTCTCGTCATCGGCGGGATAACCTCGCTTGCCCGCAAGAGGCCGTTTTCGCGCGATACACGCTCTTAACAAAAGGTCCGGTAAACGCAACAAACGGCGGGTATGTGTTCGCGGGCGACCTGTCGGCCAATCCGGCCGGCCTGCCGATCCGGGCCGCCAACGGGGGATCTTGCATGATTCGACGCTGCCGCCGCTCCTGGCGCTGGTCCGCCGGCCTCGCCGTCGCGCTCAGCGGAGCGCTGCTGCCGCCGGGAAGCGGGCTGGCGCAGGACAAGAGCCGCGGCACAGGCCTGCCGCTGCCGCGCTTCGTCAGCCTCAAGTCGGACAACGTGAATGTGCGGCGCGGGCCGGGGCAGGAATACGACGTCGCCTATACGTATGTGCGCGCCGACCTGCCGGTGGAGATCACGCAGGAATTCGACAACTGGCGAAAAATCCGCGACTCGGAGGGGGCGGAGGGCTGGGTTTTCCACAGCCTGCTGGCGGGGAAGCGCACCGCGCTCGTGGCGCCCTGGGACAAGGGCGGCCCCTTCCCGGCCTACCGGAGCGCCGATCCGAAGGCGGCGGTCATCGCCTATCTCGAGCCGAAGGTGATCGCCGACGTCGAGGCGTGCACCGGCGCGTGGTGCGAGATCAGCGTCAAGGGCTATGACGGCTGGATCGAGCAGGACAAGCTCTGGGGGGTTTATCCGGACGAGGCGTTCAAGGAATAGCGCCGCGGGGGACGCGGGCTCCTCATCCCTTCAGTTTGTCATCCCGGCTTGGCCGCAGGCCAAGGCCGGGACCCATACGCTCGGCGTATTGGAGCGAGCCGCTGCGCTGGGCTGTTCTTGCTGCTTCGGAGCGTATGGGTCCCGGTCTTACCGCTCGCGCGGCAAACCGGGATGACAAATGGAGAGGTGGGATGGAAACCGGCGCTTTTAGCGCCGTATGCGGCGGACGCGGACCACCACTTCCACGGCGACGATCTCGGTGCCCTCGGGGGGCTCAGGAAGCTGGGCGACGCCCACGCCGCCGCGCATGTCGATCAGCGTGCCCTCGCCCTCGACGAAGAAGTGATGGTGGTCGCTGACGTTGGTGTCGAAATACGTGCGCGTTCCGTCGATCGCAACTTCCCGGAGCAGCCCGGCCTCGGTGAACTGGTGCAGCGCGTTGTAGACGGTCGCGAGCGAAACCCTGACGCCCGCCACGTCCGCCTCGGCGTGCAGATCCTCCGCCGAGATGTGCCGGTCGCCGCGGGCAAAGAGGACGCGCCCGAGCTCGACGCGCTGGCGCGTCGGCCGCAGCCCGGCATGGCGGAGCAGCGCCGCCATGCGGTCGCCCTGCCCTCCGCCGATTTTTGCGTCTTCCATCACCGCCCGGAAATCCTGTATTTCTGCCTCGTCTTATAGGGAAACGCGGCGTGTGAGACAAGCCGAGCCCGGAGTCGCGCTGCCCTCGGGCGTTTCCTGAAGCGACACCCTGTGTTAGATGCGGTAACGATCCGTGATGGACAGCCCGGCGGGAGGCCCCCCAGCGGCGAGATGGAAAGCCAATGGCGGAAGAGGCGATGACAGAACGTCCGACGCGCTACGAATATGAAGAACTCCTCGCATGCGGCCGGGGCGAGCTTTTCGGCGAGGGCAACGCGCAGCTGCCGCTGCCGCCGATGCTGATGTTCGACCGCATCTCGGAGATCTCCGAGAGCGGCGGCGAAGCCGGCAAGGGGCATGTCCGCGCGCAGCTCGCGGTCAGGCCGGACCTGTGGTTCTTTTCCTGCCACTTCAAGGGCGACCCGGTGATGCCGGGATGCCTCGGCCTCGACGCCTTGTGGCAAATGCTCGGCTTCTTCCTCGGCTGGCTTGGCGGCCAGGGCCGTGGACGGGCGCTCTCGGTCGGCGAGGTCAAGTTCTCCGGCATGGTGCTGCCGCACATCAAGCTCATCGAGTACGGCGTAGACCTGAAGCGCGTCGTGCGGGCGCGGTTGACCCTCGGCATCGGTGACGGCTGGCTGAAAGCCGACGGAGAGACCATCTATCAGGCGTCAAACCTGCGCGTCGGGCTCTTCAAGACCTGATCGAGGCGCATTCACGCGGCGGCGGGCGGCAGTGGGGGCGAGCCGTCCTGGTGATGAAAAGGAGAGCGCCATGAGACGGGTCGTCGTCTCCGGCATGGGCATTGTCTCATCGATCGGCAACAACACGCAGGAAGTGCTGGCGAGCCTCCGCGAGGCGCGCTCCGGCGTGGTATTCGCGGACAAGTACAAGGAGCTCGGCTTCCGCTGCCAGGTGCACGGCGCGCCGCAGCTCGATCCGGCCGAGATGCTCGACCGCCGGGCGATGCGCTTCCATGGCGGCGGCACCGCGTGGAACCACGTGGCGATGGATCAGGCGATCCGCGATTCCGGTCTGGAGGCGGACGAGATCTCCAATCCGCGCACCGGCATCATCATGGGCTCGGGCGGGCCGTCGACGCGCGCCATCGTGGAGGCCGCCGACAAGACGCGCGACGGCGGATCGGCGAAGCGCGTCGGGCCGTTCGCGGTGCCGAAGGCGATGTGCTCGACCGCCTCTGCGACGCTCGCCACCTTCTTCAAGATCAAGGGCGTGAACTATTCCATCTCCTCCGCCTGCGCGACCTCCAACCATTGCATCGGCAACGCCGCCGAGATGATCCAGTACGGCAAGCAGGACATCATGTTCGCCGGCGGCTGCGAGGAGCTCGACTGGACGCTTTCGGTGCTCTTCGACGGCATGGGCGCGATGTCGAGCGGCTTCAACGACCAGCCCCACAGGGCCTCGCGCGCCTATGACGCCAACCGCGACGGCTTCGTCATCGCCGGCGGCGCGGGCGTCGTCGTGATCGAGGAACTGGA
Organism: Hyphomicrobiales bacterium; assembly: GCA_038211615.1. Lineage (GTDB taxonomy): Bacteria > Pseudomonadota > Alphaproteobacteria > Rhizobiales > Afifellaceae > DASWJZ01. Next base: position 4,407 of record JBBQVL010000087.1, read on the forward strand.
GCACGCCAAGGCGCGCGGCGCTCGGATCTACGGCGAGATCACCGGTTACGGCGCGACTTCCGACGGCTTCGACATGGTCGCGCCGTCGGGCGAAGGCGCCGCGCGCTGCATGCGGATGGCGCTCTCCACGGTGAAGGAGCCGGTCGACTACATCAACCCGCACGCGACCTCGACGCCGATCGGCGACGAGCGCGAGATCGAGGCGATCCGCGAAGTGTTCGGGTCGGGCGAGAAATGTCCGCCGATCTCGGCAACGAAATCGCTGACCGGCCATTCGCTCGGCGCGACGGGCGTGCAGGAAACGATCTACTGCCTGCTGATGATGCAGAACGGCTTCATCTGCGAGAGCGCCAATATCGACGAGCTCGATCCGAAGTTCGCCGACATGCCGATCGTCCGCGAACGGCGCGACGATGCGCGCCTCAACACCGTGCTGTCGAACTCGTTCGGCTTCGGCGGCACCAACGCCACCCTGGTCTTCCAGCGTTATGCCGGATGAGGAAGCGCGCATGAGCCCGCTGATGGCCGGTAAGCGCGGCCTCGTCATGGGCGTCGCCAACGATCACTCGATCGCATGGGGCATCGCGAAACAGCTTGCCGCGGCCGGGGCGGAGCTCGCCTTCACCTATCAGGGCGAGCATTTCGGCCGGCGCGTGCGGCCGCTCGCGACCTCGCTCGGCTCCACCATGCTCTATCACTGCGACGTGGAGGATTCGGCTTCGATCCAGGCTGTCTTCGACGCGCTCGGCGCGGCCTGGGGAAGCGTCGACTTCGTCGTGCATGCCATCGCCTTCTCCGACAAGGCGGAGCTCAAGGGGCGCTATGCCGACACCTCGCGCGACAATTTCGTGCGCACCATGCTGATCTCCTGCTTCTCGTTCACGGAAGTGGCGCGGATGGCGGCGAAGCTGATGCCCAAGGGCGGCGGCCTGCTCACCCTCACCTATGGCGGCTCGACGCGGGTGATGCCGAACTACAACGTCATGGGTGTCGCCAAGGCGGCGCTGGAGGCTTCCGTGCGCTACCTCGCCGCCGATTTCGGCGAGGGCGGAGTCCGGGTCAACGCCATTTCCGCCGGCCCGATCCGCACGCTTGCCGGAGCCGGCGTCTCCGACGCGCGGCTGATGTTCAACTACCAGCGCGATAACTCGCCGCTGCGCGGGGGGATGGGCATCGAGGAGGTCGGCGGCGCGGCGCTCTACCTGCTTTCGGACCTTTCCCGGGCTGTCACCGGGGAAGTGCACTACGTGGACTGCGGCTACAATATCGTGGCGATGCCGCGTATCGACCTGCTCAAGGCGGGCGACGAAAAGCCGGCGCGGGACGCGGCCGAATAGATTTGTTCGCCATACCTCCGGTTATCCCTGGCGCCGGCACAATGAAGTAAGGAAATTCTTTACAGGAAATGGGCTTTGCTGGCGGTAATCCAGTGGGGCTACCCATGACCATTTCCAAGTATCGCGCCGTCATTGTCGTCTTCCTCGTCGGCTTTTCGCTCGGGCTTTCGGTTTTCGTCGCCTCGCGGCTGTTCGTGCGGGCCATCCTGAGCGGCGACGCCATCGCCACCGCCGAGACGCTCGCGGCGCAGTTGGCCGAGGGGAGACCGGTCGAGTCGACCGGCGCGCTTTCATCCATCGTCCGCTACACCTACTTCGACCTTGCCGGAAAGGTCGTCGCCAGCGACGCGATGGCCGGTGCATCCCCGCAGCAGGCCATGGTCGATCCGAACGACATCGATCGGGTCGCGGCTGTCGTGCAGGGCGGCGGGCCGGTGGTCGCCGAGACATCGCTCCTCTCCAGCCTGTTCGGCCTGTCGGAATCGGCGATCAAGAAGGTCGCGGTCCCGGTCGTGGCCGACAGCCGCATGATCGGCACGCTGTTCGTCGAGGTGAACCAGACGGATGCGCTCGATTCGCTCGGGCGCGCCTTCAGCCTCGTCGGCATGATAACCGTCGGGCTCGCGGTGCTCGCGGTGATCGCGGTCACCTTCGTGGTGACGCGCGGACGCGGCTTCGGTCAGCCGAAGAAGGCGTTCGACGCGAGCCTGCTGCCGCGCGATCCGCTGACCGACGTGCCTACCCGCTCCGGCCTGGCGCTCAGCCTCGAGGATGCGATCGAGCGCGCCGCGGCCGCCGACCAGCAGGTCGGGTTGATGATCCTCGGCCTCGACGGGTTCCGCGCGGTGAACGACATCTGGGGTCATGCGGCCGGCGACGAGGTGCTGCGGGTCACGGCCGAGCGGCTGAAGGGCTTCGCCGCGAATCCCGGCGGCGTGGCGCGCATCGCCGGCGACGAGTTCGCGCTGATCGTCGAGGGCGAGACGACGAACGCGATGCGCCAGCTCGCCGACAAGATCCGCGCCACGCTCTGCGAGCCGTACGAGATCGAGGGGAGCACGATCGCGCTCGGCGCAAGCATCGGCGCCGCTCTCTACCCGATCAACGCGGAGAGCGGCCAGTTCCTCTTCCGCGCTGCCGACAATGCGTTGTCGAAGGCCAAGACGATGGGGCGCAACGCGCTCGCCGTCTTCGACACCGAGATGAAGGAGAAGATGCTGCGCAACGCGACGCTCGAGCGCGACCTGCGCCAGGCGCTGAGCCGCAACGAGTTCGTCGTCTTCTATCAGCCGCAGCTCGATCTCGCCTCCGGCCGCCTGCGCGGCTACGAGGCGCTGGTGCGCTGGGAGCGCCCCGGTGAGGGCATCCTTTCGCCGGCGGATTTCCTCGCCGTCGCCGAGGAGACGGGCCTCATCCGCCCGATCGGCAACTGGGTGCTCCGCAAGGCGTGCGAGGACGCCGCGAGCTGGCTCGATTCCGGCACCGTGGCGGTGAATTTCTCGGCAGCCCAGTTCCGCTCGCAGGAGATCGACAAGACCATCGCCGAGGTCCTGAAGGACACGGGTCTCGCTCCCGAGCGGCTCGAGATCGAAGTGCCGGAAGGCCTGTTCCTGAAGGATGCGCCGGAGTTGATGGAGGTGCTGAAGCGCGTGAAGGCGCTCGGCGTGCGCGTCGCGATGGACGACTTCGGCAACCGCTACAGCGGCCTCGCGTCGCTCGCGCACTTCCCCTTCGACAAGATCAAGATCGACCGCAGCTTCGTCGGCCAGCTGACCGAGGACGCGGACGTGGCGGCCATCGTCGCCGCCGTCGTCGCGCTCGGCCGCACGCTGAGCGTCGATGTCACGGCGGAGGGCGTTGAGACCAGCGAGCAGGTGACGCTGCTGAAGGCGGCCGGCTGCAAGATCGTGCAGGGCTTCCTGTTCGGGGTCCCGAAGCGCGAGACTGCGGCTTTCTCGGCGGCGGCCACGGCGGCGGACAGCGCGGCGTCCAGCGAAAAGATGAGCGCGACGGGCACCGCCGGCGCGTAACCGGTCGAATTGGCCAGGCGGCGTTCATGGATGAATAAGGGCCAGGCGGTATGTGAGGGGTCGGGTATCTGCGAAGGACGAGCCGTGCGGGGGCACGGTGACCGGGGGGCGGCTTGAGGTGAGGACAATCGAGAAGAGGCCGTTCGCGACCGTCGCCGTCATTTTGCTTGTGGCAGGCGGGGTTCTAGCCGCTGTCTATGCGCTCGGGGAATACGCCATCGGACGCATGATGGCCGACGACGCGCTGACCCGGGCGGAGCTGTGGTCACAATCCCTGAGCCGCAATGGCGGCGACCTGGAGACGAAGCTCGCTGGCACCAGCACCGAGACGCTGGAAAGCACGCTCCACATCGCCAACATCGACCGCGTGCTGCTCATTCCGGCCGCAGGCTCTCCGATCGCGGTGCAGGGGCCGGACCCGACCGCCGAACTGACGCGCGCCATCGGCGGAGATGCAAAGACGGCGTTGCACGAGGTCGCGAGCGGGTCCTATCCGCTCGACCGCGTCGACTGGTTCGGCCGCGCGCCCTTCCACAGCTGGGTGATCCTGCCGCCGGAAAGGACCGGGCGCGCCCGGCTCGCCCTGCGCGTCGACCAGACGAACACCATCGCCGACATGATCTCCTCCTTCGCGCGCGAGGCGCTGTTCAGCGGCGGGGTGGCGATCATCACCTTCATCTCGTTCATGGCCGGCTTCAGCTACCGGCAGCGCCAGCTTTCGGCGGAGAACGCCGCGATCCGCTTCGTGGCCCTGCACGATGAGCTGACCGGCCTGCCGAACCGCAAGCAGTTCGAGGAGTTCATGGCGGAGAGCCTCGCCAGGCTCCAGCCGGACGGCCACAAGGCGGCGCTCTTCGTGCTCGATCTCGACGGCTTCAAGGCCGTCAACGACACGCTCGGCCATCCGGTCGGCGATGGCCTGCTGCGGGCCTGCGGCAAGCGGCTGAAGGCGTCGCTGCGCGGTGGCGACCTGCTGGCGCGGCTCTCCGGCGACGAGTTCGCCATCGTGGTGCCGAAGTTCACCGACCCGGCGATGCTGGCGCCGCTCGCGGAGCGCGTGCTGAACCTCGTCTCCAGCCCCTTCCGCGTCGACGGTCACGAGCTGCAGATCGGCTGCTCGATCGGAGTGGCGGTGGCGCCGGAGAACGGCGCCGACACCGCTGCGCTGATGCGCAACGCCGACTTCGCGCTCTACCGCGCCAAGAGCGAGGGGCGGCGCACCTGGCGGTTCTTCGATCCGAAGATGGCGGAGGACCTCGCCAGCCGCCGGACGCTCGAAGACGGGCTCCGGCACGCGCTGCAGAACGAGCATTTCCAGCTCCTCTACCAGCCGCAGATCGAGCTTTCGACGGGCAAGACCATCGGCTACGAGGCGATGCTGCGCTGGCGGCTGCCGGGCAAGGGGCTGGTGCCGGCGGCGGTCTTCGTGTCGATCGCCGAGGAAACCGGGCTGGTCGTGCCGATCGGCGAATGGGTCATCCGCCAGGCGGCGCGCGACTGCGCGCTGATCCCGCCCGGGCGGCAGGTGGCGATCAACCTCTCGGCGACGCAGTTGAAGCGCGACGGCATCGAGAACTTCATCCTTGAGACGCTGAAGAGCCACAACATCCCGCCGGGGCGCATCGAGATCGAGGTGAACGAGTCGATCCTCGGGCGGAACGAGGCAATGGCGTTCGACCGGCTGGAGAAGATCCGCGACGCGGGCGTCAGGATCGTGATGGATTCCTTCGGCCTCGGGACGCTCAGCCTCGGGCTCCTCTCCCGCTACTCGTTCGATAAGCTCAAGGTGGACCGGACGTTCCTGATGGAAGACCCGCACAAGGGCGGCGCCGTGCTCGCCGCCGTCTGCAGCCTCGGCCGCTCGCTCGGCTTCCGTGTCGCCGGACAGGGGGTGGAGTCGATCGAGCACGCGCAACTCCTGCGCGCCGCGGGTTGCTCGGAGGCGCAGGGCTACTACTTCGCGCCGCCGATGCCGCTCGAGCAGCTCCTGAAGATGGAGGCCGAAGGCGCCCGGCCGGAGCTCGCGGCGATCGCGTGACTCCGTCGCGGCGGCCAGCCTGCGCGCGGGAACCCTTCCGCGCTCAGGCCACAGGCACGCCGGCGTCCGGAGTTGGCGACGAGGTCAGCGGGCCGACCTGCGGGCCACGATTCCCCATATGACCAGGACGATGATGGCGCCGACGACCGCGCCGATGAAACCGGCGCCCTGCCCCGGCTGATACCAGCCGATCGCCTGTCCGATATAGGTGGCAACGATCGCCCCGACGATTCCGAGGATCGCCGTCAGGATGAAGCCCTTCGGCTCGTTGCTCCCCGGGTGGAGGAACTTCGCCACGATCCCCGCGACAAGGCCGATAATGATAGTCCAGATGATCCCCACCACTTCCTCCCCTAACGAATGCGTCGCACGCGAGGCGCTCTGAACCTTACCCCTTCCACTGGGAAGATTCAGCCTCCGTCGGGAGGCGGCCCTGCGGGGTCAGCTTGTCGACGGCCGTGGGCAGCACGCTTTGCAGCCGCGACAGCAGTTCCTCCCGGGAAAGGCCGGTCTTGGCCGCGAGCTCGTCGATCGTGTCGCTGCCCAGCGCCTGTTCGAGCTGGCCGGGATTGAGGTCGGCGTTGGGACCCTTCTGCACCCAGGTGTCCGCCGCGCCGGCATGCCCGTTCTGCGACATGCTGTTGATCAGGTCGCCCAGTCCGCCGGAGAGCCCGCCGAGCCCTCCCCCACCGAACAGCCCGCCCAGCAAGCCGCCAAGCCCTCCGCTCGATTGCGAGGCGGGCGCACGCTGGTTCGCGCCGGGCATGGCGTCGGGAGACCCCTGGCCGGTGATGCTGCCCAGAATCTCTCCGAGCTTGTCCCGGTTCTGATAGCCAGCCACCGCAAGCAGAGCCAGCAGGGCAGTCATACGCGACGAGGGCATGCTTTTTCTCCTGTCAGCCAAAATGAAACCCGAGACCCGACGGGCCAGAACAATTTTGCTCCTCCCGCCGCCCAGCGCCGGCACCGAGATGCCGGCGTGCCGCCAATTTCGCCCGACCGGCGGGCGAGGACAAGGTGCGTTCTTTAAGGCCTTTGCGAGGCGGCAGTTCCCGAGCCGAGGAAAAGAAAAGGGCGCCCGCGGGGGCGCCCTTCCCTGTCCGTGCGGCGGCCGATCAGGCGGCGGCTTCGTCGCCCTTGATCTCCTGGCCGGTCTTCTGGTCCACGACCTTCATCGACAGGCGGACCTTGCCGCGGTCGTCGGAGCCAAGATACTTCACCCAGACCTTGTCGCCTTCCTTCACCACGTCCTTGACGTTGGCGACGCGCTGCGGCGCGAGCTGCGAGACGTGCACGAGGCCGTCGCGCGAGCCGAAGAAGTTCACGAAGGCGCCGAAGTCGACGCACTTCACCACCGTGCCCTGGTAGATCATGCCGGGCTCCGGCTCGGCCGCGATGCCCTGGATCCACTTCATGGCGGCGCGGATCGATTCGGCGTTGGCCGAGGCGACCTTGATCGTGCCGTCGTCCTCGACATTGATCTTGGCGCCGGTCTTCTCGACGATCTCGCGGATGACCTTGCCGCCGGTGCCGATCACTTCACGGATCTTGTCGACCGGGATCTTCATCACCTCGATGCGCGGCGCGTGCTCGCCGAGCTCGGCGCGCGCCGTCCCAAGCGCCTTCGACATCTCGCCGAGGATATGCAGACGCCCGTCCTTCGCCTGGCCGAGCGCGACCTTCATGATCTCCTCGGTGATGCCCTGGATCTTGATGTCCATCTGCAGCGAGGTGATGCCGCCCGCGGTGCCGGCGACCTTGAAGTCCATGTCGCCGAGGTGATCCTCGTCGCCGAGGATGTCGGAGAGGACGGCGAAACGGTCGTCCTCCTTGATGAGGCCCATGGCGATGCCGGCGACCGGCGCCTTCAGCGGCACGCCGGCGTCCATCAGGGCGAGCGAGGTGCCGCAGACGGTCGCCATCGAGGACGAGCCGTTCGACTCGGTGATCTCGGAGACGACGCGCATCGTGTAGGGGAACTCATGGCTTGCCGGCAGGATCGGCCGGATGGCGCGCCAGGCGAGCTTGCCGTGGCCGATCTCGCGGCGGCCGGGCGAGCCCATGCGGCCCGCCTCGCCGACCGAGTAGGGCGGGAAGTTGTAGTGCAGCATGAAGGCGACCTTGTAGGTTCCCTCCAGGCTATCGATCATCTGCTCGTCTTCTCCCGTGCCGAGCGTCGCGACGACCAGCGCCTGCGTCTCGCCGCGGGTAAAGAGCGCCGAGCCGTGGGTGCGCGGCAGCACGCCGACCTCGGAGACGATCGGACGGACGGTCTTCAGGTCGCGTCCGTCGATGCGGCTGCCGGTGTCGAGGATGTTCCAGCGGACGATCTTCGCCTGCAGCTCCTTGAAGACGCCGGCGACCTTCTCCTTGCTGAAGCGCGGCTCCGCGCCTTCCGGGAAGAACGCGGCGGTGACCTTTGCCTTGGCGGCGTCGACCGCGGCGTAGCGCTCCTGCTTCTGCGTCAGCCGGTAGGCCGCGCGCAGGTCCGCCTCGGCAATGCCGAGCATCTCCTTTTCGATCGCGGAGACATCGGCCTCCTGGAAGGCGCGCGGCTCCTTGGCGGAACGCTCTGCGAGCTTGATGATCGCATTCAGCACCGCCTGCATCTCGCGGTGGCCGTGCATGACGGCGCCGAGCATCACATCCTCGGAAAGCTGCTGCGCCTCCGACTCCACCATCAGCACGGCGTCGGCGGTGCCGGCGACGACGAGGTCGAGCTTCGATTCCTTCACCTGGTCGGTGGTCGGGTTCAGCACGTAGGCGCCGTTGATGTAGCCGACGCGCGCCGCCCCGATCGGTCCCATGAACGGCACGCCGGAAAGCGTCAGCGCCGCGGAGGCGGCGACCATGCCGACGATGTCGGGATCGTTCTCAAGGTCATGCGAGAGCACGGTCACGACGACCTGCGTCTCGTTCTTGTAGCCGGCGGGGAAGAGCGGACGGATCGGCCGGTCGATCAGGCGGGAGGTCAGCGTCTCCTTCTCCGTCGGACGGCCTTCGCGCTTGAAGAAGCCGCCCGGGATGCGGCCGGAGGCGTAGTAGCGCTCCTGGTAGTTCACGGTCAGCGGGAAGAAGTCCTGGCCGGGCTTCGGCTCCTTCATCGAGACGACGGTCGCGAGCACGGTGGTCTCGCCGTAGGTGGCGACGACGGCGCCGTCAGCCTGGCGGGCGATGCGCCCGGTTTCGAGGGTGAGCTTCCGCCCGCCCCAATCGAGTTCAACTCTCTGCATATCAAACATGGACAGTCCTTTCAGTCATTGGGTATGCGAGGACAGGCCATGCGCAAGACGACAGGGCGCTTCGGGCTGGCGATCCAGCTCCCAGAAGCGACCGGCAATCCTGCCATGGCCATTTTCCCGCTTTGATCTGGACGCGCGGCCGGACCTTACGATCCGACCGCCGCGGCTGCGGCTGAATTGTTCAGCGGCGCAGTCCAAGCCGCGAAATGATCGCCGAATAGCGCGCCGTGTCGCGCGACTTCAGATAGTCGAGAAGCCGGCGGCGCTGCGATACGAGCTTCAGAAGGCCACGACGCGAATGGTTGTCCTTCACGTGGCTCTTGAAGTGCTCGGTCAGGTTGGAGATGCGCTCCGAAAGAATGGCGACCTGCACCTCTGGGGAGCCGGTGTCACCTTCCTTCGTGGCGTATTCCTTGATCAGAACTTGCTTTCGATCAGCTGTGATCGACATCGGTCATATCCTCAATTCTCTTGCCGGGCCGTTGCCGGCCATCGGACAGGTTGAACACACGCTTGGGATTGAATGCGCCCTGATCGACCTCGCCAAGCGCGATGGGCAAACCGCCAAAGATCGCATAGGCAGGGCCGGATGTGACGGGCGCGTCCCGTCCTCTCAGGATGACAGCCTGGCCACGTCTTAGACGGACCGCATCCCGTTCGGTCATGGCGAGCGCCGGGATGTCGTCCAGCGCCGTCGCAACCGAAAGCAACGCTTCCTCGGCGCCAAGGCCGCCGGAAGTGCCGGCGTTATGGCGCAACTCCTCAAGCTTTTCCAGCGAAATCATGTCCGCCTCGGTGAACGGGCCAACCGCCAGGCGCCGGAGCGCGGTGACGTGGCCGCGGGTTCCGAGCCTCCGGCCCATGTCGCGGGCAAGCGAACGGACATAGGCCCCCTTGCCGCATTCGGCCTCGAAGACGGCGTGATCGGCGTCCGGGCACTCGATCAGATCGAGGCGGTGGACGGAAATCTCGCGCGCCTCCAGCTCCAGCACCTCCCCGCCACGCGCAAGGTCGTAAGCGCGCTCGCCGGCGATCTTGATGGCGGAGAACTGCGGCGGGACCTGCATGATCGCGCCGGTGAATTCCGGCAGCACCGCGCGAATTTCCGCCGCATCGGGGCGGTTTTCGGAGGTCGCGGCGGCGGTCCCCTCCATGTCGTCGGTGGTGGTCTCGACGCCCCAGCCGATGGTGAAACGGTAGAGTTTTCGCCCGTCCATGGCGTGGCTGACGGTCTTGGTCGCCTCGCCGAGCGCGATCGGCAGCGAGCCGGAGGCGAGCGGATCGAGCGTGCCGGCATGGCCGGCCTTGGCGGCATCGAACAGGCGCTTCACACGCGCCACCGCGTCGGTCGAGGTCATGCCGACCGGCTTGTCGAGCACCAGCCAGCCGTCGACTTTCCGGCCCTTTTCGCGGCGACCCATCAGGAGGCGTCCTTGTCGGAGGGGGCGCCCGGTTCGCCGAGCGAGGGGCCAAGATCGCGGGCGACTTCCGGCGACTTCAGGAGCTGGTCGATGCGGCTGTCGTCCTCGAAGCGCGTGTCGAGGATGAAGCGCAGGTCCGGCATCTGGCGCATCTGGCGGAGTGCCGGCGAGATTTTCCCACGCAGATAGCGGGCGCTCTTGTTCAGCGTCGCGACCAGCTTCTCCGGCTCCTTCACCGCGAGCGGCGCGACGAGCGCGGTCGCATGCTTCAGGTCGGGCGACATGCGCACCTCGGCGATGGAGACGAGCACGCCGTCGAACTCCGTCCCCGCCTCGCGCCGCGCGAAGACATCGGCAAGCGCATGGCGCACGAGTTCGCCGACGCGAAGCTGACGCTGCGATGGTTGGCCGGTACGGCGGCTTTCAGACTGCGGCATGGGCAATTTAGGCAAACCTGCTAGAGTTGTCGTCATGCCCGGGCTTGACCCGGGCATCCATTCCGTTGCCGGCGAGAGAGATTTACCGTCGCGGAATGGATCGCCGGATCAAGTCCGGCGATGACGACATCAATGAATTCGAAAACTTCGAACGCCCGCGTCCTGTGTCGCGCACGAACGCGTTAAAGCGTCCGCGCGATCTCCTCGACGCGGTAGCACTCGATGACGTCGCCGGCGCGCATGTCCTCGTATTTCTCGAAGGCCATGCCGCATTCCTGCCCCGCCGGCACTTCGCGCACCTCGTCCTTGAAGCGCTTTAGCGTCGAGAGCTTGCCCTCGTGGATGACGACGTTGTCGCGGATCAGGCGGACGCTTGCGCCGCGCTCGACCTTGCCGTCCGTGACACGGCAGCCGGCGACCTTGCCGACCTTGGAGATGTTGAACACCTCCAGGATCTGCGCGTTGCCGAGGAAGGTCTCGCGCCGTTCCGGCGAGAGCAGGCCCGACATCGCCGCTTTGATGTCATCCACGAGGTCGTAGATGATGTTGTAGTAGCGGATCTCGATGCCTTCGCGCTCGGCAGCGGCGCGCGCCTGTGCGTTGGCGCGCACGTTGAAGCCGATGATCGGCGCTTCGGAGGCGGCCGCGAGGCTCACGTCCGATTCGGTGATGCCGCCGACGCCGGCATGCATGATCTGCGCCGCCACCTCTTCGGTGCCGAGCTTGTCGAGCGCCTGCACGATCGCCTCGACCGAGCCCTGCACGTCGCCCTTGATGAGGATCGGGAACAGACGTTTTCCCTGCACCGAAAGACGGTGCATCATCTGCTCGAGCGAGCCGCGCGCGCCGGCGGCATGCGCCACCGACTTCTCGCGCTTCAGGTTCTGCCGATAGGCGGTGATTTCGCGGGCGCGAGCCTCGCTCTCGACAACGCCGAGCCGGTCGCCGGCCTCCGGCGTCGCCTGGAAGCCGAGCACCGCGACCGGCGTCGAGGGTCCCGCCTCGCGGATCTGCTCGCCGAGCGCGTCGATCAGGGCGCGGACGCGGCCCCATTCGCCGCCCGCCACGATGATGTCGCCGACCTTCAGCGTGCCGCGCTGCACGAGCACGGTCGCCACCGGTCCGCGGCCACGGTCGAGCTGCGCCTCCACCACGATGCCCTCGGCCGCGCGGTCCGGGTTGGCCTGCAGGTTCAGGATTTCCGCCTGCAGGAGGATCGCCTCCAGCAGCTTGTCGAGATTGGTGTGCTTGGTGGCCGAAACCTCCACGTCGAGCGTCTCGCCGCCCATCGATTCCACCTCGATCTCGTGCGAGAGAAGCTCGGTGCGGACGCGCGTCGGATCGGCGCCCTGCTTGTCGATCTTGTTGATCGCCACGATGATCGGAACGCCGGCGGCGCGGGCGTGATTGATCGATTCGATCGTCTGCGGCATGACGCCGTCATCGGCCGCCACGACGAGCACGGCGATATCGGTCGCCTGCGCGCCGCGGGCGCGCATCGCGGTGAAGGCCTCGTGGCCCGGCGTGTCGATGAAGGTGATCTTCTGGCCGTTCTTCACGACCTGGTAGGCGCCGATATGCTGCGTGATGCCGCCGGCTTCGGTCGCCACGACATTCGCTTCGCGGATCGCGTCGAGCAGCGACGTCTTGCCGTGGTCGACATGGCCCATGATGGTGACGACGGGCGGACGCGGCAACAGCGTCTCGTGCGCGTCGGGATTGTCGAAAAGCCCTTCCTCGACGTCGGCCGCAGCGACGCGGCGGACATGGTGGCCGAGCTCCTCGGCGACGATCTGCGCGGTGTCGGCGTCGAGCACGTCGGTGATCTTGACGAGCTGGCCGTCCTTCATGAGCAGCCGGATGACATCCACGGCACGCTCGGCCATGCGGTTGGCGAGCTCCTGCACGGTGATCGCCTCGGGGATCACCACGTCGCGGACGATCTTCTCCTGCGTCGGCGTGAAGCCATGCAGCTGGCGCTGCTGCTTCTCGCGCTTGCGGCGCACGGAGGCGAGCGAACGTTCGCGCTCGCTCTCGGCCGATTCGAGCGCGTTGGTGACGGTCAGGCGGCCGCGCTGCCGCTGGCCGCCGGGGGCGGCCTTGGTACGCGTCGGCTTCAGGGCATCGAGGCGCTTCGGAGCGACGGCGGGGCGCAGCAGGCCCGGGGCGCGCGCCGCACTCGGTGTCTCGGTCGCCGTGGTGGTCTCGGTGCGGGCCTGCGGCACGGCATCGTCGCCGAGCCGGCGACGCGCTTCGTCCTCGGCGCGGCGGCGGACCTGATCCTCGGACTGCTTGCGGGCTTCCTCCTCGGCCTTGCGACGCTCGGCCTCGGTGCGCTCGCGGGCGAGCCGCGCGTCTTCCTCGGCGCGGCGGCGGGCCTCGACTTCGGCGTGCTGGCGCTCCTCCGCCTCGCGCACGCGCGCTTCCTGCAGCGCATGCTCGCGCGCGTCGCGCTCGGCCTCGGTCAGCGTGCGCAGCACCACGCCGCCGGTGCGGGCGCGCGGCTGCGCCGGGGTCTGCCCCGGAGCCTGTGCTTCGATGTCGGGGCGCTTCGGGGCGACGCGCGGACGCGCAACCTCGACCGGAGCGGGCGCCTCTTCAACCGGCGCCGGCGCGTCCGCGCGCTTGGCGGGACCCGCGACGCGACTGCGCTTCTTCTCGACGACGACAGCCTTCGAGCGGCCGCCGGAGAAGCTCTGGCGAACTGTGTCGGTGTCGCGCTTCAGCGAGAGCGGCTTCCGCCCCCCAACACGCAGCGTCTTATCGGTACTGGTCGTATCGCTCATTCATTCCTATCCTGTGGGCTCGGCTGCCCGCTTTCCGCCCGGCTATCGCCCGCGCCTTCGTAGCGCTGGAGGCGGATAGCCGCTTCCACGAAACTCGTCCCAGCCGCGCCCTGGAGCACGGCAGCATGTATCACATTTGGCCTGCCCAATGCCAAACCCAA
>JBBQVL010000088.1:0-17700 GCA_038211615.1 Hyphomicrobiales bacterium
CCGGCCGCGCCGGCATGCAGGCTCCGGTCTGGGCGCGCGGCATCGACGTCTATCTCGAAAGCGGCGGTGCGAAATTCCGCGTCGCGGGCGACATCGCGGTCGATGCCGAGGGCATCCTGGACGGCCAGATGATCTTGCGCGTCGGCGGCGCGGAGGCGCTGCCCGCCGTCATCGCCGCGCTGCCGCAGAAATGGCAGAAGCTCGGCAACGCGGTAGCCGGCGGGCTCTTCGCCTTCGGCAAGGCAACGACGCTCGACGGCAAGCCGGCGAGCGAGCTGACGCTGGAGATCGTCCGCGGCAACGCGAAGATCGGACCGGTCGAAGTGGGTCTCCCGCGCGTGCCGCTGTAAGCCGAGACAGCCCACTACGGTCGTCATTGCCGGGCTTGACCCGGCAACCCAGTCCGAAACGGTCGCGACTGTCGCCTGCGCAACGGAATGGATGCCATGGTCAAGCCATGGCATGACGACGGTGGGGGTGTCGGCGTCGCGCTACGTGTCGCTCTTGTGCTCGCGCCCAAAATCCGGCGCCGCCGTCTCCTGCCCCGCGTCGATGATGCCGCGGCGGATGGCGCGGGTGCGGGTGAAGAGATCGAAGAGCGCGTTGCCGTCGCCGAAGCGGATCGCGCGCTGCAGGGCGGAGAGATCCTCGGTGAAACGGCCGAGCATCTCCAGGATCGCGTCGCGGTTATGCAGGCAGACGTCGCGCCACATCGTCGGATCGGAGGCGGCGAGACGGGTGAAATCGCGGAAGCCGGAAGCGGAATATTTTATCACCTCCGACTTGCTCACCGCCTCGAGGTGCTCGGCGGTGCCGACGATGTTGTAGGCGATGAGGTGCGGCAGGTGCGAGACGATCGCCAGCACCATGTCGTGGTGGTCCGGCTCCATCCGGTCGACATTCGAGCCGCACGCCTGCCAGAAGCGCGTCAATCTTTCCAGCGCCCGGGGCTCCGTTCCGGGCGGCGGCGTCAGGATGCACCAGCGCCCGGTGAAGAGCTTGGCGAAGCCGGCGTCCGGGCCGGACTCCTCCGTCCCCGCGATCGGGTGCCCGGGGATGAAATGCACATGAGCGGGCATGTGCGGCCGCATCTGCGCGATGACCGACGCCTTGGTCGATCCGACATCCGTGACGATCGCGCCGGGTGCAAGCGCACCGGCGATCTCCTCGGCGACCTGCCCCGATGCGCCGACCGGCACGGACACGATGACGAGATCGGCGCCGCGCACCGCCTCGGCGCTCGAATTGCTGTAGCTGTCGCCAAGCGCGAGTTCCTTCGCGCGGACGAGCGTCTCCGCGCTCCGCGTCGCGACCGCGATCGACCGCGCAAGGTGTCGCTCGCGAATGACGCGGGCGAGCGAGGAGCCGATCAGCCCGATGCCGATCAGCGCGACCTTCTCGAACGGCTCGAACTCCGTATCGCTCATGACCCGGCGGCCAGGAAATCGCAGAGCGCCTTGATGAAGAGGGTGTTCGCCTCCTCGGTCCCGACCGTCATGCGGAGCGCGTCGGGAAAGCCGTAGCCGGCGACGCGGCGCAGCACGAGGCCGCGCTCGCGCAGGAACGCGTCCGCCTCGGCCGCGCCCTTGCCCTTCGCGTCGGAGAAATGCACGAGCAGGAAATTGCCGATGCTCGGCGTGGCGCGCAGGCCGAGCTTCGTGACCTCCTCCGCCAGCCATTGCAGCCAGACAAAATTGTGGGCGACGGAAAGCTCCAGGTGCACCCGGTCGCCGAGCGAGGCGGAAGCGGCCGCGAGCGCCGATCCGTTGACGTTGAAGGGGCCGCGCGTGCGGTTCAGCGCGTCGATAACCGGCGCCGGCCCGTAGGCCCACCCGATCCGCAGGTTCGCCAGCCCGAAAATCTTCGAGAAGGTGCGCGTCATCACGACGTTATCGGCTTCGCCCGCGAGCTCGACGCCGCTCGAATAGTCGTTGCGGCGGACATATTCCGCGTACGCCGCGTCGAGCACGAGAAGCACATTGCCCGGGAGCCCCGCGTGCAGCCGCTTCACCTCGTCGTGCGGAAGGAAGGTGCCGGTCGGATTGTTGGGGTTCGCGAGATAGACGAGCTTCGTGCGCGGCGTCACGCACGAGAGGATGGCATCGACGCTCGCCGTCTCGGCCGTCTCGGGCGCCACCACCGGAACGCCTCCGGAAGCCAGAATGGCGATCCGGTAGACCAGGAATCCGTACTGCGAGTAGATCGCCTCGTCACCGGGCGAGAGGTAGTTCTGCGCGATCAGCGTCAGCAGCTCGTCGGAGCCGTTGCCGCAGACGATGCGCTCGGGGTTCAGGCCGTAGGAGGCGGCGATCGCATCGCGCAGGATGCGCGCCGAGCCTTCCGGATAGACATGCAGCCGGTCGGCGTTGGCGCGGTAGGCCTCGATCGAAAGCGGACTCGGCCCGAGCGGCGTCTCGTTCGACGAGAGCTTGAAGACGCGGCTGGCGCCGCTGCGGTCGTCGCCCGGCACATAGGCGGAAATTCCGAGGACACCGGGACGCGGCTGCGGCTTCAGGTCGCTCATCGGAGGCCTCTCGGCGGTCGCCGCGTCATCACGCGACACGCTCCGCCAGCATGCGGATGGGTTGGAAGAAGGCGCCTATCGCACGGATGCCTGGGATCGGAGCGCCGATCGCCTTCCCGATCTCGAGCAGCGTTGCAGCGACGGGAAGCTCGACCAGAAGATCACCCTCGCTCTCGGCCGCGACGATGCCGCCGAAGGAAGCGAGCGCCGCCTGCAGGCCGGGTGCATCGCGCATGGCGAGGAGCTGGACGTCAGGCTGGTGCGCATCCTTGAGCGGCGGGCCGATGACGTAGGCGGGAAGGTCGGCGGGTCGGTTGGGAAGGTCGATGAAGGGAAGCCTGGCGAAGGCTTTTGGCGCGCTGCGGTCGGCAAGGTCGTCCCACCATCGGCCGGATGCCTGCGCGGCGATCACGGCGATCTGGTTGCCTGAGCGCGCCACCGCGGCAATGGCCTCCGCATTGGTCTGCGCGACGCTCACCGGCACAGAGAAGCCGAAGTAGAAGCGGACGAGGTCGCGCATGGCGAGCGCATCGTCCGCCGGGCCGGTGACGACCGAAAACGGCGCCTGCATCGCCGTGAAGCTGGTGATGATCTCGCGCCAGATGTGCTCGATCGTGGTGAGCGGCAGATCGCCCGAATGGCGCATGACGAGGCGGCGCATCATGTCCGCCTCGCGGTCGGGGCGAAAGGCCGCGCCCGGCTGGCTCGTGCCCTTGACCTTGATCAGCTCCGCGATGACGCCCGAGCGGTCGATCAGAAGCCGGTGCACGGCCTCGTCGATCGCGTCGATGCGGTTGCGGATTGCCGTGAGCCGATCGGGCGCCGGTGTGTCCATCTCATCCCCGTCGTCGGTCCCCCGAGAGCCTCGCGGAGACGCCCGCGTGCTTAGCCGCCGCCCCCGCCGAACGCAAAGAAAACATTGACACTTCAGGGATGACGCCCGCGGGGGACGCCCCCTCAGCCTGCCGCCCTTGGCTCGGCGCGTTCCGCCCGCGGCCCGCCGCCATTGACGCCAAAACCCCGGAGGGATAGTCCTCTTCTGTTCCGTGGCGAATTTGAGCCGGCCGGCTTGCAGCCACGTTAAGCGAACTTGCTAAAAGGCCGGAGGTTTGAACCCTCGGCTTTTGTGCTTTCACCAAGCGCGGCCGGGGTTTTTGTTTGCCATGGCGCACATCGACACCCGTCTCGTGGAGATGGAGGACCTCGCCCGGTCGCAGGCCGAGCGGCCGGCGAGCCCGGTCGCGCGCTTTTCCGCCGATGAGCCGCTGCCGCTCGACGCCGGCGTGTCGCTCGCCCCGTTCCAGGTCGGCTACCAGACCTACGGCACGCTGAACGCCGACAAATCCAACGCCGTTCTGGTCTGCCACGCGCTGACGGGCGACCAGCACGTGGCGAACGTCAACCCGGTGACCGGCAAGCCGGGCTGGTGGTCGCTGATGGTCGGGCCCGGCAGGCCGATCGACACCGACCGCTACTTCGTCATCTGCGCCAACGTGCTCGGCGGCTGCATGGGGACGACCGGTCCCGCCTCGATCGACCCGAAGAGCGGCAACGCCTACGGCCTCGATCTTCCCGTCATCACCATCCGCGACATGGTGCGCGCCCAGGCGATGCTGATCGACAGGCTCGGCATCGAGACGCTCCTCTGCGTGCTCGGCGGCTCGATGGGCGGCATGCAGGTGCTGCAATGGGCGGCGAGCTTTCCGGAGCGCGTGTTCGCCGCCGTGCCGATCGCCTGCGCCGCGCGCCACTCCTCGCAGAACATCGCCTTCCACGAGGTGGGCCGGCAGGCGGTCATGGCCGATCCGGACTGGTGCAGCGGAAAATATACCGAGCTCGGCAAGAGCCCGAAGAAGGGCCTCGCGGTGGCCCGCATGGCCGCGCACATCACCTACATGTCCGACGAGGCGCTGCACCGGAAGTTCGGCCGCCAGCTGCAGGACCGCACCAAGCTGACGTTCGGCTTCGACGCGGATTTCCAGGTGGAATCCTACCTGCGCCATCAGGGCTCGTCCTTCGTCGGCCGCTTCGACGCCAACTCCTATCTCTACATGACGCGCGCCATGGACTATTTCGACCTCGCCTCCGATTACGGCGGCGTGCTCGCCAACGCCTTCCGCGGTACGCAGACGCGCTTCTGTGTCGTCTCGTTCACCTCCGACTGGCTGTTCCCGACGCCGGAGAACCGCACCATCGTGCAGGCGCTGAACGCCGCGGCCGCGAACGTCTCCTTCGTCGAGATCGCGACCGACGGCGGCCACGACGCCTTCCTGCTCGACGAGCCGGAGATGTTCGCGACCGTTTCCGGCTTCCTGAAAGCCGCCGCGCGCCGTCGGGGCGTCAAGTGACGGCGATGCAGGATCGCCTCGCCGCCGCGCATCCGGAGCGCATCGATCTCAAGATCATTGCCGGCTTCGTCACGCCCGGCGCGCGCGTGCTCGACGTCGGCTGCGGCGACGGCGCGCTGCTGATGCGGCTGGAGGAGGAGAAGCAGGCGGACGGGCGCGGCATCGAGCTGTCGCAGAAGGGCGTCAACGAAGCGGTGGCGCGTGGCCTCTCGGTCGTGCAGGGCGACGCCGACCACGACCTCGCCACCTACCCCGACAGGGCCTTCGACTTCGTCATCCTGAGCCAGACGCTTCAGGCGACCTACAATCCCCGCATCGTACTGGAGCAGCTCCTGCGCATCGGCCGCAAGGTCGTCGTCTCGTTCCCGAATTTCGGCAACTGGCGCATCCGCAAGCAGTTCATCCTGACCGGCCGCATGCCGATCACCGAGGACCTTCCCTACAGCTGGTACGACACGCCCAACATCCATTTCTGCACGGTGCGCGACTTCGTGCGGTTGACGGAAGAGATCGACGCCAAGGTGGAGAAGGCCGTGGCGCTCTACGGCAACGGCCGCGTGATGAACCGGGCAGTCCGGCTGACGCTGTGGAATTTCCTCGCCGACCAGGCGATCTTCCTGCTCTCGCGGCGGTAGCTGCGGCGCGGCAGCGCTATTCTTCTCGAAGGGCGTATCGCGCCGAAAGCGCGTTTGCGATCCTCGCGAACTCGTCCTGCTGGCTCGGCGTGCCGAGCCCGCCTACGACGGCGGCCGTCCAGTTGGCTCCCTTGCCGGTCACCACGATCACGCTCGCGTCGAGACCCGTGGCCGTGGCCACGGCCTCGGCGATCTCCTCTGCGGTTTTTTCAATTCTTCGCGGCGTCGGCATTCTGTCTCCTTTGGAACGAGCGATTCCTGCCCTCCCTCAACTGCTGAAGTTGGCGTTCCGCCCCACCGCCCCGGCCGCCGGACCGATCGCCGGGCGCAGCGCGGGGCTCAGGCGGGGGCGCGCCCGCAGGCCTATGCCCTGCACATTGCGCTTCACCGCCGCGACCACGATCACTCCGGCGAACGCCGGCCAGATCAGCCTCCCGATCCGGTCGAATGCCCGCGCCGCGCCGAGCAGCGGCCGCCAGGAGGCCGGCGCCATGTGCAGCGCCGTGGTCCATGTCTCGGCCTCGAAGCCGGCTTCGGCGAAGAGCTGCCGGAGCTGCCCGCGCGAATAGGGCCGGCCGAAGCCGAAGGGCGAAAGGTCGGTGCTCGCCCACGGCCCCTGCCGGTTCGGCACCACCACGATGAGCCGCCCGCCGCCGGTCAGCACGCGGCGAAGCTCCGCCATCAGCGCATTCGGACGGTCGGACATTTCGAGCCCGTGCACGAGCATGACGAGGTCGATGGAGGAATCGGGCAGCGGCAGCGAATCCTCCTCGACCAGCGCCGTCGCCGAGCCGCTCGCGCCGCTGTTCGGCGGCCAGTCGATCACCCCCTGCCCCGCAGGCATGAAGGCGAGCACCCGCTCCGCCGGGGCGATGCCGCCGAGATAGGGGGTGGGAAACCCGAAGCCCAGCACGCGCGAGCCGGAATCGGTGCGGGCGAGCGACCGCACCACCGGCGCAAGGTTCCGCGCCACCATCTGCCCGACGGGCGTGGCGTAGAAATCGCGAAGGTCGACGACGTCGAGATGCATGGCGTCCATTATTCACCGCGCTGCAAGCGAGGTCGAGGGATGCTTCCCGGAGCACATTTCGCTAGAGTGTCGTCGCCGATCCGGAGTTTTCCATGCCGACGCTGAACGTCGCCCAGTTCATTACCCGCTCCGACAATTTCGCCGTGCTGCTGCACGATCCGAAGAGCGGCAGGACAGCGTCGATCGACGCACCGGCGGCCGATCCGATCATCGCGCAACTGAAGCAGCGCGGCTGGACCCTCAGCCACATCTTCGTGACGCACAAGCATCTGGACCATATCGAAGGCATCCCGGCGCTGCAGGCGGCGTTCGATTGCGAGGTGATCGGGCCGCAGGCGAGCGCCGCGGAGACCGGCATGTACGACCGCACCGTGAACGGCGGGGACACGTTCGACTGGGAGGGCCGCGCGGTGCATGTGATCGAGACGCCGGGCCACACGCTCGACCACATCTCGCTGCATATCCCTGACGAGAAGATGGTCTTTGTCGGCGACACGGTCTTCTCGCTCGGCTGCGGCCGGGTGATCGAGGGCGACCATGCGATGATGTGGGATTCGATCCAGGTGATCCGCGCGCTGCCGGACGATACGCAGCTTTATTGCGGACACGAATATACGCTGGCGAACGCAAGGTTCGCGGTGACGGTCGATCCGCAGAACGCGGCGCTGCAGGCGCGCGCGGCGGAAGTGAAGAGACTGATCGACGGCGGTTCGCCGGCCCTCCCGACGACGATCGCGCAGGAGAAGGCGACCAACCCGTTCCTGCGCGCCGACGATCCTGCCCTGATGCGGGCCGTGGGGATGGCGGGCCAGAAACCCGCAGCGGTGTTCAAGGAAATCCGCACGCGCAAGGATCAGTTCAAGGGATGACCGGCGCGGGCGGCGATTGGGCTTCGCAAGCTCTCTCCGCCGACGCGATTATCCGTCTCCTGGAACTTCAGCCGCATCCCGAGGGCGGGCATTTCCGCGAGACGTTTCGCGACGCGGAGGCACCGGACGGCCGCGCGCGATCGACGGCGATCTATTTCCTGCTCCGGGCCGGCGAACGTTCCCACTGGCACCGCGTCGATGCGGTGGAGGTGTGGCACTACTATTCCGGCGCCCCGCTCACGCTTCGGATCGCGCTTCCGGGCGAAGCCGCCATGACGATCCGGCTTGGGCCCAACCTCGCGGCCGGCGAGCGCCCGCAGGCAATGGTCCCGGCCCATGCGTGGCAGGCAGCGGAATCGCTCGGGGCGTGGACCCTCGTCGGCTGCACGGTAGCCCCCGGCTTCCGCTTCGGGGGTTTTGAGCTGGCGCCCCCAAAATGGGAGCCCGCCTGACTGGGTATGCCCCGCGCCCCACTACCGCGTGGCTTGCAACGGCACCCGTTCCTTCTGCACCGCATCGCCGCGCAGGTCGGCGATCGAGCGGTTCAGCTCCGCGCCGTAAAGGAAGATCAGCGCCTGGATGTAGAGGAAGAACATCAGGATCACGATTCCGGCGAGCCCCGCATAGGTCGCGGTGTAGTTGGCGATCTCGGTGATGTAGAGCCCAAAAATCTTGCCGGCGACCCACCAGCCAATGAGCGTGAAGAACACCCCGCCGGCCACCCCCTTGATGCGCGTGCGGCGCGCCGGAAGGAGGACGTGGAAGGCGAAGAGCATGCCGAGCGTGATGACGGCGAGAAGCGCCTTGCGCGCCGTCTCCAGCCAGCCGGTCTGGCTCGCAAGCCCCGGCAGGTAACGGTCGATGATACCGAGCGCGATCGGCACGGCGATGCCGAGCGCCGCCACGACAATGAGGAACGCCGTGCCGACGAAGACGAAGAAGACGCTGCTGAAATAGCGGCGGAGGAGATGCCGGTCCTCCTTGCAGCCATAGGCGCGGTTCAGGCCGTCGCGGATCGCCTCGATCGACCCGGTGATGGAGATGAGCGTGATGACGAGCCCGATGGTCAGCGGACGCGCGCCGGTCGCGAAGATGCGGTTGAGCTCCGGGCTGAGCGACTGGATGACGTGCGCGGGAAGAACTGTCAGCGCCTCGCGGCTGATATAGGCGGCGAGATCGCTGCCGCCGAATACGGCGCCGAGCGCCACCACGAAGATCGCGAAGGGAAAGAGGGCGAAGATCAGCGAATAGGAGACGGCGCACGCCACCATCACGCCGTCATGCAGAAAGAGGCCGCGCGTCGCATCGTGCAGGACGGCCAGGACAGGCCTGAGCCAATGCGGAAGCGCCGCATGGATACCGGCAAGAAAGCCGCCGCGCCCCTCCTCGGGTTCGAGCTCGATATCCGTCATGACGCCGATTCAAGCGGTTGCGAACGGGCTAAGTATCCGTTCGCAGCCCGACGAAACAGTGGCAATCAGCCGTTCGCCATGTATTGCCCGCCATTGATGGAGAGCACGGCGCCGGTCATGAAGGCGGCATCGTCCGAGGCGAGATAGGCGACGAGCGCGCCGATCTCCTCCGCCTTGCCGAGCCGGCCGGCCGGAATCTGGGCGATCGTCGCCTCCAGCGCCTTCTCCGACATCGCGGCGACCATGTCGGTATCGACATAGCCCGGGCAGATGCAGTTGACGGTGATGCCCTTGCGCGCGCTCTCCAGCGCCAGCGCCTTGGTGAAGCCGATCATGCCGGCCTTCGCCGTCGAATAATTGGCCTGGCCCACCTGACCCTTCTGGCCGTTGATCGAGGCGATATTGACGATGCGGCCGAAATTCCGCGCCCGCATGCCTTCGATGACCGGCCGCGTCATCGTGAACATGGAATCGAGATTGGTCTTCATCACCGCGTCCCAGGTCGCGCGGTCCATCTTGTGGAAGAAGGCGTCCCTGGTGATGCCGGCATTGTTGACGAGAATGTCGATCGGCCCGACAGCCGCCTCCACCTGCTTCACGCCCCCGGCGCAGGCGGCTTCGTCGCTCACGTCCCATTGATGCACGCCGATGCCGGTCTCATCCTTGAAGGCCCTCGCCTTCTCCGCGTTGCCGGCGAAGGTCGCCGCCACCTTGTGGCCGGCGGCGGCAAGCGCCTTGGCGATGGCCGCGCCTATTCCGCGCGTCCCGCCCGTCACCAGCGCGACCCTGGTCATCCGTTCCTCCCGTTTCCGGCCGCCTTTTCGGCGGCTCCTTCAAGACCGGCGATCGTTGTCGCCGGCCTGATCCCTAATCAATCGCGCTCGACGCACATGGCGACGCCCATGCCGCCGCCGATGCAGAGCGTGGCGAGGCCCTTCCTGGCGTTGCGCCGCTGCATCTCGAAGAGCAGCGTGTTCAGAATGCGCGCGCCCGATGCGCCGACCGGATGGCCGATGGCGATGGCGCCGCCGTTGACGTTGACGATGTCGGTGTTCCAGCCGAGGTCCTTGTTCACCGCGCAGGCCTGCGCGGCGAAAGCCTCGTTCGCCTCGACGAGATCGAGATCGTCCTTCGTCCAGCCGGCCTTCTCGAGCGCGCGCCGCGAGGCGGGGATCGGCCCGGTGCCCATGATCGCCGGATCGACCCCGGCCGTCGCCCACGAGACGATGCGTGCGAGCGGCGCGATGCCGCGCTTCTCCGCGGCGGCGCGCGACATCAGCACGACTGCCGCGGCGCCGTCATTGATGCCGGAGGCGTTGGCGGCCGTCACAGTCCCCTCCTTGTCGAAGGCCGGGCGGAGCTTGCCGACGCTGTCGAGCGTGGTGCCAGCGCGGATATATTCGTCCTGGTCGACGACGACGTCGCCCTTGCGGGTCTTGATCGTCACCGCGACGATCTCATCCTTGAAGCGTCCTGCCTTCTGTGCCGCCTCCGCCTTGTTCTGCGATCGAACCGCGAACTCGTCCTGCTGCGCGCGCGTGATCTGGTACTGCTTCGCGACGTTCTCCGCCGTGATCCCCATGTGGTAGCCGTTGAAGGCGTCGATCAGCCCGTCCTTCAGCATGGTGTCGATCATCGCGTAGTCGCCCATCTTCACGCCCTGCCGGAGATTGGCCGCGTGCGGCGCCATCGACATCGATTCCTGCCCGCCGGCGACAATGATGTCGGCGTCGCCCGTCGCGATCTGCTGCATGCCGAGGGCCACGGCGCGGAGCCCGGAGCCGCAGAGCTGGTTCAGCCCCCAGGCGGTCGCCTCCTTCGGAATGCCGGCCTGCATCGCCGCCTGGCGGGCCGGGTTCTGGCCTTCCGCGGCGGTCAAGATCTGGCCGAGGATCACCTCGTTCACTTCCTCCGGCTTCACGCCGGCCCGTTGCAGCGCGCCCTTGATGGCGACCGCGCCGAGCTCGTGCGCGGGAAGCGTGGCGAACGCGCCGTTGAAGGAGCCGACCGGCGTGCGCGCGGCGCTGGCGATCACGATGTCTGTCACGGGAATCTCCTGTTGTGCTCCGGCATCCGGCACATCGGCGCGGCTGATTGCCTTTTCAAGGTTAAAGAGGCTTGCCCTGCCCTCGTCAACGCTTGGCTGCGCTGCACGCGCCGCATCTCTCCTTGCTTCGCCCGCTCATCCGGCCGCCTTTACCGCAGTTGCGAAATCGCTGGACCGCAGCGCCGCTTCCTTCCTATCCTGAGATGTGTCCGACGGAGGAACGGACAAAGAGGTTTCGAATGGCAGGCGAAAAGCCGACCGTCATCAAGAAATACGCCAACCGCCGGCTCTATCACACCGGAACGTCGACCTATGTGACGCTGGAGGATCTCGCCAGCATGGTGAAGCGCGGCGAGGATTTCGTCGTCACCGACGCGAAGACCGGCGAGGACATCACCCGCTCGGTGCTCGGCCAGATCATCTTCGAGCAGGAAGGACGTGGCGGCCAGCCGCTGATGGGCATCGCGTTCCTGCGCCAGCTCATCCGCTTCTACGGCGACCAGATGCAGACGCTCGTGCCGACCTACCTGGAATCCTCGCTCTCGGCCTTCACGCGCAACCAGGATCAGCTGCGCGAGCAGATGGCCCGCGCGCTGAAGGGCGATGCGCTCGGCCTGATGGGCGAGCACACGCGCCGCAACATGGACATGTTCTCCGAGGCGATGCGCATGTGGATGCCATTCGCTCCCGGTGGCGGAAGTTCCGGCGGCGGAAATTCCACCGGTGCTGCTGGCGTCGGCGCGGAAGCCGGCGCGACGAAGTCGGAAGCGAGCGAGAAGGAGATCGACTCGCTCCGCCGCCAGCTCTCCGAGATGCAGAAGACCCTCGAGTCGATCGCCGGACGGAAGTAGCGCCTAGATCTCCGGGCTGAACACCGGCGGGACCGGCGCAGGCGGCGGTGGCGCAGGCGCCGCTGCCGGCGTGCGGACCGGAACCGGAGCGCGCAGCGACAGCGCCAGCCCGCAGATGATGTCGATGAGCGCGATCCCCGTGAGGATGACGAACGTTCCCGTCGCGGCCTCGCGGACAAGCAGGAACTCGGCTCCGAACGCCACGAAGACGATGGCGCCCAGCACCTGATCGACAACGGATGCCGCGCCGTTGCGCGCTGCTGCCCGCACCACTTCGAGCGCCAGCAGGAGCAGCGCGAAGAGGATGATCGTCGCGGCGACCGAGAGCGTGAAGGCGGTTCCCGACGGCAGCATCACGGTGAACATTTCCGCTTCGCGGAAGCCGGCCGCGTAGTCCGCGAAGATCAGGAACGCGAACGCGTTGTAGAGCAGCAACGGAACGACAAGGAGGGGCACAAAGCGCATGGGACTGCCTCAGCGCGGGCACGGCTTGAGCCAGCTAAGCAGCCTCCGGGCGTGCCGCGCAAGGCATCAACGAAAAGGCCGGCGCAAACGCCGGCCTTCGGTTCTTGGTCCTGCGGCGACGGCTATTCCTTCGGCGCGAGCACTTCGCGGCCGCGGTACTTGCCGGACTTCAGGTCGATGTGGTGCGGGCGGCGAAGCTCGCCGGACTCCTTGTCCTCGACGTAGGTCGGCTGCGCCAGACCATCGTGGGAGCGGCGGAACCCCTGCTTCATGCGCGAGGTTTTTCGTTTCGGAACGGGCATTTGAGGCTCCAGGGAAAATCGAGAGAGGCGGCTCGCGGCCGCCCCTTTGCGCGCGGATATAGAGGCTTTCCGCGCATTTGGCCAGCCGGCTCGCGACTATCGGGTGACGCAGCCCGTATCGGCCTGCCCGGCAGCCATTCGCCCCGCTATGCGCCGGGCTATGCGCGAGGTGCCGCGCCCGGGGTTGCCGGCGTCGCGCGTGGCGGGCGAGGGAAGCGTTGCCGCCAGCAGCGCGGCCTGCGAGGCGGAGAGCCGCGCCGGCGGCACATGGAAATAGTGCTGCGACGCCGCCGCGGCGCCGTAGACGCCCTCGTCCCATTCCACGATGTTCAGGTAGATCTCCATGATCCGGCGCTTGGAGAGGAACAGTTCGCCATAGAGAGCCAGCGGCGCCTCCAGCGCCTTGCGGATCCAGCTCCGCCCCGTCCACAGGAAGAGGTTCTTCATCGTCTGCATCGTGACGGTGCTCGCGCCGCGGAAGCGGCCGTCCTCGTCATCGAGGGCGTTCTCCACCTCCACCCAGTCGATGCCGTGATGGAAGCAGAAGCGCTGGTCCTCGGAGGTGAGCACGGCGCGCACGAGCTGCGGGGAAATGTTCGCGATCGGCGTCCAGGTCTTGTCGATGCCGTTGCCGCCGAGCGCCTTCAGGAGCATCACCGTCGTCACCGGCGGGTTGACCAGGGCGTAGAGCGGCAGGAGCAGCAGCGGCAGCGCGACGAGTACGGCGACAATGATCGCCGTCGGCCGCAGCAACCGGCGCAGCCGCGCGCGGAGCTTTCCCCGCGCCCTCTCCCCCTTCAACACACCTGCATCCGCCATACAGAACGCCCCGTCCCGCGCCACTTCTAGCACGGGCAGGGCGCTTTCTCTCATCCCCCCATCGGACGCGTAGGGGAAGACGGTTTCAACACGGGCCAACTCGCTTGATGCTGGTAAGAATTTTCCTTACATTTGCAACGGAGAAACGGAATGATCACCAGCAAGCTCACGAGCAAGGCGCAGACGACGATCCCTCAGCCGGTGCGCACCGCACTGCGGCTTCGCGAGGGGGATGAAATCGTGTACGTCATCGAAAAGGGGCGTGTCATCCTCAGCAAGGCCGCAACGGGCCTGATCGACGACCCCTTCCGCGCCTTTACCGAATGGGATTCCGACGCCGACAGGAAGGCGTATGCCGATCTTTCGACGCGGTGACGTCGTCAAGGTTCCGTTCCCCTACACGGATCGTGCGACCCGGCAGCGACGTCCGGCTCTCGTGGTCTCGGGAAGCGAACTGGAGGCCGGCCATGGGCTGATCTGGGTGGTCATGATCACCAGCGCCGAAAACCGGCCCTGGCCGGGCGACGTCCAGATAGCAGACTCCTCCGCCGCGGGCCTTTCGGTCCCGTCGGTGATCCGCATCGCCAAGATTACGACCCTCGACATCCGCGACGCAGAGCGCATCGGGAAGATCACGGTGCGGCTTCGGTCAGAAGTCACGGCGCGGATAGCCCGACAGATCGGTTCCGCGCCGGCCGGCTAGAACTTCACCCCATGACCGGCGCCTTGCCGCCGTGCTCGTCTTCGACATGGGCGCGGACGATCGCCTCGAAGCTTGCGTCCGTCTTGAAGCCGAGGGCGCGCGCGCGCTTCGCCTCGAACGTCGTCGGCCAGCCGGCCACGATCTTCTGGATCACCGGATCGGGTTCACGGCGGACGAGCTTCGCCGCCTTCTCGCCCGCCACCTTGCGGAGCGCCTCGATCTCTTCGCCGACGGTCGCGCCGACGCCCGGCATGGTGAGGCAGCGGCGCGGCCCGATCTCGGCGAGGTCCATCTCTGCCGCGTGCATGAAATAGCCGACGGCGGAACGCGGGCTCGCAAACCAGTGGCGTACCGTCTCGGCGACCGGAAGCACCGCTTCCTCGCCCTTCAGCGGCTCGCGGATGATGCCGGAGAAGAACCCGGAGGCCGCCTTGTTGGGCTTGCCGGGACGTACGCAGATGGTGGGGAGCCGGATGCCGATGCCGTCGAAGAAGCCGCGCCGCGTATAATCGTTCAGGAGCAGCTCACCGACCGCCTTCTGCGTGCCGTAGCACGTCAGCGGAGTGAGGTGGAAGTCGTCGGGGATCGGCTCCGGGAACGGCGATCCGTAGACCGCGATCGAGGAGGCGAAGATGACGCGCGGCCGGGCGTTCTGCACGCGGATCGCGTCGAGCAGCAGCCGCGTGCCGTCGAAGTTCACCGAATAGCCCTTGTCGAAATCCGCCTCCGCCTCGCCCGAGACGACCGCCGCGAGATGAATGACGATGTCGGGCTTCTCCGACAGCAGCCGGTCGATCAGGCGCGGGTCGGCGAGGTCGCCGGCGATCGGCCGGATCGAGGTCTGCGCGTTCGGTCGCGCATCGGGCGCGACGATATCGTGCAGCGTGAGCTTGGTGATCTCGCGCTTGCCGACATGGCCGTCGGCGAGAAGCCGGTCGGTAAGCTTGCGGCCGATCATGCCGGCCGCGCCGGTGATGAGGATGTGCATCGTCAATCTCTTTGTATGCGCCGCTGGTGGCGCGCCCGAAGCCATAGCACGGCGAAGAAGGAGAGCATGAAGAGGATCGCGACGGCGACACCGAGAAAAGGTCCGCCGCCGCTGATCATCAGCATGAGCCTCGGCATGGCGAACCAGCCCGCTACCGTTACGATCAGGATGAGCGCGGAGGCGATGAGCGCCCCGCGCGTCTCCGTATTCTCGCGCGTCAAAGCGCGAACCCGCCGTCGGGCGAGATGGTGATGCCGGTGGTGAAGTCGCTTTCGTCGGAGGCGAGATAGAGCGCCACGGCGGCCATTTCCTCCGCCGTCCCGAGCCGCCCCATCGGCTGGCGCGCGACGAACATCTCATGCGCCTTGTCGCGCCCGCCGACCTCCTTGCCGAGCGTCTCGATGCGCTGCTCGAGCGAGGGCGAGAGCACCGTCCCCGGCGCGATGGCGTTGCAGCGGATTCCCTTGCGGATGAAATCCGCCGCCACCGCCTTGGTCAGCCCGATCACCGCCGCCTTGCTCGCCCCGTAGACGTAGCGGTTCGGAATGCCGCGGATCGACGAGGCACCGGAGGCGATGTTGACGATGGAGCCGGATTTGCCGCGCGTCGCCGCGCGCTCGATCATGCCCGGCAGGAAGGCCCGGATGGTGCGGTGCATCGACTTGACGTTGAGGTCGAAGGAGAAATCCCAGGCCTTTTCGGAGCATTCGAGCACCGTGCCGTGATCCACGAATCCGGCGCAGTTGAAGAGCACGTCGATCTTGCCGACATCCGCCGCGAGCTTCTCCACCGCCTGCGTATCGAGCACGTTCAGCGCTTCGCGCCGTGCCACGCCCGCCTTGTCGAGCCCGTCGAGCTTGGCGAGGTCGACGTCGGTCGCGATCACTTCCGCGCCTTCGCGCGCGAACGCCTCCGCCGTGGCTCGGCCGATCCCCTGGCCCGCCGCCGTCAAGAATGCACGCTTACCTTCGAGCCGTCCCATTGCGCTTCCTCTTTCCCGATTCCTGCGAAGTCTCTTCTGCGATCTCGTCCGGGCAGGCGTGCCCGGTCTCCACTTCCACGGTCGCGTGCGCGATGCCGTGGACGTTCCTGAGCCGCCCCTTGATGGCGCTTATGCCCTTCTCCGCGTCGATCCCGGCGGCAAGGCGCGCGTGCAGCGTCGCCATGAGCTGCCGCCCGTCGAGCGTCCAGATGTGCATGTGATGGATGTCCGCCACGCCCTCCGCATGCGCGGCGATATCCTCCGCCACCGCGTTGCGGTCGACATGCGTCGGCGCCGCCTCAAGCAGGATCAGCCCGGATTCGCGCATCAGCTTCCAGGCGCTGACGACGAGGAGGACGGCGACGAGCACGGAGAGGATCGGATCCGCCGGCAGCCAGCCGGTCGTAAGGATGATGAGCGCGGCGGCGATCGCCGCCACCGAGCCGAGCAGGTCGCCGAGCACGTGCAGGATCGCGCCGCGGAGGTTGAGCGAGTCCTGGTCTCCGCCGCGGAGCACGGCGAACACCACGATGTTCACGACGAGCCCGATCGCTGCGACGGTGAGCATCGGCAGGCCGAGGATCGGCGGCGGCGCCGCCACGCGCTGGACCGCCTCGAGCACGATCCACAGCGCGATTGCGAGCACCGTCAGCCCGTTCGTGTAGGCGACGAGGATCTTCAGCCGATCGAAGCCATAGGTCATGCGGCTGGTCCCCGGCCGCTCACTCATGCGGTAGGCGACATAGGCGAGCGCCAGCGCGACGGAATCGGTCAGCATGTGCCCGGCGTCGGCGATGAGCGCCAGCGAGCCGGTGAAGATTCCGCCCGCCACCTCGGCCAGCATGAAGCCGCCGGTCAGCACCGCCGCAATGAGGACCCGCCCCTTGTTGCCCGCCACGACCTCCGGCGCATGCTGGTGCCCGTGCCCGCCTTCGCCATGGCCGTGCCCATGCGCATGCCCATGAGAATGAGCATGATTGTGGTCATGCCCATGCTGGTCGTGACCATGTGCCTCGCCGCGATCGGTCCCGCTATGGTGATGCCGTTCTATCGGAAAGCTCCTGTTCCACGCGCGTCGGCGCGCATCCTTCTAGGCCGGGGGAAACGCTTCCGGCCAGTCCCTTCGCACCGCGCCAGCCGCCTGGGACGGTGCGCCGCGGGGCGACAACCCCGTCCAGTCCGTGCCAATCTTCGCCATGCCTCTCTACTACAAATGGCCAGCCTATATCGGCAACGCGCTGCTTTTGCTCGCGGGACTCATCATCGCGACGAAGAATTCGATACTCGGCGGCGGCGCCGTGACGGGCCTTGCCGCGCTCAACATCTATCTGGTCCGGAAGCTCGACGTCTTCTCGCAGGAAGAAGTGTGGCTGGCGCTCGAAATCGAGAAGGCCAGGATGCGCGAGGAGCTGCTGGCGCTGCAAACCAGGATTGCCGAGCACGAGAAGGCTCCTCCAACGCTGCCACGACCGGCGGCCCCCGGCGGCTGACGACCCGCGCGAAGAACCGTAAATCTCACCAGCGTCCGTGCCGCCGGTTCCAGGCGTAGAGCCGGTTCGCGAACCAGTCATATCCGACGCGCGCCAGCGACCGCACGCCGGGCGCCGCGATCAGCCAGCCGAATGAGCGGCGGCCCGGCGTCGCCCGCCAGAGGAGCGCGATCGCATCGGCTCCGCGATGCAATCGTCCGGCCGCGTCGAGCACATAGATATGGCGGCGGACATC
>JBBQVL010000089.1:0-17667 GCA_038211615.1 Hyphomicrobiales bacterium
GGATGACGGCCCACAGCGCGAAATTCCGGAAGTTCTGATTCATTCGATCGGTCCCCGGATTGCGGCCGCCGATGCGGGCGCTGATCCCCTATAGGCCTAGATAGGTTTTAACACGGTTCATGCCAAGATGAAGGCACGCCGGGCATTCCTGCAATCGAAACCGCTTGGAATGGTGATCATCCGATCGGCCGCGCTTCGCGGCTTTTTAGCCCAAGCCTTTGACCGACAACACATTCCGCCGCCAGAACGGCAAGCGGACGATCTTCATTTCCGCTCCGGACGATCCTCGGAGCTGCCACCAGCGTCCCATCCTGATACAGTCCCGGAAGCGCCAGCAGCGCGCTCCGCTCCACGTCCGGCGAGCGTAGCCGCTCCGTCGAGCGCCCGAGCGCACCGATTTTCAACATCCCCGGTAGCCGTGGAATCACGATCCGGAAGCGGCCGTCCCAGAGCAGCGACGCGCCTGCCGGGGCGACGGCGTCCGCGACGCCGTTCCGCCCCCATTCGCGACGCGCCGCGAGCCTTCCCCCCGCGACGCTGACGACCACGCCGGAGAGCGTGCGCTTCAGCGTCGCGTCGCCGCACGCCGCATGAATTGCCGCGCTCAAGGATTCGAGGCTCGCCAGAGGCGGCGTGTAGTCGCCGCCGCCGACCGCCCTCAGCACACGCGCCAGCGCCCGCAATCCCACTTCCTCGGGAACAGTGCCGAGCGCCGCCGCCGGGCCGCTGACCGTCCCGAACGGATCCACCTGGAAATGCTCTGTCAGCAGCGCTTCTGCATAGTGATCGAGCGCCCGCGCCGCACGCGCGAGCCGGCCGGCCGTCTCCACGAGCCGCGAAGAATCGAGGCCGACCTCCGCCAGTTGCGGCATCAGCGCGCGCATCCGAACGCGGTCGAAGCGGGTGTCGAGATTGCTCGGATCGGCGACGGTGGGGAGGCCGCTTGCAACGGCAATACCGGCGAGCGTCGCGCGCGAAAGGCCGAGGAGTGGCCTCGCCAGCGCGATGCCGTCGAGCGGCTCTTCCTCGCGCATGGCGGCAAGCCCGTAGACGCCCGACCCGCGCGCCAGCCTGAGAAGGAATGTCTCGGCCTGGTCGTCCGCGTGGTGGGCAGTCACGATCGTGTCGAACCCGGCGTCGCGCGCCGTTGCAATGAGGCAGCGGTAGCGCGCCCGCCGCGCCCAGTCCTGCACATTGCCCGCCGCGTGCGGAGCGGCCGTCCGCATGATGCGCGACGGCAGCCCAAGCCGCGCGGCGTTTTCGGCAACGAGCCGCACTTCGTCCGCAGCTTCCGGCCGCAGTCCATGGTCGACGCTGACCGCGATCACAGGCGGCCGCTCGCGCCAGCGTGAGACGAGCCACAGCAGTGCGGTCGAATCCGGCCCGCCGGAAATCGCCAGGATAAGCCCCGCGCGACCTGAAAGGCGGCGGAAAAGGCTCGACGGATCGAGCGCTCCCCGGTCAGCAGCCGGCGCGGGTTTCCTCGTCACGGACGCGGCTCTTCAGGGATTCGGACGATTGCGGATAGCGTTTGCCGAGTTCCGCGAGGGTCCCGCAGGCAGCGGCCTTCTCGCCGAGCGCGGAGAGCGCCACCCCGAGCTTCAGCAGAGCATCCGGACCCTTGGCGCTGTTCGGCGCCGTCTTGTAGACGGCGAGGAAGGCGTTCGCGGCGTCGCGGTATTCCCCCTGCTGCAGATGGCTCTCGCCCAGCCAGAATTCAGCGTCTGGCGCCTGCGGGTCGGTCGGGAAGGACGCGAGCCACGATTTGAACGTCTCCTCGGCCAGCCCGTAATCGCCGGTCAGGATGTAGCCGTAGGCAAGATCGTATTCGTCACGCGGCGAGCCGGAGAGCGCGGTGGTCGGCGGCGGCGCCTGCGGCAACGCGGCCACCTGCGGGTTGGGGACTGGGGCCGCACCCGGTGCGGGCGTCTGGCCGACGATCTCCCCCGCCACGCCGCCGGCGAGAGTGGAGAGATCGACCGGCGCGGACGTGTCCGCGCCGTCGGGCGAAATCAGCGGATCGTTGGGCGCGACCGATACCTGCCCAAGATCTTGGGGCGGTGCGCCGGGCCCGGGGGGGAGGTTCGCGCCGGTCTCCACGCCGGGCATCTGCACGTCGGGGGCGCCGAACTGCGGCGCGCCGG
Source organism: Hyphomicrobiales bacterium (assembly GCA_038211615.1). GTDB lineage: Bacteria > Pseudomonadota > Alphaproteobacteria > Rhizobiales > Afifellaceae > DASWJZ01. Next base: position 2,145 of record JBBQVL010000089.1, read on the forward strand.
CCGCAACCGCGCCGGTCTGCCCCGGATCCCCCGGCGCTCCCGGCTGGAGGGGCGGCTGGCCCAACGAAGCGCGCACCTGGTTCAGCTGGTAGACGAGCCGCTCGTTCTCGCCGGTCAGCTGGCGAACGCGCTCCTCGAGCTGCTGGATGTAGAGGCGCATCTCGCCCTCCTGCTGCGTCTGCGCAGCGGCAGGCGGGATCGTCCAGACCGCAATCAGCAGGACAACGAAGGCGCGGATCATTGCGTCGGGCTCCCGGAATTCAAGCCGTTCTACACCGGCTCAGCAATCCGGCCAAACTTCGACGCAGGTGTGAAAAGACAAGGCCCGCCGACTTTGGCGGGCCTCTATGACAATTCTGCCGCGATCCGGACCGGACGCGGGCCGGATCAGCCGCCGTCGAGCACCGTGACGGCGCGGCGGTTCTGCGACCAGCAGGAGATGTCGTCGCACACCGCGACCGGCCGCTCCTTGCCGTAGGACACCGTCCGCATGCGGGCGGAGGGGATGCCCTTGGCGATGAAGAAGTCGCGCACCGCGCTGGCGCGGCGGGCGCCGAGCGCCAGATTGTATTCGCGCGTGCCGCGTTCGTCGGCGTGGCCTTCGACGGTGAAGGAATATTGCGAATACTGCATCAGCCACTGAACCTGCTTGCCGAGCGTGGCCTGCGCCTGCCCGGTGAGCGACGAGGAATCGGTTTCGAAGAACACCCGGTCGCCGACGCTGACCTGGAATTCCTGCGGACTGCCGGGGGTCGCCGCGCCAAGCCCCGCCTGCAGGTCCTTCTGCTGGTTGGCGCAGCCACCGGCTGCGAGCGCCGCCGCGATCATGGCAGCCGCGAGAATTCGTCCCAGGGACAAGCTGAACGGCATTGCCGGAAACTCCTTACCCAAAATGCTTGGCGAAGCAGTAACCATGTGAGGGTTAAGCCGCCGTCAAGGCTTAAGGTTAACGTTCTTTTCGAATGCTCAGCCGAGAAGCGGCGACCAGGCCGGATCGGATGCGAAGCTCGGCGTCGGAACGATCTGCTCGTTATATCCGGTGATGTCGACGGACCATAGCTGCGGTCCGCCGCTCGCGCCTCCCGTGTCGCGGAAGAACATCAGCACGCGGCCGTTCGGCGACCAGGTCGGGCCCTCGTTGTGGAACCCGCCGGTCAGTATCCGCTCGCCGGAACCGTCGGGCTTCATCACGCCGATCTTGAACTGGCCGCCCTCCTGCTTGGTGAAGGCGATATAGTCGCCGCGCGGCGACCAGACCGGGGTGCCATAGCGGCCGGTGCCGAAGCTGATGCGTTGCGCCGCGCCGCCGCCTGCGCTCATCACGTAGATCTGCTGTTCGCCGCCGCGATCCGACTCGAAGACGATCTGCGTGCCATCCGGAGCGAAGGATGGCGCGGTGTCGATCGAGGGAGAATCGGTCAGCCGCGTCATCTGCTTGGTGCGCAGGTCCATCTTGTAGATGTTGGCGTTGCCGCCCTGCTGCAGCGAGAGGATCACCTGCTGGCCGTCCGGCGAGAAGCGCGGGCTGAACGCCATGTTGGGGAAATTGCCGATGCGTTCCTGCTGGCCCGTTTCGATGTTCAGCAGGTAGACGTGCCAGTCGCCATTGGCGAGCGTGGCATAGGCAAGCTCCTGCCGCGACGGCGAGAAGCGCGGCGTCAGCACCAGATCCTCGCCGTTCGTCAGCATCCGGACATTGGCGCCGTCCTGGTCCATGATGGCGAGGCGCTTCACCCGCTCCTGCTTGCTGCCGGTCTCGTCGACGAAGGCAATGCGGCTGTCGAAATAGCCCTTCTCGCCGGTCAGCCGCTCGTAGATGGAATCGGCGATGATGTGGGCGAGCCGTCGCCAGTTGTCGGGAGAAGCGAAGAACTGCTTGCCGACGAGATACTGGCCGGAGACCACGTCCCAAAGCCGGTATTCGGCCATGATGCGGCCGTCGCCGGTGGTGCTGACCGCGCCGGAGACGAGCGCCTGCACGTTGAGCGGCTTCCAGTTGTTGAAGTTCGGCGTCGCGCTCGGCGGCACTACCGGATCGATGAAGGCGGCCGGATCGGCGGGCGCGAAGAGGCCGGAGCGCTTCAGGTCGGCGGTGATGACCTGCGCGACGTTCTGGCTGAGCTCGTCGACGCTGCCGGCGGCGCCGACGAAAGCCGGGATCGCGATCGGCATCGGCTGGATGGTGCCCTGCGTGATGTCGACGCGCAGCTGCGCCATCGCCTTTCCGGCAATCCCCACCATGAGGATGACGGCGGCCGACAGGAGACCCACGCGGATCAACAGGGAAACCGGCTTCGCAAATTTCATGAACAACCGCTCCTAAAGCTACCCGCCAAGCATCTCGCGTGGATCGAACACGAAGTCGATCTGGTTCCAGAGCACATAATTTTCCGGCTTCAGTATGTCGCCGAACGGTGCGCACTGGACCACGGCGCGGATCGCTGCTTCGGCGGCGACCTGCGCCAAGGGATCGCTCGCCTGCCCAACGCCCACGATCGTAGGCTGCCCGGATAGGCTGCCATCCGGGAGAAGCGTGATTCGCACCTCGATCACAAGAGCCGCGGCCTCGCGCACCGCGACCGGCGGGTTCCAGCAGCGATAGAGACGCGACTTCAGCGCGTCGATCTCGCTCTGCGTCATCGCCGCTCCGGCGTGTCCGTCGATCGATCCAAGCGTCTGCGGCTCGGTTGCCGGGACCGGGTCGCCGCCGCCTGCCGGTTCCTGCTTGTTCAGGAGTGCGGCGATGTCGTCCGGGTTGAACTCCGGCTTCGGCTTCTCCGGCGCGATCTCCGTCGGGCGGTGGGCGGGCGCCGGCTTCGGCGCCGCGACCTGCTTCGGAGGCGTAGGCCGCGGGCGCGGGATCGCCGGCTCCGGAACCGCCGCTGGCTGGGGCTCTTCCGCTGGCGTCGGATCCGGGAGGGCAGCGACCTCGGCGGGCTTCGGCTCGGGCGCGGGCTTGGGTGGCTCGGGCTTCGGCGGTTCCGGCTTCGGCGGCTCGGGAGCCGGCGGCGGAGCGGGGGGAGGCGACGGCGCGGGCGCAGCCTCGATCGGCTTCGGCGCGGGTTTCTCGGCCGGCGCGGGCGCCGGGGTCTCGGCCTGCACGACCGGCTTCGGCTGCGGCGTCTCCTTCGGGGGGACTTCCGACTTCTTGTCGCCCTGCAGGAGGTCGGTCACGTCGGCGGCCGTGACGAGGTCCACCGGCAGCGCCTCGATATTCGCCGCCTGCAGCGTCCGCGCCTCAGGAAATGCGATGAAGCCGATACCCAGGATGGCGGCGTGCGCGACGATGGAGACAGTGAGCCCGGCTCGCATCGCTCAGCTGTCCGTCTCCTCGAGCGTCACAAGGCCGATCCGCTTGTAGCCGGCGGAGTTGAGCCGCCCCATGACCCGCATGATCGTGCCGTAGTCGGCGCTCTTGTCGCCGCGCACGAAGACGCGCTCGTCGAGTCCGTCCTTGGCGATCGCCTGCAGCTTCGCGATCAGCGTGTCGGCGTCGACCTCCGCGTCCTGCAGGAAGATCTTGCCGTCGGCCTTGATCGAGACGGTGATCGGCTTGCTGTCACCCTCCATCTGCTTCGCCTGAGTCTTCGGCAGGTCGATCGGCACGCCGACCGTCATCAGCGGGGCGGCGACCATGAACACGATGAGCAGCACGAGCATCACGTCGACGAAGGGCGTGACGTTGATCTCGGCCATCGGCATGTGACGCCGCCGCGCCTTGTGCCGGCGACCGGTCGGGACTGCCGATGCGGGGACGACGGCCATCAGGCGGCGTTCCGCTCGTCGATCTGGCGCGACAGGATCGCGGCGAACTCGTCGGCGAACCCTTCCATGCGCGTCGCGAGCCGCGAAACCTGCGCCGAGAACTTGTTGTAGAAGACCACCGCCGGGATGGCCGCGAGCAACCCGAGCGCGGTCGCGAGCAGCGCCTCGGCGATGCCCGGCGCGACCACCGAGAGATTGGTGTTGTTGGAGGCGGCGATCGCCTGGAAAGAGCTCATGATGCCCCACACCGTGCCGAAAAGGCCGATGAACGGGCCGGACGAGCCGACTGTCGCCAGCACCAGCAGACGGCGCTCCAGCCGGTCGACCTCGCGCGCCATCGTCACGTCCATCACCCGGTCGATGCGCCCGCCGAGCCCGTGCAGCGAACGCACCCCGGATTCATAGGTCCGCTTCCACTCGCGCATCGCCGTCACGAACAGCGCCGCGATGCCGTAGGCGTCCTTCGAGGAGACCTGCTGATAGAGCTGCTCAAGCGACTGGCCCGACCAGAAGACCGTCTCGAACTGGTCCATGGCGCGCTTGGTGCGGGCGTAGAGCAGCAGCTTGTCGACGATGATCGCCCAGCACCAGACCGAGGCGGTGAGCAGCCCGAGGATCACCAGCTTGACGACGATGTGCGACTGCCAGAACAGCGCGAACAGCGAAAAGCTGCCCGCCGGCCCGGCCAATGCGGTCTGCACAACTTCAGGATTCATGAGAGGGATCGCCCGGGTTCGATCTGTGCCGCTTTTGGCCGTCGAATGTGTCCAAAGCGCGGCTCGACAACCACTTAGCCCATGTCGCGAGTGCAACACCTTATGGTTAACCAAGTGTGACTATCGAGGCGACGGCCGCATTGCCGCTTTCAGGGTGAAGCGTTGCCCCCGGACAAGGCGGCGCGCACTGCCGGCGGCAGTCGGTGCGCCCGGCCTTTCGGCCCGATCAGCGCCACCGTCACGGTCGCCGCGATCAGGCGTTCCTCGCCGCGGAGAATTTCCTGCCGCAGCACGATGCGCGCGCCGCCGACCGTCTGTCGGACCGTGCGCACCGTGAGCACGTCGTCGATCGACGCCGGCCGGAGGAATTCGATCTCCATGCTGGTGACGGCGAAGCCGAGCCCCTCTTCCGCCAGCGCCCGGTGATGAATGCCGAGAAGGCGAAGATAATCCGAGCGTCCGCGCTCCAAGAAATGCAGGTAGCGCGCGTGGTAGACGCGGCCGGAGAAATCCGTGTCCTCGAAATAGACGCGCTGGATGAGCTCGTGGCCGTCCAGTGTCAGGCGACCAGCGAGTCCGGAGCCGGAACGGCGGTCGCCTTGCAGATCGTCGGTCATCGGCGAGGTTTAGCGAGGGGCCACCGCGGCCGGCAACAGGAAACCGCCCGGGATGAATGTCCCGGGCGGCTTTTGCTTTTTCTGCTGGTCTCAGGCCTGCGGCGGAGGCGGCGCGTCGCCTTCGCCACGGCGGCGGTTGGCCATGAAGGCATCGAACTCGGCGCGGTCCTTCGAGGTGCGCAGCTGATCGAGAAACGCGCGGAACTCGCGCTGCTCATCCTCGAGCCGCCGCAGCGTCTCGGTCTTGTATTCGTCGAAGGCGCTGTTGCCGCTCGACGGGGAGCGGCTCCACCATTGCGAGCCCCCTTCCATCCGACCGCGGACGCGATCCATCCGCTCCTGCATGCGCTGCATCTTGTTTTCCCAGCGGGCCGAGCCGCGCGCGTGGCATCCCATGCTTCCGATCCTTCTGCTCCAGAACATGAAGGCGAGGGTGGCCAGCCCAAGCGGCCACCAGACGAAGAAGCCAAGGATCATCACCGCGATCCAGGCCGGCGTCCCGATATTGTCGAGCTTCGTTGTGAGTGTCGCAGCGGTCATGGTCGACCCCGTGTGAATGTTAATAACATTTACATAGCTGCCTGGATGGAGGCCGTCAAGAGGCCGGCGCTAGGATTGCGGCATGCCCAGTCCGCGCAGGTAGACCAGCACGCCCGCCTCCAGCAGTTCCTCCGCCGACATGGGCAGCGTGCGCCGGCCGGGATCGCCGCGTGCGAAAAGCGATGCGACGCCGTGCGAGAGCGCCCAGACGTGGAAGCTCACCATCGATGCGGGCGGCCGCCCCTTCGCCGGCAGCGTCGCGACCAGCGCCTCGGACGCGCGCCGCAGAACCGCGTAGGCGCGCTCGCCCGCCTCGCGCAGCTCGGGGCTGTTGGAGGCAGGCAGGCCCGACTCGAACATCGCCGAATAGAACGCGGGCTCGTGGCGCGCGAAGGCGAGGTAGGCGCGCCCGAGGCGCTCGAACGCGGTCTGCGGGTCCGGCCGACCCTCCTCCCATGCCTTCTCCAGCGCCGCCGTGAAAAGCACGAAGCCGCGCGTCGCGACATCGGACAGGAGCTCGTCGCGGTCGCGGAAGTGCCGGTAGGGAGCCGCAGCGCTGACGCCGGCGGAGCGCGCCGCATCGGCAAAGGTAAAGCCGGTCGGTCCCTTCTCCGCGATAAGGTCGAGCGCCGCCTGGATCAGCGCTTCGCGGAGATTTCCATGATGATAGCCCCGGCCGCCCTGCTTCCAGCTCATGTGAAGGGGCTTTACATCATCCCCCGCGATTCGGCGAGGGGCGTCTCGGCACGCGCCGTGCCGGCCTGCGCCTGCGCTCGGTCGAACGCCGACGGCTGCACCGGATCAGCCCGATCGCTTCATTCCGAGGCCGACGACCAAGCCATTGTCACCAATCTTCTCTTCCCTCTTCTCCTGATCCTTCAGAGGATCACGGCCTTCGTCGTCCGTCTCGGCGAAGCCTTTCCGCGCCCGGTCACGCTTCTTCAGAATCTCTTTCGCCTTTTCCGCGTCGGTCTTCATGGCGAGGTTCCTTCTCTCAGGAAGGAATAACCCGGGCTTTCGCGAAACCGTTCCGCGAAGCGGCTACAGGTCCTCGTCGTCGGCGAAGAGGCTGACCTGGGCCGCGCTCGATGCCGACGGCGCCGCCAGCCCGAGATGCGAAAATGCCTTCGGCGTCAGCAGCCGGCCGCGCGGCGTGCGCTGCACGAAACCCTGCTGGATCAGGTAAGGCTCGACGATGTCCTCGATGGCGTCGCGCGGTTCGGAGAGCGCCGCCGAGATGGTCTCGATGCCGACCGGACCGCCGGAAAAGTTCTCCGCGATCATTTTCAGATAACGCCGGTCGAGTGTGTCGAGGCCGTGGGCATCGACCTCGAGCGCGAGCAACGCCTTGTCTGCGAGCGCGTCGGTGATCGCCTCCGTGCCGTCGGCGGCGGCGAAATCGCGCACGCGGCGAAGCAGCCTTCCGGCGATGCGAGGCGTGCCGCGCGAGCGCCGCGCGATCTCGCGCGCTCCCGCATCGGTGATCGGCGCGCCGAGGATGCGTGCGCCGCGCCGCACGATCGTCTCCAGCTCCGCGTCGGTATAAAACTCCAGCCGCACCGGAATGCCGAACCGGTCGCGCAGCGGCGTGGTCAGCAGCCCGAGTCGGGTGGTGGCGCCGACCAGCGTGAAGCGCGACAGGTCGATGCGCACCGAGCGCGCCGCCGGTCCCTCGCCGATGATGAGATCGAGCTGGTACTCCTCCATCGCCGGATAGAGGATCTCCTCCACCGCCGGCGAAAGACGGTGAATCTCGTCGATGAAGAGGACATCGCGGTCCTCGAGGTTGGTCAGCAGCGCCGCGAGGTCGCCGGCCTTCGCGATCACCGGGCCGGAGGTGGCGCGAAAATTCACGCCGAGTTCCCGCGCCACGATCTGCGCCAGCGTCGTCTTGCCGAGCCCCGGCGGCCCGACGAAAAGCACGTGGTCGAGCGCTTCCTTGCGCGCCCGCGCAGCGTCGATGAAGATTTTGAGGTTGGCGCGGATCTTCGCCTGGCCGATGAAATCGGCGAGCCGCTGCGGACGGAGCGAGGCGTCCTCGTCCTCGCCGTGTTTTGCTGCCGAGATCATGCGGTCAGCCACCACGCACCGATCCGATCATTCTTTCCGCAAGCACCGCGCAGACGAAGGCCGCGACGGCTCCTGCCGATACAAAGACGCCGTAAAACGCCCATGGCAAAGGCGCGACGAGCATGGACGCGACGGTCAGCGAGAAGAGGTACGCGCCCCCGAGCCCCGCGGCGGCCCCGACGAGAGTCATGGCAACGATGGACGCGGGGCCGCGGAGTCGTAACGTTGCCGTCGAGAAAAGGCCGCAGGCAAGAGCCGGCAGGATGCCGGGAACGTAGGAGAACGGAATCAGCGTGAGCATGGCGCGACGATGGAAGTCCTCATCGGCTCCGAGGTTGATCGCATTGGCTATCAGGATGACCACGATGCCGCCGATCGGCGGGCCGAGAAGAACATAAAGTAGCACGATGCAAACGCGGCTGCGCAGACGTCGCCCGCCGACCGCAGGCGCCGCATCGCCGCTCACCGCGCGAGCTCCTTCAGGCCGAGCCGGATGAGACGCGCTGTCTCCGCCCCCTCGCCGGCCTCACGCAGCGCCGCGGCGATGGCGGCGGAGGCCTGCATCTGGCCGTAGCCGAGATTGACCAGCGCCGAGACCGCATCCGACGCGGGCTTCGGTGCAATCTTGCCGCCAAGCTCCGACTGCAGCCGCAGCACCCCGGCATCGACTCCGGTGATCCCCGGCGCGCGGTCCTTCAGCTCGGCCGCGATGCGCGCCGCGACCTTCGGGCCGACGCCCGGCGTGCGCGCGATCATCGCCTTGTCCTGCAGCGCGATCGCCGAGGCGAGCTCCGAGGCGTTCAGCGTTCCGAGCACCGCGAGCGCGACCTTCGAGCCTACGCCTTGCACGGTCAGGAGCAGGCGGAACCACTCGCGCTCGGTCTCCGACATGAAACCTACCAGCCGGATCTGCTCGTCGCGGATCTGCGTCTCGATGAAGAGCGTCGCGACATCGCCGCGCGCGGGAAGCGCTTCGAGCGTCTTCACCGAGCAGAAGACATGGTAGCCGACGCCGTGCACGTCGAGGATGGCCCAGTCGGTCCCGAAGCTGTCGACCAGGCCGGTGAGTTTGCCGATCATGGGTGGGTATCCGGCGCGATGATCCTGAGGCCGGGAAAGTGGCGGCGATACCGCTTCGGGTCGCGCGTGAGCAGCGCGTAGCCGCGCAGCTCCGCATGTGCGCCGATATAGAAGTCCGGCAGCGGAGATCGCTTGATTCCACCCGCTTGACGATACGCCCGAAACACACGCCCCGCGCTGAAGGCTGCTTCCCAGGGCAGGTTTTCGCGCCGGTAGACGGCCGTGCTGATTGCCCGATCGGCGTAGCTCTGGGCCGGGAAAGCGCCCGCCACCTCCGCATAGACAAGCGTATTGATGATCGCCTGACCGGAGCGCCGCGCGTCCGCCACCTTCGATTTCGACCATTCCCCCCAGGTGGGATCGGCGTAGAGGATATCGATGATGACGTTGCTATCGATCAGCGTATCACTCATTCGCCTCGCAGCAGCTCCATGAACTCATCGGTGCTCATGCCGAGATTGAGCGTGCCCGCGAACTTCTTCAGGTAGGCGTCGAACACGGGATCGCTGCTGCTGGCGCTTTCAGCGGGCCCCTTCATCTTGCGCAGCACGACATCCTCGCCCCGCTCGACCACCTCAAGACGAGTCCCGGGACTGATGGCCAGCCTCTCCCGGATATGCTTCGGGATCGTGACCTGCCCCTTGCTGGTGACCGTCGTGTCGTCCATGTCTTACCTCCGCGGGTAAGAATAGAACAATTTGGCAACAAATTCAAGCCGCTGAGGTTCGAATCCGCAGCGCCAGCGCCCCGCGATGATGCGCGTGGCAGATGGCTATGGCGAGCGCATCGGCCGAATCGTCGGTGTCGAAATCGGCCCGCGGCAGCAGTACCGTCACCATCATGCGGATCTGCCGCTTCTCGGCATGGCCCGCCCCGACGACCGCCTTCTTGACCGCGTTCGGCGCGTATTCGGCGACGGCGAGACCCGCACGCGCCGGGACAAGCATGGCAATGCCGCGCGCCTGCCCGAGCTTCAGTGTCGCGGCCGCGTTGCCGTTGACGAAGGTCGCCTCCACCGCTGCCTCGTGCGGCGCGAAGGATTCCATCACGCGAGAGAGTTCGTCATGGATGACGCAGAGGCGTTCGGCGAGCGGGAGCGAGGCCTTCGGCCGGATCGTGCCGGCGGCGACGAAAGACAGTCTTGAGCCGAGGCTTTCGACGACGCCCCAGCCGGTGCGGACGAGGCCCGGGTCGATGCCGATGATGCGAATCGCCTGGTTCACGCGCGGCACGCTAGTCGCACGCCTTGAGCCTGGCGAGATGGATCGTCGCGCGAAAGCTGAGCGCTCAGGGGCTCGCGTCGGGACCTGCGGGCCGGCCGCTCTCGGTCATGCGGCGGAGGAAATCGCGCAGCGTGCGCCCCGGCTCGTCGCGAAACGTGTCGCCGCAATCGGCGAGGGTCGAAATCCGGTCGGCGCGAAAATTGCGGAAGTCGGTGCGAAGCTCGCACCACGCGACGAGCGTCCAGACCTTGCCCCAGTGATAAAGACCGAGTGGCCTAAGGTCGCGCTCGCTCGTATCGCCGTCGAGCGCGTCGTAGACGATATGGACGCGCCGTCGCTCGCGGATCGCGACTTCGAGCTGGTCGAAGACGCCCCGCACGGAATCGGGCAGGCCGAAGCCCATGGCGAAGAGGTTGGTCTCCGCGCCGGCGCGCCTCTCCTTCTCCGGCACGACCGCCGCGATCTTGACCAGCGCCTCCTCGGCCGCCAGCGCCAGCCGCGCGCCGCCCCACGCCTTCACGAACCGCGCGCCGAGCGTCAGCGCGGCGAGCTCGTCGCGCGTGAACATGAGCGGCGGCAGGTCGAAGCCGGAGCGCAGGATGTAGCCGACGCCGGCTTCCCCATCGATCGGAACCCCGGACGCCATAAGGTCGGCGACGTCGCGGTAGACGGTGCGCTCCGAGACTTCGAGCCGCTCCGAAAGCGTCCGTGCGGTAACCAGCCGACCACCCCTCAAATGCTGCACGATCTGGAAGAGGCGGTCGGCGCGACGCATTTCTCAGGCCGGCGTGAAGAGGCCGAAGCGGGTGCCGTCCGGGTCCTGGCAATAGGCGAAGCGTCCGCCCTGCGGAATCGTGTGGATCTCCGACACGACCTTGCCGCCCGCCGTCTTCACCCGTCCGAGAGCGTCCTCGAGCGGCTTCGGGGCATTCAGGTGCACGACCGGCGTCGCGCCGCCCACCCCGCCACCCTCGTAGAGATTGCCGCTCATGCCGCCCTCGTAAGGGAACACGGCGACTTCCGTCGGCCCCATGGACTCGCGCTTCAACTCTGCGCCCAGCACTGTGCCGTAGAACTTCGAGGCCTTGTCCAGATTCTTGACGGCGATCTCGAACCAGGCGGCGGAACTGGCGGGCGATTTTGTCTTGCTCATCGGTCTCTCCTGCAATCGTGTTGCAGGGTCGGTTTCGCACAGGCCTCCTGACAGCCTTCTGTCAGGAGCCTATTCCTCCTTCACCGGCACGGTGTAGTTCAGCGGCAGGCGGCCGCCGTCGGCGTAGATGGTCTGGCCGGTAACGTAGCTCGCATCGTCGGAGGCGAGGAAAGCCGCGACCGCGGCAATCTCCGAAGCGTCTCCGATCCGCCCGAGCGGCGTGCGCGAGAGGAGCCGGTGCCGCGCAGCGCGGTCGGTTGCGACCGACGCCAGCATGTCGGTCATGATCGAGCCCGGACCGATGGCGTTGACGCGGATGCCGTGCGGAGCAAGCGACAGCGCCATCACCTTGGTGAGCTGGTTCACGCCACCCTTGGAGGCGGAATAGGGAACCTGGCTGGCGATCGCGAACACCGCGTTGACGGAGCTCATGTTGACGATCGCGCCGGGAGTGCCGCCGGCCTTCACCTGCGCCACCATCTGTCGCGCCACCGCCTGGCCGACGAGGAACGTGCCCTTCAGGTTGACGCGCAGCACGCGGTCGAAATCCGCCTCGCTCACCTCGAGGAAATCCGCGCCGTGCACGATGCCGGCATTGCTGACCAGCACATCGATGGAGCCCCAGGCCTGCACGACGCTCGCAACAAGGTTCTCGACGTCAGTCCTGTCGCCCACATCGCAGCGCACGAAGCGCACAGCGCCATGCGCGCCGATCTCCTCGACCGCGCGCGAACCCCCGTCCTCGTCGATGTCGGCCACGACCACCCGCGCGCCTTCGGAGGCGAAACGCCGGGCGATGGCGAGCCCGATCCCGTTGGCTCCGCCGGTGACGATCGCGACCTTGTTTTCGAGAGACATTTTCCACTCCTGAATCGCGGTGGACCATGCCGCCGCGATTCTGAGCGGTCAACGCACCGCTCCCGCGTGACGCCCGTCGCCCGGCCCGCGCTGCCTGGAGCGTTACGCAAACCCCGGGAAGAAATCGACCTTGATCCGCGCGCGTCGGACGCCCATCGCGCGCAGCTGCTTGCGCAGCGCGCGGACCATCGCCTGCGGCCCGGATATGTAGAAGGTTCGCTCGCGAAAGTCCGGGATCGCCTTCCGCACCAGGGCCGCGTCGATGTAGCCCGGGTATTGCCCATGCCTCGCGCCGCGCGCCACCGCATGGATCGCGGCGATGCCGAGCTCGCGGCGCGCCGCCTCGAGCACATCGCGGTAGGCGATGTCCTGCTCTGTCTCGGTCCCGTAGAGCATCACGATCGGGCGCGCTTCCTGCTTGTCGAGAAGGTCCACCAGCATGCTTCGGAACGGCGTGACGCCGATGCCGCCGGCAAGGAAGGCGAGCTTCGTATCGGGATTGGCGGGAAGCACGAAGCTGCCGGCGACCTCCGAGGCATAGATCGTGTCGCCCGGCTGCATCGCACCCAGCCCGCGCTTGAAGGCGCTCGATTCGGAATAGAACTTCACGCCAATGCGGAGCGCGTCCTCGGTGGGCGCCGAGGCCAGTGTGAAGTAGCGGCGATTGCCCCGGTTGTCCGGGCGCGGCAGCCCCAGCGTCCATTCGAGATACTGCCCCGCCCGAAAGGCGAGCTTCCGCTGCGGCGTGAAGACGAAATCGTAGGTGTCGGCCGCCGCCCGTTCGATACTCTCGAGCGTCAGCTTGATGCGTCCCTTCGGTCCAACCGCAAAGGCAAGGACATTGCCGATGACGAGCGCCAGCTCCGGCGTGAAGTAGAACGAGCCGATGTGGACATTCGGGGCGAACAGGAACCCGATCAGCGCGGCAAAGGCGAGGCGCGGCAGGCGCATCGTCGGCGCAGTCAGCGGCTCCGTCAGCATGACGAAGGCGAAGAAGAAGAGCGGCGAGGAGAGAATCGTCTCCTGCAGCGCCATGGCGTATCGCGGCGGCGCGGTCGTGGCGAGCACCGTCGCCAGGGCGACGAGGATGAACGTGCCCACAAGATCGAAACGACGCAGCTTGCGCACCAGCAGGGCGCCGCCGATCAGCACCAGCGGCAGCAGCGGGAGATTGCCTCCGACCCACCACGTCGCGGGCTGATCGAGGAGGACGGCGGAGAGCAACACGCCGATCGCGGCGGGATTGAAGAGATGCTTGCCGCGAGCCGCGATCAGGAATTTCGAGGCGACCGCCCACAGCGCGGCGAATATCATCGCGCCCAGCGCCTTCGGGTCGGCGGTGGTCACCGGATCGAGGATGAGCGCCAGGATGAGGGCGGTGATGGTGGTCGACTCGGCGTTCGCCGGGACGCCGAAGACGCGAGCGAACACCCGGTTGCTTGCCCAGCACACGGAGAAGATCAGGGCCGTGGAGAAGGCGATCGCGGCCGGATCGTGCGGCACGAGGCCGAAGAAGCTCAGGGCAAAGGCCGCGGCGACGAGCGCCAGCAAATAGTAGAGGACCAGCCGGTACATGGTGGTGTGGTCGAGAAACCGGTCGATGAGTTTCATCATGGCGCGCAACAGGATTGGAAGCCGCTGGTCAGCGTCGCGACGCCGCTTTTGTCGACGACGTAGCCCTCAAGGCCCGGCATCTGCTCGATGAAGTGAATGCCGTCCCGTCCCATGGCGAAGGCGGCGGTCGCGAACCGGTCCGCCTCGAGAATGTCCGGGCCGATGACCGTGAGGCTGACGATGTCCTCGATGACCCGCCCCGGCGCATGCGGGTTGTGGATGTGCTGCCCGCGGACGTAGGTGCCGGATGTCGCGACCCCGCGTCCGCGCGGATAGACCACCTTGATGATCTGTGTCTCGTCGAACGGGCTTCGAATACCGACGCTCCACTCGTTGCCGAGCGCATTGCGGCCCCGCGACTGGATGTCGCCGCCGGCGTCGATGTAGAAATCCCGGACGCCCGCGCCGGCGACGATCGCCGCTGCGTTTCGGATCGCCCAGCCCTTGACGACGCCGGAGGGATCGAGCCGGCCGTCGGGGGTGCGAATGTCGAAGAACCCGTCGGTCTCAAGCTGGGTCTGCTCGGCCAGCGCCAGAACTTCGCGCATCTCGCCGCTGTAGTCCGCAACGGCAAGCTCTCCCCGGTTTATGGCCTCGATCTCGCTGTCGGCCCGGTAGGTGCTGAAACGCCGGTCGACGCCGTCGAAATAGGCGAACACGGCGTCGATCAGGCCCGCATCGGAATCGCCGACCGTCTCCACGGTGATGGGCATGCCCATGATGATCCGCACCGCGCGCATCGCAACTATTGCGCCGCCTGGCGAAGCGCCGAGCCGATCGAGCGGATGAAGGCTTCGCTCGTCAGCGTCGCGCCGGAGATGATGTCGACGTTGGCGCTTTGCGCGCTGATCACCTCGTCACGGAGCCACGGCAAAGCCTGCCGGTTGATCCGCACCGAAGTCTGGCGGTCCGACGGGTATTGCAGGACGTGGATACCGACGAGCCGGCCGTTCTGCACGACGGCCTGGATCTGGATGATACCGTAATACGCGTCGGCCTCCGAGCCGGTGAAGGTTCCGTCCGCATAGCCGGATCGCTTCGCCACTTTCATCGCGATCGGCGTAACGCGCACATTCCTGGCCGGGGCCGCCCAGAAGTCAGGGCGCGGGCGCGGAAGGCGCGCCTCGAGGGACGCAGGTCTCGGGGAGGTCGGCGGCGGCGACGGGCTCTCCGGAACGACTGCCGCAACGGGAGCAGGCGACGGCAGAGGTGGAGGCACAGGCGCCGGCGGCGGGATCATCGACACTTGGGGCGGGTCGGCCGGCGGCTGGCTCACGAACGCGGTGCTTGTCGCCCGGCCGGGTTCGCTCGCGCCACTCGCCTCGCGCAAAACCGCTGGAAGGAGCTGCGAGCCGGTGAACGGCGCATCGCCGCCCTGGCCGGGTGTGGTGCGTCCGATGCTGCCGGTCTGCAGCGCCTCGGGCGGCGGCAGGGAGACCGCCGCGTCATGCGGGCCGGACTGGCTCCAGACGTAGGCTCCGGACGCAACAACCACCAGGAGGGAAAGGGCAACTTTCTTCATCGGGTAACGATTCGCGGTTGGGCGCGCGGCAATCCTCGCGCCGTGCCCGCACTATCCCAGAATCAAGCTGACAACCGGCTGACAACCCGCATTAAAGCTGCGTAACGTTTGTGGAGTCGCCAGCGCGCCTCCCCGACTATGTTGCGCTCTACCGGATCAGACACCCTCAGCGCCGCGACTGTGCCTTGCCCTCGCTGTCGAGCGCGGCGAAGTCCGCGTCGGAGAGGACGATGCCCGCCGCGGCGACGTTCTCCTCGAGATGCGAAACCTTCGAGGTGCCCGGAATCGGCAGCATCACCGGGCTGCGCTTCAACACCCATGCGAGGGCGATCTGGCTCGGCGCGGCGCGATGCTGCCTGGCGATC
>JBBQVL010000090.1:0-17211 GCA_038211615.1 Hyphomicrobiales bacterium
TGCGGTCCACGACGACGTCGATGTCGTGCTTGAACTTCTTGTCGAGCTTTGGCGCGTCGGGGATTTCGTGGAAGGCGCCATTGATCTTGACGCGCTGTAAGCCCTTCTTCTGCAGCTCCGCCAGCTCTTTGCGAAACTCGCCCTTGCGGCCGCGCGAGAGAGGCGCGAGCAGGTAGCCGCGCGTGCCCTCGGGCAGCGCCATCACGCGATCGACCATCTGCGTCACGGTCTGGCTCTCGATCGGCAGACCGGTCGCGGGTGAATAGGGCACCCCGACGCGGGCAAACAGGAGACGAAGGTAGTCGTAGATCTGGGTGACGGTGCCGACGGTCGAGCGTGGATTGCGGCTCGTAGTCTTCTGCTCGATGGAGATCGCCGGCGACAGCCCGTCGATCTGGTCGACATCCGGCTTCTGCATCATCTCGAGGAACTGCCGCGCATAGGCGGAGAGCGATTCCACGTAGCGGCGCTGGCCTTCCGCGTAGATCGTGTCGAAGGCGAGCGAGGATTTCCCCGAGCCCGAAAGGCCGGTCATCACGATCAGGCTGTCGCGCGGCAGGTCGATGTCGATATTCTTGAGGTTGTGCTCGCGCGCGCCGCGCACCGAGATGAGCTTGCCTCTCCCGGCCTGAGCGGCCGACGCGTCGCGCAATTTCAAGGGCTTCGCCTTAGCCATTCGCTCTTGATCCAAAGGGGAGGGGCGGCACCGCTCGCCGCTTCCCAAACTTAGGCTCTTCGCGCGCTTAGACAAGCGCCCGCTCCCGATTGTCCCCGCGACTGTCGCCATGCCGATGACATTCCGCCGATGTGCCGATGATTCTGCGGGCGGATGCTGCGCGTGAACGGCGGCGGTGTCTAGAACAAAATAGGAACACACGCGGAGTGCGGAGGGACGAGCGCTTCGCCTCCGGATTCTCCCCGGATCGCGGTACTAGCGCGCGTCGTCCGCGAGCTTGACCCCCTCGGGCAGAGCCGCGAGCCGCGTTTCGAAATCCGCGAGCCTCCGGAGGATCGCCTGATTTTCCTGCTGCAGCGAATCGATCTGGTGCTGCTGAGATTTGAGCTGTTCGTCCTGGGTCAGCGTGTAGAGAGTCAGCTCCTCGATCTTTTCCAGGAGGCGCATCTGGAACCCGGCCAGATCGAGGTTCCCCGCACGGATCTCCTTCTCGGCCGGCACATTCGGCAGATGCCTGTTTTCAGCGACATAGCTGCGCAAATCGTCCAGGGAGCGAAGGCGATATTCCGGCTCGAAGACGTAGTCCGGCACGTTCATCTTCGTGCCGCCGACATAGATGTTCCCGCCGGTGACGTAGAAATCGCCGTTTTCCACCCACGCACTGCCGTCAACGTGCAATCTGTACGCAGGCACAAGCACACCAATGCCCACGTTGCCATTATCGTTGATCGACAGAGCGTAAGTAGCGTTTTGCGCTGTTGTGCCTGGCGCGCTCGTTGTCCGGAAGATGTGGAAGCTGCCATTGGTGTGGCCCATTCCGAAGCTCACGCCATCCGAGTTCGGGCGCCATCCAATGGCGCTTCCGTTCGTAAGTTCGACCGCGCCGCTCCAGGCGGAAGTGGTCCACGCCGGACCGCTGCCGACGCTGAGCCGATGCGCGGGCGTCCCGGCGGCGATTGAAACTCGGCCGACATTGTTGATGAAAAGGTCGTTGACAGTGGTCGCGGTGCTGGTGCCCGGGTTGGCGGCTGTCCGGAAAAATGTGAATCCGCTGTCGTCGTGCCCCATGCCGAAGCGCTGGCCGGCACTGTTCGCGCGCCATCCGATCGCGCCTTTATTGGAAAGCTCGACGGATCCGACCCAACCCTTGCTGGTCCAAGGCGCCCCGCCGATAACGCTGAGGCGGACGGCGGGGGTGTTGGTCCCCACGCCGACGCGCCCCGAGACGTACCAGTTCGTCGAATTGTAGGTGGCGGCAGACACGGCCGCGGTCGTGGAAAGCAACGCCCCGGCCGCGAGAACCAGTGTCCATCGGCGTCCCCGGCTCTGCATGAGGGCCATCTCTTGTGCTCCTGATAGGTTGGTGATGGATTGAGCCGCGGTGCGGCCGCGACGGTGCGGCACCTTTGCTCAGGGACCGCGAGGCGTAGCAGGGCTTTCATCTGTCCTGCCGGCCAGATGGCAGCGTTGCCAACGGTGGCAGAAACCCGGGTTCTGTGCAATGCTCCGCCGCCGGCTGACTCCTCGAGGGGCGCGCTTGAACGAACTGGTTTCCTCAGCGTCCGCGCTGGCGCATCTGGGCGCCATCGTCCAAGGGTCCACCGACGCCATCGTCAGCAAGTCGCGATCAGGGGTCGTGCAGTCCTGGAATCCGGCGGCGGAGCGGATGTTCGGCTACACAGCCGAGGAGATGGTCGGATCCTCGATCCGCCGCATAATTCCGCCGGACCGTCAGGACGAAGAGGAAGATTTTCTGAGCCGCATTTCCCGCGGTGAGGAAATACGCAGCGTGAGGACGCTGCGGATGCGGAGGGACGGCGTGGTCTTCCCCGTCGCCCTGACGATATCGCCAATCCGGGATGAGGCAGGCGCGGTCGTCGGCGCCTCGAAGATCGCTCGCGACCTTTCCGATGAGCAGGCGCAGCTCGCCCAGCTGCGGGAAAGCGAGGAACGCTTCCACACGCTGGCCGACAACATCTCGCAGCTCGCCTGGATGGCGCATCCCGATGGCGACATCTTCTGGTACAACAAGCGCTGGTACGACTTCACCGGAACGGCGCTCGGGGACGTGGCGGGCTGGGGTTGGCGGCGGGTCCATCACCCCGATCATGTCGACCGTGTCGTGGAGCGGATCAGGCATTCCTGGGACACCGGCGAGCCCTGGGAGGACACGTTTCCCCTGCGCGCCGCGGACGGGAGCTACCGCTGGTTCCTCTCGCGCGCCCTGCCGATCCGCGACGCGCACGGCGCGATCGTCCGCTGGTTCGGCACCAATACCGACGTCACCGATCAACGGCGGCAGGAGGAAAAGATCCGGCTCCTGATGGCTGAGCTGGGCCATCGGGCGAAGAATTCGCTCACCCTCGTGCAGGCCATCGCACGTCAGGCCGCCACCACCGCTGAAGAGCGCGCCTTTGTCGAAAGATTCCTGACGCGGCTGCAGACGCTCTCCGCGAGTCAGGATTTGCTCGTGCAAAGCGGCTGGCAGGGCGCGGACACCGAGGCCCTCATCCGCGCGCAGCTCGGGCACTTCCGCGATCTCCTGAATTCGCGCATCCTGCTTGACGGACCGCCGATCCAGTTGACGACATCGGCCGTGCAGGTACTCGGAATGGCGCTGCATGAGCTTGCGACGAATGCTGCCAAGTACGGCGCGCTCTCCGTCGAAGGCGGGCGTGTGGACATCTGGTGGCGACTGCGCGAAGGCCGTTTCGAGATGAAGTGGTCGGAGAGCGCCGGACCGCTTGTGACGCCGCCCGCGCAGACGGGCTTCGGCTCCGTGGTGATCGAAAGGATGGCCCGCATCGGCCTGGAAGCCGAAGTCGATTGCACATTCGCGCCCTCCGGTCTGGTCTGGCATTTGAGTTGTCCCGGCAGCGCGGCCGTACAAAGCGCATCGGACGCCTGAAAGCGTTGGCCCGGATCGCGCGCCCGCGCCCAGGCCCGCCAGCTCTCTCACCTCCGCAATTGCAGGCCGAGCACGAGCGCCGCGCCGATCCTGTAGATCGCGACCACCAATAGCCAGATCGCGCCGGGCCATTCTGCCCTGGCGACCAAGTCCACCTGCTTACTCCGCCGCGCTGCGAACCTCCGAAAAGTTGACAGTGCGCACAGGGCGGCGCTCATTGGCGCAAGATGCGAATTGCGCGCTGACGCCGCGATCGATTGTCCAGCACCCCAGCGGGAGGATCCAATGCCGACAGTTATCGGCCATCACAAAATTACGAAGGGCGCCGAGCACTGGCTCTCTTCGCCGAAGCGCAAGGAGCTTTTCGGTGCGCTTGGCGTGACCAACATCCGGACTTTCGTCGACCCGAAAGATCCCACGCGGGTGGCTCTGATGATGGACGTTTCCGACATGGACGCCTTGCAGAAGGTGATGGGGAGCAAGCCGGCCGCCGATGCGATGGCCCACGACGGGGTGGTGCCGGAGTCCCTGGTGATCCTGGTCGAATCGAAGGGATAACGGTCTCAGGGTCGCGAGGATCGAATGTCGGAGAGCACGGTCAGTGTCCGCACCATGGTCGACGACGTGGGGGCGGCCGTCGCCTGGTACACCGAGCATCTGGGCTTCTCGGTCCTGACCAGCTTCCCGCCCGCCTTCGCGGACGTGAAGCGGGGCGCGCTGCGGCTCCTGCTCAGCGGGCCGACGAGCTCGGCCGGACGGCCGATGGCCGACGGCGAGCGGCCGAAGCCGGGCGGCTGGAACCGCATCCATCTGATCGTCGAAGACCTGCCCGCCGAGATCACGCGGCTCAAGGCCGCCGGCGTCAGATTTCGCAACGACATCGTCACCGGACCGGGCGGATCGCAGGTGCTGATCGTCGATCCGTCGGGGAATCTCGTCGAGCTGTTTCAACCCGCTCATCGCTGACCGCGAGGAGAAGCCGCAGCGACGATGCGGTGCATCCGCAGGCTTTGAACCGACGATCCTTCGGAAGGTTGGCATGCGAATGCAAAGGCGCTCACGATGATCCCGACCATCACCGCCTTCGAACACTCTCCCGACCGCGGCCGGGGCCCGGCGCGGGATACGCGGGTAAAGGCCAGGAACAGATAGTTGATGGCCGCGCCGCCAAGCGAGATCAGCAGCACCGGGCGCCGGCCGAGCAGATCGCTCAGCGACCCGAGCACCGGGGCGAAGATGAACTGCATCGCCGCATAGAGCGCGGCCATGATGCCGATGGTGGACGCGACGTTTTCGCTGTGGGTGACGTCCCTGAGCAGCGAAGGCAGGATCGGGAAGATCAGGCCGATGCCGACGGCATCGAGGACAATGGCGGCGTAGATGACGACGAGGGGTCTGTTCATGGCGGGCTTGGCTCCGGTCGACGCGAAGCGCGCGGCGCTGCGAAGCGCCGACGGCTTGCGGATTGGGCCCCGACAACGATGCCGGGCGTTTCAGTCTCTGGAGACGCTGGCCGAGCCTTGCGCGAAAGCGCATGCGCGGCGTGTGCTTGACCGCCTGGACGACAATTCGTCCACCTGTTTACTCCGCCCGCTCTACCAACCTGCGGGGCGGATCAAGGGAAGCGATCGCTTTTCGCGACAGGTGGGGATTAGGCGACATAACTGAGGGTGACAAGTTCGATTTTGGCGGTGATGAATGCGGTCGGTCACCGTGATTTGGAATGTCGCTTCGACCACAGGGAGGTTTGTGAGCGCAATCATAGTGCTAAGGAACGGTCACTAATAAGCAGGCGTCTAGTCTGGTTGGCGAAGCGGAAGGTGAGTCAATTGAGCAACTGTCCAATATGGGGCACTCCGGCGATGGTGGACAAATCCGGTGACCTTACGCTTGTGAACTCGGTATCGGCCGGCGGGGAATATCAAGTTACCGGCACCGCCTTGGCTGTGCTGCCGCAGTTAGAGCCCCCGGCGAGAGCGAGGGTCACAACATGGCTGGTCAATCAGCGTCGCCTAGGCGAGTCGTGCCCGAGGATAGATTCAGAATTCCTCACTAAAGTTGAGTTGCTTCCTCCGCTGCGGGTTCAAGACAGGCTCGATCGTGTCTTGCTTTGGCGTGAATCACTAGGGGACAGGGTGGGGCAAAAGTTCCGATTTGCTGGCACCCAAGACAAAGAGACGGCTTATAACAAAGCGTCTCTGCGCGCCTGGACAGAGAGCGTCGACTTCGGTGAAGGGGCTTGGCTTCTCACTCAACAGGTTAAACTAGATTTGCTCAACTTTTACTCTCCAGCGTACGAAGTTAGCCTGAAGGGATGGCTCCGCCTCGAAGAATTGCGCAGTCGTTTTGTACGCTCATCACAGGCGTTTGTCGCGATGTGGTTTCATTCTGATACTGCACTCGCGTACTCTGATGGCATCGAACCGGCAATTGTGAACTGCGGCTACACACCCCTTCGGATCGATAAGAAGGAGCACAGCAACAAGATTGACGATGAGATAGTTGCGGAGATACGACGATCGCGGTTCTTGGTGGCGGATTTCACCAGTGAACCAGATCGCGCCCGAGGCGGGGTATACTTTGAGGCTGGATTGGCGCTCGGCCTCAATCTACCGGTGATCTGGACGTGTCGTAAGGATCTACTTTCGCAGGTCCACTTCGATACACGACAGTTCAATCACATAGATTGGAAGGAACCGAGCGAACTTCGAGATAGGCTCTGCAACCGTATTAAAGCTGTCTTAGGCGAATATCAAGGCAGCACTGTCGAGGCGCGCTAGCCCCGGCGCGGCGCTTACAGATGCCGCAAACGACGGAACACTCGGCCCGATTCGGGCTACTTTAGCCTAACCTATCCACGGGCACCTACGAAAATCAGGTTTTCTATAATACCCCATGAAACACATCGGCTTTCTCTCCTTCGGTCACTGGACCCCGTCGCCCCAATCACAGGTGCGTTCGGCGTCCGATGCGCTGCTGCAATCGATCGACCTCGCTGTCGCGGCGGAGGAGATTGGGGCGGATGGGGCGTATTTCCGGGTGCATCATTTTGCGCGGCAACTCGGGTCGCCGTTTCCGCTGCTCGCGGCGTGCGGGGCGCGGACCAAGAAAATCGAGCTCGGCACGGCGGTCATCGACATGCGCTACGAGAACCCGCTCTACATGGCGGAGGATGCCGGCGCGGCGGACCTTATCGCCGGCGGGCGGCTGCAGCTCGGCATCAGCCGCGGCTCGCCGGAGCAGGTGATCGATGGCTGGCGCACCTTCGGCTACGCGCCGCCTGAGGGGAAGAGCGACGCGGACATGGCGCGGCAGCACGCCGAGGTCTTTCTCGAGGTGCTGCGCGGCAATGGGTTTGCCGAGCCGAACCCGTCGCCGATGTTCCCGAACCCGCCGGGCCTGTTGCGCCTCGAGCCGCATTCGCCGGGCTTGCGCGAAAGGATCTGGTGGGGCGCCGCGACCAACGCCACGGCGGAATGGGCGGCGAAGCTCGGCATGAACCTGCAATCCTCGACGCTGAAGTTCGACGAGGGCGGCGAGCCGTTCCACATCCAGCAGGCGAAGCAGATCCGCGCCTACCGCGCGGCGTGGAAGGCGGCGGGGCACACGCGGAGCCCGCGCGTCTCCGTCAGCCGCTCGATCTTCGCGCTCGTCAGCGACATGGACCGCATGTATTTCGGGCGGAATGGCGAGAGCCAGGACCAGATCGGCTTCATCGAGGCGGACAGGCGGGCGATTTTTGGGCGCAGCTATGCCGCCGAGCCCGACAAGCTCATCGAAGAGCTCAAGCAGGACACGGCGATCGCCGAGGCCGACACGCTGCTCCTGACCGTGCCGAACCAGCTCGGCGTCGACTATAACGCCCACGTCATCGAGGCGATCATCAAACACGTCGCGCCGGGGATGGGGTGGCGGTGAGGCGCTGCGCCGAACGCCTTACGAAGTCGCCGGCTGCGGTGCCGGCGGCATCGGCCTTGGCCGGCGCCGCAATTCGCCGGCGAGGAGAACGCTCAGCGCCACGGTGGGTATAACGGTCGCGAGCCCGAGGCGCAGGCCCCATGCATCGGCGACGAAGCCGGTGAGCGGCGGGCCTACCAGGAACGCCGCGAAGGAGCCAAGTGAGAGAGCGCCCATGTTGAGCGATGCCGGCCGGTCCCCGCGCTGCGTGGCGGAGCTTGCCGACAGCGGGTAGACCAGCGACAGGCCGAACCCGAGCGCCGCAAAGCCGGCGATGATCGTGGCGAGGCTGTCGCCGACGACGACCAGCACCATCCCCGCGACGGCAATCGTGCAGGAGATGCGGGCGATGCGGACCGGCCCGAACCGCACCGTCGCCCGGTCGCCGAGGAAGCGGCCGCTTGCCATGCAGAGCGAGAACGCCGCGTAGCCGAAGCCGGCGGAGCCGGGCGAGGCGAGGATCACGTCGCGCAGGTAGACGGCGCTCCAGCTGCGCGCCGCGACCTCGCCCATCACCGCGCCGAACGCGAAGATGACGAGCCCGATCATGCTGGCGGAAGGCAGCGCGAAGGGCAGCTGGCGTCCGCCCGCCGGCCTCGGCAGGGGCGCCACCTCCGGCAGCGCGACGCCGACCGCGACCGCGACCGGTATCGAGACCGCGGCGATCGCCAGGAGATGCCAGTTGGTGGCGATGCCGGCATTGGCGAATGCCGATCCGACCAGCGCGCCCGCCATCGAGCCGATGCTCCAGAACCCGTGGCAGGTGCTCATGATGGGCCGGCGCAGCGCATCCTGAACGCGCGCCGCCTCGACGTTCATCGCGACGTCGACGAGCGGCGAGAAGACTCCGATGAGGAACAGCGCCCCGAACAGCGAGACAAGGTTCCACGCCCAGCCGAGCAGCGGCAGGAAGGTCAGGTAGATCAGGAAGCCGAGGAATATCGTCCGCCGTGGGGTGACCTTCTCGATCAGCGGCCCGGAGCAGAGCAGCGCGAAAAAGCTGCCGACGGGAAGGCCGATGAGTGCGATCGATAGATCGCCCGGGCTGAGGCCGAGCTTCGCCTGCACGTCCGGGATGCGCGGCACCCAGTTGGCGATCGACATCGCCTGCATGAAGAAGACCGCCATGACCAGTCGGGCAGGCGTGAAAAACGCGCGAAGCATCGAGGCTCGGAACGGAAGGAGAGAAGGTCGCGTGTCGTAGCGTCGGCTGCAAGTCCGAGGCAAGCGGTATGGATGTCAGAAGTTCGCCGTGCCGTCGGCGAGCCGCGTCTCGCTCGATCGAGCCCACCCGGCAATCTACGGTCGGAAGCCCGCCCGTGCGACGAACGGAAGCGGCCAGGCCCGATGACACGCACGCGGCTTTCGGCTAGATATAAATCTCCATCCCAGAGCTTGGCCCTTGCGGCCGCCGCGCATGCTGAGCGTGGCCATGACGCGTCCCTTGCCGCTTCTCGGCGGTTTCTGACGATTTCCGCATTTTCCTTTGGAGAAGACCCATGCGCTACAACCAGCTTGGCCGCACTGGCCTGTTCGTCTCCGAGCTTTGCCTCGGCACCATGACCTTCGGCGGCGGGCAGGATGGCATCTGGCAGCATATCGGCAAGCTCGAGCAGGATGAGGTCGATGCGATCGTCGGCCGCGCGCTCGGCGCCGGCATCAACTTCATCGACACCGCTGACGTCTATTCGAGCGGGCATTCCGAAGAGCTTCTCGGCCAATCGCTGAAGAACCTCGACGTGAAGCGCTCCGACGTCGTCATCGCCACGAAATTCTACGGCACGATGGGGAAGGGGCCGAACGACCGCGGCGGTTCGCGCGGCCACATCATGGACGCGGTCGAGGCGAGCCTGAAGCGAATGCAGGTCGACCACATCGATCTCTACCAGATCCACGCGTTCGACACGGTGACGCCGCCGGAGGAGACGCTGCGCGCGCTCGACGACCTCGTGTCGCGCGGGCTGGTCCGCTACATCGGCTGCTCCAACTGGCCGGCCTGGCGGATCGCCAAGGCGCTCGGCATTTCGGAGCATCGCGGCTACGCGCGCTTCGAGACGACGCAATCCTACTACACGATCGCCGGCCGCGACCTGGAGCGCGAGATCGTGCCGCTGCTCATGGAGGAGAAGGTCGGGCTGATGGTGTGGAGCCCGCTCGCCGGCGGGCTGCTATCGGGCAAATACCGTCCGAATGTGAAAACACCGGAAGGGGCGCGCCGCGCGCAATTCGATTTCCCGCCGGTCGATCTCGACCGCGCCTGGAAGGTGATCGACGCGATGCGCGCGATCGCCGACGCGAAGGGCGTGTCGGTGGCGCGGGTCGCGCTCGCCTGGCTCCTGCACAAGCCCTACGTGACGAGCGTCATCATCGGCGCGAAGCGGCTGGAGCAGCTCGACGACAACATCGCCGCGGTGACGCTTTCGCTTTCACCCGAGGAGATGAAGGCGCTCGACGAGGCGAGCGCGCTCCCGCCGGAATATCCGGGGTGGATGCTGGCGCGGCAGGGAGCGGCGAGAAGGCCGGCGGCGGTTTCCCCCGATCGGGGATGAGCTTTGGTGGGGCCGCCGGCTATGCCGCCGGCCTGCTCCATCTCAGGCCGGGGAAGCGGGCGAAGTCGCGGTCGAGCGTGATCCACTCGCAGCCCCACTCGATTGCGAGCGCGGCGTACCACGCATCGGTGACGCGTCGCCCGCGGGTGTTTGTCTCGATGCAGAGGGTCTTGAACGTCTGCCAGTGCCGCTCGCCGGGCTCGATGATCTGGCAGTTGGGTTGGGCCAGGATATCATCGCAGAATCCAAACGCCTCGTCATGCGAACTGGGCTGACTGTAGGTGCCGCGACTTGTGGTGATGCGAACAACAGCGGCCAAGGCGAGCGGAGACACGCCAAAACGCGCCGTGCCAAGAATGACCCGGTCCAGCCAGGGTCGGCAGATGGCATGCTCGGGGACGTCGCCTCGGAACGCGTAGATGAGGACGTTCACGTCCGGCAGGATCATTTGAAGCCGCGCTGAAGACGTTCGAAGTATTCGAGGTCCTCGATTTCTTCGAGTTGGGAGTAACTCATTCCCTGAAATTCCGGCCGCATGCCACCGGTCGCGGTGCTCACTCGAGGGAGCTTACGCTCGTCAGTCCCCACCTTGGGTCTATCCTCGACAATGAACCGCAGCCCGTCCTCCATGAGGGAGGTCAGGGTGCGGTTTTCCGCGGCGGCTTTTCTGCGGGCCTTGTCGAGAAGCTCGCTCGGAAGGCGGACGGTGGTGCGCTCGATCATATGTCATGACATATGCGATGATATGTCAGTATGTCAAGAAAGGCCGATCGTCAGTGATCGGTCAGCGCCACGAACTCCGGGTCGTTCTGCGCTCGGCGTTCAAAGGAGAGGAAGTCGTAGTAGCCGCAGCGGCCGGCGCCGGGGAATGACCGGCACACGCCGGGGCGCGCAGGGTAGACGCCGCACGATCGCTTCTCCTGGTCGAAGAAGCGGCAGATCATGCCGTAATGCTCGTCCTTCTTGCGGCGGAAGATGCGCTTGTGGCCGTGCGCCGCTTTGGTGAAGCGCTTCTCGGCAACTTCCGGCGTGATCCCGAAATGCCGCGCCAGCCGCTCGACGTCGAACTTCGTCAGGCTGATCACCGGATAGGAGCAGCAATAGCCGGGGCACTTGGCGCAATTGTATTGGACGCTCTGCTTCGGGCCGGAGCCGGGCAGGGCGTGGCCGTTGCGCTCCTTCGCGTGCTTGCCGTTTCCGGGACTCTTGCCGTTTGTCTTGCCACGCGGATTGAAGGTTGCCGGATGCACGTCCGGCACCTCGATTGCCGCCGCGCCATTCGTGGGATGCGCGCGACCGCTTGTCTTCCGACCCGCCATGTCTTCCCCGGGGTGTAATCGCCGCTCGCGGATTCGCGCCCCTCCGCGCTTCCTTCCCTAGTCCAGCCGCCAACGGACCGGAAGGCGACAATCGCGCTGATGCGAAGTCATCCCCTTCCGTTTGCGGGGAGCGTGGTCGCGCAAACGGCCCACCCTGACACGGGCGCATCAACGGAATCGGCTGGCCAACCACTTCTGCAAGGATGACTGGGCCTCACCAGATGGCCTTCCGGCAAGGAGATCCTCGACCGAGATATCCTCGTCGATGTCTGGCCAGTGGATTCCATCGCCGCCGGCGATCAGCCGCCAGTTTCCCCGCTCCATTGCGCTCGCGTGGAAGAGGCGCGGATACCAGGCGACAGGTACCGCAATCGTCCGCCCGTCGGAAAGGTCCACACTCAGGGTATCGTCGCTGACTGAGATTGCAGCAGCCTGTGGCGACCGACTGTCAACGGCCGAAAAAGCCATGCCATGCCTCCAACAGTCGCGGCGTGCTATCGGTCACCATTCGCTCGATCTCTCGCAACTCCGACCGGCGATATCCGCCACTTTTCACCAGCCTTATCGGATCAATCCAGAATTTCGCCACTTTGCCGTCGCGCTCGACGTGGATATGCGGCGGCTCCTCCGCGTCCGCAGAATAGAAGAAGGGCCTGTAAGAACCAACCCTGAGGTCGGTGGGCATTGTCGTGGTTCTTCAACCGAGCTTCACCTCGCCCTTCTTGTTGAGCTTCCAGCCCGGATTCCATGCGACCTCCCACGGGTGCCCGTCGGGGTCGGCGAAATAGCCGGAATAGCCGCCCCAGAAGGTATCCTTGGCGGGCTTCAGGATGCGCGCCCCGGCGCGGCTTGCCTCGGCGAGCACCGCGTCGACGTCTTCCCTGGAGCGGGCGTTGTAGGCGAGCGTAATGCCGCCGAAGCCGCGCTCGTTCGGCGTGAGCCCGGCGTCCTCGGCGAGCGCGGTGCGCGACCAGAGCGCCAGGATCATCCCGTTCACCTGGAAGAAAACGACGGAGGGATTGTCGTTGCCGCGCTTCCAGCCGAGCGCGGTGTAGAAACGGAGCGATTCCTCGAGATCCGCGACGCCGAGCGTCACAAGACTCAGACGCTGTTCCATGTCCCAGTCTCCTCCAAGATTGCGAGCGCGGCAGTCGTGGAGCCGTCGCCGTATTTGATGGTTCGCGATCCGCCATTCAGGCCGAAGGGGACCGCCCGGAAATCAGCCCTTCGTCAGGACCGAAAAGGCTGATACAACCACTGCGGGTCCAGTAACAGGGAGGACATTCTCATGTTCAGGCTCCTGCTCATCGCCGTTGCGGCCGTATTTCTCGCGATCTCGTCCGATGCCTTTGCCGCCTCCTGCGGGCCGAGCAACTCGATCACCCGCGTGCGGAATACGAGGATCGGCAGCTCCGAGTATCTGGTTTTCAAGTTTCGCACGCCGCCCACGGTCCCGACCTACGCCGTGACCGTCGGTCACCCGCCCTTCATCCATGACGCCAGCGGTGAGACGATCGCCGTCGCCGGATCGCATTTCCGCCAAGTCCGGTTCGAGGGCGTCTTCTGGACCTGCACGATCCAGGAGCAATTCGTACTCCCGCGGCCCTTGATCAGGGACGTGAAGAACATCGGCCAGTTCGAAGGGGTGATCACCTACGCCATCGGTCTGTCGCCCCAGGCGCACTACATCACGACCTATCACTATCCGTCCGGCGCCGGTTTCACGACGATCGTTCTGAAGTTCCACCACTGACTCCCAACGCGGAAGGCGCGATCCGCGGCCCGCAAACTCATGCGGCCGGACTTCAGACGCCTTGACGATGCAGCGCCATGAACATACAGTGAACACATACGAGGATCAAGCCGCATGTTTGCGGCGGCGGGCCGGGATGTGGGAAAGCCACTCCGGGACGGCGATACGACAACCGGGCGGGCGACGGAGGCGATCATGGCAGGCAGCGTCAACAAGGTGATCCTGGTCGGGAATCTCGGCCAGGATCCGGATGTGAAGCGGCTCCCTTCGGGCGATCCGGTGGTCAATCTCCGCATCGCGACGTCGGAGAGCTGGCGCGACAAGAATTCCGGCGAGCGCAAGGAGAAGACGGAGTGGCACTCCGTGGTGATCTTCAACGAGAACCTCGCAAAAGTCGCCGAGCAGTATTTGAAGAAGGGCGCCAAGGTTTACATCGAAGGCCAGCTGCAGACGCGCCAATGGGAGGACCAGTCCGGCCAGAAGCGCTATTCCACTGAAGTGGTGCTGCAACGCTTTCGCGGCGAACTGCAGATGCTCGACAGCCGCGGCGGCGGGGCGGGCGGAGAGATTGCCGACCGCAGCGGCCGTGGCTCCGAGTTCGGCAATTCCGGCCCGATGGAGCGGAGCGGGGCCAGCGGAGGCGGAGGCGGGGGCTCGCGCATGCGCGAAGAGATGGACGACGAGATTCCGTTCTAGGGTTTGCGCTCTCGGCCGATCTGCGTCGGTGCGTGCTTCGAGGCTCGCCTTAGGCTCGCACCTCAGCATGAGGAAGGTTGGGGAATGCCGGCCATTTTTTGGCCCTCATCCTGAGGCGCCGCCGCAGGGGCATTCTGGTTGATGTGAAGGCGCTACTGCCGGCAGACGACCTTGGCACCGCATCTCGATGGCGCTTGCCTACCAACTCGACAAGCGCAGCAAGAAGAAAACGGCGTAGGACGCGTTGCGCTCGGCTTCATCCAGCTTGCATGGAGGCTTGTCTCACGAAGGCCAGCACCCCGTCCGCCACGAACTGCACCGCGAGTGCCGCGAGAATGAGACCGAGCAGCCGCGTCAGCACGATGCGGCCGGTTGCGCCGAGCAGGTGGTCGATGCGGTCGGCGGCGAGGAAGACGAGCCAGCACGCGGCGATGTTGATCGCGACGATCAGGATGAGGAGCGCGCGGCCCGCAAAGCCGCTGTAGATCCCGGACAGGAGGATGGTCGCCGAGATCGCGCCAGGCCCGGAGATGAGCGGGATGGCGAGCGGAAACACCGCGATGTTGCGGATGCGGTCGGCCTGCGCCATCTCGGCGCTCTTTTCCTTGCGGTCGGTACGCCGCTCGAAGATCATCTCGAAGGCGATGAAGAACAGCAGCACGCCGCCGGCGATGCGGAAAGCGGGAAGCGTGATGCCGAAGACCGAGAGGATCATGAGCCCGGCCACGGCGAAGAGGACCAGCGTACCGAGTGCGGTCAGCGTGGCGCGGAGCGCGACCTGCGCGCGCTCGGCGCGGCTCATCCCCGCCGTCAGCGCCAGGAAGAGTGGCGCGAGCCCGAGCGGGTCTATAGTGACGAAGAGGGTCACGAAGGCGGAAAAGGGCTGGTCGAGCATGGTCACGCCGATCGCTTCGGCAAACGCCGAGTCGGGCTGAGAGTGGGGCTGCGATGAGCGCGCATGCAAGCGCCGAGTTCCACGCCGGGGCGGCGTGCCCGATCTGCGGCGGGACGCAGTTCGTGCCCGGCCCGAAGGGCCGCATGGCGCCGAACGGAAAAATGCCCCGCTGCGCGGGGTGCCGGTCGCTGGAACGGCACCGCATGTTCCGCATCATGTTCGAGCGGCTCGGCGTCACGGATTTCAAGGGGCAGCGCGCGATCCAGTTCAGCCCCGATCCGACGGTCGATCCCGCGTGGTTCGCTTCGTTCGAGCTCTCGGTCTACGGGGAGGGCGAGAGCCTCGACATCCAGGCGATCGGCCGGCCGGACGGAACCTATGGCCTCGTCGCCTGCTCGCACGTGCTGGAGCATGTCGCGGACGATCGGAAGGCGCTGCACGAGCTGCTCCGCATCGCTGCACCGGACGGCCTCCTCTGGCTCGTGGTGCCCGACCCGTTCCGCGAGGAGACGACCCGCGACTGGGGCTTTCCGAAGCCGGAGAAGCACGGCCACTATCGCGTCTACGGCGCCGACATCGCAGAGCGCTTCGCGCGCTACCTGCCGGACCAGCCGGTCATCGCCTATATGGGGGAAGACCCGGTGACGGGCGAGCGCGACGGTTGTTTTCTGCTGCCGAAATCGGCGGCGGGGAGACAGCGGATCGAGGCGCGGCTCGGAGCGGATTCCAGGCTTTTCTCCGGACCCCGATAGAACCGCCGGAATTAATTCACGGACGAGCCGTAACGCATTGTTTTTCTTGCAGTTATTTGAGCCCCCTGGATTGGCTTTCCGCCCCCAGATGGGCTAGAAATCCGCTACCTATAAACGGACCCGATTCTTCCCTTGGCAGACGAAAGCAAAACGCCGCCCAACGACCGCGACGGCGAAATAAGGCCGATCTCGATCACCGACGAGATGCGCCGCTCCTACGTCGACTACGCGATGAGCGTCATAGTGAGCCGCGCGCTCCCCGACGTGCGCGACGGACTGAAGCCGGTGCACCGGCGAATCCTCTTCTCGATGGGCGAGAACGGCAACCACTGGAACCGGCCTTACCGGAAGTCGGCGGGCATCGTCGGCGACGTGATGGGCAAGTACCATCCGCACGGCGACCAGGCCATCTACGACGCCCTGGTACGCATGGTGCAGGACTTCTCCATGCGCGTGCCGCTCATCGACGGGCAGGGGAATTTCGGCTCGATCGACAACGATCCCGCCGCCGCGATGCGGTACACGGAAGTGCGGCTCCACAAGATCGCGCATTCGATGCTCGACGATCTCGACAAGAACACTGTCGATTTCCGCGCGAACTACGACGATTCCATCCAGGAGCCGACGGTCCTTCCCGCAAAATTCCCGAACCTCCTGGTGAACGGCGGCGGCGGCATCGCCGTCGGCATGGCGACCAATATCCCGCCGCACAATCTCGGCGAGGTGATCGACGCCACGATCGCGCTGATGAACGACCCGAGGCTCGGCGTCGCCGAGCTGATGCAATTCATGCATGGGCCGGATTTTCCGACCGGCGGGCTGATCCTCGGCCGCGCCGGCATCCGCTCGGCATTCGAGACGGGTCGCGGGTCGGTCGTCATGCGCGCCCGCGTGCATTTCGAGACCGTGCGCAAGGAGCGCGAGGCCATCGTCATCACCGAGATCCCGTATCAGGTGAACAAGGCGGCCATGCAGGAGAAAATGGCCGAACTTGTCCGCGAGAAGCGGATCGAGGGCATCGCCGATATCCGCGACGAATCCGATCGCGATGGCATCCGTGTCGTCATCGAGCTGAAGCGCGACGCCATCGGCGACGTGGTGCTGAACCAGCTCTACCGGTTCACGCAGCTGCAGACGAGCTTTGGCGTCAACATGGTGGCGCTGAACGGCGGACGCCCGGAGCTGCTCGGCCTCAAGGACATCCTGACCGCCTTCATCGCGTTCCGCGAGGACGTGGTCGGGCGACGCACCAAATTCCTGCTCGGCAAGGCGCGCGACCGCGCGCACGTGTTGGTGGGCCTCGCGACAGCCGTCAGCAACATCGACGAGGTGATCGCGGTCATCCGCTCGTCGTCCGATCCGCAGATCGCGCGCGAGCGGCTGATGGACCGCCACTGGCCGGCAAAGGACATCGAGTCGCTCATCCTGCTCATCGCCGACCCGCGCCACGCGATGGCGACCGACGGCACGTATCGGCTTTCGGACGAACAGGCGCGCGCGATCCTGGAACTTCGCCTGGCGCGGCTGACTGCGCTCGGGCGTGACGAAATCGCGGCAGAGCTGGAAAAGCTCGCCGCCGAGATCCGCGACTACCTCGACATCCTCGCGTCGCGCGCGCGCATCCAGACCATCGTGAAGGACGAGTTGAAGGCTATCCGCGAAGAGTTCGCGACGCCGCGGAAGAGCGAGATTATCGAAGGCGGGCC
>JBBQVL010000091.1:0-17131 GCA_038211615.1 Hyphomicrobiales bacterium
GGCGGAAAAGGTGGAAGCCGGGCGCTATTCCGGCAATAAGCGCCGCAACGCGTTTTTGGCCGCATTTCCCATGGACGATCCGAAATACCTGATCCTCGTGGTCCTCGACGAGCCGAAGCCGGAGAAGCCCGGCATGGGCGCGACTGCCGGGTTGAATGCCGCGGTCGCCGTCGGCAATATCGTCCGCCGTATCGCGCCGATGCTCGGGGTGGAGCCGCGTTCGGCGGAGCCCGGGGACGAAGCGGCGATGGCGCTCGCCTTCGCGCAATGAGGCCGCCAGTGAGGGACGCGGTTTGACTGAAGAAAGACGCTATGGTCCCCGTCGCCTGGCATCGCTGCTTTCCAACGACGTCGAGATTTCGTCGGAGCATGGCAACGTCTGGATCCAGGCGCTGACGTCCGACAGCCGGGCGGTCGGTCCCGGCATGCTCTTCGCCGCGCTGCCGGGCACGAAATCCGACGGCGCGAAATTCGTGCCCCAGGCGGTGGAGGCGGGAGCTGCGGCGATCCTCATGGGCCAGCAGCCGCTCCCGGAGACCTTTGCGCTGCCGGTCATCCGCGTGGACGATCCGCGCCACACGCTGGCGCTCATGGCTGCACGGTATTTCGCGCGCCAGCCGCGCACCGTCGCCGCCGTCACCGGCACGAACGGCAAGACCTCCGTCAGCGTCTTCCTCCGCCAGATCTGGGAGAGGGCAGGCCACAAGGCGGCGAGCCTCGGCACGATCGGCCTCGTGGCCCCCGGCGGGGCGGTGACGGGCAACCTCACCACGCCCGATCCGATCCGGCTGCACGAGATCATGGCGGACCTGGCCGGCGACGAGGTCACGCACCTGGCGCTTGAAGCCTCAAGCCACGGACTCGAGCAGCGGCGTCTGGATGGCGTCCGTCTCTCAGCCGGCGGCTTCACCAACCTGTCGCGCGACCATCTCGACTACCACCGCACGCTCGACGACTACCTGAAGGCAAAGCTTCGCCTGTTCGATACGCTGCTTCCGAAGGGCGCCGCGGCGGTCGCCGACGCCGACTATCCCGAGGCGGCTAAGGTGCAGGCGATCGCCAAGGAGCGCGAGCTTGAGTATTTCAGCGCCGGCAGGAACGGCGAAACGCTGAAGCTCCTCTCGGTCACCCGCATGCACGACGGCTCGCGGCTGCTGGTCGAGGCCTTCGGCGAGAAGCGCTACGTGTCCCTGCCGCTGGTCGGGCATTTCCAGGTCTCCAACGCACTCGTGGCGGCGGCGCTGGCCATCGCCACGGGCGTCGATGCACTGAAGGCGCTCGACGCGCTCTCTCACCTGAAGGGCGCGCCGGGTCGTCTGGAACTGGTCGGCACGCACCCGAGCGGCGCGCAGGTCTACGTCGACTACGCCCACACGCCGGATGCGATCGCGAGCGCGCTGAAGGCGCTTCGTGCGCACGCGAAGAGCCGGCTCGTCGTGATCCTCGGCGCAGGCGGAGACCGCGACGCCGGCAAGCGCCCGCTCATGGGACAGGCGGCGCAGGAGAACGCCGACCGCGTCATCGTCACCGATGACAATCCGCGCAACGAAAGCGCCGCCGCCATCCGCCGCTCGGTGCTGGTCGGCGCCCCGAACGCCGAAGAGATCGCAGATCGCCGCGCCGCGATCCGCACGGCGGTCACCGGGCTGAAGGAGGGGGACATTCTCCTGGTCGCCGGCAAGGGCCATGAAACCGGGCAGACCGTCGGCGACAAGGTTCTGCCGTTCTCCGACCAGGAAGAGACACGCCTCGCCCTGAAGACCGTCGGGGGGAGAGCGTGACCTTTCTCTGGACCACCGAGGCGTTCGCCAGAGCCTCCGGCGGCCGGCTCGTAGGCACGCCGCCCAACGCCATCTCCGGCGTCTCGATCGACAGCCGAACGATCGGCAGGGGTGAGGCATACATTGCCATCAAGGGCGAGAATCATGACGGGCACGCCTTTGTCGAAGCTGCGCTGAAGGCGGGCGCAGCGCTTGCCGTTGTGGCCGA
This sequence comes from Hyphomicrobiales bacterium, assembly GCA_038211615.1. Lineage (GTDB taxonomy): Bacteria > Pseudomonadota > Alphaproteobacteria > Rhizobiales > Afifellaceae > DASWJZ01. Next base: position 1,990 of record JBBQVL010000091.1, read on the forward strand.
AGGGAGCGTCTCCACGGGGCTGGGTCCGCTCCTGGTCGTCCCCGGCGATCCGCTTGCGGCGCTTGAGCGTATCGGCGGGGCTGCGCGCGCGCGCATGCAGGGCTCGGTCGTCGGCGTCACCGGTTCGGTCGGCAAGACCGGCACCAAGGAGATGCTGCGGCTGGCTTTTTCCGAGGCAGGACCGACACATGCGCCAGTCGGCTCATTCAACAATCAATGGGGCGTGCCGCTGACGCTGGCGCGCATGCCGGCCGGGACGCGCTTCGGCATTTTCGAGATCGGGATGAACCATCCGGGCGAAATCCGTCCGCTCGTGAAGCTGGTGCGTCCGCACGTGGCGATCGTGACCACAGTGGAATCGGTACACCGTGGCTTTTTCGACAGCGAGGCGGCGATCGCCGAGGCCAAGGCGGAGATTTTCGAGGGGCTGGAGCCCAGCGGCGTCGCCATCCTCAATCGCGACAACACCTGGTTCGACCTGCTTGCAGAGCGGGCGCGGGCGCATGGCGCGCGGATCGTTTCCTTCGGCAGTGGCCCCTCCACCGATATTCGCCTGCTCCGCGCGGAGCTTGGGGAGGAGTCCTCCAGCGTTGAGGCAAGTCTCTTCGGCACGGCCATCGCCTACAAACTCGGCGCGCCGGGCCGGCATCTCGTCCAGAACTCCCTCGCGGTCGTCGGGGCGGCGCATGTGCTTGGCGTCGATTTGACGGCGATCCTGCCAGCGCTCGCAAGATTCCACGCTCCCAGGGGAAGGGGCGAACGCTCGTCGCTCGCGCATCCCTCAGGCCCTTTCACACTGATCGACGAGAGCTACAACGCCAACCCTGCCTCGGTGCGGGCAGCGCTTGCGCTGCTCGCCCAGTCGAGCCCGCAGGGCCGCGGACGCCGCATCGCCGTGCTCGGCGACATGCTGGAACTCGGCGATCTGGCGCCGGCCGAGCATCGCGGACTTAAGGCGCCGCTGGAGCAGTCGGGGGCCGATCTTGTCTTCCTGGCCGGTCCGCAGATGGCCGATCTCTGGGCGGACTTGCCGGATCGGCGGCGGGGAGCCTATGCCGAAAGCGCGGCGGAGCTTGAGCCGATTCTGTTGCAGACCCTCGGGCCGGGAGACGTGATCATGATGAAAGCCTCCCTCGGCACCCGCCTCGGGCCTGTGGTCGAGGCGATCAAGCGGCATTTCGCGGCGGGCGGGGCATGAGCCGGGTGGAAGCGGGGGAAAGCGCCGCATGCTGACCTATCTCGGACAGCTCGGCGGCGACGTTCAGGTCCTGAACGTCTTTCGCTACATCACCTTCCGGACCGGCGCTGCCACCATGACGGCGCTGCTTTTCGTGTTCCTCTTCGGACCTGGCATCATCCAGGCGCTGAAGATAAGGCAGGGCCGCGGACAGCCGATCCGCGCTGACGGTCCGCAGACGCATCTCGCCAAGGCCGGCACGCCGACCATGGGCGGCCTCATGATCATGTCGGGCGTGCTCGTCTCGACGCTGCTCTGGGCGAACCTTTCGAACGTCTACGTGTGGTCGGTGCTGCTGGTGACCACCGGCTTCGGCGGGATCGGCCTCTACGACGACTATCTCAAGGTGACAAAAGCGAAGTCCGACAGCGGCTTCTCTGGTCGCGCTCGCCTCGGACTCGAGGCGCTGATCGGCGCGCTGGCGGTGCTCCTCATGATCCTCTTCGGTGACCAGGAGCTCCACACCTCGCTGGCGCTGCCGTTCTTCAAGAACGCCACGATGAACCTCGGATATTTCTACATTGTCTTCGGGGCGTTCGTGATCGTCGGGGCCGGCAATGCGGTGAACCTGACGGACGGGCTTGACGGCCTCGCCATCGTGCCGGTCATCATCGCCGGGGCGAGCTTCGGCCTCATCGCCTACCTCGTGGGGCGGGTCGACTTCGCCGACTACCTGCAGATCAACCACGTGCCGGGCACGGGCGAGCTGTCCGTGCTGATCGGCGCGATGATGGGCGCGGGTCTTGGATTCCTCTGGTTCAATGCGCCGCCTGCCGCCATCTTCATGGGCGACACCGGCTCCCTTGCGCTTGGAGGCATGCTCGGCGCCATCGCCGTCGCCACCAAGCACGAGATTGTGCTCGCCATCATCGGCGGCATCTTCGTGATGGAGGCGCTCTCCGTCATCATCCAGGTGTCGTCGTTCAAGATGACCGGCAAGCGCGTCTTCCGCATGGCGCCCATTCATCACCATTTCGAGCAGCTCGGCTGGACGGAATCGCAGGTCGTGATCCGCTTCTGGATCGTGGCGGTGGTGCTGGCGCTGCTCGGCCTTTCGACGCTGAAGCTGAGGTAGGACCTGTGGTTCCGCTCAAGCATCTTGGCGGCAAGACGATCGGGGTCTTCGGACTGGCCCGCAGCGGCCTCGCGACGGTGCGGGCGGCCGTCGCCGGCGGCGCGGCCGAGGTGCTGGTCTGGGACGACAGGGAAGCGGCGCGCGATGCTGCCGCCCGGCTCGGCGGAACGCCGCTCGATCCGAGCGACTGGCGCTGGAACGCGCTTGAGAGCCTCGTCCTCGCGCCCGGCGTGCCGCTTACCCATCCGACCCCGCATCCGATCACCTACATGGCGAAGCAGGCCGGCGTAGAGATCATCTGCGACATCGAGCTGCTGTGGCGGGAGCTTGAGGGCAGGGCACGCTTCGTGGCGGTCACCGGCACCAACGGCAAGTCGACTACCACCGCGCTCCTTGGCCATGTGCTGGCGGTTGCCGGCCCGGTCTCCGTCGGCGGCAACATCGGGCGTGCGGCGCTTGATCTCGAGCCGCCCGGCGAAGGGCGCACCTATGTGCTCGAGATGTCGTCCTATCAGCTCGATCTCACGCGCCGCTTCCGCCCCGACGTCGCGGTGTGGCTGAACCTCACGCCCGACCATCTCGACCGGCATGGCGACCTGCGCGGCTACGCCAAGGCCAAGGCGCGCATTTTCGTCAACATGGGGCCGGAGGACACGGCGGTCGTCGGCATCGACGAGCCCGCCATGCAGGCTGTCGCCGCCGCGCTGAAGAGCCAGGGGAGACCGCGGCTCATCACTGTCTCGGTCGGGCGCAACAAGGGTGCCGCGCTCTATGTCGACGCGGACGGGACGCTGTTCGAGGGCGAGCGCCGCGAGACCTCCTTCGCCGCCCTGCCGACGCTTCGCGGCCTTCACAACTGGCAGAACGCGGCGCTCGCATGGGGCGCGGCGAAGGCGCTCGGCCTCTACGGCGGGATCATCCTCTCGGCCATGGAGAGCTTTCCGGGCCTGGCGCACCGCATGGAGGTCATCGCGCGGCGCGGACCGGTACTCTTCGTCAACGATTCCAAGGCCACCAACGCCGACGCCGCGGCGCGCGCGCTCGCCACCTTCGACCCGATCTACTGGATCGCCGGAGGCCAGGCGAAAGAGGGCGGCATCATAACGCTCAAGGACTACTTTCCGCGCATCGCCAAGGCCTACCTGATCGGCAAGGCGGCGGACGAGTTCTCCGAGGTGCTCTCCGGAAAGGTCCCGCACGTCATTGCCGGCGACATGCAGACGGCCGTGAACATGGCCGCCGCCGACGCCGCGATCGACGGACGCCCCGAGCCGACCGTCCTGCTGTCGCCCGCGTGCGCTTCGTTCGACCAGTTCGCCGATTTCGAGGCGCGGGGCGAGGCGTTCCGCGGTTTCGTAGCGGCCCTCGAAGCCGCGCCCGATGTCCAACCCGATGAAACGCTGATGGAGGCGGTCGCATGATCAGCCGCGCTCACCGCTCGCCGCTCTCCGACTGGTGGTGGACCGTCGACCGGCCGATGGTCTCGCTCGTATCCGTGATGCTCCTGACCGGCTGCGTGCTCTCCTTTGCGGCGAGCCCGGCCGTCGCCGAGCGTCTCGGCCTCGACCCCCTGCATTTCGTGGTCCGGCACGCCTTCTACGCACCGTTCGCGCTGGCGGTGATGCTGGGACTGTCGTTCCTCACGCCGCGGCAGGTGCGGCGCACCGCACTGGTCATGGTGCTCGTCTGCCTCATGATGATGGTGGCGGTGCTCTTCATCGGCCAGGAGATCAAGGGCTCGCGTCGCTGGCTGTTTCTCGCCGGAATGTCGATCCAGCCATCGGAATTCATGAAGCCCGCCTTCATCGTGCTCACCGCATGGCTCTTTGCGGAGGGCAGCAAGCGACCGGATGTGCCGGGCAAGATGCTGGCGGTCGCGCTGCTCCTCATCACAGCGGCGCTGCTCGTCGCCGAGCCGGATCTCGGGCAGACGATCCTGCTTTGCGCGGTATGGGGCGCACTCTTCTTCCTGGCCGGGGCAAACCCCGTGATCTTCGCCGGCCTCGGCGGCGTCGCGGTGGCCGGGCTCTTCTCCGCCTATTACGTCTTCCCGCATGTGGCTGGACGCATCAACCGCTTCTTCGATCCCGAGAGCGGCGACAATTTCCAGATCATGACCGCCATGCAGTCCTTCCAGCGCGGCGGCTGGTCGGGTACCGGGCCGGGCGAGGGGATCATGAAGCGCGTGCTGCCGGACTCGCACACGGACTTCGTCTTCGCCGTCGTCGGCGAGGAGTTCGGCATCCTCCTCTGCCTGTTGATCGTCGTACTCTTCTCGGCGCTGGTCGGGCGCGGGCTGACGCAGGCGCTCCGTCGCAACAGCGCCTTCGAGCGGATGGCGATCGCCGGTCTTTCCACCCAGATCGGCATCCAGGCCTTTATCAACATGGGCGTGAACCTGCACCTCCTGCCGGCGAAGGGCATGACGCTGCCCTTCATCTCCTATGGCGGCTCGGCGCTGCTTTCCTCCGCTGTCACCATGGGCTTCCTGCTGGCGCTGTCGCGCCGCTACGCCGACGCGCGCGTGACGCTGGGGCCGCGCGAGCCGCTGCCGGCGGCCGGCTGAGCCGGGGTCGAATTGGGCCAGAGGGCGCTCCTCGTCGCCGGCGGCACCGGCGGCCACCTCTTCCCCGCGCTGGCGCTCCGCGAAGTGCTGACGCGGCGCGGGTGGACGGCGCATGTCGCGACCGATCCGCGGGTCGGCGAACTGGTCGAGGGCGTGCCGCACGCGGAACTGCACCGCATTCCCTCGGCATCGTTCGCACTTGGCTCGCCGCTCGGCATGCTGCGCTCGGCGGCGACGCTGGCCCAGGGAATCCGCCATTCGCGCAAGCTGCTGAAGCGCGTCCGGCCGGCGATCGTCGTCGGCTTCGGCGGCTACCCGACAGTGCCTCCGGCGGTCGCCGCACGTCTCGCGAAGATCCCGATCGTCGTGCACGAGCAGAACGCGGTCGTCGGCCGCGCCAACCGGCTCCTGCTGCGCCTCGGCGCGATGCTCGCCAGCGGCTTCAAGGATCCGCGCAGTGCCAAGCGTGCGGTCCGCGCCATCTATGTCGGCAATCCGGTGCGGAAGGCGATCGTGGAGGCGGTGCGGCCCTATGAGCGGCCGACCCCGCACGAGCCATTGCGGCTCCTCGTCTTCGGGGGGAGCCAGGGTGCGCATGTCTTCTCCAAGCTCATCCCCGCCGCGATCGGACTCTTCCCCGACGAGAGCCGCTGGCGCGTCGCCATCGTGCAGCAGGTGCGCCCCGAGGACATGCACGCGACCCGCGAGGCCTTTCTCAGGATCGGCGTCGAAGCCGAGATACAGCCATTCTTTTCCGATATGGGCGAGCGGCTCGCCAATGCGCACCTCGTCATCTGCCGCGCCGGGGCCTCGACGGTCGCGGAGCTCGCCGTGATCGGCCGCCCTGCGATCCTCGTCCCCTATCCGCACGCGCTGGACCATGACCAGCGGGAGAACGCCCGCGTGCTCGACGAAGTCGGCGCTGCGTGGCTCGTGCCGGAGGAGGAACTGACCCCGACCATGCTCGCCCGCCGCCTCGGCGATCTGCTGGAAGACCCTGAGGACCTGGTGATTGCGGCGGAGGCCGCGCGCGCCGAGGGCCGCGTCGACGCGGCCGAGCGCCTCGCCGACGTGGTGGAGGCCGTTGCGAAGGAGCGGGTGAGGCTTTAGGCCGTCCCGAGGCCGCGAATACCCGCGAAAAGCCGCCGGAGACCTTCTGATGAAATTGCCGCGCGACATCGGTCCCATCCATTTCGTCGGGATCGGCGGAATCGGGATGAGCGGCATCGCCGAGGTGCTGGCCAACCAGGGCTATCGCGTGCGCGGCTCCGACGTTGCCGAAAGCTCCAACGTGCAGCGGCTGCGAGACCGCAGCATCGAAGTCGCCATCGGCCATGACGCGAAGAACCTCGGCGACGCTGCGGTCGTCGTCGTTTCCTCTGCGATCAAGCGCGACAATCCGGAGCTGGTGGAAGCGCGGGCGCGGGGGCTGCCGGTCGTGCGCCGGGCAGAGATGCTGGCCGAGCTGATGCGGCCGAAATCGGCGATCGCGATCGGCGGCACGCACGGCAAGACCACGACGACCTCCATCGTCGCGGCGCTGCTCGATGCCGGCGGGCTCGACCCGACCGTCATCAACGGCGGCATCATCAACGCCTACGGCACCAACGCACGCATGGGCGAGAGCGACTGGATGGTGGTGGAGTCGGACGAGTCGGACGGCACCTTCGTGAAGTTGCCCGCAGATATCGTGGTCGTCACCAACATCGACCCGGAACACCTCGACCATTACGGCACCTTCGACGCCATGCGCGAGGCCTTCCGCGCCTTCGTCGAGAATGTGCCATTCTACGGCTTCGCCGTGATGTGCCTCGACCATCCGGAAGTGCAGGCGCTGGTCGCCAGGATCGAGGACCGCCGCATCATCACCTATGGCCGCAATCCGCAGGCGGAGGTGCGCTACCGCGACGTCGTGTTTCGCGACGGCAAGACGCATTTCGCCATCGACCGCCGCGACCGGGTCACCGGTGCGGAGGAGTCGATCGAGGACCTCGCGATATCCATGCCCGGCGAGCACAACGTCTCCAACGCCACCGCGGCCGTGGCTGTGGCGCGCGCCATCGACATTGGCGCCGATGCCGTGCGCAAGGGGCTCGCGAGCTTCGGCGGCGTGAAGCGGCGCTTCACGCTGACGGGAACGTGGAACGGCGTCGCGGTCTACGACGATTACGGCCACCATCCGGTCGAGATCGCGGCGGTGCTTCGCGCGGCGCGCTCCGCCACGACGGGGCGGGTCGTGGCAGTCGTGCAGCCGCACCGCTATACGCGGCTGAAGAACCTCTTCGCCGAGTTCTGCACCTGCTTCAACGAAGCCGACACCGTCATCGTCGCCGATGTCTATCCTGCAGGCGAAGCGCCGATCGAGGGGGCCAATCGCAATGCGCTGGTCGACGGGCTCCGCTCCGGCGGGCACCGCGACGCCCGCGCGCTCGAAAACGAAGACGCGCTTCCGCCGCTCATCGCCTCGATCGTGCACCCGGGCGACATGGTGGTCTGCCTCGGAGCCGGCTCGATCACGCGCTGGGCCAATGCCTTGCCGAAGGCGCTTCAAGAGTTGGCGGAGGGGAAGACGGGGTGAGTGAGGGTGCATCCCCATCCCCGCCGGTTTGTCATCCCGGTTTGCCGCGAAGCGGCAAGACCGGGACCCATATACAGAGCGCTTGCGGTTACCCGGGTGAAATGACCGATGTCTTCCTTCCTCCGCCAGGATTATGGGTCCCGGACAAGCGCTGCGCGCTTTCCGGGATGAGAGATGTTGGCGGGGAAGGGGTGTTCCGCCGCGCTTTCCATGCCTGACCACCTCCTCGACCGTCTGCGGAAAGACCTCGCCGGCTTCCGCGGCACGCTGCAGGCCGACCAGCCGCTGGCGCCGGTGGTGTGGTTCCGCGCCGGGGGCCCGGCGGAGATTCTCGCGATGCCGGCGGATGTGGAAGACCTGCAGCTCCTGCTACGTGCGCTGCCGGCAGAAATCCCCATCACCGTGATCGGCCTCGGCTCCAACCTCCTCGTGCGCGACGGCGGCGTGGAGGGCGTCGTGGTGCGGCTCACGGCGCGCGGCTTCGGCAAGCTGGAGGTGGAAGGCAATCGCATTCGCGCCGGCGCGGCGATCCCCGACAAGCGCCTCGCGGCGCAGGCGCTTGAAGCAGGCCTCGGCGGCTTTGCCTTCTACCACGGCATCCCCGGCGGCATCGGCGGAGCGCTTCGCATGAACGCCGGGGCAAACGGCGTCGAGACATCCGAGCGCGTCGTCGAGCTTGTCGCCATTGACCGGCGCGGCGAGCGGCATGTGCTTGGGAACGCCGACATGGGCTACACTTACCGCCACGCTGCGGCGCCGGACGATTTGATATTCGTCGAAGCGACTTACGAAGGCGCCTTCGAGGATCGCGCAAAAATCCGCGCCGACATGGACGCCGTGCAGGCGCATCGCGAGCAGGCGCAACCGGTGAAAAGCCGCACCGGCGGCTCGACTTTCGTGAATCCTCCCGGCAACAAAGCCTGGCAACTCATTGACGCAGCAGGCTGCCGCGGCCTCAGGATCGGCGACGCGCAGGTCTCCGAGATGCATTGCAATTTCCTGCTGAACACCGGCAATGCGACCGGCCACGATCTTGAACTGCTCGGCGAGACTGTCCGTGCGCGCGTGCTGGAAAATTCCGGCGTACGCCTGGAGTGGGAAATCAAGCGGATCGGGAAATTCATCGCAGGCGAGGCGATCGAGCCGTTCCTGGGGCGAAGCTAGGGAGGGTCCAAACTCGTGTCGCTCGATGTGCTGGATCATTTCGGAGCCGGCCGGAGCGGCAGGCAAGCGGCTATCAACGGCTCCGGATATTTGAAACTCCGGTAACCTTAGTTAACGGTTTATCACCACTTTCGCGTCCACCCTCACCTCCACGAATCCTGTTTGGCGGAGAGGTGTTGCGTCATGGCCCAGCGGAAGCACGTCGCGGTGCTGATGGGCGGCTGGTCGGCGGAGCGGCCGGTCAGCCTGAATTCCGGGCGCGAGTGCGCCGATAATCTGGAGCTCGCCGGCTACCAGGTCACGCGCGTCGACGTTGCGCGCGATGTCGCCGAAGTGCTGGCGAAGCTCCGGCCTGACGTCGCCTTCAACGCCCTGCACGGGCCCTATGGCGAGGACGGCACGATCCAGGGCGTGCTCGAGATCCTCGACATCCCCTACACGCATTCCGGCGTGCTCGCCCCCGCGCTTGCCATGAACAAGGAGAAGGCGAAGAGCGTCGCGGCGGCCGCCGGCCTGCCGGTCGCCGAGCACAGGATCGTCTCGCGCTTCGAAGCTGCGAAGGAACACGTGCTGCCGCCGCCCTATGTGGTGAAGCCGATCGCCGAGGGCTCCTCCTTCGGCGTGCTCATCGTGCGCGAGGACCAGCCGCATCCGCCGCAATCGCTCGGCCGCGACGAGTGGACATTCGGCGACGAGGTGATGGCGGAGCGCTACATTCCCGGCCGCGAGCTGACCTGCGCGGTGATGGGCGAGGAGGCGCTCGCCGTCACCGAGATCGTGCCGCTTGGCCACGGGTTCTACGATTACGACGCCAAATACGCCGAGGGCGGATCAAAACACGTTCTTCCGGCTCCGGTTAAACCCTTTGTTTACCAAAATCTTCGCACGCTCGCACTCGATGCGCATCGTGCCATCGGCTGCCGCGGCGTTTCCCGCTCGGACTTCCGCTACGACGAGGCGGGAACCGGCGAGATCATCTGGCTGGAGGTGAACACGCAGCCCGGCATGACGCGCACATCGCTGGTTCCCGAGCTCGCGGCGCATGCCGGCATGAGCTTTCCGGAACTGGTCGCCTGGATGGTGGAGGACGCGTCGTGTCGGCGGTGAGCGAAACGAGAATGGGAGGGGCGGCGTTTGTCGCGACCCTCGACCGTGCGCTCGGCGCGATCATGCATCCGCTCGCCAATCTCCTGCCGCGGCGCCTGCGCCGCGTCGCCGAGAAGATCGAGCGGCAGCGTAGCCGCCCCCTCGGCCAGATCGCAGCATTCGGCTTCCTCGCCGCTACGGTGCTCTACGGCCTTGTCGCGGGCGGTCAGATCGGCCGTCTCGGCGACTGGATCCTGGTGGCGATCGGCTTCGGTATCCAGGACGTCCGGATCGACGGCGAGCACGAGACCTCCGACATCTCGGTGCTGGAACAGCTCGACATCGCCGGCTCGCTCATCTCCTTCGACGTTGCCGATGCGCAGAAGACGCTCGCCGGGCTTCCCTGGGTCGAGCACGTCACGGTCAGGAAATTCTATCCGAGCACGCTCGCGATCGAGATCACCGAGCGTAAGCCTTTCGCGCTCTGGCAGCGCGACGGCGAAGTTCTCGTGATGGACCGCGCCGGCGTGCCGATCGTGCCGCTCGACGATTCGCGCTTCGCCAGCCTGCCCTTCATCGTCGGCGGCGGCGCCAACGAAACCGCGCAGCCGTTCCTGGCCGACCTCATGACGCAGCCTGCGATCGCGGCGGAGATGCACGATGCGGTGCTCGTCTCCGGCCGCCGCTGGGACCTGCATCTCGACAACGGGGTCACCGTCAAGCTGCCGGAGAAGGGCGTCCGTGAAGCTCTGGCGCAACTCGTCAAGATCAATGCCGACAGCCGGCTCCTCGATCGCGACGTCGTGGTGGTGGATCTGCGCCTCGGCGACCGCGTGACCGTCCGGCTGCCCGAGGGGCGCTCGCTCGACGACGTGATCTCGGAAGGCATCCCGAAGAAACAAGGCAAGACGCGGACGTGACGGTGCGCAGACCCACAGCTTCGTCCGGCGTATCGCGCGTCAAGCCGCTCGGCTCGCGCCGCGCTGCGACCGTCAGCGTTCTCGACGTCGGCTCGACCAAGATCTGCTGCCTGATCGCGCGTCTTAAGCCGCGCGACGGCGAGGCGCTTCGCCGCCGCACGCACTCGATCGAAGTGCTGGGCTTCGCCTCGACCCGCTCGCGCGGCATCAAGTCCGGCGTCGTCGTCGACCTGGAGGAAGCCGAGCGCGCCATCCGGCTCGCGGTCGACGCGGCCGAGCGCATGGCCGAGATGACGGTCGGCAGCCTTATCGTCAACCTGTCCTGCGGGCGGCTGAAGAGCGAGACGTTCTCCGCCAGCGTCAATGTCGGCGGCGCTGTGTCGGAAGCCGACATCCAGCGCGTGCTCGGCGCGGGCGGGGCGCAGTCGGTGAGCGACGGCCGCATGGTGCTGCACGCGCTGCCGATCGGCTATTCGCTCGATTCCAATCGCGGCGTGCATGATCCGGTCGGCATGCTGGGCGAGACGCTCGGCGTCGACATGCACGTGGTCACCGCCGACGAGGCGCCGCTCTCCAACCTCGAGCTTGCGATCAATCGCTGCCATCTCGAAGTGGAGACGGTGGTCGCGACGCCCTATGCGTCGGGTCTCGCCGTGCTCGTCGATGACGAAGCGGAGCTTGGCGTCGCCTGCATCGACCTCGGCGGCGGCACGACGACGCTTTCGATCTTCCACGAGGGCGAGTTCGCGCATGCCGACGCCATCGCCATCGGCGGCCAGCATGTGACGCTCGACATCGCGCGCGGGCTTTCCACCAACCTCGCCGACGCCGAGCGCATCAAGGCGCGGCACGGGTCGGCGCTGCAGTCGCCTTCCGACGACAAGGATATCCTGACGGTCCCGCCGGTCAGCGAGGACGAGCGCGAGCAATCGAACACCGTCCCGCGCTCGGCGCTGACACGCATCATCCGGCCGCGCGTCGAGGAGACGCTGGAGATGACGCGCGACATGCTGACGAGGTCCGGCTTCGCCGGCGCCGTGGGGGAGCGCATCGTGCTGACGGGCGGCGCGAGCCAGCTCACCGGGCTCGCGGAGACGGCACGGCGGATTCTCGGAAAGAACATCCGCGTCGGTCGGCCGCTTGGCATTCAAGGCTTGCCCGAGGCGGCGAAGAGCCCGGCCTTCGCGGCGGCCGTCGGCCTGATCATCTACCCGCAAGTGGCGCAGATCGAGCAGTTCCGCGCCAGCAGGCCGGCGCGCGGACTGATGACCGGGACGGACGGTTATCTCTCGATTGTGGGGCGCTGGTTCAAGGGCTTCTGACGAAGCCGAGGTGAAATGGAACGGATCAGGTGGGCCGAGGCCGGGCCTGGCGGAAAGGCGGAGAGGACTTACACGATGAGTATCAACCTGAAGATGCCGGACATCACGGAACTGAAGCCGAGGATCACCGTCTTCGGAGTCGGGGGCGCCGGCTGCAACGCCGTCAACAACATGATCGAGGCCGGTCTGCAGGGCGTCGAATTCGTGGTCGCCAACACCGACGCGCAGGCCCTCAGCAACACCAAGGCCGACCGCCTGATCCAGATGGGCGTTGCGGTCACGCAGGGCCTCGGCGCTGGCTCGCAGCCCGAGATCGGCCGCGCCGCCGCCGAGGAGACGATCGACGAGATCACCGATCATCTGAACGGCGCGCATATGGCCTTCATCACCGCCGGCATGGGCGGTGGCACCGGCACCGGCGCCGCGCCGATCGTCGCGCGCGCCGCCCGCGATGCCGGCATTCTGACCGTCGGCGTCGTCACCAAGCCGTTCCAGTTCGAGGGGCAGCGCCGCATGCGGATCGCCGAGGCCGGCATCCTCGAGCTGCAGAAGCACGTCGATACCCTCATCGTCATTCCGAACCAGAACCTCTTCCGCGTCGCCAACGACAAGACCACCTTCGCCGATGCCTTCGCCATGGCCGACGAGGTGCTCTATTCCGGCGTCGCCTGCATCACCGACCTGATGGTGAAGGACGGCCTCATCAACCTCGACTTCGCCGACGTGCGTTCTGTGATGCGCGAGATGGGCAAGGCGATGATGGGCACCGGCGAGGCGTCCGGCGACAAGCGCGCCATCGAGGCGGCGGAGAAGGCGATCGCCAATCCGCTGCTCGACGACGTCAACATGCGCGGTGCGCGTGGCCTGCTGATCTCCATTACCGGCGGCCGCGACATGACGCTGTTCGAGGTTGACGAGGCGGCGAGCCGCGTGCGCGAAGAGGTCGAGGCCGACGCCAACATCATCTTCGGCGCGACCTTCGACGAAGGCCTCGAGGGCATCATCCGCGTCTCGGTTGTCGCGACCGGCATCGAGCAGGAGAGGGCGGCGGAGCAGATCGCGCCGCCGACCGCCGGCATGGCGGAGCTGACGCGGCGTCTGAAGTCGGTGGGCGCACCCGCGCCGGCCACGATTGCCCCGCCGCAGCCGCAACCTGTGCAGCAGCCGGCGGCGCAGCAGCAACAGCTTCAGCCGCTACCACAGCCCCAGCAACAGCAGGCCCGCCGGGCGGCGGTCATCCCGGACTACGCCCTCGAAGGCCTGGAGCAGGAGCTCGCCCTCCCGCCGCAGCGTCCGCAGCAGCGTCCGGCGATGGAGCAGCAGGCGGCTGCCAGCCGGCCGGCTCCGCAGGTCAGGGCAGCCGATCCGGGCGTCCGGATCGGGCCGTTCCGCCCCGATCCCTCGCTGATCGCGCGTCAGCCCGACATCGAGGCAGAGCACGGGCGCATCAATGAGGTGGCGCGCGCCGCCGCGCAGCACTTCGTGCCGCCCGCCGCCGAGCGCCCCGATTCGCTGCAGCCGCGCATGCCGCGGGTGGAGGATTTCCCTCCCGTCGCGCAGCGGCAGCTTCGCGCGCAGCAGGCCCCGACGCGCGCCGAGGAGGATCGCCGCCCACGCGGGCTGCTGGCACGCCTCACCAGCGGCCTGACCCGGCGCGACGACCAGGAGCACGAATCGAATCGGCATGAGCAGGACGGCCGGGATCTGGAGCCGCGCATCGTCCAGGCGCAGCCCGCGATGCACCCGCCCGCCCATCAGCAGGGGGAGTTCGCCAAGGCGCCGCAGCCGCGGCGGATGGGTGAAGGACAGGGCGCCTCCGGTAATCTCGACCCGCGCGGACGGCCCGTGCCGATCGACCCGAACCGGGACGATCACCTTGAAATCCCAGCGTTTCTCCGCCGCCAGTCGAGCTGACGGATCGTCGAAGCGGGTACCCTTCCATGCCTGGCGCGCAACCCGCGCCGGGCATTTTCGTGACTGCCCGCCGCAGGCTGTTTTATCCGTAACAATAGGTAAAAATCGTTGATTGGCGCTGGTTTCGGCGTCCCGCTAGCGTCCCGGCAAAAGAAAGGTCCGAAAACTCGGGCGGGCGGCAAACGGCTGGGCAGTCCTTGGTTCCGGCCTGTTGGGGCAGTAAGAGTTTATGAGTCAATCAGGCGAGCGAAAGCAGAAGACGCTCGAAAGGCGTGTTGGCCTTTCCGGCATCGGTGTCCACAGCGGCGTGCCCGTCGCGATCACGCTCCACCCGGCGGAGCCGGACAGCGGAATCGTTTTCCTCCGCGGCAACCTTCCCAACGCCCCCGATGTCGAGATCCCGGCGCGCTCGCATTCGGTAGGGTCGACGGAGCTCTGCACCGTGCTCGGCGATCCTAAGGGCGCTTCCGTGGCGACCGTCGAACACCTGCTGGCGGCACTCGCCGGCCTCGGCATTGACAACGCTACGATCGAGATCGACGGCCCGGAAGTCCCGGTCATGGACGGCAGCTCGGCTGCTTTCGTGGATGCAATCGACGGCGTCGGGATTCGCGTGCAGGACGCGCCGCGGCGCTTCATCCGCATCGACAAGCCGGTGCGCGTCGAGCTTGGCCCGGCATTCGCCGAGTTCCGGCCGCATGCGCGCAGCCGTTTCGAGATCAGCATCGACTACGATTGCGCGGTCGTCGGCCGGCAACAGCTCAATCTCGACCTGACGGCGAAGAGCTTCCGCGAGAAGATCGCCCGCGCCCGCACATTCGGTTACATGCGCGACGTCGAGCGGCTGTGGGCGGCTGGCTTCGCGCTTGGCTCCTCGCTGGAGAATTCCGTCGTCATCGGCGACGGCGCGGTGGTCAATCCGGAGGGGCTGCGCTACCCCGACGAATTCGTTCGGCACAAGGTGCTCGACACGATCGGCGACCTCGCCCTGGCCGGCGCCCCGATCCAGGGCCTCTACCGGTCGCACCGGGGAGGCCACAAGCTGAACGCCATGGCACTCGCTGCGCTGCTGTCGCGGCCCGACGCGTGGACGATGGTGTCCGACACGGCAGAGCGCGGATCGCGCGGCGAAGGCCGGGCGGACCTCGGACAGGGCCTCGGCGCACCCGCTTTCGCACCCGAAGTGCTCTGAAGCTTCGCCTCCAGCGCGATTTGGCCACAGCCCGGCCATCATTCGATGGTGAACGGGCTTTTACACATTCGCCGTGTCCGCTATCACA
>JBBQVL010000092.1:0-15969 GCA_038211615.1 Hyphomicrobiales bacterium
ATACTGGTCGGTGCGGTCGCCGTCGATATCGCCAAGCGGCATCGTCTCGATCAGGGTGAGGTCCATGCCTTCGCCATGCGCGAAGCGGATCATCTCGGGGAACTCGTCCTCGTTGACGCCCTTCAGCGCCACCGCGTTGAGTTTTACGCGGAGCCCCGCCGCCTGCGCCGCGCGGATGCCGGCCATCACCTTGGCGAGATCGCCCCAGCGCGTGATCGCCTTAAACTTCTGCGGGTCGAGCGTGTCGAGCGAGACGTTGATGCGCCGGACGCCCGCGTCCTTCAGCGGTCCGGCGAAGCGCTCGAGCTGCGAGCCGTTGGTGGTGAGCGTCAGCTCTTCCAGCGCGCCCGAGCGGAGATGCCGGCCCAATCCTTCGAAGAGGCTCATGATGTTGCGCCGCACCAGCGGCTCGCCGCCGGTAATGCGGATCTTCCGCACGCCCTTCTCGATGAAGGCGGTCGCCATCCGGTCGAGCTCTTCCAGCGTCAGCAGATCCTGCTTCGGCAGGAAGTGCATGTCCTCCGCCATGCAATAGACGCAGCGGAAGTCGCAGCGGTCGGTCACCGAAATGCGCAGATAGCTGATCGCCCGGCCGAACGGATCGATCATCCCGGCGCCCGCCGTCCAGTCTTCATGCTTCGGCGCGATGGTCATCGGGCAAGAATCTCTTCCGCTTGTGCCGTGCGGTGTTCAGCGCAATCTAAGGCCGCGTGCGCCGGGTTCCAAGGGCGCCGCACCGTAAATCGAGAACGCGAGTGCCATTTGCCCGATCCATGGCCGAGTGAAATCCGTCTGTCAAAGGACCGCCGTACGCTCACCGTGGGCTTCGACACGGGCGAGAGCTATGCGCTTCCGGCCGAATATCTCCGCGTTTTCTCGCCTTCGGCGGAGGTCCAGGGGCATTCGCCCGAGCAGCGCGTCACGGTCGGCGGCAAGGCGGCGGTGGGGATCCAGAAGGTCGAGCCGGTCGGAAACTATGCCGTCCGGCTGCAATTCGACGATTCACACAATACCGGCATCTTCACCTGGGGCTACCTCCTGAGCCTCGGACGCGATCAGGCGGCGCGGTGGGACGGCTATCTGGAAGAACTGCAGGCCAAGGGCCTGTCGCGATACCCGGCAGGGCGTCACTAGGGGTGCCCGCCGGCCTCCATCCGTCAGCGAGGGCGGAGCGCGCGGGCGAGGGCGAGCAGACCGAGCGCCAGCACGGCCGGAGCGAGAGCGAACCAGGTTTCCGCCGCCGCGAGGCCGGCGGTCGCCGCCCACGAGATCGACGAGAAGGCTTCCGCGAAGGTGGCGACGCGCGACGATGTCTGCCGGCGGCGGAACTGGCTCCGCTTTGCCTGCTTGCGGAACCAGAGCTGGATCAGGGTGGCGGAGGCAGCGGCGGTCAGGATGCCGGCGCTCGCCACCAGCGCATAGTAGAGCGAGCTAAGCGCCAGCACGGCGACGACCGGCGACAGCACCATCGCGATTGCGCCGATGACGGCTTCGAGCTTTGCCCTGAGGATGTTGCGGCTGGTGATCGGCGCGGTCGCCACAAGGTCCGGCGCGTCCTCGCCCGAGACCGCGAGCCAGGCGAGGCCGCCCGCGAGCTGCCCCGCCGCCATGACGAAGACCGGCACCAGCACGACCAGCGTGTCGCCGTGGTCGCCGAAATTCCGCCAGAGCATCAGCGCCGGCGGCAAAAGGTAGAGCACCTGCATCAGCGTCTGCGACACGAGCCACGGGTCGCGCCGCAGCAGCGTCCATTCCTTTCGCCGGAGCATCCTTGCAGGCGTCGTCGGACGAAAGGCGTCGGCGCGGCGGCGCTGGCGGATCGAGGTGGCGGAGATACCCGCGGCGGCGGTCGCGTGCTGGGCGAAGCGGCGGGAGAAGAAGTAGATCGCCGCGCCGAGCATCACGACGCTCGCGCCGATCACCCCAAGGAGCGCCGGCACGTCGCCCATGATGGCGCGCGCCGGCCACCAGAAGACGCTGTCATTGCCGGGCGCAAGACGCTTCAGCATGTCCGACTGCAACGCCGCGAAACGGGAAAGCGTGTTGGTGGAGAGGATTGCGACCGCCTGCACACCGATGACGAACACCGCCCCGACGACGGCCGCCACGACCTGCGCGACGA
Source organism: Hyphomicrobiales bacterium (assembly GCA_038211615.1). Classification (GTDB taxonomy): domain Bacteria; phylum Pseudomonadota; class Alphaproteobacteria; order Rhizobiales; family Afifellaceae; genus DASWJZ01. The sequence goes on from JBBQVL010000092.1 coordinate 2,123, forward strand.
AGCGTGTCCGCCGCGGCCCGAGCGTGCGGAATAGCGCGACGGTCAGCGCCATCGCGACGGCGGAGGCAGCGAGGCCCATCGCCACGACGACGCCGTAGGCGCCGAGCCAGCGCGGCCCGCCGGACCAGGCGAGCACATTGATGAACGGCGCGGCGAGCGGCACGGCGAGCGCAGTGGTCGAAAGCGCGATTGTGGCGATCCTCACCGCGAAGACCCGGCGGGCCGAAGCGGGCGAGGAGAGAACGAGGTCGAGATCGGCGCGCGCGTAGAAGGCGCGCGTCACCATCTCCATCGCCTGCGACAGCGTCAGCGACCAGGAGAGCAGCGCCGAGCCGGTGACGAGGATCAGCGTCGCGCGATCGGGGTCTATGCCGGACGGCGGCGAGTCGCCGATCATGTGATAGGCGAGGAGATGCATCACGACCGCGAGCACGATGACCGCGACAGCGATCGCGATGCCGCGCCGGCGTCGGCCGCCGGTCATCATCGACAGCCACTCGCGCCACGAAAGCGTCAGCTCGTGGCGGGCGAACCAGGCGAGCGAGGCGGGGGCGGTGCTCACGCCGCCGCGGCCTGCTCGCCGACCAGCGTCAGGAAGATGTCCTCCAGGCTGGTGTCGCGGCGTCCGGCCTTGATGCGAAGCTCGTCGAGCGTGCCCTCGGCGATGAGCCTGCCGGCCGCGATAACGCCGATGCGCTCCGCCATGCGCTCGGCGACTTCCAGGATATGCGTCGTCATCAGCACCGTGCCGCCGGCCCGCACGCGCGCCAGCAGAACGTCCTTGACCTGACGCGCCGAGCCCGCGTCGAGGCCGGTCAGCGGCTCGTCGAGGATGATGAGGCGCGGGTTGTGGACGAGCGCGCCGGCGAGCGCGACCTTCTGTTTCATGCCGCGCGAAAAGCTTTCGCAGCGCTCGTGCGCATGCGGCCCGAGCCCGAGCCAGCCGATCAGGTCCTCGGCGCTCGCCTTCGCATCCCCGGCATCGATGCCCCAGAGCCCGGCGACGAATTCCAGATATTCGTAGGGCGTGAGCTTGTCGTAGATCATCGGCTCGTCGGAGACCCACGCCATGATCTTCTTGGCGGCGACCGGATCGGCGAGCGCATCGATGCCGAAGACGGAAACGTCTCCTGCCTCCGGCTGCAGCAGCCCGACGACCAGCCGGAGCGTTGTCGTCTTGCCGGCGCCGTTCGGCCCGAGCAGCGCGTAGAACTCGCCGGCGCGGATGGTGAGGTCCAGATTGTCCACGGCGGGGCGGACGAAGGTCTTTCTGAGCCCGCGCACCTGGAGGGCAGGCGGAAAACGGTCGTTCACCATTTGCGGACGCTCACAAACTTCCGGCTTCTGAGGACTATCAGCTAGGGCAGCGAGGTTTCCGGCGCGTAAACCGCCCGAATATGCAGTGGTTAGCGAAATCCACGGCTTCGGCTGGGGCGGCCTGATCGGCTAGAAGCTCTCGCATGCAGCCGCTTTCCATCGCCATCGCGGGCGCGGGTCCCGCCGGGCTCGCCGCAGCGCTGCTGCTGCGCCGCGACGGGCACCGCGTGACGCTCTTCGAGCAGTTCGACGCGCCGCGGCCGCTCGGCTCCGGGCTGATCCTGCAGCCGACCGGCCTTGCGGTGCTGGACGAACTTGGGGTCGGCGCGCACATTCTCGCGCTCGGCTCCCGCCTCGACCGCCTCTTCGGCCGCGCGCTCCCCTCGGGAAGAACGGTCCTCGATGTACGCTACAAAGTGCTCGCGGGAGATCGCTTCGGGCTCGGCGTGCACCGCGCGGCCCTGTTCAACGTCCTCTTCGATGCAGTCGGCGCGGCGGGGACTCCGCTGGAGACGAGCCGCCGTGTCGTGGGCATCGAGCGCGCCGCGGACGGGCGGCCGATCCTCCTCGGCGACCGCGGCTGGAGGGCGGGTCCGTTCGACCTCCTCGTCGATGCGCTTGGCATCCGCTCGCCCCTCTGGCCGCTCTTCGGAGGTGGCGCGCGGCACGAGCTCCGCTACGGCGCGCTCTGGGGGAGCCTGCCCTGGCCTGCCTCGGGCTTCGACCGGCATGCATTGGAGCAGCGTTATCATCGCGCGAGCACCATGATCGGCGTGCTGCCTATCGGTCGGCGGAGCGCGGACGAGCGCGAAGAGGCGGCCTTCTTCTGGAGCCTCCGCATCGCCGAATACGAGACCTGGCGCCGCGCGGGACTCGCGCCGTGGAAAGCGAGCGTCGAGGAGCTCTGGCCGGAAACCCGGCCGTTTCTCGAATCCATCCACGATCCAGAACAGATGACCTTCGCGCGCTACGGCCACCACCTGCTGGCGCGACCCTTCGGCGAGCGCATGGTGGCGATCGGCGACGCCTTCCACGCCGCGAGCCCGCAGCTCGGGCAGGGGGCGAACATGGCGCTGCGCGACGCCCGCGCGCTCGCGTTGGCGCTCCGGTCGAGCGCGGATCTGCAGCCTGCGCTCGCCCTCTACGGCAGGGAACGCCGCCGCCAGATGCTCTACTATCAGGCGCTGAGCCGCGGCTTCACGCCCTTCTACCAGTCCGACAGCCGCCTCCTGCCGCCACTCCGCGATTTCCTCGTCGCCCCCGCTACGCGCTTGCCCGGCATCCGCCGCCTGGTGACTGCGTCCGTGGCGGGGCTGGTCTTGCGGTGAGGGGAACGGGAATCGCGGCAGGCAGTTGCTCTCTGCCCGGCAAGCCTGAATAGTAGGCATCCAGAGGGGAGGGAGTCCTCATGCCGCAGATCGAGAGCACCAGACCGCTCGCGCGCGACGCCATGGCCTATGTGCTCGCCGGCGGTCGCGGCAGCCGGCTGATGGAACTGACGGACAAGCGGGCGAAGCCGGCCGTCTATTTCGGCGGGAAGTCGCGGATCATCGATTTCGCGCTGTCGAATGCGCTGAATTCCGGCATCCGGCGCATCGGCGTCGCGACGCAATACAAGGCGCACAGCCTGATCCGACACCTGCAGCGCGGCTGGAACTTCTTCCGCCCGGAGCGCAACGAGAGCTTCGATATCCTGCCCGCCAGCCAGCGCGTCTCCGAGACGATGTGGTACGCCGGCACGGCCGACGCAGTCTATCAGAACATCGACATCATCGCGAGCTACGCGCCCTCGTACGTCGTCATCCTCGCCGGCGACCACGTCTACAAGATGGACTACGAGCTGATGCTTCGCCAGCACGTCGAGTCGGCCGCCGACGTCACGGTCGGCTGCATCGAGGTGCCGCGGATGGAGGCGGTCGGTTTCGGTGTGATGGCGATCGACACGGCGGACCGCATCACGTCGTTCCTGGAGAAGCCGAAGGACCCGCCAGGCATGCCGGACAAGCCGGACATGGCGATGGCCAGCATGGGCATCTACGTGTTCGAGACGCAGTTCCTGATCGACCAGCTCCGGCGCGACGCCGCCGAGCCTAACTCGAGCCGGGACTTCGGTCGCGACATCATCCCCCACCTGGTCCGGAACGGCAAAGCCGTGGCCCACCGCTTCGCCGCCTCCTGCGTACGCTCCACCGAGGAGACGGAGGTCTACTGGCGCGACGTCGGCACGATCGACGCCTACTGGGAGGCAAACATCGACCTGACTGCGCCGGCCCCGGCGCTGGACCTCTTCGATCGAAGCTGGCCGATCTGGACTTATGGCGAGATCACGCCGCCCGCGAAGTTCATCTTCAACGATGACGATCGCCGCGGCATGGCGGTTGACTCGCTGGTGTCGGGCGGCTGCATCATTTCCGGCTCCGGCCTCAGGCGCTCGCTGCTCTTCACCGGCGTGCACGTTCACTCCTACTCCAAGATCGACGAGGCCGTGATCATGCCGTACGTCGAGGTGGGCCGCGGTGCGCGCCTGTCCAAAGTCGTTGTGGATCGCGGCGTGATCATTCCCCCGGGCCTCGTCGTCGGCGAGGATCCGGATCGTGACGCGCAGCGCTTCCGGCGCTCGGAACGGGGCGTGTGCCTCATCACCCAGCACATGATCGATCGGCTGCCGAGTTGAGGCGTGCGACGCGCCGCCTGAAGGTCCTCTCCGTCGCCTCGGAGGTCTATCCGCTCATCAAGACCGGCGGCCTGGCCGACGTCACCGGGGCGCTTCCCGCCGCGCTTGCCGCCGAAGGGGTCGACATCCGCACGCTCGTGCCGGGCTATCCGGCGGTCATTGAGAAACTCGGAGAGAGTGAGCCGGTCCATCAGTTCGGAGCGTTCTTCGGCGGCCCGGCGCGGCTCCTTGCGGGGCATGCGGGCGGCCTCGAGGTTCTCGTCCTCGATGCGCCGCATCTCTATGCCCGGCCCGGCAACCCTTACGTCGACCGGAGCGGCCGCGACTGGCCGGACAACGCGCAGCGCTTCGCGGCGCTTGCCCGCGCCGCGGCCGATGTCGGCACCGGACTTCTCAAGGGCTACCGTCCCGACGTGGTGCATGCGCACGACTGGCAGACGGGGCTCGTGCCCGCCTACCTCCGCTACGGATGGCGCCGGCGGCCGGCAACCGTCATGACGGTGCACAACCTCGCCTTCCAGGGTCACTTTCCCGCGACGCTGCTCCGCGCGCTGCTGCTGCCGCCGGAGGCGCTTACCATCGACGGCGTCGAATATTTCGGCGGCATCGGCTTCCTGAAGGCGGGCCTGCAGCTCGCCGACCGCATCACCACCGTTTCGCCGACCTACGCCGCCGAGATCCGCACGCCCGAGGACGGCATGGGGCTCGACGGCCTGCTGCGTGTCCGCGGCGATGTCGTCTCGGGCATCCTGAACGGAATCGACACGACGGTCTGGGACCCGGCGACCGATCCGCACCTGGCCGCCCCCTTCACGGCCGCGCGGCTTGGCGGGCGACAGGAGAACAAGCGCCTGCTGAAGGAGCGGTTCGGCATAACGACGCCGGAAAAGTCGATGCTCTTCGGGGTGATCAGCCGGCTGTCGGAGCAGAAGGGGCTGGACCTGCTGCTCGCCGCGCTGCCCCGCCTGCTGGCGCTCGGCGCCGACCTGGTCCTCATCGGCTCGGGCGACGCGCTGATGGAGCAGGCCTTTCGCACCGCGGCGCTGGCGTCGCCCGGCCGGGTTGGCGTCTTCATCGGCTACGACGAGGCGACGGCGCATCTCGTCCAGGGCGGGGCGGACGCGATTCTGGTGCCTTCGCGCTTCGAGCCCTGCGGCCTGACCCAGCTCTGTGCGCTCCGCTATGGCGCGGTACCCGTGGTGGCGCGCGTCGGCGGCCTGAACGACACGATCGTCGACGCCAATGAAATGGCGCTTTCGGCCGGCGTTGCCTCGGGCTTCCAGTTCGCGCCGGTGACGCGCGACGCGCTGGAACTCGCACTTGTCCGCGCCGCGGGAGTCTGGCGCGAGCCGAAGACGTGGCGTCGCCTGCAGACGAACGGAATGGCGATGGACGTCGGCTGGGACCGCGCCGCGGCCCAATACGCGCGGCTCTATCGCGACGCGATCAGGGCCGCCTCGGAAGGAATCGGAGGCTTTGGAATGGTGGGCGCGACAGGGATTGAACCTGTGACCCCTCCCGTGTGAAGGGAGTGCTCTCCCGCTGAGCTACGCGCCCGAAGCCTGACAGGCCTATAGGTTTTGCCGCCCCTTAAATCAAGGCATGGCCGCGGAGAGTTGCTTCGCCCGAGCGGCGAGGAGTTCATTGCCGTCTTCGGGCTTCAGCGCGTCGTAGCTGTCGAGCAGGAGGTCTGGCCGCAGCTCCGCCATCGGCACCGGCGTGTAGCCGAACGTGACCCCGACGCAGGGGATCGCGGCGGCGCGGGCCGTATCCACATCGGTGCGTGAGTCGCCGACCATCACCGCAGCGTCGGGCGCGCCCGAAGCGGCGGCGATCGTTTCGAGGAGATGCGCCGGATGCGGTTTCTTCTGCGCAAAGGTGTCCCCGCCGCAGATCGCCGCGAAGCGGTCGAGGACGCCTAGGTCGCGAAGCAGCAGGCGCGACATCCGCTCCGGCTTGTTGGTGCAGACGGCGAACCTCCAGCCCGCCGCGGCGAAGCGGTCGAGAAGCGCCAGGGTGCCCGGATAGAGGCGCGTCCCGACGCTGATGTTCGCCTCGTAGTATTCCAGGAAATCGCGATGGATGGCATCGATCGTCGGCGTGTCGATGGCGACACCCTGGCGCTTCAGCGCGAACTCGATCAGATGCCGTGCGCCGTGGCCGATACCGTTTCGCAGGCTTGCGTCGGAAGCGATCCTGAAGCCGTTGCGCGGCAGCACCACGTCGAGCGTCGCCAGAAGATCCGGCGCGCTGTCGGCGAGCGTCCCGTCGAGATCGAATACAAGGAGAGGGGTATGCATGGCGTGGCGACTATCGCGCTGCGCGCGGCTTGGCAAGGCCGCCGGCGAGGCGCCCGGGGCAGGGGCGGGCCGCCGCCCCTTGGTGGCCCGCATGGCGCATGCTAAGGCGCGACGGGGCAACCGGAAACCGGTGCGGGAGGAAATGTCGGACGATCTTAAGCGCCGCGCCGCGGAGGCTGCGCTTGCCTTTGTCGAGGACGGGATGCGCCTCGGCCTCGGCAGCGGATCGACCGCCGCGCATTTCGTGCGCCTGCTCGGCGAGCGGGTTGCGAAGGGGCTGCGCGTGGTCGGCGTGCCGACATCGCGCGGGACCGAGGAGATCGCCCGGAAGGCTGGCGTGCCGCTTACCACGCTCGACGAAACGCCGGAGCTCGATCTCGACGTGGACGGGGCGGACGAGATCGGCCCATCGCTGGCGCTGATCAAGGGCGGCGGAGGCGCGCTGCTGCGCGAAAAGATCGTCGCGAACGCATCGAAGCGGATGATCGTGATCGCCGATTCGGGCAAGCGGGTTGCGGTGCTCGGCGCCTTTCCGCTGCCGATAGAGGTGGTGGCGTTCGGGCTCAAGGCGACAACCCGCGCCATCGAGCGAGCCGCTGCCGAGGTCGGCCTGCCGGTCGCCGTTGCGCTCAGGGAGAGGGACGGAAGCCCTTTCGTGACTGACAGCGGAAACCGCATCCTCGACGCATCTTTTGGCCGCATTCCCGACCCAGAAGCCCTCGCGGTCCGGCTCGCCGGCATCCCCGGCATCGTGGAACACGGGCTTTTCATCGGCCTCGCCGATCTTGCCCTCATTGCGACGCCGGAGGGGGTTGCCGAGATCAAGGCGTGATAGTCAGACGCACAATAGGACGGCCGCGGCCGTTGGACGGAGGTTGATATGAAAGCTTCGCTTGCCGCTCTTCTCATCGCCATGGCTGCGATGCTCGGCGTCGTTCCGGCCTACGGACAGGACGCGCCGGCTGCGCAGGACGCGCCGGCGGCGGACAACTCGGCGCTGCAGAAGATCCTCAACACGGAGCTTCCGCCCGAGCGGATGGCGCTGGCGATGAAGCTTGTTGAGCTCAGCGGAACGACCCGCATCTTCGACGAGGTGCTGCCAACGATCGCCGACCGGGCAAAGAACGAGTTTATCCGCGCCAACCCGCAGATGCAGCTCGGCATCATCGCCGTCGTCGACAAGATCGCGGTGCAGCTGGTGAAACGCCGTCCCGAGCTCGACCGCTACCTCGCGCGCGTCTGGGCCTCCGGCTTCACCGACGATCAGTTGAAGGAACTGGTCGATTTCTTCAGTTCCGACACCGGCAAGCGGTTCTCCACTGCGCTGCCGCAGATCCTCGCAGTGCAGACCTCAGCGGCGCAGGAATGGGGAAAGTCGGTCAGCGAAGAGTTGAACGTCAAGGTTCAGGCGGAACTGACGGCAGCCGTGCAGGCCGAGCAGAATGCCCTGCAGAGCGACATTGCCGGACCTCCGCCGGCGCCCGCTCCCGCCCCGGCGCCCGCGCCATAGCCTGATGGCCTACGACTACGACCTCTTCGTCATCGGAGCGGGCTCGGGGGGCGTTCGCGCCGCGCGGCGGGCCGCGGCGCTCGGCGCGCGCGTCGGCATCGCCGAAGCCGACCGGGTTGGCGGCACCTGCGTCATCCGCGGCTGCGTGCCGAAGAAGCTCTTGGTCTTCGCCGCGCAGTTCCGCGAGGATTTCGAGGACAGCGCCGCCTATGGCTGGAACGTAGGCCCGGCGGAGTTCGACTGGCCGACGCTGATCGCCAACAAGGACCGGGAGATCGCGCGCCTCGAAGGCGTCTACCGTTCCAACCTCGCGAAAGCCGGCGCCGAGCTGATCGAGTCGCGCGCGACGCTTGCCGGCGACCACAATATCCGGCTGGAGAAATCCGGCCGCACGGTCACGGCCCGGCACATCCTCATCGCGACAGGCGCGCGCCCGCGCCGGCACGAAGCACTTCCCGGCCACGAGTTCTGCATTTCCTCGAACGAGGCGTTCCATCTGCCGCAACTGCCGAAGAAGATCCTGATCGCGGGCGGCGGCTACATTGCGGTCGAGTTTGCCGGAATCTTCTCCGGCCTCGGCGTCGAGACCGCCATCGTCTATCGCGGCCACGAGGTGCTGTCGCGCTTCGACATGGACCTGCGCCGGCTGTTCCACGCCGAGGCGACGCAGAAGGGCGTGCGCATCCTCTGCGGCGAGGTTTTCGACAAGATCGAGAAGCGGGCGGATGGACGTCTCCTCGCGCACCTCACCAGCGGCGCGGTCGAGGAGACGGACACCATCATGCTAGCCGTCGGGCGCGTGCCGAATGTCGAAGGCCTGGGGCTGGAAACGATCGGCATCGTGGCCGACGCGCAGGGCGCCATCCCGGTGGATGAATATTCGCGGACCAGCGTCGACCACGTCTACGCGATCGGCGACGTGACGAACCGCGTCCAGCTCACGCCGGTCGCGATCCACGAGGCCATGTGCTTTGTCGAGACCGTGTTCAACAGCCGCCCGACGAAGCCCGACTACGACAAGATCGCGACCGCGGTCTTTTCGCGACCGGAGATCGGCACGGTGGGGCTGACGGAGGAGGCGGCGCGCGAGCGCTTCCAGAACCTCGACATCTACCGGACCGCCTTCCGTGCCCTGAAGGGGACGCTGAGCGGCCGCCCCGACCGCATGCTGATGAAGCTCGTCGTCGACGCCGACACGGATATCGTGGTGGGAGCGCACGTGCTTGGGCCAGGCGCCGGCGAGATGGCGCAGCTTCTCGCCATTCCCGTGAAGCTCCGCGCCACCAAGGCCGATTTCGACGCCACAATGGCGGTGCATCCGACGGCGGCGGAGGAACTCGTAACCTTCGGCGCCCCGAGCGTCCGCATCCGCGACGGGGAAGTCGTTGGGCCCGATCCCGGAACGCATCCCACGCTCTTCGCGACGCCGCTCGTCACCGCGTAGAGCCTGCGGATTTCTGCAAATACGGAAGAAGAAACGGTGGCGACGAGCTGGCCCTAGCGTGTGGCGTGGATCGGCTTCGGGGTGTCGTTGGGGGCGTTGCGAAAATGGGTGCGCACCTCGTCGATCAGATCGCGCAACGCGTCCTCCGGCCTGGGAAAATCCTCGTTGCTGCGCACAACCCTCAAGAGATAGGGGAGAAGCCGGATGAACCGGTCCTTGTCTTCGAGCAGTTTCTTGACCGACGTCACGACCGCGTCGAGCTGCGGAGCGAGATTGTCGATCCACAGCTCGATCAGCTCGGACGGCGGCAGCGGCGCTGATACGGCCTCTGCCTCGGCGGCAAGATAGTCGAGCACGATGTCGCGGGATTCGTCGTGCAGCCTTCCCTTGATCATGGCGAGGTGCAGGAGCGCGAACAGACCATCCCGCGTTGCATTCTGGAAGTCCACCAGATCGCAGAGATAGGGCTCCGGCTCCTCGTGCGGCAGATAGGGCGCGAGTAGGGTCACGTGCTCGTCGCTCGTGACGATGCGGCCCGTCCGCAGCTCCATGATCGAGATGATCCGGTCGACGCGGAATTTGCTGACCTTGTCGCGTACGTGGCAATAGGCCGTGAGCGAGGCGGGGTGGCGGGTGTCGATGCCGAGGCAGCGGATGGTGCGGATGCTCGTCCAGCCCTTCGAGTCGAGATATTCGATCGCGAAGGAAACACCGCGGATTCCGGCAATCGAGTAGCCGCCACCGAACCTGTCCGGGTCGTCGGTCAGCGATCCGTATTCACGCACGCCGGGCGGCGGCGCGAGCGGAATCTCTCCGCGCTTCTCGAACCACCGGACTATTCCCCGCATTGCAACCCCGGACCCGAATCCCTCCAGCATTGCATCATCCGCCCGCTCGCGGCTCAAGGGGGTAACTCGCCAGAACAACAACAATCCGGTTGCGTGGTGCAGCAATGACACGAGCGTGCACAGACCCCCGTGGTCGCAAATGGCTGCAAGGCCCGGGACTTGCACGGGCGCCTTGATGCATTTCCTTGCGTGGTGCGCTGATACGGCGATTTGCACCGGGCCTAGTGTCGAATACCATTGAAGTTTGTGGTCGCGTTGCGGCGTCCTCAGGCCCGCGGCCTGGGCTCTGGGGGGTTCAAGGGCTGAGGTATGGCGGGGCTGACGGTAAAGGGCGTTACGAAGCTCCTCGGCGATGCGCCGGTGCTGAACAGGATCGATCTCACGATTCCGGAAGGCGAGTTTTGCGTGATCGCGGGCCCCTCCGGGGCGGGCAAGACCGCGTTGCTCAGGGCGATCGCGGGGCTCGATCATGTCGACGCCGGCACGATTGAGATGGACGGCGAGGTGGTGACCGAACGGCAACCCCGACAGCGTGACGTTGCAATGGTGTTTCAGACCGACACGCTGTTTCCCGCGATGTCGGTCTTCGACAATATCGCCTTCAGCTTGAGGGCGCGCCGCACGGCGCGAAGAGAAATCGAGCCGCGGGTGCGGCGCGTCGCCGAGATTCTCGGGATCGCGCAGCTCCTGGACCGCCCGACGCGGGTCCTGTCGAAAGCGGATCGAAGGCGCGCGGCGATTGCGCGCGCCGTCGTGCGCGACGCGGGGCTCTGCCTCTTCGACGATCCGCTGGCGGACGTCGAGGGCGACCTCCGCGACCAGATGCGCGACGAGATCAAGCTGCTGCACCGCGAGTTTCCCACCACCGGCATCTACGCCACCCACGATCCCATGGAGGCGATGACACTCGCGGACCGGACGGTTCTGATGCGCGAGGGCAGGGTGGAGCAGGAGGGCGCGCCGCTCGATCTCTTCGAGCGACCGCTGACGCGCTTCGTCGCCGGTTATTTCGGCTGGCCGAAGATGAATTTCCTCGCCGGCGCGCTGGGCCGCGAGGACGGCGGCGATGTCATCCGCCTGGCGGCAGGCGGCGCCAGTGTCCGGCTGCCGCCGAACCGCCTGTCGAAAGATCTGGTGGACGGACTGTCGGTCATCCTCGGCCTTCGGCCCGAGCACATGATGCGCGCGGTGCGCGCCTCTCCGCCGGACGGCGTCTACCGCCACGAAGCCGAGATCGAGCTGCTGCGGCCGATCGGCTCGCGCACCTACGCGACGTTCAGGATGGGCGGCGCGCCGGTCGTGGCGGAGCTCCTCGCGCATGACGTAAGCCGGCCCGGCGATCGCGTCTCGATCGACCTCAACCTGAAGCGGGCGACGATCTTTGATGCGATGACGGAAAAGGCGCTTTAGCCCGCGGCTCGCCGTGCGCGCTCAATACGTCGCGCGGCCACCCGAGATGTCGAAGACCGAGCCGGTCGTGAACGAACATTCCTCGCTCGCCAGCCACGCGACGAGTGCGGCAATTTCTTCCACCTTGCCGAACCTTCCCATCGGGATCTTCGACAGCATGAAGTCGATGTGCGCCTGCGTGATCTGGTCGAAGATCGCAGTCTTCACCGCCGCCGGAGTGATCGCGTTCACGGTGATGCCGGTCTTCGCCAGCTCCTTACCGAGCGATTTGGTTAGCCCGATGACCGCCGCCTTCGATGCGCTGTAGGCGGAGGCTGTGGGGTTGCCCTCCTTGCCGGCGATCGAGGCGATGTTGACGATGCGGCCGTAGTTCTTCGCCTGCATGTAGGGAACTACCGCCCGGTTGCAGTAGAAGAGCGCGTTCAGGTTGATCTCGATGACCTTGCGCCATTCCTCGATCGGATATTCCCAGACCGTGGCGTTCAGCCCGGCAACGCCCGCGCTGCAGACGAGGATGTCGATACCGCCGAGTGCGTCGGCGGATTTCTTGGCCGCCGCCTCCACCGCCGCGGGGTCGGTCAGGTCGAGCGCGATCCCCGTGATGGCCCGCCCTTCGCTCGCCGCGCCCGCCGGTGCGGCGGTGCGATCCCAGATACAGACCGAAGCGCCTTCCGACGCGAGCCGCTCCACGATCGCCCATCCGATTCCAGAGGCTCCGCCCGTGACGACGGCCGTCTTTCCCTGAAACCGCTCCGCAAGTCCCGCCATTCGATTCCCTCGGCTTGGTGTTACGTGCCCCGCGCCGCTCTCTCCACGCCGAGAGGTCCGCCGTCAAGACGCACCGGCGGTTGTCTCGAACCCGGTATGTGCAGGCGAAGGGCTATTCGGCGTCGTAATTCGGGCAGGGCCAGCTTGTGGGGGCCGTCAGGCCGGCCGGAAGCTGCGTCTCCGGGGAGCCGCAGGCAATGGCGAGTTGATCCGCCGTCAGCCCCTTTGCCGCGCTCAGATTGGCGCCGTCGAGCCGCGTCAGGAACATGTAGCTGCCGGTCAAATCGGCGTCACCCATGTCGGCCTTGCGAAGATCCGCCCGCGCGAGATTGGAGAAGCTGAAGCTTACGCCGGAGATCAGGGCGCCGGTCAGCACGATGCGTGCGAGCTCCGCCTTCGCCATTACCGCACCGGTGAGGTCGGCCTCGGTGAAATCCGAGCGGTTCATCTCCGAATTGGTGAGGTTTGCGCCCACCAGATGCGCGCGCGTGAAGTTGGAGCGCGAGAACTCGGCCGCGCTGAGATTGGCGCCCGACAGATCGGCGCCGGAAAAGTCGGCGCGCGTCGCCACCGCCTTCTCGAGCACAGCGCCCGTCAGCTGCGCGCCGGCGAAGCTCGAATTGGAAAGCTCCGAGAGGCTGAGGTCGGCGCCGGACAGATTGGCCCCCGCGAGATCGGTGCCGGTGAACGCGGTCTGCACGAAGTCGCCGTTCGAGAGATCCGCCGAGCCGAACATCAGCTTCAGCTTCTGGCACTCCGACCAGTCGACGGCAGGGCCGGGCGCGTCGCCGCACTCGGCGAGGGCAGGCGCCGCCTGCAACGCCGCGAAAAGCATTCCGGCGCAAATTGCGCCGCGCTTCGTGAGCCGGCGCGTCCCGCCGGAATGCGCGTTCGTCGGCGCGTGTATCTGCAGCGTGCCTGTCATGGGACTTGAACCTCGCGGACCATGTGTCGTCATTATCCGGCGCTTCATCCACCTAGCGCAAGCGCCCGCGCCGCATGACCCGTTGAAAACCTCGTGTGGCCGGCATTCCCGCGTCCGGCCGCTTCCAACCCCGCCTCGTCGGAGCCGCCGACGTGGGCTAAGGTCGGCCCGCTACGAAGAGACGGTCAGCACCATTCATGTCGTTCAGTTCCCTTTACCGGCACGGCTTTGCGCGCGTCGCCGCCGGCGCTACGCGCGTCTCGATTGCCGATCCCGGCGCTAACGCCGAGGCGATCCTGCGCATGGCGCGCGCCTGCCACAGCCGCGGCGTCGCCGTGCTGGTGCTCCCGGAGCTTTCGCTTTCGGGCTACGCGATCGACGACCTTCTCCTGCAGGACGCGCTGCTTGACCGGGTAGAGCGCGGCGTTGCGGATATCGTCGCCGCCTCCAGCGACCTCCTGCCGCTGATTCTTTTCGGCGCGCCGCTCCGGCAGGCCGGGCGCATCTACAACTGCGCGGTGGCGGTTCAGCGCGGGCGGCTCGTCGGCGTCGTGCCAAAGATTCATCTGCCGAACTACCGCGAATATTACGAGCGCCGGCATTTCACCTCCGGGGACGGCGCCGACGGCCGGAGCATCGCCATCCAGGGCC
>JBBQVL010000093.1:0-15812 GCA_038211615.1 Hyphomicrobiales bacterium
CACGTAGTCGCCGACGGAGACCTCCTCGAGCTTGCGCGCCTCGATCGCGCGCTCGTCAACGCCCTCGAACCGACCGCAAACGACAAGCGCGCCCGGACCCTCGGCGAGCTGCCGCACACGCGCCTGCGTGAGAGGCTTGCCGCGCGGGCTCATCAGCAGGCGCGGGCGCGGATCGTCGCCGGGCGACGCCGCGTCGATCGCCGCGGCAAGCACGTCCGCCCGCATCACCATGCCGGCCCCGCCGCCGGCCGGCGTGTCATCGACCAGACGATGCGCGCCGATCCCGTGCTCGCGGATATTTTTTGTTTCAAGCGACCAGATGTTGGCGGCGAGCGCCTTGCCGGAAAGGCTCGCGCCGAGCGGCCCCGGAAACATCTCCGGGTAGAGGGTGAGCACCGTGGCGCGGAAGGTCATGAGAACCGGCACAGGCGCCTCTCCCCCTTGCGGGGAGAGGCTCTGGGTGAGGGGCGTCTAACGTAGACCTCGGCGGAACGGAGAGACCCCGCCGCCAACCCCTCCCCACGAGGGGGAGGGGAGTCGCTTCGCCGCCGCGGCTCTCCGATCAAAGCAGGGCGCCGGCGTCCGCTTCGAAGCGCTTGATCTTGCGGTCGCTCGCGCCGATCTCGGTAAGCTTGGCGCGCCAGGGGTTCATGTGCGGCTGCTTCAGATGCGCTTCCAGATGCGGCAGGCTCTCCCATTCCTCGTAAATGCGCAGCAGCCCCTTCTCCACCACGTCGAAGGCAAAGGAATAGACCGTGCAGCCCGCCTCCTTGCGCGTCGCGGCGATGAGCGTGTGGGCGGTCGGCAGAAGCGCGTCGATCTTGTCCACGGGAATGCGGATGGTGCCGGCGACGATGATCATGGTTCCTCCTCGGGAGCTTCGATTTCAACTTCGTTGGGCGGGACGACCACCAGGCGGCCGCCGGCGACATCGATATCAGGCACGTTTGCTTTCGTGAACGGGATGAGAATCGAGGGACGGTTCGGCGGGGCGATCTCAAGAATGTCGCCGGCGCCGAAATTCTGCACGCCGGTTACGCGGCCGAGCGAGCCGCCATCGGCTGCGAAGGCTTCGAGCCCGATCAGGTCGGCGTGGTAGAATTCGTCCTCGTCGGCGGCGGGGAGGGCGGTTCGGTCCACATGGAGCGCGACGCCGTTCAGCAGCGCCGCGGCATCGCGGTCGTCCACCCCGCGAAATTTCACCACCAGCACGCCCTTGGCGGGGCGCAGGCGCTCGACCTCGAACACCCGGCCGTCGGCGGTACGCAGCGCGCCATACGCGCCAAGCGCCATCGGGTCGCCGGTGAAACTCTTCACCCGCACCTCGCCCTTCACGCCATGCGGCGCGCCGATGGTGGCGAGGACCACGGAATTGTCGGCGGTCAGACCAGCGATGGCACCCTCCGGCGCGGATTCGCGTTGTGGACGGTGAATGCCATAGCGAGTGCGCCGGTATCATGGAAGCGACGGAGAGGGGTGCGGCGCTCCGCATCGGGACGGCCGGGTGGGCCGTTCCGCGCCAGTCGGTACACCGTTTTCCCGCCGCGGGGAGCCTGCTCGAACGCTATGCGGCGCGCTTCAACTGCGTCGAGATCAATTCCACCTTCTACCGGTCGCACCGGCAATTGACCTATGTGCGCTGGGCGTCTGCGGTGCCGGACGACTTCCGTTTCGCGGTGAAGATGCCGAAGGCGATCACGCATGAACGGAGGCTCGTCGATACGAACGATCTGCTCACGGCCTTCCTTGCCGAGATCGGTCCGCTCGGCGGGAAGCTCGGGCCGCTCCTTGTCCAGCTGCCAGGAAGTTTCGCGTTCGAGCGCGAGAGGGCGGAACTGTTCTTTGCGCTGCTGAGGCAGAAGACCGCTGGCTTCGTCGTGTGCGAGCCCCGACATCCCTCGTGGTTCGAGGACGCCGCGACAGAGCTTTTCATTGTCCACGGCGTCGCCCGCGTCGCCGCCGATCCGCCGCGCATTCCGATGGCGGCCGAGCCGGGCGGGCATGCCGACGTCGCCTACTTCCGCCTGCATGGGGCGCCGCGCATGTATTTTTCGCCCTACGATCCGCCGCGCATCGAGCGGCTTGCCGCACAGCTCGCGACGAACGAGGCTGCGGAAACATGGTGCATCTTCGACAACACCGGGTCGGGAGCGGCGGCGGCCGACGCCCTCGCGCTGGTCGAGGCAATGCCGGACGCGCAGGCGGATTGAGGGCTAGGTAGCGCGCCGCGCTCGAAGCGCGTCCCGTTGTGTGCAGCCGAGCTTCACAGTACCACTTGTGCTTATGGCACTATCGGACCGGCTGCTCCTGCCAATGGCGTTTGACGCCGCGCGCCTGCAACGCGACCTCGACGGGCTTTCCTCGGTCGACTGGACCGCGCATTTCGTGAAGCAGAACTACGAGGGGGACTGGGACGTGATCCCGCTCCGCGCGCAGGCCGGCGCGCGCCATCCGGTGATGATGATCTACAGCGATCCGACGGCGACGGCGTTCGAGGATACGCCGATGCTGAAGGCCTCGCCGTATTTCCGCGAGGTGCTCGACGCTCTCGCCTGCGAGATCCAGAGCGTGCGGCTGATGCGGCTGACGCCGGGCTCGGCCATCAAGGAGCACCGCGACCACGATCTCGACATCGAGCACGGCAGCGTGCGGCTGCACATCCCGATCACCACCAATCCCGGCGTCGAGTTCGAGCTGAACCGCGTCCGCGTCACGATGCGGCCGGGGAGCGTCTGGTATCTCAGGCTGTCCGACCCGCACCGCGTGGCGAACCGGGGGACGACCGACCGCGTCCACATGGTGGTCGACGCCGTCGCCAACGACTGGCTCGGCGCGCTGCTGGAGCGCGCCGCGCGCGAGGAGACGCCGCCCGTCGGCGCCGAGGCCTAGGCCTCGGCTGGCTCGGCCGCCTTCTTCTCCGCGTCTTCCTTCTTCTTGGCGCGCTCGGCGACGCGTTCCTCGGCCTTCTTGCCGGGCTTTGCCTTCTCCGGGTTGAGGCGCGCCTCGCGCTTCAGCACGCCCGCCTGGTCGAGGAAGCGGAGCACGCGGTCGGTCGGCTGCGCGCCCTTCGAGATCCAGTGCTGGATGCGCTCCAGGTCGAGTTTTACACGCTCGGCGTTATCGGCGGCGAGGAGGGGATTGTAGGTCCCGACCTTCTCGATGAAGCGGCCGTCGCGCGGCGCGCGTTCGTCGGCGACGACGACCCGGTAGTAGGGCCGCTTCTTGGTGCCGCCGCGCGCCAGTCTGATCTTCACTGCCATTTCGATTCTCTCTCTTCGATTCGGTTGATTCTAGTTGATGCTGTCCGGTCCGGGATGCCGGAATATCTCCGCGGTCTGGCCGCGCAGCTCGATCATGCCGTCATGGAAAGCACCGAGCCGCATCGCGACGCGCTTCGAGGCTTCATTGTCGGGGGCGATGTAGCTGACGAGGGTTTTGCGCTTCAGCTCGTCATAGGCGAAGGCGCGGACCCTGAGGGCGGCCTCGGTGGCGTAGCCCTTGCCGTGATGCGCCGGGTCGAAGATCCAGCCGATCTCCGTCTCCGGCCAGTCGCCCGGCTCCCACAGGCCGCAGAGCCCGGTGAAGGATGCGCCGGCCTTCTCCTCGGCCACCCACATGCCATAGCCCCGCAGCACCCAGTGGCCGGCTTCCATCGCCATCAGCCGCCAGGCCGCTCCATAGTCGGCGGGGCCGCCGACGAAGCGCGAGGCCTCGGCGTCGGCATAGAAGCGCGCGAACGGCTCGGCGTCGTCGAGACGCCAGCCGCGCAGGCGGAGCCGCTCGGTTTCGATCACCGGGATCATTTCTTCTTGCCGAAGCCGGGCAGGCCGGAGAAGCCGCCACCCATGCCGGGAAGCTTCGGCATGCCCCCGGGGAAGGGCGGCATGCCGCCCATGCCGCCCGGCATTCCGCCGAGGCCGGACTTCTGCATCTGCTCCAGCATCGCCGGATCGGGCTGCGGCATTCCTCCGCCGGGGCCACCGCCCATCCCGAGGAGCGCGCCGAGGCCGCCCTTGGTGCGGCCGATCTTCTTCATCATGTCGGCCATCTGGCGGTGCATCTTCAGGAGCTTGTTGATCTCCTGCACCTCGGTGCCCGAGCCGGAGGCGACGCGCTTCTTGCGGCTCGCATTCATCAGCGCCGGCTTGTGGCGCTCGACCTTCGTCATCGAGGAAATGATGGCGAGCTGGCGCGGCACGACCTTGTCGTCGAGCCCGGCCGCGGCGATCTGCTTCTTCATCTTGCCGATGCCGGGCATCATGCCGAGGATACCGGACATGCCGCCGATCTTCTGCATCTGCTTCAGCTGATCGGCGAGGTCTTCGAGGTCGAACTCGCCCTTCTTCAGCTTCGCGGCGGCGGCCTGCGCCTTTTCCGCGTCGATGTTCTCGGCGGCGCGCTCGACGAGGCTGACGATGTCGCCCATGCCGAGGATGCGGTCGGCGATGCGGCCGGGATGGAAATCCTCCAGCGCGTCCATCTTCTCGCCGACGCCGATGAGCTTGATCGGTCGGCCGGTGATGGTGCGCATCGAGAGCGCCGCGCCGCCGCGCCCGTCGCCGTCGACGCGGGTGAGCACGATGCCGGTGACGCCGACGCGCGCGGAGAAGGAGCGCGCGACGTTGACGGCGTCCTGGCCGGTGAGCGAGTCCGCGACCAGGAGAATCTCGTGCGGGCGGGTCGCCGCCTCGATCGCCGCCATCTCCAGCATCAGCGGCTCGTCGATGTGGGTGCGGCCGGCCGTATCGAGCAGGATCACGTCGAAGCCGCCGAGACGGCCGGCGGTCATCGCGCGGTTGGCGATCTCGACCGGCGTCTGGCCGGCGACGATCGGCAGCGTCGCAACGCCGACCTGCTCGCCGAGCACGCGAAGCTGCTCCTGCGCCGCCGGCCGCTGCGTATCGAGCGACGCCATCAGCACTTTCTTCTTCTGCCGCTCCGAGAGGCGTTTCGCGAGCTTCGCCGCGGTCGTCGTCTTGCCCGATCCCTGCAGGCCGACCAGCATCAGCGGCACGGGGGCGGGGGCATTCAGGTCGACCGCGACGCTCTCCGCGCCGAGCGTCGCGACCAGCTCGTCATGGACGAGCTTCACCACCATCTGGCCGGGCTTCACCGAGCGGATGACCGAAGCGCCGACGGCCTTCTCGCGCACCCGCTCGACGAAGGCTGTCACCACCTCCAGCGCGACGTCCGCCTCGATCAGCGCACGCCGCACCTCGCGCAGCGCCTCCGCCACGTCGGCCTCGGAGAGCGCGCCGCGGCCGGTGATCTTGTCAAAGATGCCGCTCAGGCGATCGGAAAGCGATTCGAACATTGACCCTCGACAGTCGGACTCAAAGCACGGCGACATCCGCGGGCGAACATTCGCTGGCGGATGGTGACCTCCGGGATCGTGCCCCGGTCGGCGACTCGGTTGTCGGAGTCGAACGGAATTTCGTGTGTGGCGACTAGAGGATCAAGGGCGGAGAGTCAACAAAGGCGGAGCCTGAACACTATCAGGGTTGCCGGTGGATCGGGTCGATCCACGCCACGTCTTCCGGCTTCTCTGCTGTCGCGATGTCGAGGTTCACCACCACAGCCTCGTTGTCGCTCCGGATCACGACGCATTCGAGGGATTCATCGGGGCTGGCGTTGATCTCCTGGTGCGGCACGTAGGGCGGGACGAAGATGAAATCGCCGGGTCCGGCTTCTGCCATGAATTCCAGCCGCTCGCCCCAGCGCATCCGCGCCCTGCCGCGCACCACATAGATGACGCTCTCCAGCGCGCCGTGATGATGCGCGCCGGTCTTCGCGTTGGCGTGGATGCTCACCGTCCCCGCCCAGATCTTCTGTGCCCCGACGCGCGCATAGTTGATCGCCGCCTTCCGATCCATGCCGGGCGACTGCGCAGTGTTGGGATCGAGCGAAGCGCCCGGGATCACGCGCACGCCATCGTGCTTCCATTTGGAAGCGCGTGCTTCGTCGAGGTCTGTGGCCATCCGGTGCCGTGCTCCGCAGATGATGCCGGGAGGCTCGACGATATCGCTTCACCGGATGGCCGGGAAGCCTTCCGCCGAGATGCCCGAAGCTACCAGGGCCGCCACGGCTTCGTCGGGCGCTGCATTCCCATGCGCTTCGTCGCCGCACGGAGGGCGAATTCAAGGGCGGTGCGGTTGGCGTTCCCGAGGCGGGCGCGCACAGCCGGGTTTTCGAGAATCGCGCGGCCATAGGACCAGAGCGACGAGCGGTCGCGCGCCGGCTGCGGCCTCCGCGGCTTTGCGCTGCGCGGCGCCTCCTGCGCGTCGAGATCCCGACGTGGCGCCGGCGCGCGTCGGCGGTCGAGCAGTTCGAGGGCGAAGCCGAGGCCGACCGCGACGACCGGCAGGCTGAACGCGAGCGCCGCATCGAGCCGGCTTGCCTTGCTACGGCGCCGGGTCGACGGCTTCTCCCGGTCGGGAAAATGCATCGGCTCCGCGGCATCACGCTCCGCCTCTCTCCGCGCGGAAGGAGACTTGCGCGAGCGGCCGAGCGTGTCGGCCATCGTCGCGCCGCGCGCGCCCATCGGCAGTTCGGCTCCCGTCGTGGAGTCGCGCCCGGTCTGGTGCTCGAGCTCGGCGTTTATCTCGGCCCCGGCGAGCAGGATCACCACCGAAAGCCACGTCCACAGCATGAAACCGATGACGGCGCCGAGCGAGCCGTACGTGGCGTTGTAGTCGGCGAAGTTCGCGAGGTACCAGGAGAAGAGGATCGAGGCGACGAGCCAGGCAAGCGAGGCGAAGCCGCTGCCCCAGGTGATCCAGCGCCACTTCGCCTTCTCGCGGCTCGGCCCGTAGCGGTAGAGGATCGAGATCGCGGCGGCCGACACGAGGATGAGGAGCGGCCAGCGAAGGAGGGAAACGAGCGTCTCCTCCGCGCCGCTCAATCCGGCGAAGGCGAGCATGGCGGGCACCACGCCGACGCAGACAATGAACAGGATTCCGATGGCGATGCCGCCGAGCGTGACGAGAAAGGAGACGAGATTGAGCCACAGGAAGCTCCGTTTCTCGTTCTCGTCGTAGGCGACGTTCAGCGCCTCGAAGAGCGTCTTGATGCCGCTGTTGGCGCTCCACAATGCGATGAGCAGCCCGAAGATGAAGGCGAAGCTTAGCGACGCCTGGTCGGCGCCGGCCAGCGCCTGCAGCTGGGCCCTGATCAAATCCAGCCCGCCGGAGGGAAGCACGCTGCCAAGAAACGCAATGTGGTCCGCAATTGTCACCGGATCGGCGACGAAGCCGTAGAGCGAGACGAAGGCGCCGAGGGCGGGAAACATCGCGAGCAGCAGATAGAACGCGCTGCCGGCGGCGATCAGCGTGATGCGGTCGGAGAAGAACTGGTTGTAGACGCGCCAGAGAATGTCCTTCCAGCCTTCGAGCGTCATGCCGGACGGCGTGTCCGCGAGGCGACCGCGGTCGAGGCCGGCATCGATCGTGGTCATGGGCAGGCAATCCTCGCGCGCGAAGGCAGCAAGGGAGAACCTCCGCGCGCCTGCAAGGTTCCCGCCGATTCTCCCCCGCCTGTCTTGTGCGCTTCGTCGGCGAGCCACTATGGTCGGCGCATGACCGTATCCGCGCTCCGCTGGTTCAAGGCGGCCCTCGTGCTGCAGATACTCCTTCTCGCCTACTGGCTGGCGATGGAGGTCGTCGACGTGTTTCCGTGGAACGACATCGCCTCGCGGCCGGCCGACTACGACCTTCGTTCGAGTGCCGCGGTGAATGCGCTGCAGCTCTGCGCCTACGCGGCGCTCTTCGCGCTCGGCGCCCGGCCGCTCGCGGTGCTGTCGCTGCTCGGATACGTGGGCTACCTCGCCTGCCAGATCTGGATCTGGTGGAAGCCCTACGCGCTCGGCGCGGACAGCGCCTGGCAGGCGCTCTATGCCGCGAGCTTTTCGCGCACGCTGAAACTCCTCCCCGCCGACGCCCTGCACCTCGCGCCCGACGCCCAGCATCTGGTGCTGCAGGCGCTGACGCTGCTGGCGCTTTTCGCGACCGGAATGGCGGTGGCCCGCATGCAGCACCTCTAGCCGCGGGGGTCCGCCGCCTCCCTCAACCCTCTGCACACAGGAAGATCCAGTCGGATTTCGGCAGACATGGAAACGTCCTGACAATCTCTTTCCTCCAGGGTGCATGGTCCGGAGACCCGCGGAGAGAGAGCATGAGCGAAGCGAGCGCCGCCGCTGCCGACGGCGTCACCTACGAGGCGCGGCTGCACTGGATCCTGTTCGCGCCGCCGCTCGCCTTCTTTCTCGGCGGCGTGGGCTTCGCGTTCTTCAATCCACTCGCGGCGATCGCCTTTCTCTGCCTCAGCATCGTCGGCATGGTCGGCGCATACTGGAAGCTGCTGACGACAAGGATCGTCATCACGCACCGCCGGATGATCTATCGCACCGGCTACATCGCGCGGCGCACGGTGGAGATGAACAAGGACAAGATCGAGTCGATCGACGTGAATCAGTCGATCCTCGGGCGGCTGCTCGACTTCGGCTCGATCACAGTCAAGGGAACGGGCGGCGGCATCGAGGCGATCCCGAATGTCTCCGCCCCGTTTTCGCTGCGCGAGCACGTCGCGGCGCTTGGCGCGGAGCCCTCCTGGCTGCCGGGGATTTCCGCGCCGGCAAAGGTCTGACGGAAGCCGGCGCGTCGTGATCGCCCGCTGAACTCACGGTCGCGTTTGCCTTGCGGAGCGGGCGGCGAACAAGTAGCGGAATGTGCTCCCCCGGAGGTTTCCGCATGAGGTTGCTTTTCACGTCGATCGTCGCGATCGCCATGACCGCCGGCGCGGCGTGGGCGCAGGACCAAACGCAGGCAACGGAGTCGCATCCGTTCGAAGGCGGAACGCTGACCATCACCGCGATGCCCGACCTCACGAAGGTGCTCGCCTTCGACGGCAGGGAGCTCGCGCGGGACTACGACGTGTCCTACGACCGCACCGAAGAGATAGGCGGCCTCAAGGTCGCGATCTTCGCTGTCGGCGGCGGCGGCAACATGTGCCCGCCCTCGACCGTGCTCGTGTGGAAGCCGGAGGGCTCGGCGCTGAAGGCTGACACGATGGGCGGCGATTGCGGGGGCCCATTGCCGGCGGCCACCAGCGAGGGGATCTACTTCGTGCCCTTCCTGCTTCCCGGCGCCTCGGCCGACGTGCGCGAGTGGACACCTGCACGGGGTCTGCAGGTGATCGGCCGAATGGAATACACACCGGTGCCGGGCACCGGCTGGGGCGATCTCGACCTTGCCAGGCTCGACAACATTACCGACGCGCTGCGCAACGAGGCGGTCTACGCCGCGGCGAAGAAGCTGCTCGTCGCAAAGTTCACCGATGTGGTGACCGGCCTGCTCGTCGGCGGCGGGACGCAGTCGACCCCGTCGGGTGTGTTCTATGCAAGCGGCTGCGTGCCGCACGATTGCGGCGGGGCGGACGGCTTCATGGCCGTCGATCCGGGAGCGCACAAGGTCTACTTCGCCCAGCAGGGGGATGACGGGCGGCTCTCGGCATGGCCATCGGTCAAGAACTGGCCGAAGGATCTGCGCGACGCGATGAAGCAGGCGCTTTCGGGCGGATAGCTCCGGACGTGATCAGCGGGTCTTCGGCCCGCAGGTCCGCTTGCCGGTGTTCCAGCTGCCGCCGGCGCGCGTGCAGTCGGTGCGCGTGAGCAAGTTTCCCCAGCGATCGAAGATCGAGCTGTTGTTGTCGGGGAGATGGCTGCTGGCGTGGCCGGTGGGCGCGGCGCTTCCACTGGTCGACAGCGTCGCCGCCCCTGCGGCCGAAGCAGTAAGAAGCAGACCGGCGACGGCGAGGGTACGGAGGATCATGGCGTCTCCTTGCGAGCTTTCACCCCGCGGGGTCTTAGCATGTCGGGGAGGGCACCGGCGCAAATAGCGTCGCCGGCGGGCCAGCCCCGCCGATCCTTGCGGAAGAACGCGTCGGCAATTAGCAAGGCGCGACGATTCACTCCCGCCCAGGCGACCGCAGGCTATGGCACACAAGCTCCTTTTTCTTCCCGGCGACGGCATCGGCACGGAGGCGATGGCCGAGGCGAAGGCGGTCATCGCGTTCATGAACGACGCCGGACTCGGAAAATTCGAGACCGACGAGGATCTGGTCGGCGGCGCCTCGATCGACGCGCATGGCGTGCCGATCACCGATGCGGCGATGGCGAAGGCGCGCGCGGCCGATGCCGTGCTCTTCGGGGCGGTCGGCGGGCCGAAATGGGAGAAGGTCGCGTACGAGCACCGGCCGGAGGCGGCGCTGCTCAGGCTCAGGAAAGAGCTCGGCGTCTTCGCCAATCTTCGCCCCGCCATCTGCTACCCGGCGCTCGCCGACGCTTCCTCGCTGAAGCGCGAGCTGGTGGAGGGGCT
The DNA here is from genome assembly GCA_038211615.1 of Hyphomicrobiales bacterium. Classification (GTDB taxonomy): domain Bacteria; phylum Pseudomonadota; class Alphaproteobacteria; order Rhizobiales; family Afifellaceae; genus DASWJZ01. The sequence goes on from JBBQVL010000093.1 coordinate 10,371, forward strand.
CGACATCCTCATCCTCCGCGAGCTGACCGGCGGCGTCTATTTCGGCGAGCCGAAGGAGATCCGCGACCTTGGCAACGGGCAGAAGCGCGCCATCGACACGCAGGTCTACGACACCTTCGAGATCGAGCGGATCTCGCGCGTCGCCTTCGAGCTGGCGCGCACGCGCAAGAACCGCGTGACCTCGATGGAAAAGAACAACGTGATGAAATCGGGCGTGCTGTGGAAGGAAGTGGTGAGCGAAGTCCATGCGCGCGAGTTCAGCGACGTGACGCTCGACCACATGCTCGCCGACGCCGGCGGCATGCAGCTCGTGCGCGCGCCGAAGCAGTTCGACGTGATCGTCACCGACAATCTCTTCGGCGACATGCTTTCCGACGTGGCGGCGATGCTGACCGGCTCGCTCGGCATGCTGCCCTCCGCCTCGCTCGGGCTGCCCGACCCGATGACGAAGAAACGCAAGGCGTTCTACGAACCTGTGCACGGCTCGGCGCCCGACATCGCCGGCAAGGGCGTGGCGAACCCGATTGCGATGATCGCCTCGTTCGGGATGTGCCTGCGCTATTCCTTCGCGATGGTGCGCGAGGCGGACATGCTCGACGCCGCGGTCGCAATGACGCTGGCGCGCGGACTGCGCACCGCCGACATCTGGAGCGAGGGAACGACTAAGGTCGGAACGAAGGAAATGGGCGCCGCGATCATCGAGGAGTTCGGCCGGCTCTTGCAAGCTTAGCCACGCGCCAACCGGCGCTTTCCTCCATCGCTACGCCCCCGCACGACGCGCATTGCAATCATGATTGCGAGAGGGCTGGGTAAAATGCTGGATCAATGACCAGATTCAGGCACTTACCGATCGTGTGCCCGAATTGTAGGCAATATTCAGTATTGCATGCAACGCCGGCACAGGCGATTATCGAGCGGGGCAAAGACGGAGCAATTTGCCGGTCCAGCGTGCGTGGCCGGCATTATTGCGACGTGGATCGGAACGACGCGGCGCTTTATTTCGAAGGGGCTGGGGACATCGTATGCGCTCATTTCTTCTGGCGGCCGCGCTCAGCGCGCCGCTTTTTGCGTTGCCGCAAGCCTCCTTCGCCGATCAGGGCGTACCGAACACGCGGATCGCGCCGGGACTGAGCGTTTCGGAGGTGGCGATTGTCCGGGGCCGCCTGATCATAACGGGCAGTGCTACTCCTGGCGTGACCGTAACGCTGGAGCGCCGCTTCCAGAAGGTCGCCAACGCGAAGGGCGTCTTCTCGTTTGCGCTGCTTTACACCGTGGACGATTGTTCAGTGGAATTGAGCACACCGGCCGGCGGCGGACAGGCGCAGGTGACGGGTTGCGGGCCGAAGGGCGCAGCGGGCGTCGCCGGTCCACGGGGAGTGACCGGTGCCCAGGGCGCCACCGGTCCGGCCGGCCAGGGCTTCGCCGTGAGCGGCGACTGGGAGGTGGAACACTCATATTCCGCAAACGACGTCGTTTTTCACGATGGCTCGAGCTGGGTAGCGCTGCAAGACACCGACAGCGAGCCTGGGGACGAAGGCTCTCACTGGCGGCTCTTCGCGGCGGGCGGCCCGCAGGGTCCGGTCGGGGATCAGGGACCGGTGGGAAATCAAGGCCCCGTCGGGAATCAGGGTCCGGTGGGCAATCAAGGTCCCGTCGGAAACCAGGGTCCTGTCGGGAACCAGGGTCCAGTTGGGAATCAAGGGCCGGTTGGAGACAAGGGGCCGGTCGGCGATCAGGGCCCCCCCGGCTCGGCTGGCGGGATGTTCGCCGTCGTCGATGCCGACGGGACCTGGCAGCGGGGATATCCAAGCGGGAGCGGTTACACCGCCAGCAGAGCTGACAGCGTGCCTGCCGGCACCTATCAGGTGATCTTCGGATCGTCACCCAACGACATTACCGGATGCGCATTTACCGGCACGATCGGCAGCAGCGGGTCATCCGGGACCTACACGCCCGGCTTCCTCACCGTGGTTGGCCGGGCAGGCAACCCCGCCGGCGTTTTCGTGCAGACGTTCGACACGTCCGGGAATTTGTCCGATCGCAGCTTCCACCTGACGGTGACGTGCCCCGGCTTGGGGAGCCAATAGGCGCGTTGACTTTCGGAGCCGGCTGCGTAAAAGCGCCATCTGTGGAGGCGCATGAGATGGCTCGGTTCGAGCTTGTTCTGACGGTGGAGGCTACCCTCGTGGCAGCCGGCGCCGCTGCGCCTTCGAAAATCACCAAAACGACCCGCTGATCTTGCCTCCGTCCCGATGCTCTCCCCGGGTCGGAAGGGGAGAAGCCCGCTTGGATGCGGGCTGCGTGCGGAGAGCGGAGGAGCAGTTTCGATGGGTCTGAAGATCGCCGTCGTCGGCGCCACCGGCAATGTCGGGCGCGAGATGCTGACCGTGCTCGAGGAGCGCGCCTTTCCCGCCGACGAGGTCGTCGCGATCGCGTCGCGCCGCAGCCAGGGCACCGAGGTCTCCTTCGGCGACCGGGTGCTCAAGGTGCAGGCGCTGGAGAACTACGACTTCAAGGGCACCGACATCGTGCTGATGTCGGCGGGGGGCACTGTCTCGAAGGAATGGTCGCCGAGGATCGCGGCGCAGGGCTGCGTCGTCATCGATAATTCCTCCGCCTGGCGCTACGACCGCGACGTGCCGCTCATCGTGCCGGAAGTGAACGCCGACGCGATCGAGGGATTTTCGAAGAAGAACATCATCGCCAACCCGAACTGCTCTACTGCGCAGCTCGTCGTGGCGCTGAAGCCGCTGCACGACCATGCGAAGGTTCTCCGGGTAGTGGTCGCCACGTATCAATCGGTCTCCGGGGCCGGCAAGGACGCGATGGATGAGCTCTTCAACCAGACGCGGGCCGTCTTCACCACCGGCGAGATCGAGCCGAAGAAGTTCTCCAAGCGCATCGCCTTCAACGTCATCCCGCAGATCGATGTCTTCATGGAGGACGGCTCCACCAAGGAAGAGTGGAAGATGATGGCGGAGACGAAGAAGATCCTCGACCCGAAGATCAAGGTGACGGCGACGTGCGTGCGCGTGCCGGTGTTCATCGGCCATTCGGAGGCGGTGAACGTCGAGTTCGAGCGGCCGATCACGGCGGAGGAGGCGCGCACCATCCTGCGCGAGGCGCCGGGCTGCCTGGTGATCGATAACCCGGCGGAAAACACCTACATCACGCCGATCGAATGCGCCGGCGAGGACGCGACCTACATCTCGCGCATTCGCGAGGACCAGACGCTCGACAACGGCCTCTCGATGTGGATCGTCGCCGACAACCTGCGCAAGGGCGCGGCAACGAACGCGGTGCAGATCGCCGAGCTGCTCCTCAATCGCGGGCTGATCGCGGCGAAGCGCGCCGCGTAGCCGCGTCGCGCGCATGGCGGAGCGGCCGCGTCTCCTGGCGACGGGCTTCGGCCCGTTTCCCGGCGCGCCGGAAAACCCGACCGAGGCGCTGATGCAGGCGCTGGCGAAGGAGCCGCCTCAGGACTTCGGCGCGAGTGCGTTTCAGGCTGTGGTCCTTGCGACGGATTATCGCCGCTCGTGGGCGGCGCTGCGGCGGCTCCACGCCTCTTTCAAGCCGGATGTGGCCGTGCATTTCGGGCTGAGCGCCGGGAGCGAGGCGCTGCGCATCGAATGCCTCGGCCGCAACTCCATCAACCGGGCTAAACCAGACGTGAGCGGAGTGGCGCCTTCTGCCGCTATTGTCGTGCGGGGCGGACCGGCGGCCATCGCCTCGACCTTTGCGGCGGACGCGATCCTTGCGGCGCTCAGGGAGGGCGGCTTCGACGCCGCGCTCTCCGACGACGCCGGCCTCTATGTCTGCAACGCCACGCTCTACCGCTCGCTCCACGCCGCGCCGGCAGGACGCCGCATCGGCTTCGTGCACGTGCCGCCTTCGCACGTGCTCGCCCCGGCCGACCTCGAAAAGGCGGCCGCGATCATCCTGCGGGCCGCTGCGTCCGGTGGGGGGAATTTAGCTGCGACGGGTTCGTAACCGACGGGTAACCGTAAGAAATCGCTCGAGGGATCGATTTTTATTCAGGCGCATTTGATCCAACATGATGCAGATGCGCTTCACACGATTTGCCCCGCAGCGAGACCGCTACGCAACGCCTGAAGGCGCGTCGGCAAGGGAGATCGCCATCGGCCAGCTTCTTGGCCTGGCGGCGAGCGCCGGCTTCCGCTTTGATGCGGTGGATGGCGAGCTTGTCCCGATTTCGGATGATGCCGACTATGCTCAGGCGCCGATCCTCGAGACCTGTCTCCGCCAGATCGGAATCGAGGAAGTGATGAACTACCTCGATCGCAATACGCCGCATCGACTAGCAGCCGTTTCAGCGGCTGCGCCGTAGATCCTCTCCTTGGAGCGCCAAGGGTGCTGCTGAATGCTTGACGCTCGCGGCCTTGGTATTACTTTCGCTCGAGCAGGGTAATGCCGTGGTCTCGACGATGAAAACCGTGTCCTTCAAGCTGCCGGCGGAGATCGACAGGGCGCTGAATGATCTCGTTCGCCGCCGCAAATCGAACCGCTCCGCCGTCATTCGCGAGGCGGTCGAGACTCTTGCCAAAAGCGAGCAACGAACCGTCACGGCTCTTGCCGGCGGCTTGGTGGGATCGCTTCTTGGCCCAGGCGACTTGTCGACCAACCCCGACTACATGGACGGCTTCGGCGAGTGAGGTCCGTTCTTGTCAATGCAGGGCCCCTGGTCGCACGAGCCTCCTAGGCAATCGCCGCCAGCAGGAAATCCCCGACCAGCTTCACGTTCAGGATCACGATCACCGCCGCGATCAGGATGGCGATCGCCGTCAGCCAGCGTGGCGCGACGAAGACGCCCATCTTGGCGCGGCTGGCGGTGAACATGACGAGCGGGATCACCGCGAAGGATAGCTGCAGGCTGAGCGCCACCTGCGAAAAGATCAGGAGCTTCGCCGCGCCGGATTCGCCTGCGAAGATGGTGACGCCAGCGGCCGGCACGATGGCGATGCCGCGCGTGATCAGGCGGCGCATCCAGGGGGCGATCCTGAGCCGCAGGAAGCCCTCCATCACCGCCTGGCCGGCCATCGTCGCCGTGACCGTCGAAGAGAGGCCGCAGCAGAGCAGCGCGATCGCGAAGAGGGTAGGGGCGATCGCCGCGCCGAGCAGCGGCGCCAGCAGCGAGTGCGCCTGGCCCAGATCCTCGATGCCGGTCTCGCCGCGCGCGTGGAAGCTCGCGGCGGCGAGAATCAGAATCGATGCGTTGATCATCAGCGCGAAGACCAGCGCGATGGTGGAATCGAGCGTCGCGAAGCGGATCGCCTCGCGCTTCTCCGGCACGGTCGTCCCATAGGCGCGCGTCTGCACGATCGCCGTGTGGAGGTAGAGATTGTGCGGCATGACGGTCGCGCCGAGGATGCCGAGCGCGAGATAGAGCATGTCGGGATTGGTGATGATCTCGGCGCGCGGCAC
>JBBQVL010000094.1:0-15499 GCA_038211615.1 Hyphomicrobiales bacterium
TCCGGGCGGCATCCATGTCGAGATGACGGGCAAGAACGTCACCGAATGCACCGGCGGCGCGCGCGCCATCACGGCCGAGGATCTCTCCGACCGCTATCACACATATTGCGATCCGCGCCTCAACGCCGAGCAGGCGCTGGAGCTCGCCTTCCTGGTGGCCGAGCTTCTGAAGCGCGAGCGCAATGTACACGAAGTCAGGGTCGCCGCGCAGGCTTGAGACGAGGGCGAGGGAATGGGACAGACGATAAAGCTCAGGGCTTCCGACGGCCACAGCTTCGATGCCTACGAGGCTTCGCCGAAGGGCAAGCATCGTGGCGGGCTCGTCGTCATCCAGGAGGCGTTCGGCGTCAACGAGCACATGCGCGCGGTGACGGACGGCTACGCCGCCGAGGGCTATTACTGCATCTCGCCCGCGCTCTTCGATCGTGAAAAGCCGGGCATGGAGCTCGGCTACGGGCCGGAGGTATTCGCAATCGTCCGGCCGCTGATGGAGAAGATCGGCATGGACAACATGCTGCTCGATGTCGAGGCGGCGCGCGCCGCGGCGGCCTCTGCCGGAAAAGTCGGAGCCGTCGGCTACTGCCTCGGCGGCTCGCTCTCCTGGCTCGCGGCGACGCGGCTGCACGGCATCGCGGCGGCGTCCTGCTATTATGGCGGACGGATCGCCGGGACTTCCGGCGAGAAGCCGCGCTGCCCCGTGCAGATGCACTTCGGCGAGATAGACCAGTCGATCTCGGCGGCGGACGTGGAGAAGATCCGCGCCAACGTGCCCTCGCGGCTGGTCGAGGTCTTCGTCTATCCGGCTCCAGCCGGCCACGGCTTCAACCGCGACGGCACGGCGGCCTATGAGCCTGACTCCGCGAAGCTCGCGCGCGAGCGCACGCTGAAGCTTTTCCGGGAGCACATCGGTTGACGGTGGAAAGCGCCGGCGGCGCGGCCAGCAACGCCGGGCGCGGCATGCCGGGCCAGCAGGCGGCGCTTCCGGGGCGGGGCGGTCTCGCCCGCATCGCCGCCGCGGCGCTCAACTCGGCGCGCGGACTGCGCGAGGGCCTGCTGACCGAAGCCGCCGTGAAGCAGGAGGTGGCGCTCGCCGCGATCCTCCTGCCTGTGTCGTTCTTCGTCGCGGCGAATGTCTGGATATGGCTGGCGCTCGTCGCGAGCGTGCTCTTCGTGCTGGTCGTCGAATTCCTGAACACGGCGGTCGAGCGCCTCTGCAATCACGTGACGCCGGAACGCCACGAGGCCATTCGCGTCACCAAGGATCTCGCCTCCACCGCGGTCTTCTTCACGCTCTTCCTCGCAGGGCTCGTCTGGCTCGTCGCCATCCTCGATCGGCTGCACCTGATCGGCTGACAGGCCCCGGCGCGATTGCCGCGCCCCGCGCCAGTCGTTACATGCCCGGGCATGAGCGATAGCACTCCAGAGAAACTCGCGATCGCCATCGGCCAGCTCAATCCGGTGATGGGCGATGTCGCTGGAAACCTGGCGCTGGCGCTTTCCGCCCACGCCGAGGCATTCCGGCTCGGCGCCGACCTGCTGGTGCTGACCGAGCTTTTCCTCTGCGGCTATCCGCCCGAGGATCTGGTCCTGAAGCCTGCCTTGCAGGAGGCCTGCCGCGCGGCGGCGGAGCGCCTTGCAGCAGCGACGCGCGAAGGACCGGGCATCGTCGTCGGAGCGCCGTGGGTGGATGCGGGGGGCCTCCACAACAGCGTGCTTCTCCTGGAGAAGGGCGAAATCGCCGCCATCCGTCACAAGGTCGAGCTGCCGAACTACGGCGTCTTCGACGAGCTGCGCGTCTTCAAGCCCGGCGCGCTGCCCGGTCCCGCCGGCTTTCGCGGCGTGCGGATGGGCCTGCCGGTCTGCGAGGACATCTGGCTGCCGCAGGTGAGCGAGTGCCTGTCGGAGACGGGCGCGGAGATGCTCATCGTGCCGAACGGCTCGCCCTACTGGAGCGACAAGCCCGACCAGCGCCTGCTGATCGCGGTCGCGCGGGTGGTCGAGACCGGCCTGCCGCTCATCTTCGCCAACCAGGTCGGCGGGCAGGACGAGCTTGTCTTCGACGGCGGTTCGTTCGGCCTCAATCCCGACCGCACCTTGGCTTTCCAGATGCCGCAGTTCGAGGCTGGCATCGCGCTGACACGCTGGGAGCGCGGCGCGGACGGCTGGCGCTGCACCGAAGGCCCCCGCGCGCCGCTCCCCGCGTCGGCTTCCGCCAACTGGCAGGCCTGCGTGCTCGGTCTCGGAGACTATGTGGAGAAGAACCGCTTCAAGGGCGTCGTGCTCGGCCTGTCGGGCGGCATCGATTCGGCGGTGTGCGCCGCGATGGCCGTCGATGCGCTCGGGCCGGAGCGCGTCCACTGCATCATGCTTCCCTACCGCTACACGTCGGCCGAAAGCCTGAGCGACGCGGAGGACTGCGCGAGGCGCCTCGGCGTCCGCTACGACGCGCTGCCGATCGCGCCGGCCGTCGAGGGGTTCGGCGATGTGCTGACGCCGCTCTTCGCGGATCTTCCGAAAGACGTGACGGAGGAAAACATCCAGTCGCGGGTGCGGGGCGTGGCGCTGATGGCGGTGTCGAACAAGCTCGGCCTGATGCTCGTCACAACCGGCAACAAGTCGGAGGTGTCGGTCGGCTATTCCACGATCTACGGCGACATGAACGGCGGGTTCAACCCGATCAAGGATCTCTACAAGACCGAGGTGTTCCGGCTCGCGCGGCTCAGGAATCGCGAGCGTCCCGCGGGCTGCCTCGGACCCGAAGGCGAGGTCATTCCCGTCTCCGTCATCGAGAAGGCCCCGACGGCGGAGCTTCGCGAGAACCAGAAGGACCAGGATTCGCTGCCGCCCTACGATGTCCTCGACGCGATCCTCGAGGGCCTTGTGGAGAAGGAGATGCGGGTCAGCGACATCGTCGCGCTCGGATATGAGCGCGCCGTCGTGAAGCGGGTTGAGCACCTGCTCTACCTTTCCGAATACAAGCGCCGGCAGGCCGCCCCCGGCGTGAAGATCACGCTCAGGAACTTCGGCCGCGACCGCCGCTATCCGATCACCAACCGCTTCCGCGACGAAGGTTGAATCGCGACCGGCCCGCTGCGATCAGTTCGGCACAGGCGCGATGACCAGATCGTCCTGCTCCTTGTTGCTTCCCCAATAGGCCGGGCCGACGATGCGGATCGGGCGGCCTGCGGCGCTTGTCCCCGTCGGCGCCGCGGCGGCCGTCTCATTCATCGCGTCGCTCGGGACGAAATAGCCCACCCGGTCGGCGAGCGTCTCGGGGTCCTCGCCCGGTCCCGGCCGCGGGCGGGGAAGCGGCGCGGTCGGATCCTCGGCCACGCCTTGCGCCGCAGGCTCGGCGGACGCGAGCGAATAGCCGCCGGCGGGCTTGCAGGTGCAGGCCGAGTCGATGGCGGTGCGGTAGCGGAAGGCGGTCGGCAGCGAGGAATAGGACTCGCCGGTGATCGACGTCATGTTCTCCGGCCCGCCGCCGGGGTTTTGGTAGTAGAAGAGCCGCGCCTCCGCCCCCGGGCAGAGCGAGGTGCAGTTCTGCGCGTCCTCGGCAAAGTGCTCGGAGGTGGTCGAGAAGCTGATCGGGAAATAGTAGCCGTCGCAGGTGCGGACGCAGAGCGTGCGGTAGGTGCCGTTGCCGGAATCGTAGGGATTGTTGGGCTCGTAGAGGAAATTGCCTCCGGGCGAGGAATCGAAGGTCCCGCCGGGCAGGTCGCAACCGCGGGCACTCATCATCCCCTGCAGTTCCTGGAGCCGGTAGCTCACGTCGTCGCCCCCCCGGCGGCGGAGGTGATCGAGGCGCGCCAGGTTGTCCTGCATGTCGCGCAATTTCGGGACGAGCATGTTGCAGCTCGGATCGACCGCGCGGCGGAAGAGGAAGAACCCGCCGCCGAAGCAGCCGGCGTTGCGCGCCTGCATTTCTGTCCGCGCCAATACGTTTGCCTGCTCGCGGTAGGCCCGCTCGTAGCGCGCGCGGTCGCCCGCGCTCCCGACGTCGCCGCGCGATCGCAGGTGCATCATCTCGGCCTGCATGGTGAAGCAGGTCTGCGCGGTCGCGCCGCCGCCGGCGAGGATCGCGAGCCCGACGGAGCCGGCTATCAGGATAGGCGCGAAGCGACGCAAGACTTCTCCTTGAAAGGCATCCGCGGATTCTCCGCGGCCACGCAGGCCCGAATCCTTCCAATCCTCCCCCCGATTGGGGCGGCGGCATGGCACGACAAGCGCCGCGCCCTGCCTAATTTACATTGCCTGATTTACATTGTTTGCCCGGGTCGCACAGCGGGCGGCGTATTCTTATCTGAGGCGAGACGTCTACGGAGATCCCCATGCGCTTCCTCTTCGCCGCTCTCTTGATGCTCTGCCTTGCCGCGCCTGCCGCGGCGGAGGAGCCGGACCTGATCTTCAAGAAGTCGACGACCTTCAAGCTCCTCACCCCCAACGACAAGCTCGCCACCTACGGCATCGACGATCCGCTGGTCGATGGCGTGGCCTGCCACTTCACGGTGCCCGAGAAGGGCGGGGTGGCCGGGGCGCTCGGGCTGGCCGAGGAGGTCTCCGACATCTCGCTCGCCTGCCGCCAGGTCGGGCCGATAGCCTTCAAGGGGAAATTCGAGCAGGGCGACGTGGTGTTCTCCGAGCGCCGCTCGATCTTCTTCAAGAAGATGCAGATCGTGCGCGGCTGCGATGTGCAGCGCAACGTGCTCGTCTACGTGGTCTATTCCGACAAGCTGGTCGACGGTTCGCCGAAGAACTCGACCTCCACCGTGCCCATCATGCCCTGGGGCGCCGCGACGGAGCTGGCGAAATGCGCCGATTGGGTGGAGTAGTCTGCGCAGTGTCCGCCCTTGACGCGGCAGACCACTCTCGGCGATAAGCGCCCCATGAACGGATATTCCGCAGGAAATGGCGCGTCTTCACCCGCCATTTGCATTATCGGGATTATTAGCCGCTAGCACACGCTGGCCGGCGCCGTTCGACTTGTCTCCTGCAAGATCCGTCTGAACGTCCCGGCCAGCGGGACAGCTCTGTTTTGACGGATCGGATCATGGGACTGAGGCTCTACAATACGCTAACCGGGCAGAAGGAAGATTTCGTCCCCTTCGACGCCGAAAACGTCCGCATGTACGTGTGCGGGCCGACGGTCTACGACTTCGCCCATATCGGCAACGCCCGCCCGGTCATCGTCTTCGACGTGCTGTTCCGGCTGCTGCGGCATGTCTACGGCCCGGAGCACGTGACCTATGTCCGCAACGTCACCGACGTTGACGACAAGATCAACCGGCGGGCGGCGGAGGAATATCCCGAGCTTCCGCTGAACGACGCGGTCCGCAAGGTCACCAAGAAGACGGCGAAGCAGTTCCACAAGGATGTCGAGGCGCTCGGCTGCCTGCCGCCGACGCACGAGCCGCGCGCCACGCAGTACATCAACCGCGCCGACGCGCCGGAGGACATGGTCCGCCTGATCGGCAAGCTGATCGCGAAGGGCCACGCCTATGTCGCCGAGGGGCACGTGCTGTTCGACGTGCCCTCCGATCCCGAATATGGCGAGCTCTCGCGCCGGCCGCTCGATGAGATGATCGCCGGCGCGCGTGTCGACGTCGCGCCCTACAAGCGCGATCCGATGGACTTCGTGCTGTGGAAGCCCTCGAAGCCCGGCGAGCCGGCGTGGCCCTCGCCCTGGGGGCCGGGGCGGCCCGGCTGGCATATCGAGTGCTCGGCCATGGCCGGCGCGCTGCTCGGCGAGACTTTTGACATCCACGGCGGCGGCATCGACCTTGTGTTTCCGCACCACGAGAACGAGATCGCGCAATCGCGCAGCGCCCACGGCACTTCGCTGATGGCGAAATACTGGATGCACAACGGCTTCTTGCAGGTCGAGGGAAGGAAGATGGCGAAGTCCGAGGGCAACTTCGTCACCATCCACGAGCTGCTGCGCGACTGGCCGGGCGAGGTGCTGCGCTTCAACATGCTCCGCACGCACTATCGCCAGCCGATCGACTGGACCGTCGCGGGTCTCGAAGAGAGCCGCAAGGTGCTCGACCGCTGGCATCTCGCGGCCGGGGATTCCACGCCCTGGACGGGAGACAACCCGCTCCTTGCGAAGGTGCTGGAGCCGCTCCTCGACGATCTGAACACCCCGCTTGCGATCGCCGCCATCCACCACCTCGCCGAGGAGGCGGCCGACGACCGCGAGCGCGACGAGCGGGGCATGTTTCGCGCCGCGCTGCAGCTCCTCGGCCTGCTGCAGGCGGGCGAGACCGAATGGCGCGCCTGGCGCCCGGTTGGCCTGACGATCGACGAGGCGCTGGTCGGACGCCTGATCGCCGAGCGGAGCGCTGCGCGCGCGGCAAGACAGTTCGCCGAGGCCGACCGCCTGCGCGCCGAGATCGATCAGCTCGGCGTGGTGCTGAAGGACGGTCCGGAAGGAACGACCTGGGAGCCGCGGAGATGAGCGAATTCCGCATGAGCGGCGGCTGCCAGTGCGGCGCAGTGCGCTACGTGCTGCATGAGCGGCCCTCCGAACCGCACATCTGCCATTGCCGCATGTGCCAGAAGGCGTTCGGCTCGTTCTTCGCGCCGTTTACCGGCGTGCCGCTGGAGAAATTCGAGCTGACCCGCGGCGCGCTGTCGACCTTCATGAGCTCGAGTCAGACCGAGCGCGGATTCTGCAGGGTCTGCGGCACGCCGCTCACCATTCACGATGTCGATTCGGCTCGCATGGCGATCTCCATCGGCTCGCTCGACGAGCCGGGGAGGATCGAGCCAAAGTATCAATGCGGCATCGAGGGAAAGGTCTCCTGGTTCGCAAAGCTCGCGACGCTTCCTGGCGCAACGACGACAGAGAGCGACAAACCGCAGCTCGCGGAGCAGATCGCCGCGTCGAACCATCAGCACCCGGATCACGACACTCAATCCTGGCCGCGACAGGGAGGCATATCATGAGCGAGTTCCGCATGACCGGGGGCTGCCAGTGCGGCGCGGTGCGCTACGCGCTGCATGAGGAGCCGGGCGATCCCCACATCTGCCACTGCCGCATGTGCCAGAAGGCGTTCGGCTCGTTCTTCGCGCCGCTGACCGGCGTGCCGCTGGAGAAATTCGAGCTGACGCGCGGAGAGCTCGCGGTCTTCATGAGCTCCGATCAGACGGAGCGCGGCTTCTGCAGGAATTGCGGCACGCCGTTGACCTTTCATTACGTCGGAAGGCCGCGCATCGCGGTGTCGATCGGCTCGCTCGACGAGCCGGAGAAGATCGAGCCGAAGACGCAGTATGGCATCGAGGGAAAACTCTCGTGGTTCGCAAAACTCGCCGCTCTTCCCGGCGACAAGACGACGGAAGCCGACAGTCCCGAGCTTGCGGACAGGATTGCGGCGTCGAACCGCCAGCATCCCGATCACGACACTACCGAATGGCCGCCGCGCGCGGCATGAAAGAACACGCGATGAACGCCACATCCGCAATGCAGGGCCTCTACCCGCCGATCGAGCCGCGCCAGAGCGGCATGCTCGACGTTGGCGACGGGCACAGCATCCATTGGGAGATGTGCGGCAACCCGCGAGGAAAGCCGGCGGTGTTCCTGCATGGCGGGCCGGGCGGGGGGATCAGCCCGGTGCACCGGCGGATGTTCGATCCGGCGCGCTACAACGTGATGCTCTTCGACCAGCGCGGCTGCGGCAAGTCGCGCCCGCATGCGGAGCTGGAGGCCAACACCACCTGGCATCTCGTCGCCGACACCGAGCGGCTGCGCGAATTGCTCGGCGTCGAGCGCTGGCTTGTCTTCGGCGGCTCCTGGGGCTCGACGCTGGCGCTCGCCTATGCCGAAAAGCATCCGGAGCGGGTGAGCGAGCTGGTGCTGCGCGGCATCTTCACACTGCGCCGCTTCGAGGTCGAATGGTACTATCAGCGCGGCGCTTCGCTGCTCTTTCCCGACAAGTGGGAATTGTTCCTGAAGCCGATCCCGGAAGCGGAGCGCGGCGACATGCTCGCGGCCTACCGGAAGCGGCTGACGGATTCCGATCGGGCGGTACGCGCCGAAGCGGCGCGCGCCTGGAGCGTCTGGGAGGGCGAGACGATCACGCTCCTCCCCGACGCCGAGCGCACCGCGGTGCACAGCGACGGAGACTTCGCCGATGCCTTCGCCCGCATCGAAAACCACTACTTCGTCAACGCCGGCTGGCTGGAGGAGGGGCAGCTCATCCGCGACGCGGGGCGGCTCAAATCCATTCCGGCCGTGATCGTCCAGGGCCGCTACGACATCGCCTGTCCGGCGGTCACCGCCTGGGACCTGCACCGCGCCTGGCCGGAAGCCGACTTCCGCCTCGTCGAGGGCGCCGGGCATGCGTTCTCCGAGCCCGGCATCCTGAGCGAGCTGATCGCCGCGACCGACCGCTTCGCAGCCGGGTGGTCAACGCCATGAGCAAGGCAAGGCTCAGCCTCTTCGACACGACGCTGCGCGATGGCCAGCAGACGCCGGGTCTCGACTTCTCGCTCGAGGACAAGATCCTCGTCGCGCGGATGCTCGACGATCTCGGCATCGACTATGTCGAGGGCGGTTATCCCGGCGCCAACCCGACCGACACGGCGTTCTTCGAGCGGAAGCGGACGAGCCGCGCCGCGTTCACCGCCTTCGGCATGGTGAAGCGCGCCGGCCGCTCGGTATCGAACGATCCGGGCCTGCAGGAGCTGCTGCGCGCCAGCGCCGACGCCATCTGCTTCGTCGGCAAGGCGTGGGACTTCCATGTGAAGCTGGCGCTCGGCTGCAGCAACGAGGAGAATCTCGAATCCATCTCGCAGTCCGTTGCGGCGGCGGTCGCGGCTGGCCGGGAGACGCTGCTCGATTGCGAGCACTTCTTCGACGGCTACAAGGCCAATCCCGGCTACGCGCTTTCCTGCGTCGAGGCGGCGCTCGGCGCTGGCGCACGCTGGGCGGTGCTCTGCGACACCAACGGCGGCACGCTCCCCGAGGAAGTGTTGGAGATCGTCGGTGCGGTCGTGGCGCGCTTTCCCGGAGAGAAGATCGGCATCCACGCGCACAACGACACGGGGCAGGCGGTCGCCAATTCGCTCGCCGCAATTCGCGCTGGCGCGCGCCAGATCCAGGGCACGCTGAACGGCATCGGCGAGCGCTGCGGCAATGCCGACCTCACCGCCATCATCCCGACGCTTCTCCTGAAGCCCGCCTTTGCGGAGCAATTCGAGACCGGCGTGTCGCTGCAATCGCTGACCAACCTCACGCAGGTCTCGCACGCCTTCGACGAAATCCTGAACCGAGCCCCGAACCGCCAGGCGCCGTATGTCGGCTCGTCGGCCTTCTCTACCAAGGCCGGCATCCACGCTTCCGCCATCCTGAAGGCGCCGGAGACCTACGAGCACGTCAAGCCGGAGGCGGTTGGCAACCGTCGCCGCGTGCTCGTCTCCGACCAGGCCGGGCGATCCAACCTCATCGCCGAGCTGGAGCGCTTCGGCATGCGCTTCGACCGCGCCGATCCACGCCTCGACGGGCTCCTGAACGAGATCAAGGAGCGCGAGTCGCAGGGCTATGCCTATGAAGGCGCCGATGCGTCGCTCGAGCTTCTCGCCCGCAGCCGGCTGGAAAAGCTGCCGAGCTTCTTCAAGGTCGAGGGCTTTCGCGTCAACGTCGAACGCCGCTTCGACGCCAATGGGCGGCTGAAGACGTTCGCCGAGGCCGTCGTGAAGGTCGACGTGAACGGCGACAAGCGCATGTCGGTGGCGGAAGGCAACGGCCCGGTCAACGCGCTCGACAAGGCGCTGCGCAAGGACCTCGGCGAGCACAGCGCCTCCATCAACGATCTCGAGCTGGTCGATTACAAGGTCCGTATCCTGAACGGCGGCACCGAGGCCGTGACCCGCGTTCTGATCGAAAGCCGCGACGCGGAGGGAAACCGCTGGCTCACCGTCGGCGTCTCGTCGAACATCATCGACGCCTCGTTCGAGGCGTTGCTCGACGCGGTGACTTTCAAGCTCCTGAAGGCGACCGAAGGGCCGATGCGATCGGCGGCGGAATAGCAGATCCCGGAAAGCGGGAACCGCTTTCGGAAAGGATCAAGCTCGGAGACCAGCAACGCTCCCCCTGGACAAGGGAAGCGTTGCTCACATCCGCTGAAGCGGTTCCGCCGTAGTTTCCAGCTCCGCTTCCGGCACGCGGTCGACCGCGCGCTGCAGCATCGGGACGATGTCCTCGGCGCGGCTCGCGACGAGGGTCGAGACCTCCAGATTGGCGCGGATGAAATTCTCGGCCCGCATCGCGTCGAGGAGCCGGATGAGCGGATCCCAGAAGCCGCCGATGTTGGCGAGAAGGACCGGCTTCCGGTGGCGGCCGAGCTGCGCCCAGGTCATCTGCTCGACCAGTTCCTCCAGCGTGCCGACGCCGCCGGCCAGCGCGACGAAGGCGTCCGCCCGCTCGAACATCAGCATCTTTCGCGCGTGCATGTCCTCGGTGACGATCAGCTCGGTCAGATCGTCCATGGGCCGCTCGCGGTTTCGCAGGAAGCCCGGAATGATGCCGGTCACCGCGCCGCCGGAATCGAGCACGGCGCGCGCGACCGTTCCCATCAAACCGACCGACCCGCCGCCATAGACGAGGCGCACGCCGGCCTCGGCCATGGATCGTCCGAGGATACGCGCGGCTTCCGCGTGGCCCGGGTTCTTCCCCGGGCCGGACCCGCAATAAACGCAAACACTTGTGAGCTGTCCCATGCTTGGAGCCATTGCATCGCAAAGCGCTCTAATCAAGCTGGGGCGGAGCGGTTCCGCCAGCCTTGAGCAGGTAGGCTAGGCGGAATACAACGACTCAGTGACGAATGCTTGTACCGAGTCGAGGATTTCACGCGCCGATGCCCCGCCCTCTCGTCGCGCTTGCCATCATCTTTGCCCTTGTCGTCGGATCGGCCGCTGTCCTCCTCTATCGGGCGGATCGCCAGCGGGTGCTGGAGATGGCGGCACGGCTCGGGACACCAACCGCCGCTGAAGCGACGAACGAAGCCGCCCCGCCCAAGCCGGCGGAAAGCGCGTCCACCGAGCCCGCGCCGGCTCCAGCCGTAGCGCCGCCGGCAAGTGCGGAGGCGGGCGCGGAGACGCCCGCGCCCGGCTCGGAGGTCGCGGCTGCGGAGCCCGGCAGGCCCGCGGCGGTGGAACCAGCGCCGGCTTCGCAGGAACAGGCGACGCCCCCTGCCGGGACAACTCCGCCAGAGACAGCTCCTCCGGTGCATCCGGCCCCCGCGGAGGCCATCGCTCCCACGGAACAGCCTGCAGCCCCCGCGGAGCAGGCGACGGCGACGCCGACCGCGCCCGTTCCCGCCGCCGGGTCAACTGAACCCGAAAGCGTGGCGGCCGCGACCCCGAGCGAGACCGCAACGCAACCGACAACCCCCGCTTCCGCCGCGCCGAGCGTCACCGCGAGCGAGACACCAGCGGCTCCGGCCACTGCGCCTGCGCAGCCGCAGACCGCAGCCGCTCAGCCCGAGCCCGAACCCGAGCCCGAGCCCTCCGGCCCGGCTACCGGCGCGGGCGCACCCGGCGAAGTCGCCGCGACAGAAATCCAGCCTTCGACCGTTCCGCCCACCGCAGAGGTCTCCGAAGCGCCTTCTGCTTCCTCCGTTCCAGGTGCTTCCCCTCAGCCGATCGAACCGGGCAACGCCGTGGCGGGTGAACTGCCCGCCGCGCCTTCCGCCTCCGCCACCGTGTCCACTCCGCCGGCCGAGGTCGGCGGGGCGTCGGCGTCTTCGGCCACGCCGCCGGAATCCGGTACGACGTCGAGCGAGGGACAATTGGCCACCGCTGTTCCGAAGGTTGACGGAACAGCGACGGCAGAGGCATCCGCCGCGCCTTCCGCCTCCGCCACCGTGCCCACTCCGCCGGCCGAGATCGGCGGGGCGTCGGTGTCATCTGCCACGCCGCCGATGCCCGGCGCAGCGTCGAGCGAAGGACAATTGGCCACGTCTGTTCCGGACGTCGAAGGCACTGCGACAGGAGAGGCTCCCGCCGGCGCGGCAACAGCGTCGGCCGCAGGGGAGATCCCACCGACGGCCGGCGAAGCGTCGCCTGTTGCGCCGGCAGGCTCCGCGGCTGCGCCGCAGCCTGACAGTCTGGCTGTCACCGAGCCGCAGGCCGGCGCGACGGTGGGTGTGACTCCGCAGGCGATCGCGCCGGGCGCCGCCACTTCAGGACAGGCGCCCGCCGACTCGGCGGCGGCGACGGCGTCGAGCCCGGCCGTGCTGGCCGAAATCGGGCAGGGGAATGCTACCGCCCCGAGCCCCGAGGCAGCCGAAGCCTCCAGCCAGGCGCCGGCCGAACCGGAGCCGCCGGTGACGTTGGCGATGGGTGAAGCGCAGGCCGGTGTGGACGCACCGCCGGCCGCGGCAACCGCGACGGCTTCTCAGGGAGCGTTTGAAGCATCTCCGGCGCTCGAAATTGCCGGCGCTGAGGCGTTCAGCGCCCCAAGCGCGCCCACAACAGAAGCCGCGATCGCGGAAGCGCCGATCGATGCGCTCGACCTTGCGGGACGCGCTGTCGCTGGCGTTGAAGGCGATGCACTGGGCCTCTCCGCCTCGGGCGAGGCTCCTCCCGGCATCCCGGATGCGCGCGACGTGACGATCAAGGCGGCCGAAGTGGAAGCGGGCAAGCTCTACGTCGCGGGCGAGGCGCCGGCCGGCACCCTGATCCGCATCTTTGCGAACGATGCGCTGGTGGGCGAGGCGCGCACCGGCGCCGACGGGACATGGCTGCTCGAGGCGACGAAGGACGTGCCGGTCGGCGAGGTGGTGTTCCGCGTCGAGGCCGCGCCGGGGAACGCCACGGAGCCCTCGCCGCTCGTCGAGGCTTCCGCGCCGTTCATGCGCTATGCCGACGGCATCGTGCTTGAGCCGGTGGTGACGGCGATCGGCGGACAGGAGATGTCGCTCAGCGGTGCTGGCCTCTTCCCCAATCCGAGCTATGCGATCATCCGTCGCGGCGACAATCTCTGGCGGATCGCCCGGCGCAACTATGGGCGCGGCATAAAATACGAAGCGATCTTCGCCGCCAATCGCGACCGCATCGACGACCCGCACTGGATATTCCCCGGCCAGGTCTTCGTCATACCCACCCGCGACCGGCGCTGGGAAAGCATCGAATAGCCCCGATTTACGCGCTCTAAGGCGGCGCGGGCGGTTCGTTGATTGCTTTCATCGGCAATCGACGATAGACGACGGCACGGGCGCGGCTGGCCCTGCATAAAGGCGCGGCAAGCTCACGCGCCCGCAAAGAACGCCGAAGGGACGAAGCACTTGGAGCATGACGACGCCGCTGATCGGCTGAAGGCGCTCGGCCATCCGGTGCGGCTTGCGATCGTGCGGGCGCTCGCCGAACGGAGCCGCTGCTGCTGCTCCGACGTGTGCAGCGGCCTGCCGCTTGCCCAGTCCACCGTCTCCCAGCACCTTAAAGTTCTGAAGGAGGCAGGCCTCGTCAGCTTCCGGCGCGACGGCGTGCGGTCGAGCTACGTGCTTAACCCGGCGGCCTTCGCCGCACTCCATTCCGACCTCGCCGCCATCCTTGCCCTCGTCGCCGGCGGCGGCGGAGCCGGCATTCGGGAGGCGGAGTAATGGCGAAGGCCCCGCAGGTCACCGCCGACAAGGGCCGCACGTTTTCCACGCTGTGGAATCTCTGGCCCTACATGTGGCCGTCCGACCGGCCCGACCTGAAGCTCCGCGTCGTCATCGCCTTCGCGGCGCTGCTCGCCGCAAAGCTTGTCGGCGTGATGGTGCCCTATTCCTTCAAATGGGTGACCGACGCGCTGACCGGCTCGAAGCCGCCGCCCTCCTTCCTACCGCTCATCATCGCCGCGCCGGTGGCGCTGGTGCTCGCCTACAATGTCGGGCGTTTCGTCGCGACCGGCTTCACGCAGATCCGCGACGCGCTCTTCGCGCGCGTCGGACTGCACGCGGTCAGGCAGCTTGCTTACCGGACCTTCCAGCACCTCCACGATCTCTCGCTCCGCTTCCATCTCGAGCGGCGCACCGGCGGCCTCTCGCGCATCATCGAGCGCGGCACGACCGGCATAGAGAACATCGTCCGCCATGTGATCCTGAACAGCGCGCCGACGGTGGTGGAGTTCGCGCTGACGGCCGGCATCGTCTGGTACCAGTTCGGCTTCCTCTACGTCGTGGTGATCGCCGTGACGGTCGGCCTCTACGTGTGGTTCACGGTGCGCGCCACCGACTGGCGGGTGACGATCCGCCGCGAGATGAACGATTCCGACACCGACGCGCATTCGAAGGCGATCGACTCGCTGCTGAACTATGAGACGGTCAAATATTTCGGCAACGAGACCCGCGAGGCTAACCGCTTCGACACGTCGATGGCCCGCTACGAGCGCGCCGCGGTCAAGACCTGGGTGACGCTCGCCGGGCTGAACCTCGGGCAGGCGGCGATTTTCGGCACCGGCATAGCGATCTGCATGGCGATGTCGGCGCGCGCCATCATGGCGGGCGAACAGACGATCGGCGACTTCGTGCTGATCAACGCCCTCCTGATGCAGCTCTCGCTGCCGCTGAATTTCATCGGCTTCATCTACCGCGAGATCGTGCAGGGGCTCGCCGACATCGAGGCGATGTTCAAGCTTCTCGCCGTGCCGGCGGAAGTGACAGACCGGTCGGGCGCGCCCGCGCTTGTTGTGAGGCAGGGCACGATCCGCTTCGAGGAGGTGCATTTCTCCTACGATCCGGACCGCACCATCCTGAAGGGGATCAGCTTCGAGGTGCCGGCGAATGCTAAGGTCGCCATTGTCGGCCCCTCCGGCGCGGGTAAATCTACGATCTCGCGGCTGCTCTTCCGCTTCTACGACGTGACCACTGGGCGCATCCTGATCGACGGGCAGGACATTCGCGACGTGTCGCAAGAGAGCCTGCGTGCGGCGATCGGCATTGTCCCGCAGGACACCGTGCTCTTCAACGACACGATCGGCTACAATATCCGCTACGGCCGCTGGGAAGCCTCGGATGATGAGGTGCGCGAGGCGGCGCGCATGGCGCAGGTCGCGCACTTCATCGAGCGCCTGCCGCAGGGCTACGACACGCAGGTCGGCGAGCGCGGACTGAAACTGTCAGGCGGCGAGAAGCAACGCGTCGCGATCGCACGCACGATCTTGAAGGGTCCGCCGATCCTCGTCCTCGACGAGGCGACCTCGGCGCTTGATACGGCGACCGAACGCGAGATCCAGTCGGCGCTCGAAGAGGTGTCGCAGAACCGCACCGCGCTCGTCATCGCGCACCGCCTCTCCACGGTCGTGAACGCCGACTCGATCATCGTGCTGCAGGATGGCGAGATCGCCGAACAGGGCACGCACGGGCAGCTCATCGCGCGCGGCGAGCTCTACGCTGCAATGTGTGAGCGCCAGCGGGAGGCCGACGAGATTGCCGAGCGCCTGCGCCGGACGCGCGAGGCGGCGCGGATGGCGCAGGTCGCGCACTTCATCGAGCGCCTGCCGCAGGGCTACGACACG
>JBBQVL010000095.1:0-14924 GCA_038211615.1 Hyphomicrobiales bacterium
TCCGCTCATGGTCTACGCCTCGCCCTGGCTCGTCTCCAGGAAGGTGCATGGCTGGCAGGACAATGCCGCGAACGAGCATATGAGCCGCTTCATGAGCCTCGAATAGCGGCAGCCGGATTCGGGACGCGCCGCCGCCTTTAAGAGCGGCGCGCGCCCCGGGCCCGTCTCGCGGGGGCAATGGATGCTTCGCTTTGTGCTCCGGCGGCTCTTCAGCGCGGTGCCGACGATCTTCATCGTCGTCACCATTTCTTTCTTCCTGATCCGTTTCGCACCCGGCGGCCCCTTCAACGTCGAGCGGGCGTTGCCGCCGCAGATCATGGCCAACCTGATGCGGGCCTATCAGCTCGATCAGCCGGTCCTGCAGCAATATCTCCACTACCTCTGGAACGTGCTGCACCTCGATTTCGGGCCGAGTTACATCTACCGCGACTTCACCGTCACGCAGCTCATCGCCCAGAGCCTTCCCTATTCACTGGAGCTCGGCATCTTTGCCTTGCTGATCGCCGTCTTCGGCGGCGTCGCGGCCGGTGTGTTCGCCGCGCTCCGCCAGAACGGCGCCGTCGACTACACGCTGATGAGTTTCGCGACGGTCGGCCTGACCGTGCCGAATTTCGTCGTCGGGCCGGTGCTGTCGCTGATCTTCGCCGTGCTGCTCGGCTGGGTCTCGGCCGGCGGCTGGGGCGAAGGCGGCGTGCGCGACCTCGCCCTGCCGGTGATCGCGCTGGCACTGCCGCAGCTCGCGATCTTCGCACGCCTGACGCGCGGCAGCATGATCGAGACGCTCCGCGCCGACCACATCCGCACCGCGCGCGCCTACGGGCTCCCGCCGCGTGTCATCGTGGTGACGCATGCGATGCGCGGCGCGCTGCTGCCGGTCGTGACCTACCTCGCTCCCGCCGCGGCGGCAGTGCTCACCGGCTCAGTGGTGATCGAGACGATCTTCTCGATTCCCGGAGTCGGCCGCTACTTCGTCACCGGCGCGCTGAACCGCGACTACACGCTGGTGATGGGGACGGTGGTGCTGATCTCGGTATTCATCATCGTCTTCAACCTTATCGTCGACGTGCTCTACGCCTTCCTCGATCCGCGCGTGCGCTATGACTGAGCCGAGGGCCGCATGACGGAGGCAACGATCGGCGCGCTCGCTCCGGGCCGCAGCCTGACGCGGCTCGCCTTCGAGCGGCTGATCCGCAACCGCGCCTCGGTCGCGAGCTTCTGCGTGCTCGTCGTCATCACCGCGATCTGCGTGTTCGGGCCGTACCTCGCGCCGCATTCCTACGATCAGGTGTTCGAGTCCTACGTGCGGACGCCGCCGAGCCTCGATCCCTATCCGCGCACCGAGACGCTGCAGCAGGCGATGGCCGACGTGGCGCTGCACGCGCGCGTCAATCTCGCGGACTTCTCGGTCGACGGGCAGACCTTCAAGGCGACCTTCACGGCGGACAAGGAGATCGATCCGCGCGTCGTCCGCTACGTCGATCGCGCCAACGAGTTCGACGACAGCCAGGTCGTCGACATCCGCGACGGTGGGAAGGCGGTCGTCGTGGAAGGCGCGGTGCACCGCGAATATTTCCTCATGGGCACCGACGGCAACGGGCGCGACCTTTTCCCGCGCATCATGATCGGCGGCCGCATATCGCTCACCGTCGGCGTGCTCGCCACCTTCGTCAGCCTCGTCATCGGCGTGACCTACGGCGCGGTTTCCGGCTTCATCGGCGGGCGTATCGACAATCTGATGATGCGGGTCATCGAGATCCTCTATTCGCTTCCCTTCGTGTTCCTGGTGATCGTGCTCGTCGTCTTCTTCGGGCGGAATTTCATCCTGATCTTCGTGGCGATTGGCGCGATCGAATGGCTCGACATGGCACGCATCGTGCGCGGCCAGACGCTGTCGCTGAAGCGGCGCGAGTT
Source organism: Hyphomicrobiales bacterium (assembly GCA_038211615.1). Classification (GTDB taxonomy): domain Bacteria; phylum Pseudomonadota; class Alphaproteobacteria; order Rhizobiales; family Afifellaceae; genus DASWJZ01. Next base: position 1,912 of record JBBQVL010000095.1, read on the forward strand.
CGTTGCGGCGGCGGAGGCCATGGGCCTCTCGAACTGGAGCCTGATCCGCCGCCACATCATTCCCAACACGATCGGCCCGGTGATCATCTTCGTCACCATCCTCGTCCCGCGCGTGATCCTGCTCGAAAGCTTTCTCTCCTTCCTGGGGCTTGGCGTGCAGGAGCCGCTGACCAGCCTTGGCGCACTCATCGCCGAAGGCGCGAGCAACATGCAGGCGGCGCCCTGGCTGCTGATCTTTCCCTCGATCTTCTTCGTCGCGACGCTCTTCGCCCTGAATTTTCTCGGCGACGGCCTGCGCGACGCCTTCGATCCGCGAGACCGATGATGGCGGACAACGACGACGGCGTCCCGATCCTCGCAATGAAGGACCTGCACGTCCGTTTCCGCACGCCGGACGGCGAGGTTCACGCAGTGCGCGGCATCGATCTGGAAGTGCGGCGGGGCGAGACCGTCGCCATCGTCGGCGAATCCGGCTCCGGCAAGAGCCAGGCCGTCATGGCTGCCATGGGGCTTCTCGCCTCGAACGGCGCCGCCAGCGGCTCGGTGCGCTATCGCGGCGAGGAGATGCTTGGCCTGAGCCAGAAGCAGCTCAATCGCATTCGCGGCGCGAAGATCACCATGATCTTCCAGGAACCGATGACCTCGCTCGACCCGCTTTACCGGGTGGGCGCGCAGATCGCGGAGCCGCTGATCGAGCATTCGGGCCTCAGTCGCAAGGCCGCGCGCGAGCGTGCGATCGAGCTGCTGCGGCTCGTGCAGATCCCGCAGCCGGAGCGGCGCGTCGATTCCTACCCGCACGAGCTTTCCGGCGGCCAGCGGCAGCGCGTGATGATCGCCATGGCGCTCGCCAACGATCCCGACATCCTGATCGCCGACGAGCCGACGACGGCGCTCGACGTGACAATCCAGGCACAGATTCTGGAGCTGCTGACGGAGCTGCAGGCGCGTCTCGGCATGGCGGTGATCTTCATCACCCACAATCTCGGCATCGTCCGCCGCATCGCCGACCGCGTCTACGTCATGCGCGCCGGCGAGGTGGTGGAGGAGGGGCCGGTCGCACGCATCTTCGGCCAGCCGGCGCACGATTATACCAGGATGCTGCTCGCCGCCGAGCCGGTGGGAAGGAAGCCGCCGCTCGCCGACCACACGCCGATCCTCCTTGATGCGGGGAATATCCGCGTGACGTTTCATCTCGGCGGCGGCCTGTTCGGCGGCGCCGCCTACGAATTGAAGGCGGTCGACCGGGTTTCGCTTACCCTGCACGAAGGGCAGACCATCGGTATCGTTGGCGAGTCGGGATCGGGGAAGTCCACTCTTGGCCGCGCGCTGCTGCGGCTCATCCCTTCGGAGGGCGTCATCCGCTTCGAGGGGCGCGACCTGAAGACGACCGACCTGAAGCGCGAGCGCTGGCTTCGTCGCGAGCTGCAGATCGTCTTCCAGGATCCCTACGGTTCCCTTTCGCCGCGCCTGACGGTCGGCCAGATCGTCACCGAAGGGCTATTGGTCCACGAACCGGAGCTGCCGCGCGCCGAGCGCGACCGGCGCGCCGTACAGGCGCTGCAGGAGGTGCAGCTCGATCCGGCGGCGCGCAACCGCTACCCGCACGAGTTCTCCGGCGGACAGCGGCAGCGGATCGCCATCGCCCGCGCCATGATCCTGAAGCCAAAGGTGGTCGTCCTCGACGAGCCGACCTCGGCGCTCGACCGCTCGGTGCAGAAGGAGATCATCGAGCTCCTGCGCCACCTGCAGCAGGCGCACCGCCTGTCCTACCTCTTCATCAGCCACGACCTCGCCGTGGTGCGCGCCATGGCCGACGAGGTGATCGTGATGAAGGAGGGAAGGGTCGTGGAGCGCGGCGGGACAGAGGAGATATTCGCCGACCCGAAGGACTCCTATACGCGCGCTCTAATGCTTGCCGCCTTCCAGACGGGTGCGCCGCTCGAGGATAGCGCCGCGGCATCCTGAGCCGGAGGCTGCGGCCTCGCGATCTGTCCGACAAATATGCGTCACGGGGTCTCCGCCGCGGCGAATCCCGGATTGGTCTGGACCGTCGGCGCTCAAGGCCATAGTGAAGGCTCGGACCCGGCGAAACCACTGTCCAACAGGGCGCGGCCATGATCCTTTGCCACGGCGAGATGCTGATCGACTTCATCCCGACGGAAGCGCGCGACGGGTCGCTCGCCTACCGGCCGGCAGTCGGCGGATCGCCCGGCAACGTGGCCCTGACGATCTCCCGGCTCGGCGTTCCGGCCGGTTTCGTCGGCGGCCTTTCGACCGACCTTTTCGGCGAGCAGATCGCTGCCCAGCTCGAGTCGAACGGCGTCTCGATGGCGTATGTGTCGCGGCTCGACCGCCCGACCATGCTGGCCTTCGTCGATCTAAAAGGCGAGGAGCCGCGCTACGCCTTCTACGATCTGGAATCGGCGCCGCGGAACTGGCGGCTGGAGGACATGCCGCCGATCGCGCCGGAGGTGAACGCCTTGCATTTCGGCTCGCTGTCGCTGATCCGGCTCCCCGCCGCCAACGCGTTTGCCGAGCTGATGCGGCGCGAGGCCGGGCGGCGCATCATCAGCTTCGATCCGAACATCCGCCCGAGCCTGGTCGAGGACGAGGCCGACTATCGCGCGCGCCTGAACGAGATCTTTCACCTTGCCGACGTGATCAAGCTGAGCGGCGCCGACCTCGCCTGGATCGCGCCGGACAGGGACATAGCGGAGCTTGCCGCAGACTGGCTCGCGGCCGAGGCGCGCATCGTCATGATGACGCGCGGCGGAGAGGGGGCGACGATCTTCGCGCGCGGCGCCAGCGCCTCGCGCCCGACGGTCAAGGTGAAGGTGGCGGACACGGTAGGCGCCGGCGATGCCGCCATGGGCGGCCTGCTCGCGGCCCTCCACGATCGCGACGCGCTGTCGCGTGAACGCCTAGAAAACCTGAGCGAGGCGGAGCTCGTCGAAATCCTCGACTTCGCACTTGCCGTGGCGGCGATCACCTGCAGCCGCGTCGGGGCCGACCCGCCCTCCCGCGCGGACCTCGCCTCCTTGCGGGGATAGTTTCGGGGGCGCCGGGCGCGCCCCCGAAGGGCTACTGGAGCTGGGTCGAGATCTGGTTGAACTTGGCGCTGAGATTGGTGCCGATCGTGGCGAGAACGCCGATGATCACCACCGAGATCAGCGCCGCAATCAGACCATACTCGATGGCCGTTGCGCCGCTTTCGTCCGAAACAAACGCTGTTGCGATCCTGCGCATGATGAACCTCTACCGTGAGAGCCTGCATCCGAACCCGGGTGCGTGGGCCTGACGTCTAGCGTATCCTACCAAGCACAGGGTTAAGCAGACGGATGAACAAATCCTAAATTTGCCGGCTTTCTTTATAAATCTTTATGAGGTTTTCGCAGGAATAGATTTTCCAGACAAAGGCAAGGCCCGGAAGTATGCTACTTCCGGGCCCGCGCAGTACACAGGTAAAATTAAGTCTAGAGTCCAGCTATCGCCGTCACACCGAATAGTACATGTCGTATTCGACAGGGTGCGGGGTCATTTCGTAGCGCATGTTCTCTTCCCACTTCAGCGCCACGTAGGAGTCGATCTGGTCGTCGTCGAAGACGCCGCCGGCTTTCAGGAAGTCACGATCCTTGGAGACTGCGCCGAGAGCTTCGCGCAGCGAACCGCAGACCGTCGGGATTTCCTTCAGTTCCTCCGGCGGCAGGTCGTAGAGATCCTTGTCCATGGCGTCGCCCGGGTGGATCTTGTTCTTGATGCCGTCGAGGCCGGCCATCAGCATTGCGGTGAACCCGAGATAGGGGTTCGCGCCGGGATCGGGGAAACGCACCTCGACGCGCTTCGCCTTCGGCGAGTTCGTGTAGGGGATGCGGCACGAGGCTGAGCGATTGCGCGCCGAATAGGCGAGCAGCACCGGGGCCTCGTAGCCGGGGACCAGCCGCTTGTAGGAATTGGTGGTCGGATTGGTGAAGGCGTTGATCGCCTTGGCGTGCTTCAGAATCCCGCCGATGTAGAAGAGGCACTCGTCGGAGAGGTCGGCATACTTGTTGCCGGCGAAGACGGGCTTGCCCTTGTTCCAGATCGACTGGTGCACGTGCATGCCGGAGCCGTTGTCGCCGAAGATCGGCTTCGGCATGAAGGTCACGGTCTTGCCGTAGGCCTGCGCGGTCTGGTGGATGCAGTACTTGTAGAGCTGCAGGCTGTCGGCCGCCTTGATCAGCGTCTGGAACTTGATGCCGAGCTCGTGCTGGGCGGAGGCGACCTCGTGGTGGTGCTTCTCCACCGGCACGCCCATCTGCGCCATGTACATCAGCATGTCGGAGCGCAGGTCCTGCGCGGAGTCCATCGGCGGGACCGGGAAGTAGCCGCCCTTGATCCGAACGCGGTGGCCAAGATTGCCGCCCTCGTACTCGACGTCGCTGTTGGTCGGGAATTCCGAGGAGTCGATGCGGAAGCCGGTGTTGTACGGCGTCGCCGAGAAGCGCACGTCGTCGAAGATGAAGAATTCGGCTTCCGGGCCGAAATAGGCGGTATCGCCGATGCCGAGCGACTGCAGGTAGGCGAGCGCCTTCTTTGCCGTGGTGCGCGGGTCGCGATTGTAGGGTTCGCCGGTGCCCGGATCGAGAATGTCGCAGAAGATCGCCAGCGTCGGCTGCGCGAAGAACGGGTCGATCTGCGCCGTCTCCGGATCGGGCATCAGTGTCATGTCGGACTCGTTGATCGCCTTCCACCCGGCGATGGAGGAGCCGTCGAACATCGTCCCTTCGGCGAAGATTTCCTCGTCGATGAGACCGATGTCGAACGTCACGTGCTGCATCTTCCCTCGCGGGTCGGTGAAGCGCAGGTCGACGTATTTGATGTCCTCATCCTTGATTCTCTTGAGGACTTCGGAAGCAGTGCTCATGTTTCCCTCTTCGTTGATCGCGTCATGCCTCGGAGCAAACGAAAGCCGGCGCAAACGTGCCGGCGAAAATTCAGATGGCGTCGAGCCCGCTTTCCCCGGTGCGGATTCGGATGGCTTCCTCGACGGTGGAGATGAAGATCTTTCCGTCGCCGATGCGGCCGGTCTGCGCGGCGTTGCGAATCGCCTCGACAGCGCGCTCGACCAGTTCGTCCGGCAGGACGACCTCAACCTTCACCTTGGGAAGAAAATCGACCACGTACTCGGCGCCGCGATAAAGCTCGGTATGGCCCTTCTGACGTCCAAAGCCCTTCGCCTCGGTCACGGTGATGCCTTGCAGCCCCACCTCCTGCAGCGCCTCCTTCACCTCATCAAGCTTGAATGGTTTGATGATAGCTTCGATCTTCTTCATTCTTGCCGTACCTCCGACGGGGTGGCCTCGCCGGTCCGAAGCACGAAACATGCCAAATACCGCCGAACGGATCGGTCCGATTGGGCATGCGTCATTTGCGCAGAAATTCAGCAGCCGGCGGCCACAGCTTGTGACTGCAACGCAAACACTGTGCCTCAGATTAGATCATTTGCCTAGTTTGTGAGCTAAATGGCCCTTCTGGAACTCCTCACTCCGAAAGAGATGGCGGAAGCCGACCGGCTCGCCGCGCAGGGCGGCGTCGCGAGCTTCGACCTGATGCGGGCCGCCGGCGCGGCGGTCGCCGACGCCGCGATGGACATGGCGGAAGAGGGGGACATCCTGGTGCTCGCCGGCCCTGGCAACAATGGCGGCGATGGATTTGTCGCCGCCGCGCTTCTCCGCGCCGCCGGCCGCAATGTTCGCGTGGCGCTTCTCGGCCAGCGCGAGGCGCTGAAGGGCGACGCCGCCCTCGCTGCGGCCGGCTACGGAGGAGCGGTGGAGCGCCTCGGGCCAGGGTCGAATTTTTCAGCGGATCTCATCATCGACGCCCTCTTCGGCGCCGGGCTCGACCGGCCGCTCACCGGCGAAGCAGCGCGGGCCGTGGAAAGCGTGAACAGCGGCGGCCGCTCGGTGCTTTCGGTCGATCTCCCCAGCGGCATCGACGGCCGCACAGGCGAAGTGCAGGGCGCCGCAATTCGCGCGAAGCGCACGGTCACCTTCTTCCGCCTGAAGCCCGGTCACCTGCTGCTGCCGGGACGGCTCCACTGTGGCGTGACCGAGGTCGCGCAGATCGGCATCCCGGACTCGGTGCTCGGGGCCATCCGTCCCGCGACCTTCCACAATATCCCGCAGCTCTGGCGAAGCCGGCTGCGCGCGCCAAGGCCGGAAGACCACAAATATGCGCGCGGCCACGCCTACATGGTGTCGGGACCGGCATCGGCGACCGGCGCGGCGCGGCTTGCGGCGATCGCAGCGCTCCGGGCCGGCGCCGGTGCGGTGACCGTCGCCTCGCCGCCCGACGCGGTCGCCGTCAACGCCGCCCATCTCACCGCAATCATGCTCCGCGGCTTCGACGGCGCGGCCGAGCTTGAAGCGCTTCTCGCCGACCCGCGACCGAAGGCGCTGGTGGTCGGGCCGGGCAACGGCGTCGGTCCGGCGACCCGCGCCAATGCCCTTGCAGGGCTTGCGAGCAACGCCGGGCTGGTGCTCGACGCCGATGCGCTCACGAGCTTCAGGGATGACCGGGAGGCCTTGTTCGCGCTCATCGGCAAGCGGTCGCAGCCGGTGGTCCTGACGCCGCACGAGGGGGAGTTCGCACGGCTCTTTTCGGCCACCGGATCGCGGCTCGACCGGGCCCGCGCCGCCGCGAGGGAATCGGGCGCCTGCGTCGTGCTGAAGGGCAGCGACACGGTGATCGCGGCCGCTGACGGACGCGCGGCCATCAATTCGAACGCGCTGCCGGACCTCGCCACCGCCGGCAGCGGCGATGTGCTCGCCGGCATCGTCGCGGGGCTGCTGGCGCAAGGACTGCCGGGGTTCGAGGCGGCGGCGGCCGGCGTGTGGATTCACGGGGCTGCCGGCGAGGCCTGCGGGCGGGGGCTGATCGCGGAGGACCTGCCCGGCCGGATCCCCGACATATTGCGGCAGCTCGACACGCTCACCACGTGAGGAACCCAAGCGCTACGACAGCGGCGAAAGCCTTGCTCCCCCGCACCGCTTGCTTTAGGAGCGCGTGTCCGGGATTTGGCGCGTGCGTTCCGCGCGGGATCGTGCGGGCGTGGTGGAATTGGTAGACACGCAGGATTTAGGTTCCTGTGGGCTAGCCCGTGGGGGTTCAAGTCCCTCCGCCCGCACCAGTCTTCGTGCGGCGGCTTGTCGGCCGGTGCGCCGACAGTTCTCACCGACCATGCCCACGGAAATGGCAAGGCGCCTCGGCGCGGTTTAACGAGAAGAGACGGGCAGCGTGTAACATGCAAGTGAACGAGACCCTTTCCGACGGTTTGAAGCGCGGCCTGACGGTCACGATCCCGGCGACCGAACTCGATACCCGCCTCTCCGAACGGCTCGACCAGCTGAAGGGCCAGGTCCGCATCAAGGGCTTCCGGCCCGGCAAGGTCCCGGTCAATCACCTCCGCCGCGTCTACGGCAAGGCGGCGATGGCGGAGATCGTCGAGGCGCTGATCGGCGAGAAATCGCGCGAAGTGATAAACGAGCGCGGCGAGCGCGCCGCCATGCAGCCGAAGGTCGCGATGAGCGACGACGAGACGGCGGCGCTGGAAGTGCTCGAAGGACGCGCCGACCTCTCCTTCACGCTCGAATACGAAGTGCTGCCGACCTACGAGCTCGGCGACTTCAAGGGCCTGAAGATCGAGAAGCCGGTGGTCGAGGTGGCCGAGGCGGATGTCGATGCGCGTCTCAAGCAGGTCGCCGAGAGCGCCCGTCCCTACACGGCGGTTGAGCGTGGCGCGGAGAAGGACGACCGCGTCACCTTCGAATACTCCGCCAAGATGGATGGCGAGGTGTTCGAAACCAACACCACCACGATCGTCATCGGCTCGGGCCAGTTCATCCCGGGCTTCGAGGACGCGATGATCGGAACGAAGGCCGGCGAGACGAAGACGATCGAGCTCACCTTTCCGGCCGACTATCCGGCGGCCCACCTTGCCGGAAAGCCCGCGACCTTCGACGTCTCCATCAAGGAGGTGTCGGCGCCGGGCGAGATTGTCCTCGACGACGAGTTCGCGAAGAAGGTCGGCCTGGAATCGATCGACAAGCTGCGCGAGACGATCAGCAAGCAGATCGAAAGCGAATACGGCCGCGCTTCTCGCCAGCGGGTGAAGCGGCAGCTCCTCGACCAGCTCGACAAGCTGCATACCTTCCCGCTGCCGGAGAACCTCGTCGATCAGGAGTTCGAGAACATCTGGAAGCAGGTTTCGCACGACATCGAGCACCACGGGAAATCCTTCGAGGCGGAAGGCACGTCGGAGGAGGATGCGCGCAAGGAATACCGCGCCATCGCCGAGCGGCGGGTGCGCCTCGGGCTCGTCCTCTCCAAGATCGGCGAGACGGCCGAGGTGACGGTGAACGACGAGGAGTTGCAGGGCGCGCTCTACGAGCAGGCGCGGCGCTACCGCGGGCAGGAGAAGGAAGTCTTCGACTATTACCGCAACAATCCCGACGCGCTGCAGGCGCTCCGCGCGCCGATCTTCGAGGAGAAGGTGGTCGATTACGTTCTGGAATTCGCCGACGTCGCGAACAAGACCGTGTCGAAGGAAGAGCTGCTCGCCGACGACGATGACGAGCCTGACCAGCACGAGCACCACCATCATCACGACCACGACGATCACGACCACTGATCATGGTTGACGCCGCGCCGGCCTTGGCGTTGGGCGTCAGTTTCGAAGTTGCGGCGCCGGGTTTTCCCGTCCTCAGGGCGGGCGCGGGTTTGCGCTCCCTTGGTGGAAGCGTAAAAGACGCTTATCTGACAAAAGGATTCGCGGAGCGTCCAGGCCTGCCCGCAGCTCACGCATTCAGGTGAACGAGATCATGAGAGACCCCGCCGACAGCTACATGAACCTGCTTGTGCCGATGGTGGTGGAGCAGACCAATCGTGGCGAGCGCGCCTACGACATCTATTCCAGGCTCCTGAAGGAGCGCATCATCTTCATCACAGGTCCGGTGGAGGACCACATGGCGGCGCTGGTCTGCGCGCAGCTGCTCTTCCTGGAGGCGGACAACCCCAAGAAGGAAATCGCCATGTACATCAACTCGCCGGGCGGCGTGGTGACGTCCGGCATGGCGATCTACGACACCATGCAGTTCGTGAAGCCGGCGGTTTCCACGCTCTGCATCGGGCAGGCGGCCTCGATGGGCTCGCTGCTCCTCTGCGCCGGCGAGAAGGGCATGCGGTTCACGACGCCGAATTCGCGTATCATGGTTCACCAGCCCTCCGGCGGCTTCCAGGGGCAGGCTTCCGATATCGAGCGGCACGCCGAGGACATCATCAAAATGAAGCGCCGGCTCAACGACATATACGCGAAGCATACCGGCCAGACATACGAGGCCATCGAAACGACGCTCGATCGTGACTATTTCATGAATGCCGAGCAGGCGCGGGAATTCGGACTGGTGGACGAAGTGATCACAACGCGGCTGGCGCTCGAGCAGATCGCGGGGACGGGCGCCTAGTGGGTCTTTCCTTTCCAGGCCCGGCCATTAAGTTAATCTTGAATTCTTGTGCGCAAGAATGGTTCGATGTGAGAATGGTGGGCGCAGGTCGCCTTATGGCATCTTTCGTGCACGGGCGTACTGAGCGAGGGTCGTTATGAGCAAGATCAGCGGATCCGGGAGCGGCGGCGAGAGCAAGAACACTCTCTACTGCTCCTTCTGCGGCAAGAGCCAGCACGAGGTCAGGAAGCTGATTGCCGGCCCGACGGTATTCATCTGCGACGAGTGCGTCGAGCTGTGCATGGATATCATCCGCGAGGAAAATAAATCCTCGCTGGTGAAATCTGGCGACGGCGTGCCGACCCCGATGGAAATCTACGAGGTGCTGAACGACTACGTGATCGGGCAGGACCACGCGAAGAAGGTTCTCGCGGTCGCTGTCCACAATCACTACAAGCGGCTGAACCACGCTGCCCGCAACAACGACGTGGAGCTGTCGAAGTCGAACATCCTGCTGATCGGTCCGACCGGTTGCGGCAAGACGCTGCTTGCGCAGACGCTCGCCCGCATCCTCGACGTGCCGTTCACGATGGCCGACGCGACGACGCTGACGGAAGCCGGCTATGTCGGCGAGGACGTCGAGAACATCATCCTGAAGCTGCTGCAGTCGGCCGACTACAACGTCGAGCGGGCGCAGCGCGGCATCGTCTACATCGACGAGGTCGACAAGATCAGCCGCAAGTCCGACAACCCCTCGATCACCCGCGACGTGTCGGGCGAGGGCGTGCAGCAGGCGCTGCTGAAGATCATGGAAGGCACGATCGCGAGCGTGCCTCCACAGGGCGGCAGGAAGCATCCGCAGCAGGAATTCCTGCAGGTCGACACCACCAACATCCTGTTCATCTGCGGCGGCGCATTCTCCGGCCTCGACAAGATCATCTCCGACCGCGGCCGCAAGACCTCGATCGGCTTCGGCGCAACAGTCGGTTCGCCGGAAGACCGCAAGACCGGCGAGCTGTTCCGCCTGGTCGAGCCTGAGGATCTCCTGAAGTTCGGGCTGATCCCCGAGTTCGTCGGCCGCCTGCCGGTCGTGGCGACGCTCGAGGACCTCGACGAGATCGCGCTGGTGCAGATCCTGACCGAGCCGAAGAACGCGCTGGTCAAGCAGTACCAGCGGCTGTTCGAGATGGAGAATGTGGAGCTGAACTTCCACACCGATGCGCTGACGGCGATCTCCAAGCGCGCCATCGAGCGCAAGACCGGCGCCCGCGGCCTTCGCTCCATCATGGAAGCCATTCTGCTCGAAACGATGTTCGACCTGCCCGGCCTCGACGGGGTCGAGGAGGTGGTGATCTCGAGCGATGTGGTGAACGGCAACTCGCGCCCGCTTTACATCTACGGCGAACGCGCGGTGGAAGAGCACCAGACCGCCGGCCGCTCTGCCTGAGCCAAGCTTGCGGACCATCTATCGTCGTTTAACGATGGTCTTGAACAGGAGGGCTCGGATTTCCATCTAGGTGACAACTCAGTGGCGCGTTGTTTCCGACCGCCTTCGCCAAATCGCTTCGCCCCTGGAAGCGGCATGGTCGGCAGTGCGCCTCCGTCGACACCAATGCTTCGCCAACTTCGGTAATTTTCAGCCGAGGCGCGAAATTCAAAGGAAGAACGATGACCGAAACTCCGCGCCTCATCGGTGTTCCCTCTGGCGAGAGCACCTTCCCGGTTCTGCCGCTCCGAGACATCGTGGTCTTTCCGCACATGATCGTGCCGCTCTTCGTCGGGCGCGAGAAGTCGATCAACGCACTCGAAGAGGTCATGCGCGCCGACAAGCAGATCATGCTGGCGACGCAGAAGGACGCGGGCGACGACGATCCCTCGCCGCAGGCGATCTACGAGATCGGCACGCTGGCAACTGTCCTGCAGCTCCTGAAGCTCCCCGACGACACCGTGAAGGTGCTGGTGGAGGGGCGCGATCGCGCGCAGATTCTCCGCTACACCGAGCGGCAGAACTATTTCGAGGCGGAAGCCCGCATCCTCGCCGAGACTGTCGGCGAGCATGTCGAGGTCGAGGCGCTCGCGCGCTCGGTCGTGTCCGAGTTCGAGAACTACGTGAAGCTCAACAAGAAGGTGAGCCCGGAGGTCCTCTCGGCCGTCGCCAACATCGAGGACTATTCCAAGCTCGCCGACACTGTCGCCTCGCACCTCGCCGTCCGCATTCCTGAGAAGCAGGAGATCCTTGCCCTGACCGGCGTCGGGGAACGCCTGGAAAAGGTGCTCGGCATGATGGAGAGCGAAATCTCCGTGCTGCAGGTGGAGAAGCGCATCCGTTCGCGCGTCAAGCGGCAGATGGAGAAGACGCAGCGCGAGTACTACCTGAACGAGCAGATGAAGGCGATCCAGAAGGAGCTCGGCGACGGCGAGGACGGCCGCGACGAGATGCGCGAGCTTGAGGAGCGCATCGCCAAGACGAAGTTCTCCAAGGAGGCGCGCGAGAAGGCCGAGACGGAGCTGAAGAAGCTGCGGCAGATGAGCCCGATGTCGGCCGAGGCGACCGTCGTGCGCAACTACCTCGACTGGCTGCTCGGCCTGCCGTGGAAGAAGCGCTCGAAGGTCAGGAACGACCTCGGCTTCGCCGAGGAGGTGCTGAACGCCGACCACTATGGCCTCGACAAGGTCAAGGAGCGGATCGTCGAGTACCTCGCGGTGCAGAGCCGTGCGAACAAGCTGAAGGGGCCGATCCTCTGCCTCGTCGGACCTCCCGGCGTCGGCAAGACGTCGCTCGGCAAGTCGATCGCCAAGGCGACCGGGCGCGAGTTCGTGCGCATGTCGCTCGGCGGCGTGCGGGACGAGGCGGAGATCCGCGGTCACCGGCGCACCTATATCGGCTCGATGCCCGGCAAGGTCGTCCAGTCCATGCGCAAGGCGAAGAAGTCCAACCCGCTCTTCCTGCTCGACGAGATCGACAAGATGGGAATGGACTTCCGCGGCGATCCTTCCTCGGCGCTGCTCGAAGTGCTCGATCCGGAGCAGAACGCGACGTTCATGGACCACTACCTGGAGGTCGAATACGACCTCTCGGACGTGATGTTCGTGACCACGGCGAATACGCTCAACATTCCGCCTCCGCTGATGGACCGGATGGAGATCATCCGCATCGCCGGCTACACGGAAGACGAGAAGGTCGAGATCACCAAGCGGCATCTGCTGCCGAAGCTGGAGACCAACCACGGCCTGAAGAAGAACGAGTTCTCGATCGACGACGATGCGGTCCGCACGATCATCCGCCGCTACACGCGGGAGGCGGGCGTCCGCAATCTCGAGCGCGAGCTCTCGACGCTGTCGCGCAAGGTGATCAAGGAACTGCTCACCTCCGAGGCGAAGACCGTCACGATCACCAACGAGAATCTCGAGAAGTACCTCGGCGTGACCCGCTATCGCTACGGCGAGATCGAGGGCGAGGATCAGGTGGGTGTCGTGACCGGTCTGGCATGGACCGAGTTCGGCGGCGAGCTGTTGACGGTGGAAGGTGTCATG
>JBBQVL010000096.1:0-14806 GCA_038211615.1 Hyphomicrobiales bacterium
GACGTCGAGCGCCGAGACCGGCTCGTCGAGCACGACGATCTTCGGTTCCAGCATCAGGGCGCGGGCAATGGCGATGCGCTGCCGCTGGCCGCCGGAGAACATGTGCGGATAGCGGGCGTAGTGCTCCGGCCGCAGCCCGACGCGGGCGAGCGCCTCATGCGCCTTGGCGCGCCGCTCGGCGGCTCCGAGGCGGGTGTTGATGACCAGCGGCTCCTCGAGGATGGTGCCGATCTTCTGCCGCGGGTTCAGCGAGCCGTAGGGGTTCTGGAAGACGATCTGCACCGTGCTGCGCAGGCCCTTCAACTCTCCCGAGCTGGCGTTCCCGACATCCACGCCGTCGACGATGAGACGGCCATCGCTCGCCGGCTCGATCATGGTGACGAGGCGCGCGAGAGTCGACTTTCCGCAGCCGGATTCCCCCACGACCGCCAGCGTCTTTCCCGTCTCCACCGCGAAGGTGGCGCCGGCGAGCGCCTGCACCACGGCGGGCTCGCGGAAAGCGCCGCGGCTCACCGAATAGTTGCGCGACAGGTCGGTCGCCTCGATCACCGCGCTCATGCGGTCGCTCCACCGGCAAGCATCTGGCGGGCGTTGCGCGGGTAGTGGCAGAGCGCCTGGCCGAGTTCCGGCGGCTGCACCGGCGGCACTTCCCGGCGGCAGAGATCAGTGGCGAAGGCGCAGCGCGGATTGAAGAGGCAGCCGTCCGGGCGATCGCCCTGGCCAGGCACCACGCCGGGAATTGCGGGAAGCCGGTTACCCTTGGCGCGGTCAGGCAACGCGTCGAGAAGCGCCACCGTATAGGGATGATGCGGCGCGCCGAAGAGACCGTGCACCTCCTGCCGCTCCACCTGCTGCCCGGCATACTGAACGACGACCCGATGCGCCGTCTCCGCCACCACGCCCATCGAGTGGGTGATGAGGAGGAGCGCCATTCCCGTCTCCACCTGAAGCTTCAGGAGAAGGTCGAGGATCTGCGCCTGGATCGTCACGTCGAGTGCCGTGGTCGGTTCGTCGGCGATCAGGAGCTTCGGCCGGCACGAGATCGCCATGGCAATCATCACGCGCTGGCTCATGCCGCCGGAAAGCTGGTGCGGGAAGGCCGAGAGACGCTGCTCCGGCTCGGAGATGCCGACTTCGCGCAGGAGCGCGATCGAGCGCTCGCGCCGCGCGGCGCGATCCAGCCCGAGATGCGTCTTCAGCGCCTCGCCGATCTGGAAGCCGACGGTGTAGCAGGGATTGAGGCTGGCGATCGGCTCCTGAAAGATCATCGCCATGTCCTTGCCGATCACCTGCCGACGCCGGCGCGCGGAAAGCGCAAAGAGATCCTCGCCGGCGAAGGACAGCCGGTCGGCGGTGACGGTCGCGGTCTTGGGCAGGAGCCCCATGACGGCGAGCATCGCAACGGATTTTCCCGAGCCGGATTCCCCCACGATCGCCACCACGTCGCCGGCATCGACATCGAGATCGACGCCGTCGACCGCCTTGAACGGACCGGCAGCGGTCGCGAAGGTGACCGAGAGGTTGCGGATTTCGAGGAGAGCCATCCTCAGCTCCGCTTGAGCTTCGGGTCGAAAGCGTCGCGCAGTCCGTCGCCGATCAGGTTGATCGCAAGCACGGTGATGAGGATGGCGAGCCCGGGGAAAGTCACCACCCACCAGGCGCGCAGGATGTACTGGCGCGAGTTCGCGAGCATCGTGCCCCATTCGGCGGTCGGCGGCTGCGCTCCCATGCCGAGGAAGCCGAGCGCCGCCGCGCCGAGCACCGCGTCGGAGAAGGAGAGCGTGGCCTGCACGATGAGGGGCGCGAGGCAGTTCGGCAGGATGGTGACGAGCATCAGCCTGAGCCGGCCGGCGCCCGCGACCTTGGCGGAAATCACATATTCGCGGGTCGATTCCACCATCACGGCGGCGCGCGTCAGCCGGGCGAAATGCGGCTGCAGCACCAGCGCGATGGCAAGCATGGCGTTGAAGAGCCCCGGACCGAGGATCGCGACCATCACCAGCGCAAGGAGAAGCGACGGGAACGCCAGGATGATGTCCATGACGCGCATGATCGCGGTATCGACCCAGCCGCGGAAAAAGCCGGCGAGCAGGCCGAGCGTTATGCCGCCGAGCAGCGCAAGCGATACGACGACCGCACCGATGAGGAGCGAGAAGCGCGCCCCGTACATCAGGCGCGAAAGGATGTCGCGCCCGACCGGGTCGGTGCCAAGCAGGAATTCGGTGCTGCCGCCGGGAAGCCACGCGGGCGGAGCGATGAAGAAGTCCCGGTACTGTTGATCCGGCAGGTGGGGGGCGAGCACTCCGGCGAGGAGCGCGATCAGGATCAGCGCGACGAACACGAAGAGGCCCGCCACCGCACCCCGGTTTATCGAGAAATAGTGCCAGAATTCCCGCAGCGCGCTCCAGCGTGTCGGCGCGCGGACGGCGAGCGGGGCGACGTCGGTGATCTCGCTCATCTCATTGCGCCCGGATGCGGGGGTTGATGGCGGCATAGAGCACGTCGACCAGCAGGTTGACCGCCATGACGATGAGCGCGATCAGCAGCAGGCCGCTTTGCACCACGGCATAGTCGCGCTTCGAGATGGAATCGACCATCCACTTGCCGATACCCGGCCAGGAGAAGATCGTCTCCGTCAGGATCGCGCCCGCGAGCAGCGTGCCCACCTGCAGGCCGATGGTGGTGACGACCGGGATCAGCGCGTTGCGGAAAGCGTGCAGCCCGAGCACCCGCCGGGGCGAGAGGCCCTTGGCGCGGGCGGTCCGCACATAGTCCTCGCCGAGCACCTCGAGCATTGCGGAGCGCGTCTGCCGCGCGATGACCGCGAGCGGAATGGTGCCGAGGACGATCGTCGGCAGGATCAGGTAGTGGAGCGCCGAGAAGAATGCCGCGCGGTTCCCGGCGACGAGGCTGTCGATGAGCATGAAGCCGGTCACCGGCTTGATGAAATACTGCACCGCGATGCGGCCCGAGACGGGCGTCCAGCCGAGAATGCCGGAGAAGAAGATGATGAGCAGCAGCCCCCACCAGAAGATCGGCA
This sequence comes from Hyphomicrobiales bacterium, assembly GCA_038211615.1. GTDB lineage: Bacteria > Pseudomonadota > Alphaproteobacteria > Rhizobiales > Afifellaceae > DASWJZ01. Next base: position 3,041 of record JBBQVL010000096.1, read on the forward strand.
TGGAATAGCCGACGAGTGCGGTTCCCATCAGCGTCTGGTCGACCCAGGACCCGCGCTTGATCGCGGCGAAGATGCCCGCCGGCACGCCAAGCGCGATGGCGAGCACGATGGCACAGATCGAAAGCTCAAGCGTGGCGGGGAAGAGGATCAGGAACTCGGTCATGACCGGCCGCTGGGTCGAGATCGATATGCCGAAATCGCCATGCAGCAGTTGCCAGATGTAGCGGAGATATTGCTGCCAGAGGGGCAGGTCGAACCCGAATTTGTGCTGCAGGATCGCGTAGCGTTCGGGGGAGACGCCGTGTTCGCCGGCAAGCGCCAGGATAGGATCGCTGGGCAGCAGGCGGACGAAGGCAAAAGCGCAGATGGTGATGCCGATCAGCGTCGGCACGATAAGCAGGAGCCTATTGAGGATATATCGGAGCATGGCCCGCTGTCGGAAGAACGGCGCCGCCTGCGCGGCGCCGTCCTGGCGATTGAGCTACTCGGTCTTGTCGACCCCGTCGAAGCGGTGGATGCCGAGCGGGTCCATCATGAAGCCGCTGACCTTCTTGTTGGTCACCGCGTAGACCTGCGAGTGATCGAGCGTGAAGGCCGGAGCCTCGCGCTTGAACACCACCTGCGCCTCTTCATAGAGCTTGGTGCGCTCGGCGATGTCGCTGGTCACCTTGGCCTTCTGGATCAGGTCCTCGAAATCCTTGTTGCACCAGCTCGAATAGTTGGAGACGCCAATAGCCGAGCAGGAGAACAGGGTCGCGAAGAAATTGTCCGGATCGCCGTTGTCGCCGGTCCAGCCGATCTGGAAGGCGCCCGGACGGTCCTTCGCCTTGCCCTGCTTGCGATACTCGGTCCATTCGAGGGTCTTGATGGTCGCGGTGACGCCCACGGCCGCCCAGTCCTGCTGAATGAGCTCGGCAGCGCGCTGGAAGCTCGGGTTATACGGGCGGAATCGGTCCGAGGCCCAGAGGTCGATCGCGGTGACATTGTTGGCCGCGAGAACCTTCTTCGCCGCTTCCGGATCGTAGGGGTCGTCCTGAACGCTCTTGTTGTATGACCACATGGTCGGCGGGATCAGGTTGACCGCCGGTGTGGCTCCGCCGCCGGCAAACAGCGAGTCGATGATCGCCTGCTTGTTGATGGCCATGTTGAGCGCGTGCCGCACCTCGGCCTTGTCGAAGGGCGGCTGCGTGGTGTTGTAGGACATGTAGCCGATGTTGAGGCCGGCCTGCTCCAGCACCACGACATCCGGGTTGGCCTTCAGCGCCGCGACGTCAGCCGGGTTCGGGTAAGGCATCACGTCGCACTCGCCGCTGATGACCTTCTGCATGCGGGTCGTGGCATCCGGCGTGATCGCGAAGATCAGATCGTCGATCTTCTGCTTGCCCTTGTAATAGTCCGGGTGGGCCGAATAGCGGATCACCGAGTCGAGCTGGTAGTCGACGAACTGGAAGGGACCCGTGCCGACCGGCTCGGTGGAGAGCTTCTCGGGGGTGCCGGCCTTGAGCAGCGCATCGGCATATTCCTTCGACATGATGGAGGCGAAGTCCATGCCGAGGTTCGCCAGCATCGGGGCGTTGGGCTCGGTCAGGGTGAACTTCACCGTCAGGTCGTCGACCTTCTCGACCGACTTCACGTATTTCGGCATGTCCATGCCCTGGTAGTAGTCCCAGGTCAGGTTCGGCAGATAGGTGAAGTAGGGGTTGTCCTGCTTGAACTGCCGCTCGAACGAGAACACCACATCGTCGGCGTTCATGTCCCGCGTCGGCGTGAAGAAGGAGGTCGTCTGGAACTTCACGCCCGGATGCAGATGGAACGTGTAGGTCAGGCCGTCGTCGGAAATCTCCCATTTGTCGGCGAGGCCCGGCTCGACCGTGGTGCCGCCGTGCACGAATTCGACCAGCCGCGAATAGATGGTGCGCGAGGAAGCGTCGAAGTCGTTGCCGCCCGTCGTGGTGCCGGGATCGAAGTTCGCCGGCGAGGCTTCGGAGCAGTAGACCAGTGATTTCGCGGACGCGCCGGCCCCCGCCAGCGCCGCCAGGCTGACGCCGACCAGCGCCGCCTTCATGATGTGTTTCAAATACATGCAGACCCTCCCGTTGGGAAACAATCGGGGTCGGACAGTTCGTCCGCTCCCACTGGTCCGTAGGTAAGGACGGATTACGGGTGGAAATCAACAGCGACACGGGCCCGGACCGCCGGGAATCGGTTCAAAATCTGTCCTCTTCGGCAGGCGGCGAGGCGGCCGCCGCCCTCAGAGCCAGCCGCGGCGCTTGAAGATCGCGTAGGGAACGAGCGCCGCCGCGAGCATGGCGACGAGGGCGAGGGGGTAGCCGAACGGCCAGGAAAGCTCCGGCATGAAATGGAAATTCATCCCGTAGATGCTGGCGACCAGGGTCGGCGGCATGATCAGGACCGACACCACGGAGACGATCCTGATGATGTCGTTCTGCTCGATGTTGATAAGACCCAGAAGCGCGTCGAGCAGGAATGTCGTGTTGCCGGAGACATAGGTGGCGTGGTCGGCGAGCGAGCGGATGTCGGCGGACATGGTGCGCGTCCGCTCGCGCAGGTTCGGGTGCATGTCGCCGCATTCGGCGGCGAGGAAATTCACCAGGCGGCCGATGCTGACCAGGCTCTCGCGCACTTTCGAGTTGAGGTCGCCCGCGCGGCCGAGGCGGCGCAGCAGCTCCTTGTAGTCGCTGCTTGCGGTGCCCTGCGCCACCTCGTTCTGGAAGATCGCGGTGGAGATGGCGTCCATGTTGGCGCCGACTTTTTCGAGGATATCGGCGGTCCGGTCGATGATCGCCTCGAGCAGCGCGATGAAGATCGAGTCGGCGTCCTTCAGGTTGGAGTCGGCTTTCCTGGCCTGCTCAACGAAGCTCTGGAAGACGCTGGGCTCGGCGTAGCGGACGCTCGCCAACCGTTCGCGCGTCAGGATGAACGTCACCGGCTCGCTCTGCGGCATCGGACCCTGCCCGCCAACGAGCAGCACCGCGGTCATGTAGAGTGTGTCGTTCTCGCTGTAGAGGCGGGAGGAGACCTCGATCTCGACCATCTCGTCGCGTGTCGGGATGCCGACGCCGAGGAGGCGCTCACCCTCGGAGTCTTCGTCCTTCGTCGGGTTGATGAGGTCGATCCACGCCGCGCTTTCGACCGGATCCTTCGCGGGGTCGAGAGGGAAGAGGCGCTCGTCGCGGATCGCATAGAAAGCCAGCATGGACGGCGGCTAATCCAAACCCGCCGGCGATGCAATGCGGCGCGGGCCCCGGATTATCGCTGCAGCGCCGCCAGCAGCACGAAGCCGACGCGCCCGCCGGAATGCTCGCGCTCGGCCTTGATGCCGGCAGCGGACCAGGCGGTGCCGCCGACCAGCGCGACGATCGAAAGTGCGTAGAGCGAATTGCACAGCGTGCGGATCATGGCGTTTCCCCCCGAATTCAACGCGGGGAGGGATAGCGCGCCCGGCTTGAACCGGTGCTGAGGCCGCCGTTCAGCCGGCGTTCAGCGAAGTTAACGCCGGCAGCGAAGTTAACGACGGCAGCGAAGTTAACGCCGGTTTCACGACACCGTGACCGACGTCGCCCGCGAGATGCAAAACCCGCCGCCAGCTCCCGCCGTAACGCCGACGGACCCAATGATGGGCACACGGGAGACGTAAGATGATCAAGAGCCTACAGAGCTTCATGCGAATCGCAGCCGTCGCGGCGTTCGGCCTCGGCATGGCGGCGCCCGGCTTCGCGGCCGAGCCCATGGTCGGCGGCGCTCCGATGTATGCCAACAAGAACATCGTCGAGAACGCAGTCAATTCGAAGGATCACACGACGCTGGTCGCGGCGGTGAAGGCCGCCGGCCTCGTCGAGACGCTCGAAGGTCCGGGACCGTTCACGGTCTTCGCGCCGGTCAATTCCGCCTTCGAGGCGCTGCCCGCCGGCACCGTCGACAACCTCCTAAAGCCGGACATGAAGGACACGCTGGTCAAGGTCCTGACCTATCATGTTGTGGCCGGCAAATATTCGGCCGCCGACCTGATGAAGAAGGCGAAGGCCATGGGCGGCTCGGTGACGCTGCAGACCGTGGAAGGCGCGCCGATCACCATCAAGGCGCAGGGCGGCAGCCTCTGGGTCTTCGACCAGGCCGGCAACGCCGCGAAGATCACCATCGCCGACGTCGACCAATCGAATGGCGTGATCCATGTCATTGACAAGGTCCTGATGATGAAGATGTAACGGCCGCGCGCCGTTGGTTCCCGGGCCACGAATTCCGGCCCGGGGGGATGATGGCGGTCCGCATGGCGGACCGCCTTTCGTTTGCCGGGATACTAATCCCCCCGCACGTTTGATCGCTTCCGCAGTACGGCTGATGGCGATTGAAGCCGGTGGCATAGGAGCCGCGGACCGGTGTAAGTAGGCACGTCCGCGCTTTGCCGGCTTTGAAGCGCGCAACCCCGCTCAGGAACATCCCCAATGACATTCTCGATCTATCAGGCATCCGTGCCTGTGTACCGCAGACGCCTTGCGGCCCTCTCGGCAATTCTCGACAAGGCTGCGGCCTATGCGGCGAACCGCAAGATCGAGCCCGCCGTGCTGCTCCAGGCCCGCCTCTATCCCGACATGCTGCACTTCGCCCGGCAGGTGCAGATCGCCTGCTCGCATGCGCTCCGCGGCTCGGCGCGCCTGTCAGGCACGGAGCCGGTCAGCCTTGACGACAAGGCGGCGTCGTTCGACGATCTGAAGGCGGCGATCGCCAAGACGATCGGCGTGCTGGACGGCGTGGACGCGAAGAAGACAGAGGGGATGGAAGATCGCGACATCACCTTCCCCGCCGGAGACCGGAAGATCACCATGAAGGGCGGCGACTACCTCCTGCATTTCTCCATGCCGAACTTCTACTTTCACGTCACGACGGCCTACGACATCCTGCGCAGCAGCGGCCTGGAGATCGGCAAGGACGATTTCATGGGCGAGGGATAGACCCGCCTGACGACGCGCGACGCGAGGGCAGCGAAACGCGGGCGCCTGCATTCTGCACCATCCTGAAAGCGAATGCGCGGGATCATCTCGATGCTGAGACCCCGCGCAGCTTTCCGAATCCGGAATACTTCCTGGACTAACGATCCATTTCGCTTTTCGCGCGTTTACTGCCATGACCGAAGGAGGACGGCATGGTTTACTACAGGACTTTGGGTCGTAAGCCGCGCCACGCCCGCGTTGCCGACGTTCTGAAGGAAGCGCTGGTCGAGCAGGCCAACGGTCGACTGGAGGCGGACGTCACGGGCGGCAAGCAGCGCCTGGTTTCCGCCCTGTCAAACATGGAGATCGACCTCGACGCCGTGGCGTCGCAGGTGATCGCAGCGTTGCCGGAGGCGAAGGAATCCTGATCTCTCGCAAACTCAGGCAGGTCGCGGGGACGCCAAGAGCACTTGCGGCGGCAGAGCAATCGCTCCGCGTCGCTCATCTCTACATGACGACGACCTTCGTGCCGATCTGCACCAGGCCGTAGAGTTCGGTGACGTTTTCGTTAAGCAGGCGGATACATCCGGAAGACGCGTTCTGGCCGATCGAATTGGGTTCGATCGTGCCGTGAAGGCGGTAGAGGGTATCCTTTCCTTCGTCGCTGAAGAGATAGATCGCGCGCACCCCAAGCGGGTTGCCGGCGCCTCCCGCCATTCCTGAAGCCTGGAATCGCGCCAGCGAGGGCTGACGCGCCACCATCTCGCGCGGCGGGAACCACCTCGGGTTCTCCTGCTTGGCGCCGACATGGACGACGCCTGTCCAGCCGAAGCCCTCGCGCCCGACTCCGACGCCCATGCGGATCGCCTGACCGCCTTCGAGCACGTAGTAGAGAAACTTCGCCTGTGAATCGACGATGATCGTGCCGGGCGACTCGACGCCGTTGTAGCCGACGACCTGCCGGTCGAATTTCTGGTCCGGCTTGGGGAAATTGTGGGAGGCAAGGGCCGATGGAGCGCGCGCCGGTGCCCGCCTGGGGCGATGCGATGCGCCACGATGCGACGCGCCGCGGTCGACGGTAACGAAGGAATGCGTTTCCAGGTCCCAGTATTTGAACGATCTTGCGTCCGCCGGCAGGGACGCCGCGACCATCAAGACGCAAAGAACTGCCAGACCGGCGACGCGCACGCTTTTCATACGAACCTCCCGTCCGATATTGGCGTGAAATTCGCGCTCCGTCGAGGCTGTGCGCGACTTGCCAGGGACGACTTGCTCCGGCGAGCTGGACCGGTTTTTGCGCGAAAGCGCCATCGGCGAGCGGTCTGAGACATCGGCACCAGGCTGTCATCCAAGTCCTAGTGACGCGATGTTACCTATGTGTCCGGAACGGACCGGCGGGAAATGGTCGGAGCGGGAGGATTCGAACCTCCGACCCCCTGCTCCCGAAGCAGGTGCGCTACCAGGCTGCGCTACGCTCCGCCAAGGCGCGCGGATATACCCGCTGCCCCCCGATGCCGCAAGGCTTGGGACGGAATATCGCGCGGACGGGACAGGACGCCGGAAAACGGCCGCTTCATTGCCGCCGCGCCGGCTTGCGTCTATATCGCTGCCGACTCCCGGTCGGTCGCCTTGGGGCGTAGCCAAGCGGTAAGGCAGCGGGCTTTGGTCCCGCCATCCCAGGTTCGAATCCTGGCGCCCCAGCCAATCAGCGATGACCGCGCTCCGGAGGACTGGAGCGCCCGGAAGCAGAAATGCCAACCTTCGGCCCTGACGATGCGGCCGCCGCCTAAGTCTACGAAGCTTTGTGAAGTTGCAGCGGATCGGTTTCCTGGCTCAGACCGGTCTCCGTTTCCTCGGTTCTGGCGTGAATCAGCTCCGGCGTCTTCCACGCCTTCTTGACCTTTGCCTCAGTGGTTTTCAGATCGCGTCCGTTTTCCGAATCCATGTCAGGCCTCCACCGGCACACCTTGGTTGAGCCGCAGCAAATCTACAATCCCTCGATTAGTAATCCGCGCGGCCCTGCAATATGTCCGAACGGTCGGGAGAAATGCGGGCGTGAAGTGTGCGGGCGAATCCGGGCGTCGGAGCCAAGCGTCCGCAGCCGGGGGCCGGCGGTGTAGTGCTAACCGCTCGCCAGTGCGACCAGCCAGGCGGCAGCGAACAGCCCCAGCGCCGCCGCCCCATAGGTCCATTGCGCCTGCCTGCCTTGCGGCAGCCGGTCGCCGGCGACCGCAAGCGCCGCGCCTGCGACGCCTCCGGCGATCAGCCCGGCGACATGCGCGCCGACATCCGTGTGCTCGCCTCCGACGCCGAGCAGCGCCAGCAGCATGACTGCCGCCGCGAGCGGCAGCCATCGCCTGATCCCCCACCAGAGCGGCGCGCGCTGTCGCCACGCCAGCGCGGCCAGCAGTCCGAGCGCCGCGAATACCGCGGTCGAGGCGCCGATCGACGCGTGCTCCGCGGGGTAGAAGAGGGCGGTCAGCGCATTGCCCGCCGCGCCGCAGACGAGGATCGCCAGCCATCCGAGCCCGACACCGACAAGCTGCGCGAGAAGAATTCCGAGAAGGCTCCCGAGCGCCACATTGCCGGCGAGGTGCCCGAAATCGGCGTGCAGGCCGAGCGCGGTAATCGCGCGCCACCACTCTCCGCCTCGCATCAGGCCAGCCTGCGCATCCCCGAGCGCGAACCAGTCGCGGGAGAAGGCGTCCCGGCCCGCCGCCGCCTGAACGAATACCAGCACCGCGCAATAGACGAGCGCGCCGTCGATCACCGCGCGCAGCGGACGCACGTCGATCCTGCGGGATGGCGGGCGAGGGGTGTTCTCCCGTGTATAGGCGTCGAGCTCGAACTGCGCACGCAACGCGTCAGGGGCGGCGACGAGGAGGACGATTCCGGCGGCGCCCGGCACGAGCCGCGACATCACGCCTGAGGCGACGAGCACGAGGGCATGCTGCTCGGCCTCGGCGCGCGCCCGGAAGCGGCCGACCTCGACCCAGACGTCCTCCAGACCTTCGCTCACCGGCTGCCTCGCGCCTCCCATGAAGAAGACAGGTAGACACGCGGCGGGCAAAATTCACCTGCCGACGGCAACGTTTGGAGATGGCGGAAAACCACGCTAGATCGGATTCCGCGGAATTTGGGCGGCGTGGGGGGCTGGTCGATGGCCGAGGAGGCCGACTTTGTAACGCTGGTCGACGACGAAGAGGCGCCGCCTGCCGGGCCCGCCCTGCCGGGCTGGAAGGTGGCGATCGTCGACGACGATCAGGGGGTGCATACCGGCACGCGCTTTGCGCTGCAGGATTTCACCCTGCACGGCCGCGGGCTGGAGCTGCTGTCGGCACGCTCGGCGGCCGAGGCGCGTGAGCTATTCCGCGTCAATCCCGACATGGCCGTCATCCTGCTCGACGTCGTCATGGAGACGGAGGGGGCGGGACTGGAGCTCGTGCAGTTCGTCCGCACCGAGCTGAAGAACGAGACGGTGCGCATCATCCTCCGCACCGGCCAGCCCGGACAGGCGCCGGAACGCAAGGTCGTGGTCGACTACGACATCAACGATTACAAGGCAAAGACCGAGCTCACCGCCGACAAGCTCTTCACCACCCTGACGGCGGCGCTCCGGAGCTACGACCAGCTCCTGAAGCTTGTGCAGACGCGGCGCGGGCTGGAAATCATCATCGATGCGGCGGCGACGCTCTTCGACCAGCGTTCGCTGCAGCGGCTGGCGGAGGGTGTGCTGACGCAGCTCGCCTCGCTGATGGCGATCGACTGCGCCGGCATCCTGGTGCTGCGCGAGACGGACCGCGAGGGCGGACTTTCGGTGCTGGCGGGCTCGGGGTGTTATCGCGACTACGCAACTGACAGGACACGCTCGCTCGAGGCGGATCTGGTCGAGCTCATCCACAAGGCGTTCGACAGCCGCCGCCACGACTTCAGCCGGGGACGCTACCTCCTCTACATGGGCACCGGCAGCGGCCGCGAGCTGGTGGCGCTGATGGACGCCGACCGCGAATTGACCGACACGGACAAGGCGCTGGTGGAGGTCTTCTGCAGCCGGCTTTCCGCGGCCTTCGACAACGTGACGCTCTATGAGGAGCTGGAGCGCGCCAATCAGCGGCTGGAGGACAAGGTGGCGCGCCGGACCGCGCAGCTCGTCGCCGCCAAGGAGAGGCTGGAGAACCAGAGCGAGCGGCTGAAGAGCGCCAATGCCTTCAAGGGCGAGGTGCTTGGCACCGTCGCGCACGATCTCAAGAACCCGCTCGGCGTGATCCTCGGGCGCACCGAGATCCTGACCGAGCTGCTGACCGCGGGAAAGCTTCCCGAGAAGGCTGCCCGCGACCAGATCGAGCACATCCGCCAGTCGGCGCGGCGCCTGACCGCCATGGTGGAGGACCTGATCGCGGATGCGCGCGCCGACGCGGTGGACATTTCGGTCCGTGCCTACCCGCTCGATTTCGGCCTGCTCGTCTCCGAGGTGTCGGAAAGCAATCACAAGCTCGCCTCCGGCAAAGACCAGGAATTGCACGTCGCGGTCGCGCCCGGGCTCCGCGTTCGCGGCGATACCGAACGGCTTCGCGAGGCCTTCGACAACCTCGTCAGCAACGCCGTGAAATACAGCCCGATGGGCGGACGGATCGACATCAGCGCGGCGCGCGAGGGCGACGAGGCCGTGGTCCGCGTGGCGGATCAGGGGCCGGGACTTTCACCCGAGGATGCCGCGCGCGTCTTTGGCCGTTTCCAGAGACTTTCCGCCAAGCCGACCGGGGGGGAAAGCTCAACCGGCCTCGGCCTTTCCATCGCGAAACGCATCATCGACCTTCACAACGGGCGCATCTTCGTGGAAAGTCGCGCTCCGGCGGGTGGGGCGGTGTTCGCGATCGCGCTGCCGCTCACCGATGAGGCGAATGCGGAATGAGCCAGCAGCAGAACGTCTTCGTGGTCGACGACGAGGCCGCCGCGCGCGATATGATCGGCGACTATCTGAAGATGCACGGCTTCGACGTGACGCTCTGCGACGGCGGCAAGTCCCTCCGCGCCGAGGTCGAGAGGGCGCGGCCGGACCTCGTCGTCCTCGACCTCAACATGCCGGAGGAGGACGGGCTTTCGCTGATCCGCTTCCTGAAGCAGTCCGGCAACGTGCCGGTGATCATGCTGACCGCGACCGCGAGCCCGATCGACCGGGTGGTGGGGCTGGAGCTCGGGGCCGACGATTATCTCGCCAAGCCGGCGGAACTGCGCGAGCTTCTGGCGCGCGTTCGTTCGGTGCTCCGGCGGAGCGCCGCCGCCGCCGCGGGCCCGGCAGGTACGCCGAACCGCACGGTGAAAATGGGCACCAAGTGGCTGGACCTGGACGCCCGCGCGCTGCGCGATCCTGAAGGAAACGAGCATCCGCTCACCGCCTCGGAGTTCAGTCTCCTCAAAGCCTTCGCCGAGAATCCCAAGCGCGTGCTGACCCGCGAGCGGCTGCTCGACCTGGCGCAGGCGCGCGATTCGGAGGCGTTCGATCGCGCCATCGACGTCCGCATCACCCGCATCCGCAAGAAGATCGAACCAGATCCGGCGCACCCGAAGGTCATCAAGACGGTGCGCGGCGCTGGCTACGTTTTTTCGCCGGATGGGGCAGGCGAGGGGCCTTAGTCCCCGGATTGTTTCTTCCGGCCCGCCGCGAAGAAACAATCGGGCCTTCCGACGAAACACGTTTTCCCTCTCCGCGTAGGCCGGGCGAAAAGCAGCCCGGCCTATACCTCGATCAAGGGGGGAGCTGAAATTCGGCTCCGGAGGGATGTCAGATGATCCAGTCACGCAAGCTTGTCGCCGCGGCGATCCTGTTCGGCCTTCTGCTGATCGTCGCCGGGCTGCTGGCTGCCCCTTTTAGCGCAAGCGCCCGCGCCTCCTCCAGCCCGGTTGCGGTGGACGTGGCCGGCGACCGGATCGGGGCGGCTTTCGCATCATTCGCCGACGAAGCCCCGGATGCCGCGCTCGCGTCCGCCGCCGCGAGCCTGTCGAAAGGCGATCTCGGCCCCTCGGTGAACTGTGCCGGCGCGGTCTGGCCGAACATCGACGCTTCGTGCCTCTCCACGGCTGACGGTTCGCCGGCGCCGCGTGTCCGTACTGTCACGATTGGCTACCAGGCCGGCCAGAACACCACCGTTCTGGTCCGCGTTCCGACTTCCGCGATGTCGCAGCGCTAGACGGCGCCCGCCAGCGGCCCGCGAAAGGGATGCGCGCCACGGCGCATGACCCGCCGCCCGGCAGCGGCAGCATGTCTCGCCCCCGCCCGCCACCCTCTGGTAAGATCGCCCGGCGCCGGGCGTGGGGTTCCGGTTCGGTTGGCGGAATGCGGATCAGCTACAAGGTCTTTCTCGTCGGAGGAATTCCGATCACCATCGCGGCGGCCATCGCGCTCGCCGCTTTCGTGCTTTTGAACGAGGCCGACCGCGCGCGGAGCGGCGCGGTGCTCGCCGGCACGATCTACCGCAACCTTCTGTCCGCCCGTTCTTCGCGCGACGATTTTCTGCAGACCAACACCGGCGAGCGCACGGGCTTCTACGAGCTGTTCCTGACCTACGCCGAGCAGGCGCGCTTCGATCTCATCCGCCTCACAGGCATCGTACGCGACCCGAGCCACGTCGCCGCCGCGAAGGAAGCGGCCGACGCGCTGCAGCGCTATCGCGACGACATGCGCCGGCTGGTCGATGTCACTGTGCGCAACGACAGCCTGGTGGAGGACATGGCGGACCGCGCGAACGCTCTGGTCCGCCTGACCGATGAAGCGCGCGAGCGCCAACATCAATCGAACGCCGACATCGTGGAGTCGCTG
>JBBQVL010000097.1:0-14798 GCA_038211615.1 Hyphomicrobiales bacterium
CTCGCCATTCGGACCTGCCGGGCCGATCTCGCCAGGTGCGCCAGGAGCGCCCGTCGCGCCGGCCTCGCCATTCGGACCTGCCGGGCCGATTTCACCAGGTGCGCCGGCGGCGCCTGCCGGACCGGCCTCGCCGGTGGGACCGGCCGGACCGATCTCGCCGCTAGTGCCAGCGTCACCGGCCGGACCCGTCGGACCGGCCGGGCCGGTCATTCCCACTTCACCGGCCCTGCCCGTCGGTCCGAGGAGGCCGCGCTCGGCGAGGATTTGCCAACTGTCCAGATTGCTTCCCCCCGGCCGATTGCGAATATTCGCCTTCAAGGCGACCCAGCTGGTGCCGAGGAGGACGACGACGTCGCCGGCAGAGTATGTCTCGAGCGCTGTCCAGGCACCGCGGTTGAGAAGTATCGGACCACAGTTCTCGATCGCCACGTCGAGCGTTCCGGTCGTGGTGCTGAGCCCCAAATGGCAATTCGGCGACCGATAGTTCACGTCGAAGCTGAAGCGCTTCTGCGTGTCGACGAGCGTGGAGAACGTGGTGCCGTCGATCTTCACCATCCGGCCGGCGACATCTCCGGTGCCGGTAATTTTCAGGCGACCGGCGCGGATCTCCGCGGTCGTTGTCTGGATCTGCGGATTGCCCACGTTGCGTGCTTCGCCCAACGAGGGGAAGGCAGCGGCAGCGCCGAGCGACAGGATGAGGGCGAGCGCGGTTTCTGACGATCTTTTCATGTGGAAGCTCCCGATTGCGGCCCGGCTGGCTCAGAAAAGGGTCTTCCGACTGCTCTTTGAGACTACGGGGTTCGGGACATCATGAACATCTATCACCAAAGAAACATAATCTTTAAATCCGGCACAGTGACGAGCAAGGCCGATCTTCTGCGAAGACAAGAGTTTAATGAACCAAGTTAACTGTGTCTAATATTACTTCCATTCGGGAGCGGAAATCTCTCATTCGTATCGATAAATATTAAGAGTATCGCCCGCCATAGAACATAATGTAAGCCGGCGTTGTTTTTTATTCTGGATCATCGCGCTTACGACCGATGCGCCCGGCAGCCGCCACTCGCATTTCTCCCTGCCTGCGCGCGTGCTAAGCGGGATCAAAGCGGGACCTGGAGCGGCGGTGCGGGTGCTTCTGATCGGATCGGGCGGGCGGGAGCACGCGCTGGCGTGGGCGATCTCCGCCTCCCCGCTGCTGACGAAACTCTTTGCCGCGCCCGGGAATGCGGGGATCTGCGATGTTGCGGAGTGCGTCGCGCTGGATCCGGCCGACCATGGAGCGCTCATCGCCTTCTGCCGGCGAGAGAATATCGACCTCGTCGTCGTCGGCCCGGAAGCGCCGCTCGTCGCCGGGCTGGTCGACGCTCTCGCGGTCGCCGGCATCCGGGCCTTCGGGCCGACGCAGGCCGCGGCGGAATTGGAAGGCTCGAAAGGCTTCACGAAGGACCTCTGCGCCGAGGCCGGCATCCCGACCGCCGGCTACCGGCGCTTCACAGATCGCGACGCGGCGCGCGCCTACGTCGAGGGCCACGCCCTCCCGGTCGTGGTGAAGGCGGACGGGCTGGCGGCCGGCAAGGGCGTCACCGTGGCGACGGATCCTGGCGAGGCGCTGTCCGCCCTCGACGCGATTTTCGCCGAGCCCGGCGCGTCGGCCGTGGTGGAAGAATTCCTCGACGGCGAGGAGGCCAGCTTCTTCGCACTCTCCGACGGGCAGAACGTGATCCCCTTCGGCACGGCGCAGGACCACAAGCGCGCCTTCGACGGCGACCTCGGCCCGAACACCGGCGGCATGGGGGCGTACTCGCCGGCGCCGGTCGTCGACGCGGCGATGGGCGAACGGGTGATGGCGGAGATCATCCGGCCGACGGTCGCCGCGCTAGCCCGCCGCGGCATCGCCTTTCGCGGCGTGCTGTTCGCCGGGCTGATGATCGACGCCGGCGCGCCGAAGCTCATCGAATACAATGTCCGCTTCGGCGACCCGGAATGCCAGGTCCTCATGCTGCGGCTGAAGGACGATCTCCTCACCATCCTCGTCGCGGCCATGGATGGGGTGCTCGACCAGGTCAGCGTCCGCTGGCGGGAAGAAGCAGCGCTCGCGGTGGTAATGGCGGCGAAGGGTTACCCCGGCGCCTATGCCGGCGGCTCCGAAATCCGCGGCCTCGAAGCGGCGGCGTCGCTTTCGGGCGTCGAAATCTTCCACGCCGGCACCCGCCGCGAAGGCGGGAAGATCGTCGCGGCGGGAGGGCGGGTCCTTGCCGCCGCTGCGCTCGGCGGCACCGTTGGCGAGGCGCGGGAGCGCGCCTACGCGGCGATAGACCGGATCGACTGGCCGGAGGGATTTTGCCGCCGCGACATCGGCTGGCGGGCGATGCGGAGAACCTGATCGGGATTAACCCGCAGTACCGAACTTTCGGCTAGAATGCGCCTTGTGAAGGCGAAATGCCTCGCCAGATTTCCTTCCGGGAGGAAGGCGCACCCAGGTTTCCTTCCGGGAGGAAGGCACGATGTCGGTGGAGACGCGTATCGGTCTTGCGCTCGGCGGCGGCGGCGCCCGTGGCATGGTGCACATCCTGGTCTGCGAGGCGTTCGACGAGCTTGGCGTAAAGCCGGCGCTGATCTCCGGAACGTCGATCGGCGCGATCATCGGCGCGGGTTACGCCGCCGGCTTCTCCGGCCGCGAAATGCGCGAGGCGGCGGTCGGCTTCTACAGCAAACGCCGCGAAGTGCTGGCGCGGCTCTGGAAGGCCCGGCCGCTCGCCTTCACCGATCTGCTGCGCGGCCGCTCCATCACGCCGCAGTTCGACGCCCGCGTGATCCTCGAATCCTTCGTGCCCGGCTACGATCTGCTGCCGGAAACCTTCGAAGAGCTAAAAATCCCGCTGAAGGTCGTCGCCTGCGATTTCTATGCCTGGACAGAAGCGATCCTGCAGGAAGGCCCGCTCCGCCCGGCTATCGCCGCCTCCATAGCCATCCCCGCGCTCTTCCGGCCGGTGCAGCTCGACGGGCGTTTCCTGATCGACGGCGGCGCCTGCAACCCGCTCCCCTTCGATCATGTCGCCGATTGCCAGATCAGTGTCGCCTGCGACGTTGCCGGCGGGCCGAGTGAAATCGGCGACCGCAGGCCGGGCCTGCTCGAATGCGTCGTGGGCGCCGCGCAGATCTCGATGCAGTCGGTGATCCGCGAGAAGCTCAAATGGCATCAGCCGGACGTGCTGGTGCGGCCCGACATCAGCGGCGTCTTCATCATGGATTTCCTCAAGACCCAGGCGATCCTCGACATGAACGTCGGCTTCAAGGACGACCTGAAGCGCCGCCTCGAACTCGTCATCAACACGCCGTTCGAACTGCCGGCGCTTTCAGCGCCGGTCGCGGAAGAAGCGCCGCAGAAGATCCGCCGCGGCCGTCTCGCCGATACCGGAGTAAACCTCTGGCGCATGGTGGCAGGTGGGCGCGTGAAAGAAGCGGACGCCGTGCTCGACCGCTCCGCCCTTGAGGTCGGCGGCGCCGTAGGTCAGCCGCCGGATGCGCGCGAAGGAAATGGCCGCCGCACATAGCGTGCAGGGCTCGAGCGTCACGTAGAGGTCGCAGTCGGTCAGCCGCTCGCCGGCAAGCCGCCTTGCCGCTTCGCGGATGGCGAGCACCTCGGCGTGCGCGGTGACGTCGGAGAGCTCGCGCGAGCGGTTGCCGGCGCTCGCGACGACCGCCCCACCCCTGACAAGCACGGCCCCCACCGGAATCTCGCCGCGCAGGCCGGCCGCCTCGGCCTCCTTCAGCGCCAGGGCCATGAAGTTTTCGCTCTCGCGGCTCATTGTCTCGCTTCGCTCTGGCCCCTTTGATAAGAGACCCGCATGAGTGGCGACGTGGCGAAGGAAAAACAAGCCGGCAGCGGCGATCGGGACCGTCCGGCGGGCGAGCGGATCGCCAAGCGCATCGCGCGTTCCGGCCTCGCCTCGCGGCGCGACGCGGAGCGCATGATCGCCGAAAACCGCGTCAAGCTGAACGGCCGCGCGGTGGCGACCCCCGCGACGATCGTCTCGCCCGGCGACCGCATCGAGGTCGACGGCAAGCTGCTTGCACTGCGCGAGCGCACGCGGCTCTGGCTCTTCAACAAGCCGAAGGGGCTCGTCACCACCAACCGCGATCCTGAAGGCCGCGCCACCATCTTTTCGTCGCTGCCGCCCGACATGCCGCGGGTGATGACCATCGGCCGGCTCGACATCAACACCGAGGGCCTGCTGCTTCTCACCAACGACGGCGGGCTGGCGCGTATCCTGGAGCTTCCCGCGACCGGCTGGCTGCGGCGCTACCGCGTGCGCGCGCATGGCGAGATCGACCAGCCGCGGCTCGACGCGCTCCGCCGCGGCGTAACCATCGACGGCATGGTCTACGGGGCGGTGGAAGCGAAGCTCGACCGCGTGCAGGGTTCGAACGTCTGGCTGACGGTCGGCCTGCGCGAGGGCAAGAACCGCGAGGTGAAGCGCGTGCTCGAACATCTCGGGCTCGGCGTGAACCGGCTCATCCGCATCTCCTACGGTCCCTTCCAGCTCGGCGACCTGAACGACGGGGCGGTTGAGGAGGTGCGCGGCCGCGTGCTCCGCGACCAGCTCGGCGAGAAGCTGGCTGAAGCCTCCGGCGCGGATTTCGACGCGCCGCTGCGGGCACGCGAGGCGGAGCCGAAACCCGTGGCGAAGAAGCCGCGGACGCGAGAGGCCCCGGCGCCGCAGAGAAATCCCCATGCGCGTCGTCGGCGGAAGATTTAGGGGGCGCGCACTCGCGTCGCCCCGCTCCAACGCCATCCGCCCGACGAGCGACCGGCTGCGCGAGTCACTCTTCAACATCCTCGCCCATTCCTACGGCCTGCCGCGGGAGGATACGCGCGTGCTCGACCTCTTCGCCGGCACCGGCGCGCTCGGCATCGAGGCGCTTTCGCGCGGGGCGGCGCAGGCGCTGTTCGTGGAGAACGGCGTCGAAGGCCGCGGCCTCATCCGCGAGAACATGGAGACGCTCGGCCTGAACGGCGTCGCGAAAATCCTTCGCCGCGACGCGACCGATCTCGGGCAGGCCGGCACGATCGCGCCGTTCGATCTCGTTTTTCTCGACCCGCCCTATGGCAAGGGCCTGGGCGAGAAGGCGCTCGCCAGCGCCGCGGCGGGAGGCTGGCTGGAGGCCGGAGCGCTATGCGTGCTGGAGGAAAGCGGTTCGGCAATAATCGCACTGCCGCCTGGCTTTGAGGCCCTCGATGCGAGGAAATCCGGCGAAAGCCAGCTCATCGTTGGCGGTTGGCCCGGAAGAAGCGATTGAAAAACCCGAAGACGCACGTATTATGTAACGACATTATCCTTACGAATGGAGGACCCAGCATGCCGCGGGCCACCGCTCACCCCAAGGAGGAAAGCTTCAACTTTCGCGTCTCTGCCGATCTGAAGGCGGCTTTCAAATCCGCAACCGAAATGGAGGATCGACCTGCGGCGCAGGTACTGCGAGATTTCATGCGCGCCTATGTCGAGCAGCACCAGCGATCCGAGCCAGACCATGACGCGTGGTTCAGGAGGCAGATCGAGGCCGCGATCGACGACCCGCGTCCGAGTATCCCCCATGATGTCGTGATGGCCAGGACCCGTTCCATCATCGATCGTATCGCGGCGGAGAAGCTCGGCGGTGAAGATTGAGTGGCGGCCTCTTGCAGAGCAGGATCTTGCCGAGATCGTTGGCTACATCGCTCTTGAGAGTCCGCGAGCGGCGTATGAAGTTCACGACCGGCTCCGGGAGGCAACCGCGATCCTGGCCGATCATCCGAATCTCGACAGGCCAGGTCGCTTGAAAGGGACGCGAGAACTAGTCGTCACCGGAACGCCCTTCATTGTTGGCTACCGCGTCGAGAGACGTGGCGTCAGCATCCTTCGCGTGTTGCACGGCGCGCGAAGATGGCCCGACTCCCGGTGACCGAACAACGGTGCCGGGCGGCAATCAGACCTATGAAGCCTGCCCGACGCGAAACACCGGGAGCTCCTGCTGCACGCCGCGGAGCTGCGCCATTTGCGGCTCGACCGCGAAGGGCGCCAGTTCGTCGCGGACACCGGCCGCCTCGTAAACGTCCTGGCTGACGAAGATCTCACCGGCGTCGGCGAGATTCTGCACGCGCGCCGCGATGTTCACCGTCTGCCCGAAATAATCCAGCCGCTCGTTCTGCGTCACCGCGATCGCCGCGCCCTTGTGGACGCCGATCTTCAGCACCAGCCCCTTGTCGGGCTGTTGCGCGTTGAAGGCGGCGATCTCGCTCCGCATTTCGAGCGCCGCCTGCACCGCGTCCGCCGGCTTGACGAAGGCCGCCATGACGGCGTCGCCGATGGTCTTGATGATCGCGCCGTGGTGGCGAACCGTCACGTCCTGCAGCCGGTCGAAATGCTGCTGTACCAGCGAGAAAGCATTCAAGTCGCCGATCCGGTCGTAGAGTGCGGTCGAGCCCTTCAGGTCGGTGAAGAGCAACGCGATGTCCTTCACGCCGAGACCCTCGCTGCCGCGGATCACCTCGGAGCGGAAGAGATCGCGGAACGTCTGCGTCGTCAGCAGCTGTTTGCCTGAAAGGAATGGCGCGAAGTGCAGAGGCGGCGGCCGATCGACATTCGGAGGCAATTGAATCACTCCGAAGGCGAAGCGCTTCGTCGCGACGCTCGTTACCGCGAAGGTCACCTTCCCCGGGGCGATGCTGCCGACGTCGGGCGTGCACGAATCGAGGTCGCAGGATATTGCGATCCGCTGCTCGGCCGGCGGCAGCGCAGGATCGACGATAAAGAGGAATCCCGCGTCGCCGTCGTAGCTGCTGCCGCGCAGCGCCCCCGGCTCGGCCATCATCGTCAGCGATGTCGTGGCGCCCGGTTCGAGATAGGCGAGCGCCCGCATCAGCGCCTCCTTCATCCGGGTGAAGGGCGTTCCGTCGGGGACCATACCCTCCGGCGTCGAGCGATAGCGGAACGTGTAATCCTCGACCGTCAGCGTGTCCGGATCATGGTAGGCGATCCGCCGGATCTCCGGGTTCACCGTGAACGTGACGGCGATCATGTCGTCGAGCTCGGCGACGAGATCGACATGGCAGTTCGTGCAGCGACAATGGCTGTTCAGGTTACGAAGAGCCCGAAAACTGTCGATCACGCAGGAGCAGACCGGACAGATCAGAATCCACGTCATCTCGAATAGGCCGAGCGCCGCGGCATGCAGCAGCAGGTCGACCGTCTCCACCTCGCCGAGGTTCTTTTCGGCGGCGAATTTCATCGGGTTGATGCGCAGGAGCTCGGCATCGCCGGCCGAGCGGATGTGGCTCTCGAGCTTGGAGATGAGGCGCGGACTCCACGTCCGCGCCGATTCCAGCGCGGTCAAACGCTCTTCCAGGAGCTTCTCGTTGATTGCCGTCATGGCGGTCCCCTCGGGTGGAACGCATTGCCCAAGCCGGCCAGCATAGATTGAATTGCCCTGGCCAACGACTAATACGGCGGCGGGCCGGGTTCCGGTTTCACCGCCGCCAGAACAGCCGCTCCACATCGGCGAGCTTGAGTTCGACATAGGTCGGGCGGCCGTGATTGCACTGGCCGGAATTGGGGGTTCTCTCCATCTCGCGGAGGAGCGAGTCCATCTCCTCGGGCTTGAGCAGCCGGCCGGCGCGCACCGAGCCGTGGCAGGCCATGGTCGCCGCCACGTGGTCGAGCCGTTCCGAAAGCCGCGTCGTCGCGTCCCATTCGGCGAGGTCGTCGGCAATGTCGCGGACAAGGCTCGCGGCGTCGAGCGCGCCGAGCATCGCCGGCGTCTCCGTCACCGCCACGGCGCCCGGGCCGAAGGCCTCGACCACGAGCCCGACCTGCGTCAGTTCCTCCGCGCGCGAAAGAAGGCGTTCCACGTCATCGCGCGGCAGCTCGACCACCTCGGGGATGAGCATGATCTGGCGCGCCACCATCCTGCCTTCCAGCGCCGCCTTGAGCTTTTCGTAGACGATGCGCTCATGCGCCGCGTGCTGGTCGACGATGACGAGACCGTCGTCGGTCTGCGCCACGATGTAGTTGGAGTGGATCTGCGCGCGCGCCGCGCCAAGCGGCCGTTCGAGCGCTTCCGCGCTCGGTACGGAAAGCGTCGCGCGCGCGTCGGCCGAGGGACGGTCGAGCACGGCGAAGCCTGCCTGCGCCGCCTCGCCGAAGCCGCCTGCCTCAAATCCGGGTGCCGGCGCTCCCCAGCGCTGAAAGCCCACGCCGCTTCCGCCGTTCGCATAAGGGGCACGCGCCGCGGACGGCTCCGGACGGAACGCGGCGAGTGTCGCGGCTCCCACGCTCGAAGCGGCGCGGAAGCCGTGTGCGGCGAGCGCGTCGCGGATCGCGCCGATGACGAGGCCGCGCACCATGCCGGGATCGCGGAAGCGAACTTCGAGCTTTGCGGGGTGCACGTTCACGTCGAACTCCGCCGGGTCCATCTCGAGGAAAAGCGCCGCGACCGGAAAGCGATCGCGCGACAGGACGTCGGAATAGGCGGCGCGGAGGGCGCTCGCGAGGAGCGGATCGCGAAGCGGGCGTCCGTTGACGAACATGAACTGCTGCAGCGAGTTGGCGCGGTGGAAGGTCGGCAGGCCGGCATGGCCGGTGAGCCGCGCACCCTCGCGCATGGCGTCGATCGCCATGGCGTTTTCCAGGAACCCTTCGGCGACTACCTGCGCCACGCGGCGGCCGGAGGCTCCCTCCCCGTCCTGCGGCGCGAGATCGAGCGGCAGCCGGTCCGCGCCGGAAAGCGTGAAGCGGATGCCCGGATTGGCGAGCGCCAGTCTCCGAACCGTCTCGGTCAGCGCATTCGCCTCGGCGCGGTCGGAGCGGAGGAATTTGAGCCGCGCCGGAGTCGCGAAGAAGAGGTCGCGCACCTCGACCTGCGTGCCGGAAGCGCGACTGGCAGGCCGCGGTTGTCCCTCCCTGCCGCCCTCCACCTCGATCGCCCAGGCGTGCTCCTCGCTCGCGTGCCGCGACTCGATCGTGAGCTGCGCCACCGCGCCCACCGACGCCAGCGCCTCGCCGCGGAAGCCGAGCGTGGCGATCGCCGCCAGGTCGTCGTCCAGAAGCTTCGAGGTGCAGTGTCGCGCGACCGCGAGCGCCAGATCCGCACGGCGCATGCCGGAACCATCGTCGGTCACGCGGACGAGGCTCTTGCCGCCGCCCGCCGTTACGACGTCGATGCGACGCGCGCCGGCGTCGAGCGCGTTCTCCACGAGTTCCTTCACGACGCTCGCGGGGCGCTCGACCACCTCGCCGGCGGCGATGCGGTTGATGACATGATCTGGAAGGCGACGGATCGTCACCGGGTCCTCGGCCTGAGCGAATCCCTCGTGCCGGCTCAGCCTAGCACGAGACAGGGCGGGCCTAGGGGCGGCGCCACCAGCGGGTGATGAAATTTCCCTTCGGCTCGTCGACGGCGACGGGAGGCTGCGACGGATCGGCGGAGACCGGCTGGCGGTAGGTCACAGGCGGATCGGTCAGGAAGCGCCGCTGCGTGGCTGCGCCGCCGAAGCCCTTCGACTCGGCGACCGCCTTGGCGAATTGTTCGCGCTGCGCCCGGCCATGGACGACGGTGTTGTAGTAGTCATCCTTGCCGGAATCGCCGGAAACGAAAGTCTCCTGCCGCTGCGTCTGGCGCGGAAACACGCCCTGCAACGGCTTCAGCCGCCGGTACTCGGCCTGATTGATGTCGTTGCGCGGATCGCCGTCATCCGCGCGCGCGTCGGCGTCCGCGGTCAGCTGGTCGCGATCGACCGGCCAGTCGGGGTTCGCATCCGCCGCTGTCTCGGCCGGCGGCGGAAGCTGTCCGGCGGCAGTGGGCGGCATCACGAGGGGAGCGCGCGGCTGATAGTCGATGGGGGCAGGTTTCTTGTTCTTGTCGAGGAGCCCGCCCGTAACCTCGCGGAACATCGCCATCTCCGGCATTTCGCCGGTGCCGTAGGTCGAGGTGTGCATGCAGCCGCCGAGCCCGGCCGGCAGCACCAGCAGCGCGGAAAGCCAGAACGTGCCGGACCGTGCGGAACGCATCATGTTCTCAAGACCCTCGAATCCCCGTCCTATAGCACGCACGGCGCGGGCGCGCGACTGTGCCGCGACTGGGCATGGCGCCGCCCGAAATCCACCCGAGCGCCGCGATTCTCACGTTTCCGTGGCGATTTCGGGGCGTTCGGTCGCCCAGGCGAGCACCAGCCCTATGGCGCCCGCCACGATCCAGACGTCGGCCAGATTGAACACGTACCATTCGATCGACCCGAGGTGCAAAAGGAAGAAATCCGCCACCGCCCCGTGAAGCAGCCGGTCGATCACGTTGGAGAGCGCTCCGCCGATGACCAGCCCGAGCGAAAGCGCGGCGAGAAATCCGCGCGTCGACCAGAGCCACCAGCCGAAGAGGAGCGCCCCCAGGAGGCCAAGCGCGATCAGCACCCAGCGGCCGAGATCGCCGTCCTGCGTCAGGAGGCCGTAGCTGATGCCCCTGTTCCAGACCATCACGAGATCGAGGAACGGACCGAGCGCAACCCGGCCCTTCGTCTCGATGTCGAAGGGCCCGAGCATCCAGGCCTTGTGCGCCTGGTCGATCAGCACGCCGAGCACGGCGGCCGCGATACCGAGACCCCGCGCCCGACCCGCCATGCTATTCGGCAGCCTGGCGCGCGGCATCGTATTCGCGCAAGGCCGCGGCGTCGCGGAGCGTCACGTCGGGATAGTCCGGATCGGCGCCGACTTCGCTCGAATACTTCCACGAGCGCGCGCACTTCCGTCCCGCCGCCGCTTCGATCACCACCGCCGCTTCCTTTTCCCCGGCGAGCCGGAACGCGCGCTCGGGCGCGAGCCCGTAGGGCTTCAGCTCGCAGCCCGAGGTGATCGCGACCTCTGCCATGTCGACGCCTTCGAGCGCCGCGACAAGTTCGGGATCAGAGAGGAAGAGCACGGCTCTGGCTTCCAGCGACGAGCCGATCTTCTTCGCGACGCGAACCTCTTCGAGCGCGCCGAGCACGACGCGGCGAAGCCGGTACACCTTCTCCCATTTCGCCTCGAGCGCCGGATTGCGCCAGCTCGCCGGCAGCGCCTCGAACAGCTCCAGGTGCACGGTGCCCGATCCGCCGTGGCGCTCCACCCAGGCCTCGTCGCACGTGAACGGCAGCATCGGCGCGAGCCAGCGCACGAGGCTGTCGAACAGGCGGTCGATCACCGTCAGCGCCGCGTGCCGCGCCTTCGACGATTGCGGATCGCAATAGAGCCGGTCCTTGCGGATGTCGAAGTAGAAGGCCGAGAGGTCCGTCGTCATGAAATTGAACAGCGCGAAGGCGACGCGCTTGAAGTCGAACGCCGCGTAGCCCTCGCGCACGATCTGATCGAGCCGCGCGAGATGCGACAGCATCAGCCGCTCGAGCTCCGGCATCTCCGCCTCCGGCACGCGATATTCGGGACGGAAGTGCGCGAGCGAACCGAGCATCCAGCGGATGGTGTTGCGAAGCTTGCGGTAGGAGTCGACGTTGGTCTTGATGATCTCCGATCCGATGCGGAGATCCTCGGCATAGTCGGAGGAGACCACCCAGAGCCGCAGGATATCGGCGCCCGACTGCTCGATCACCTGCTGCGGCGTCACCTGGTTGCCTAGCGACTTTGACATCTTGCGCCCGTCCTCGGCCATGACGAAGCCGTGCGTCAGCACCGCGTCGTAGGGCGCGCGGCCGCGCGTGCCGCAGCTTTCCAGCAGCGAGGAATGGAACCAGCCGCGGTGCTGGTCGGAGCCTTCGAGATAGAGCGAGGCCGGCCATTGCAGGTCGGGCCGCTGCTCCAGCACGAAGGCGTGCGTGGAGCCGGAATCGAACCAGACGTCGAGGATGTCGTCGACCTTCTCCCACTCCGCCGCGTCGTGGGAATTGCCGAGGAAGCGCTTGTGCGCGCCCTCCTTGAACCAGGCGTCGGCGCCCTCGGCGCGAAACGCCTCGACGATGCGCGCGTTGACCGCCTCGTCCTTCAGCACTTCCCCGGTCTTCGCGTTGACGAAGACGGCGATCGGCACGCCCCAGGCGCGTTGCCGGGACACCACCCAGTCGGGCCGGTTCTCGATCATGCCGCGCAGCCGGTTCTGCCCGGCAGCGGGGAAGAATTCCGTATCGGAGATCGCCTGCAGCGCCCGGGCGCGGAGCGTGTCGCCGGCGCCGCCGATGTTACGGTCCATGTGGATGAACCATTGCGGCGTGTTGCGGAAGATGACCGGCTTCTTGGAGCGCCACGAATGCGGATACTGGTGCTTCAGCCGGCCGCGCGCGACGAGCATTCCGGCCTTGGTCAGCGCCTCGATCAGCGCGGTGTTGGCGTCGCCCTTCTCGCCCGCCTCAGTGATGACCCGCCGGCCTTCGAAGCCCGGTGCATCGTGCGTGAACTTCCCGTCGCCGTCGACGGTGTAGGGGATCGTCGTATCAACGCCGCTCTCCTCCAGCTCGCGGCGGTGCTCCATCCAGAGATCGAAGTCCTCGCGGCCATGACCGGGCGCGGTGTGGACGAAGCCGGTGCCGGTGTCCGCGGTGACGTGGTCGCCGGGCAGCACAGGCACGTCGAACTGGTAGCCGCCCAGTCCCGCATGCCGCAGCGGATGCGCCAGCACCAGCGTCTCGAATTCCTCCGCCGGCACGTCGGCGAGGCGCTCCATGCCCTCCACGCGCGCCTGCTTCATCACGTCCGCGGCGAGCGGATCGGCGAGCACCCAGCGATCTCCGGCCTTCGCCCAATTACCCTCCGGGGAAGCGCTGACCTCGTAGAGCCCGTAGGCGATCTTCGGCGAATAGCTGACCGCGCGGTTGCCGGGGATGGTCCATGGCGTGGTCGTCCAGATGACCACCGAGGAGCCGCGCAGCGTGCGCGGCCCGGACGTCACCGGGAACTTCACCCAAACCGTGTCGGACGTGTAGTCGTGGTATTCCACTTCGGCTTCCGCGAGCGCGGTCTTCTCGACCACCGACCACATGACGGGCTTCGAGCCGCGATAGAGCTGATCCGACACGGCGAACTTCATCAGCTCGGCGGCGATCGTCGCCTCCGCCGCGTTGCTCATCGTCGTGTAGGGATGCTCGAAGTCGCCCACCACGCCGATGCGCTTGAACTCCTCGGCCTGCACGCCCATCCAGTGGCGCGCGAATTCCCGGCATTCGGCGCGGAACTCGTTGATCGGGACGGCGTCCTTGTTCTTGCCCTTCGCCCGGTACTCCTCCTCGATCTTCCACTCGATCGGCAGGCCGTGGCAGTCCCAGCCCGGCACGTAGTTCGCGTCGTAGCCGAGCATCTGGTGCGAGCGCACCACCACGTCCTTCAGGATCTTGTTCAGGCCCGTGCCGATGTGGATGTGGCCGTTCGCGTAGGGCGGGCCGTCGTGCAGGATGTATTTCTCCCGCCCCTTCGCCGCCTCGCGCAGGCGCTTGTAGAGGCCCATCGCGTCCCAGCGCTTCAGGACCTCCGGCTCGCGCTGCGGCAGCCCGGCGCGCATCGGAAATTCCGTCTTCGGCAGGAACAGCGTCAGGGAATAGTCGCGGCCTCCGTCGGACGTGGAGGAAGCAGCCTTCTTGTCGTTCATCGTCTGGCCTTTAAGGCTCGAACTCGTGAAAATCGTGGGAACGCCGCGAAAGCAGCGCGGGCCAAGCACGGCCATCCCGGCCCCGTCAGAGCGAGGCCGGGCCGGTAATTCGCATGGTGGCTGCAAAAACCCGCGGCATGCCCGGGTCTTAGCGGAGGGCGGGGCGCGTGAAAAGGTGGCGCGGCGCGCGCGAGCAGGCAATCGGACGCAGAAAAGCGGTAACCATGCGGCCATGTTTGCCGCCCTTTCCCGCCGGCAGGCGGAACGGCGGGCGTCCGGAGCGGTTGTGTCGGATGCCTCACATCCGCCGGTTCCCGATCCATCGACTCCTCCGCGCGGCCGGCATTCTCGGCCTGCTCGGCAAGCTGGATTTTTCGAGGCTGTCGGCGCGTGACCGCGTCGCGGTCATGGCCTGCAGGGCCAAGGCGGTGGACGAGCTGCTCGATCCGGCCAACGCCTATGCAGGCGACGCGGGAAGCCCGGGCCCTGCGGCTGCTCCCTACTGAACGGCAACGGCTCCCGGGAGGGCCTCCCCCGAAAAAGTGAGGCGGTCGCCGGAGCCCGCCGGTTAATGGCGCGGTCCAGCCATGCTATGGGATGAATTTCCAGCCTGGGGGATTCATGTCACGGCGTTTTCGTTTTCCCGCATCTTTCCGCCTCTGCCTGTCCGCCCTCGCTGTCCTGATCGCGATCGGCGCAAGCGCGGCATTCGCGCAGGCCGGCGACCTGAACTGGCCCTCCAAGCAGTTCGTGAAGCCACGCGACATCGCGCTGAGCTACCCCTGCGGGGGCGGACGGCTTTGCAGCATCGCCGATTTCATGCAGCGCCAGCACGTCTGCGCCCTGGTCGTGATCAGCGGCGGCGAGACCGTGCTCAAGCGCACGTCCGTCCGATCCGACGACGACCCCTGCAAGAGCGCCGTCGAGCGCGACCGCTACGGGATCGCCTCGATCACCAAGTCGATCGTCTCGCTGCTGTTCGGGTTCGTTTACGAGGACGCGGGCTTTGCCCCCGTCGTCGATCTCGACAGCGGTGCGGCGGACCTCCTCCGCGCGGCCGGCGTGAAGAAATACGACGGCGCCGCGACGCTTCGCCAGCTCCTGCACATGGCGAGCGGCATGGAATGGTCGGAAGACGAGATCGACTCCACCATCAAGATCCAGGTCGACCAGAACGGCGAGCTGAAGGGCAAGTACCGAAAACT
>JBBQVL010000098.1:0-14601 GCA_038211615.1 Hyphomicrobiales bacterium
CGCCAAGCTGAACGCTCTGCGCAAGACCCCCGAGGCGGTGGAGCGGGCCGGACATTTGGCGGAGCTTCTCGCTGCTCAGCTTGCGACGCGTGTCGCCAAAGGGCAGGTCCCGGCCGTCGCCGCACGCGCCGACAGGGCTCAGGCCATGGCTGAGGAGCTGCGCGCCATTGTCGGCGGACTTGAACGCAGCCTCGGCCCTGCCTGCGACCGGATGGCGCGCGAGCTGCATCAGGTCCGCGACATGGCGGAGCAGCTGCGTCTGATCCCGGCCGAAGCTCTCTTCACCTCTCTTGGGCGCGCCGCGCGCGATGTTGCCCAGGCGCTTGGCAAGACCGTCACGCTCAAGACGCAAGGCGGCGATGTCCGTCTCGACGCCCATGTCCTGCGCACCGTCCAGGAAGCCCTCACACAGATCGTACGCAATGCCGTGGCGCACGGCATCGAGGACGGGAGCGCTCGCGTATCCGCCGGCAAGCCGCCGGCCGGCCGTCTTACAGTCGAGGTGCAGCGACGCGGCCGGCACGTCGTTTTCCGCTGCGAGGACGACGGCCGCGGGATTGATCTCGAAGCGGTGCGGAGCGCAGCGCGCCGGAAGGGGGCGCCGGCAGCGGAGATCGAGTCGCACGACGCCGGCGGGCTGGCGCGCCTGCTGCTTCGCGGCGGCTTCAGCACTTCCGCTGCTGTCACCGAGGTCTCTGGTCGCGGCATCGGGATGGACATCGTTCGCGAGGCGCTGGACCGGCTCGGCGGCGAGGTCGCGATCAGCACCGCGAACGGTCGTGGAACGGTCTTCGAAATGATCGTGCCGCTTTCGCTCGCTGCCGTCGACACGCTGCTGGTCGAGAGCGGGGGCGTCGCCGTGACAATTCCGCTCGAGTCCGTGCGCCATACGCAGCGCTTTTCGGCCGGTGACATATCGAGCACGCCGGAGGGGGATTCGATTATCTTCGACGGCAAGGTGATTCCCTTTGCGCGGTTGGGCCGGATGTTGCGCGGCGGCGCGCCGACGCGTGGCGCGGAAGACATGTCGGCGGTGGTGCTGGCGGGCGCCGCCGGTATCGCGGCAATCGGAGTCGACCGGCTGCTCGGCACCGCCAACGTCGTTTTGCGCGCGCTGCCGGATCGGGCGCCGGCCGCCGCGATCGTCGCCGGCGCCTCGCTCGATTCGGAGGGCAACCCCCAGCTGGTCCTCGACGCGGATGGCCTCATCGGCGAGGCGTTGCGCGGGTCGGGCAGGGCAGCCGAGGAGGCCGCGACGGAGAGGCCGGTCCTCGTGATTGACGATTCGTTGACTACCCGGATGCTCGAACAGAGCATCCTGGAATCCGCCGGCTATCTGGTGGATGTGGCAGTCTCGGCGGAGGATGCGCTGGAAGCCGCGGTCAGGAAGAAATACGCGTTGTTCCTCGTCGACGTCGAAATGCCCGGCATGGACGGGTTCGGCTTCATCGAGCGCATCCGCGCCGACGCGGCGCTGCGCGATATCCCGGCGATCCTCGTGACGTCGCTTGCTTCGCCTGAATCGATACGGCGTGGCGAGGAGGTCGGCGCGCAGGGCTACATGATCAAGAGCGAGTTCGATCAGTCGCAGCTGCTGGCGCTGATCAAGCGGCTGGTGAGCTAGGCATGGCGAAAATCCGCGTCCTCATGGTGGAAGACTCGGCGACGATCCGGGGAAGGTTCGAGGAGATTCTCGCGACCGATCCGGAACTCGAGCTCGTGGGCACCGCGACGGATGGCAAGATGGCGATCGAGCTTTGCGAGGCGCTGCGGCCCAATGTCGTCACCATGGACATGATGCTGCCGACGATGAGCGGCCTCGCCTCCACGGAATATATCATGGCGCATTTCCCGACGCCGATCCTGATTGTTTCTTCGTCGACCAACCGAGGGGAACTGTTCAAGACCTATGAGGCGCTCGCGGCCGGGGCGGTCGATGTTCTCGACAAGCCGCTGGGCGATGAGGTCGATGGTGACTGGGAGCGACGGTTCCTTTCCACCCTGAAGCTGGTGTCCCGGATCAAGGTCATCACCCATCCGCGCGCGCGGCTCCCCGCTTCCGCCAAGTCTTCTCAGGCAGCCTTGCCGCCGCGGTACGATGCGGTTGGCGGCCAGGACTACGACGTCATCGCCATCGGCGCCTCCACCGGCGGGCCTGGTGCGATCCTCGAGGTTCTGGGCGCGCTGCCGCCGCACTTCTCGCTCCCCATCGTGATGGTACTGCATATCAACGAGATGTTCGCGCCGGCCTTCGCCGAATGGCTGGACGGGCAGACCACCCGTCGCGTCGCCTATGCCCGCGACGGCGAGCCGGTCGAGTCTCATGCCGGCCGGGTGGTCATGGCTCCGCCGGGGCAGCATATGGTCGTCCGCGGCGGGCGCCTGCATCTCTCACGCGATCCTGAGCGGCATTCCTGTCGGCCCTCCGTCGATGTGCTCTTCGAGTCCGTGGCGGATGAGTATGGGTCGAGAGCCGCGGCGGCGCTGTTGACCGGGATGGGGCGCGACGGCGCCACCGGGCTGCTCGATATTCGCCGCGCCGGCGGGCTCACGATCGCGCAGGACGAAGCCACATCGGTCGTCTACGGCATGCCGCGCGAGGCGGCGGTGATCGGCGCGGCCATGCGCATCCTGCCCTTGGGCGAGATCGGCCGGGCGATCGGAGGGCTTGCTATGGCCGGCGCGAGGGTTCCAGCATGAGCGACAAGATCCTCATAGTCGACGACAGCCTGACGGTCCGGATGGATCTCGCGGCGGCATTCGAGGAGGCAGGGTTCCAGCCGCTTCTCTGCGGCTCGGTGGCCGAAGCGCGCGAAGTCTTTGCGCGCGAGACGGTCGCCGCCGCCGTGCTCGACGTCATTCTCCCCGATGGCGACGGTGTCGAACTCCTGACCGAACTGCGCGCGGCGCCCTCGGGCGCGGCGATCCCGGTCCTGATGCTGTCCAGCGAAGCGGAGGTGAAGGATCGCATTCGCGGCCTGAAGACCGGCGCGGACGAATATGTCGGCAAGCCCTACGATGCCAAGCACGTCGTCGGCAGGACGCGCGAGCTTCTGAGGACCAAGCGCGGGGACGTTTCCGAGCGGACCACCGTCCTGATCGTCGAAGACAGCATCACCTTCCGCGAAGCGCTAAGCGAAGCCTTCCGCGACGCAGGCTACGCCGTGCTGACGGCGGAGAGCGGCGAAGAGGGGCTCGTCATTGCCGCGGATCGACGCCCGAACGTCGCCATCGTCGATGGCCAGTTGCCGGGCATGGACGGCACGATGATGATCCGCCGCATTCGCCTCGATGCGGCGCTGCGCGGCATAGCGTGCGTGCTGCTGACGGGTTCCGAAGATCGCGTTTCCGAACTCTATGCATTCGATGCCGGGGCCGACGCTTTCGTCCGCAAAGGGGACGATATCGAGTTGATCCTGGCCAAGATCGCGGCTGTGCTGCGCGGCACGGCGGCGTCTCCGCAGTTCGAACTCGGGAGCCTGCTCGGCCCGCGCAAGATTCTTGCGGTCGACGACAGCCCCACTTTTCTGCATAGCCTCGCCGACGCGCTGCGCGGCGAGGGTTACGACATGGTGCTGGCGCGCTCCGGCGAGGAGGCGCTCGACCTTCTCGCCGTGCAGCCGGTCGACTGCATCCTTCTCGATCTGATGATGCCAGGCATTGGTGGCAAAGAGACCTGTATCAGGATCAAGGCGTCACCCGGCCTTCGCGACATCCCGCTGATCCTGCTGACGGCGCTGGACGATCGCACTGCGATGCTGGAGGGATTGGGCGCGGGAGCCGACGATTACATCGCGAAATCAAGCGAGTTCGAGGTGCTGAAGGCGCGGGTACGCGCGCAGATACGGCGCAAGCAGTTCGAGGACGAGAACCGGCGCATCCGCGAGGAACTGCTGCACAACGAACTCGAAGCAGCCGAGGCGCGCGCCGCGCAGGTGCTGGCGGAGACGCGCGCCGCGCTTGTCGGAGAGCTGGAGCGCAAGAACAAGGAGCTGGAGGCGTTCAGCTACTCTGTGTCGCACGATCTTCGCGCCCCGCTCCGCGCCATCGACGGCTTCAGCCGAGCGCTTATCGAGGATTGCCGCGACAAGCTCGATGCCGACGGTCTCGATTATCTCAACCGGGTTCGCGCGGCGGCACAGCGGATGGGAGAGCTCATCGACGACATGCTGCAATTGTCGCGCGTCACACGCGCGGATTTTGCGCGCCGGCCTGTCGACATCTCGACTATCGCCCGCGAGGTTGCCTTCGACCTGCGTCGCGAGGACGAGGCGCGGCAGGTCGAGCTGAAGATTACGCCGGACCTTGTCGCCGAGGTCGACTCGCGCCTCATGCGGATCGTGCTGGAAAATTTGATGGGAAACGCCTGGAAATTTACGCGCGGACGCGAGAGCCCGGTGATCGAATTCGGAGTGACGGGCGCTGACGAGCCCACCTTCTTCGTCCGCGACAACGGCGCCGGCTTCAACATGCAGCATGTCGACAAGCTGTTCCGGCCCTTCCAGCGCCTGCATACCGAGCAGGAATTCCCGGGCACCGGAATCGGGCTTGCCACGATCCAGCGGGTGATCGACCGCCACGGCGGCCGCGTCTGGGCCGAGGCCGTTGTGGGGCAGGGCGCAACGTTCTACTTCACGCTGCCGCAACCCAGGGCCGCGGTGCTGGCGGCTTAGTATCAGGTTCTCGACGCAGGCCTGAACAGGCGCATCGCGACGAACGCGAGCACTGTCGAGAAGAACAGGATCAGCGTGACGAGCGCATTGATGTCGGGCTTGAAGCCGAGCCGCATCGAGCTCCATAGCCACATCGGCAACGTGTTCTTCGTGCCCGTGACGAGCAGCGTGATCAGCGTTTCGTCAAACGACAGCGCGAAGGCGAGGATCGCCGCGGAGACGAATGCCGACGTCAGGTTCGGCATGATCACCAAGCGAAAGGTCTGCCAGCGGCTCGCGCCGAGATCGAGCGAGGCGTCGATGAGGCTCGGCTTCAGCGCGCGCAGGCGCGTCAGCACGATCTGGTAGACGATGGCGAGCACGAACACCGTGTGGCCGATGACTACCGTCAGAAGCGATCGCTGCACGTTCGTCTCGCGGAAGAAGATCAGGAGCGACAGGCCGGTAATGATCGGCGGCATCAGGAACGGGAGGAACACGACGAATTGCAGCACGTGACGCAGGCGCGAGCGGCTGTTGCGGTAGTGGAAGGCGATCAGCGTGCCGAACACCAGCGAAAGCGCCACTGCCGACAGGCCGACCACGAGCGTCGTCAGGAGCGAGTCGAGGATGGCGTCGTTGTGGAAGAGCGTGCTGTAGGCGTCGAAGGAAAAACTGTCCCAGGCGACCGCATTCCGCTCCAGCCTGAAGAAGGAGAAGAAGATCGCGACGGCCAGCGGCCCATAGAGCAGCAGCACGACGAAGACGGCGATTGCCGAGAGTGCCGTGATGGCTGGCCCCGAAAGTCTCATGACGTCGCGCTGCCGCGCATGAAGACCCGGCCAGCAAGCAGCAGAACGAACGCCACGAAGATGAGCAGGATGACCGAAAGTGCTGCGCCGAACGGCCAGTTGAAGGCGAAGCCGAACTGCGAATAGATGATGCGGCCGAAGGTCAGGCCGTTCATGCCGCCCACCATCTGCGGCGTCACGAAATCGCCGAGCCCGAGCACGAAGGTGAAGGAGGCGCCGACCAGCGTGCCGCTCAGCGACAGCGGCAGGATCACGCGGCGGAACGTCTGCCAGCCGGTGGCTCCGAGGTCGTAGGAGGCGTCGATCAGCTGGCGCGGAATCTTGTCCAGCGTGATGAAGATAGGCAGCATGGTGAAGGGCAGCAGGATCAGCGCCAGCGTGATCATGACGGCGTAGAGGTTGAAGATCAGGAAGGTGATGGGCTGGTCGATCAGCCCGATCCCGATCAGCATCCGGTTCAGGAAGCCGTTGCCGCCGAGGATGCTGCGGATCGCATAGATCTTGATGATGTAGCTCATGAGGAGCGGCACGATGAAGACCAGCGTCAGCGCGTACTTGATCCGCCCCGAGAGGCTCGCGAGGAGCAGCGCCACGGGATAGGCGAGCACGACGGTGATGAGCGCCGCGCCGAGCGACAGCAGGCAGGTGTAGAAGAAGATCGGGATGAAAGTCGCCTCCGAGAAGAAGCGCACATAGTTCGCCAGCGTGAAGCGGTGAACGATGTCGGTGTTCTCGACGTAGAAGAAGCTCTGCAGGACGAAGAGCAGCAGCGGCACGAGGATGAAGAGCAGCGGCGCGCCGTAGGCGAGGGCAGTGAGCAGTGCGCGCATGACACGCTCGCCGGTGTCCTGCCGCGCAAGCGTCGCTTCCGCCGTGGCCATCAGGCGCGCACCAGGTGCGCGTCGTGCGCGTTCCAGCCGATCTCGACCTCCTCGCCGACCACGACCCGCGGCCCGTTGACGCTGCTCGGCAGCTTGACCATCAGCGGCGGCCCACCCGCTGCCGCGAGGGGATCGAGGAAGAGCTGCGTCACCGGTCCGACAAAACCCACTTCGCGCACCCGCGCCCGCATTCGGTTCGATACATCGGGGGCGGGCGCGATCTGCGTCACCTCCGGCCGCACGACCATCATCACGGCGGCGCCGTCGCCCATGTCGCTCACGCGGCGATCGGCGTGAAAGCGGCCGAACGGGGTTTCGACCGCCGGCAGCCCGGGGCCGGTCGTGGACATCCTGCCTGGAATGACGTTGTTGTCGCCGAAGAAGCGCGCGACGTATTCGCTGTTCGGGAAATAATAGACGTGCCCGGGCGTCCCGATCTGCTCGATGCGGCCGTCGCGCATCACGCAGATGCGGTCAGCCATCGTCACCGCTTCCTCCTGGTCGTGGGTGATGAACAGGAAGGTGGTGCGGATTTCGCGCTGCAGGCTCTTCAGGAACCGCTGCATCTGTCGTCGCAGCTCCGCATCGAGCGCGCCGAGCGGCTCGTCAAGCAGGATCAGCCGCGGCTCGCAGATGATGGCGCGGGCGAGCGCCACGCGCTGCTGCTGGCCGCCGGAGAGCTGCGCGGGATAGCGGCGGCCGAGATCGCCGAGCGCCACGAGTTCCAGCGTCCGCTTTACCCGCTCGCGGATTTCCGGCTTCCGCACCCCGCGAACGGCGAGGCCGTAGCCGACATTCTCCTCCGCCGTCATGTGCGGAAAGAGCGCGTAGTCCTGGAAGACCGTGTTGAACGGGCGGCGGTTGATCGGGACATGCGCGATGTCCTGCCCGTCGAGCGTGATGCACCCGCCCGAGGGCGTCAGGAACCCGCCGATCAGCCGCAGGATCGTGGTCTTGCCGGAACCGCTCGGGCCGAGCACCACGAGGAATTCGCCGTCCTCCACGGCAAGGTCGATCGCATGGAGGATCTCCACCGACCCGTAGGAGAAAGTGACGCCCTGAAGCTCGACGACGTTGCTCACGCTGCCCCAGACCCTCTCGCCAGCAACGAAGAAGAGTCATTCTCGGGCGGAGCGAAGCGAAGACCCGAGAACCCAGAATACACGAGATGCCTGGGTCCTCGGGTCTCGCTGCGCGAGCCCGAGGATGACAACGTCGCCAATCTGCTACGGCGCGGCCTTGATCTCGTTCCAGAGGTCGGCGCGCTTCGTCGGGTCTTCCACCGTCTCAAGCCAGACGATCTTGTCGTTCGGCCCGGCGCTCGGGAATTCCACCGCCGTGTTGCCGAAGCCCTGCCGCTCGGAGAGCGCGCCGGAGATCTTCTTCTGCAGCACGAAGTTCACCCACTTCTCAGCGAGGTCCTGGTCCTTGACGCCGCTGGTGACGGCCCAGGTGTCGAGCCAGGCGAGCGCGCCTTCCTTGGCGTTGACGTAGGCGATCGGCGCGCCGGCGGCCTTCATCATCTTCACCTGCTGCTGGCCGTAGTTCGCCCAGATCAGCGCGATGTCATTCTGCTGGTAGAGCTGCAACGCCTCGTCGGCGGTCGAGTAGAGGCTGAGGAGGTTGTGCTTCATGTCGATCAGCTTCGCCTTCGCCGCTTCCATCTGTTCGGGCGAGAGGTGGAAGGGATCGGCGATGCCCTGGTCGAGCGCGGTGATGGAGAAATTGTGCTCGCCGTTGTCGTAGCCGAGGATGCGGCCCTTGTACTCGTCGGTGTAGAACACATCCCATGAGGTCGGCGGCGTCTTCACCTTGGTCGTGTCGTAGATGATCCCGATCGTGTCGAAGGCGAAGGGGATCCCGTAGACCTTGCCGTCGCGCATCGTGCCCTGCACCTTGGTCAGGTCCTGGAAGCGCGGCAGAGTCTCCTTCTGGTTCGGCAGCTTGTCCATGTCGTGGGGAATCACGAGCCCGGCGTCGATGTAGCGCTGCAGCTGCGCGGTGTTGACCGCGATCAGGTCGAAATCCTTGCCTTCGCTGCCCTTGATCTTCGCCCAGATCTCGTCGTCCGTGCCGATGAAGACGACGTTCACGTCGACCTTGTTCTCGGCTTCGAACTCCTTCACCCAGTCTTCGTCGGCGTAGCCCTGCCAGGACAGGATGCGAAGCTCCTCGGCGAACGCGGTCCCCGCCCCCAGCGTGAGCGCCAGCACCGACGCGGCCACCAGCAGCGCCTTCTGCGAAATCTCTCTCATCTCACCCTCCTGTTTCCAAAACGCATTTGTCTTCAACGACCGGATTTCTTGTGACCTCAGACCCAGCCGGCATCGACGATGAAGTTCTGTGACGTGCACATGCGGCTGTCGTCGGAAGCAAGCCACAGCACCATGCGGGCGATGTCCGGCGGGTAGAGCCTGCCCTTCAGGCACTGGCGCTCGTCGATCTGCTTCTCGCCTTCCGGCGTCACCCAGAGATCGAGCTGACGCTTCGTCATGATCCAGCCCGGGACGACGCAGTTGACCCGGATGTTTTCCGGTCCAAGCTCGCGGGCGAGCCCCCGCGTCAGGCCGTTTACCGCTGACTTGGCGGTGACGTAGGCGATGCAGTCCGCCTCGCCGATCATCCAGCTCACCGAGCCGAGGTTGACGATCGAGCCGCCGCCGGAATCGCGCATCTGCGCTCGCGTCGCCTGCGCCGCGAAAAACTGGTGGCGCAGGTTCACCTGCATGCGGTCGTCCCAATAATCGACGCTGACGTTCTCGATCCGGTGCCGGTCGTCGTTGGCGGCGTTGTTGACCAGCACCTTGATCGGGCCGTCCTCGCGTCCGACCCGCGCGATGGCGCTCGCGAGGTCGTCTATTTCCTTCAGGTCGCAGGGGATGAAGCGCGGCGCGCGGTGACCGCGGGCGCGGATGCGCTCCACCGTCGCCCGCGACGCATCCTCCTGGATGTCGGCGAACGTCACGCACGCCCCTTGCGCACAGAGATGCTCGACGATGCTCTCGCCGATGCCCGACCCGCCGCCGGTCACGAAAGCGACTCTGTCCTTCAGCGTCGGGTAGCTGGCGTCGTCGTGGTTCACTCGTCCGGCCCTCGCTAGTGGGAGTGCCGCGGGACGGACGCGCCGCGCCGCCCCACCAGGAAATCCATGTCGCAGCCGCGATCCGCCTGCAGCACATGGTCGACGTAGAGTTTCTGATATCCCGACAGCATCGCAGGAGGGGGCGCGACCCACGCCTTCCGCCGCGCCGCCATCGCGGGGGCGTCGACGTGCAGGGTGAGGTTGCGGCCGGCCGCGTCGAGCGTGATCATGTCGCCGTTCTCGACCAGCGCCAGCGGACCGCCGACCGCCGCCTCCGGCGCAGCGTGCAGCACCACGGTGCCATAGGCCGTGCCACTCATGCGCGCGTCGGAAATGCGCACCATGTCGGTGATGCCCTTCTTCAGGATTTTCGGGGGCAGGCCCATGTTGCCGACCTCCGCCATGCCCGGATACCCGCGCGGGCCGCAGTTCTTCAGGACCATTACGCAGCTCTCGTCTATATCGAGGCCGTCGTCGCCGATCCGCTGATGATAGTCCTCGATCGTCTGGAAGACGACGGCGCGCCCGGTGTGCTGCATCAGCGCCGGCGTGGCGGCGGAGGGCTTCAGCACCGCGCCGTCCGGCGCCAGATTCCCGCGGACGACCACGATCCCGCCTTCCGGCGTCAGCGCCTCTCCATACGGACGGATGACGCGGCTGTCGTAATTCTCCGCGCCCTCGACGTCCTCCCAGAGCGTGCGGCCGGAGACGGTCAGCGCCTCGCGATGCAGCAGGCCGGCCTCGGCCAGCGCCTTGATCACCACCGGCAGTCCGCCGGCGTAATAGAAATCCTCCATCAGGAATTTTCCGGACGGCATCAGGTCGACGATGGTCGGCACGCCGCGCCCGAGACGATCCCAGTCTTCCAGCCCAAGCGGTATCTCGAGCCGCCCGGCAAGCGCGATCAGGTGCAGCACCGCATTGGTCGAGCCGCCGATTGCCGCGTTCACGCGGATGGCATTCTCGAACGCAGCGCGGGTCAGGATCTTGTCGATCGTCACGTCGCCGTGCACCAGCTCCACGATGCGCCGGCCGGCGAGCTGCGCCAGCACCTTGCGGCGCGAGTCGACGGCGGGTATCGCGGCGTTGCCCGGCATCCCGATGCCGAGGCTCTCCACCATCGAGGCCATGGTGGAGGCGGTGCCCATGGTCATGCAGCTGCCCGGCGAGCGCGCCATGCCGGCCTCGGCATTGAGGAAGTCGGCGAGCGTCATCTTGCCGGCCTTCACGTCCTCGCCGAAGCGCCAGACGTCAGTCCCTGAGCCGACCTCGCGCCCTTTGTAGCGGCCGTTTAGCATCGGCCCGCCGGAGACCGCGATGGTCGGCAGTCCGCAGCTCGCCGCGCCCATGAGCAGGGCCGGCGTGGTCTTGTCGCAGCCGACGAGCAGGATCACGCCATCGATCGGGTTGCCGCGGATCGATTCTTCCACGTCCATCGAGGCGAGGTTGCGGAAGAGCATGGCGGTCGGGCGAAGGTTCGATTCGCCGAGCGACATCACCGGGAACTCCACCGGGAAGCCGCCGGCTTCGAGCACGCCGCGCCGCACGCTCTCGGCGAGCCCGCGGAGGTGCGCGTTGCAGGGGGTCAGCTCCGACCATGTGTTGCAGATGCCGATGACCGGGCGGCCGTCGAACGAGTCGGGCGGCATGCCCTCGTTCTTCATCCAGCTCCGGTGCATCATCGCGTTCTTGCCGGTGCCGCCGAACCAGGACTGGGAGCGGAGGGGCTTCTTCGTTTCGCTCATGCGCTTCGCCGTTTCCTCTGTGGCAGGACATTCTTGTCGCCGAGCGCGCGGAGCGCATCCTGCTGCGCGTTGTCGATCAGCAGCTCCATGGCGCGCGCCGCTCCCGCCCGGTCACGGCGGCGGATGGCGTCGAGCACCTTCTTGTGCAGCGGCAGCGACGGGCGCTGGCCCTCGGGCGTGCCGAGCGAAAGCCTCAGGCTAATGGTGAGCGCCGCTTCGATGACGCTGCCCAGGGCATCGACCATGCGGTTCTCCACCGAGCGCACGATGGTCTTGTGGAACTCGGCGTCGGGCCCGATGAAGCGTTCACTATCGTCGGCCGAGCTCTCCATCGCGGCGTAGGCCGCGGCGAGCGCTGCGATATCCTCTTCCGACGCCTTCTCGGCGGCGCGCGCGGCGATCGCCGGCTCGAGAATCCGCCGCAGCTCGAAGAGCTCACGCACCAGCGCCTCGCGCGGCGCGGCTTCCAGCCGCCAGCTCAGCACATCGGGGTCGAGGATGTTCCAGTCGGCCCCGGGTCGCACCTTGGTGCCGGCGCGCGGGCGGGAGTGCACCAGCCCCTTGCTGATCAGCACTTTCGTCGCCTCGCGCAGCACCGTGCGGCTCACGCCGAGCTCCTCGGCCCATTCGGCCTCGCGCGGCAGCGGCTGATCCGGCTTCATGCGTCCCGAGATGATGTCGATGCCGACGCCGCGGACGACCTGCCCGACGAGACCGCGCATGGTCATTGCGACTCCATACGGCCGGAATCAGACGCGCTGCCTGGCAAGAGGATCTCCATCGCGGCTGTCCGCTGCTTAGATCATATCATAGTATCTATTGACGACAATGACCTCTCTCGGGTTGGATCGGATCCGCGGGTTGGGAGCGCTCGCTGATGAGATAATGGGGCGTTCCGATGCGGGGGGGCAGTGTGACGCGCCCGGTGGTCCGGCATGATTCACAAGGCTGCCACATGGCGCGGCTGGGCCGATTGACAGAGCGGAATCGGCCGGTTACTTTAACGTTATACTAGCTGCTTTGGCGGGGGTCGAAGCAGCGGATTTCAGGACAAGAAACGGTTCACGGGCGGGGTGGCGGTGACAGTCGTTCTTGGCATTGACACCGGCGGGACCTTTACCGATTTCGTCCTCGTCGACCACGAGTCCGGGCTTGTCACCACGGCGAAGGTGTCTTCGACGCCGGGCGATCCGGCCGCCGCCATCTCGCTCGGGCTGTCGCGGCTCGAAGGCGCCGAGCGTATCGAGCACGTCGTCATCGGCACCACCGTCGCCACCAACGCCATCCTGGAGCGCCGGGGCCCGCGCGTCATCTACATCACCAATCACGGTTTTGAGGACGTGCCGTTCATCGGCCGGATGGACAAGGAGCGCATCTACGACCTCGACTGGAAGAAGCCGAAGCCCCTGATGCAGCGCCGCGATTCCCTCGGAGTGGGTGGCCGCTACGATAACCACGGCAACGAGATCGTTCCGCTGCAGGACGCGGAGGTCGAGGAGCTGAAGGCGACGCTTGCGTCGCGCTATGGCGGCGAGGAGGTGGCTGTCGCCGTCTGCTGCCTTTTCTCGTATCTGCGTGGCGACCACGAGGACCGCGTCGCCGAGGCGGTCCGCGCCGCGCTGCCGAGCGCCAAGGTTTCGCTGTCGCACGAAATATCCCCGCTCTGGCGCGAATATGAGCGCGCCAGCACCACGATCGCCGACGCCTTCGTCAAGCCGCTCGTCACCCGCTATGTGGAGCGTGTCAGCGTTGCGCTGAACGAGCGCCTCGCGGCGCGTCGCTGGAACCTGCTTGCCTCGAACGGCGGCTATCTCCGCGCCGACCAGGCGCTGAAGCGCCCGGCGCAGCTCCTGATCTCCGGACTTGCCGGCGGCGTGGTCGGCGGGGCGCATTACGCGAGTCTCTCAGGCCATGACGCAGTGTTCACGCTCGATATGGGTGGCACGAGCTGCGACATCGGCCTCGTGCTTGACGGCAACCAGCAATACTCGACCGAATTCACGATCGACTTCGGCGTGCCGGCGACGATTCCCTGCGTAGCCGTGCGCACGATCGGCGCCGGCGGCGGGTCGATCGGCTGGATCGACAAGGGCGGGCTGCTGCATGTCGGGCCGCAGAGCGCGGGCGCGGAGCCAGGGCCCGCCGCCTACGGCAAGGGCGGGACCGAGCCGACGGTGACCGACGCCAATCTGGTGCTCGGCCGACTTGACCCGGCGTATTTCCTCGGCGGCGCGATGGCGCTCGACCGGCAGGCCTCGGTCGAGGCCGTGTCGAGGCTCGGCGGACGCCTTTCGCTGTCGCCGGAGCAGGCGGCGCTCGCCATGGTGCGCACCGCCGACGAGAACATGGCGAACGCCATCCGCCTGATCGCGGTGGAGCGCGGGCTCGATGCGCGCACCTTCGCGCTGATCGCCTTCGGCGGCGCCGGTCCGCTGCATGCGCGCGCGGTGGCGGAGCGGCTCGGCATGGTGATCGTCATCATCCCCCCGCATCCTGGCCTCTGCTCGGCCTTCGGCGCGGCGATCGCCGAGGCGCGGATCGACCGGATGCAGACCTTCTTCACGCGCTCCGAAGAGATCGACATCGCGGCGTTTGGCGCGACGCTTCGCAAGCTCCGCGAGAGCGCGGTGGAGGAGCTGCGGATGAGCGTCGATGTCAAGGCGCCAGTGCTCCGCAGTTCGGTCGACATGCGCTATTCCGGGCAGAACTACGAGGTCGAGGTTCCGCTCGCGGCGGGAGAGTTCGACGCCGCCGCCTGGGCGGAGCTGATCGAGAGCTTCACCGCCACCCATTCGCAGCTCTACGGATTCTCGCTGCCCGGCGAGCCGATGGAGCTTATCAACATCCGCGTGACCGCAATCAGTCCCGAGCCGCCGCAGTCCTTCGCCGATGCGGGCGGTGGCCAGCCTCCGCCCGAGGCGCGGCGGACGGTTTGGTTCGAGGGCAAGCCCGCCGATTGCGCCATCTACAATCGCGCCGGCCTGAAGCAGAATGCCGTCATCGAGGGGCCGGCCGTGATCGAGGAGGTGGACTCCACCACGCTCGTCTTCCCCGGCGATATCCTGCGCGTCGGCGCCGCCGGCGTGATGACCCTGACGCTCGGAACATCGCCATGACCGACCAGAACCCGGAAATCGACGTCGTCGGCCTGCACGTCCTCCACAACGCGCTCGCCAACATCGCCGCCGAGATGGCGATCGTGATGCTGAAGACCTCCTATTCGACGATCTTCAACGAGGGGCTGGACTTCTGCACCATGCTGCTCGACCGCGAGGGCAACCTGATCGCGGAGAAGAACTTCGCGCCGGCGATGATGGGGGCGGTGAACTACACGCTGCGCTGGACGCTGGAGGAACTCGGCGAGGACTTCTTCAAGCCCGGCGACGTGATCGTCCACAACGATCCCTACCGCGGCAACTGCCACATCCC
>JBBQVL010000099.1:0-14260 GCA_038211615.1 Hyphomicrobiales bacterium
CGCGGCTGATGATGCGCGTGTGCAAGGTGACGGCCTTGGCGGCGAGCGCCTGGTGCACCTCGGTGATATCGGCGAACATCGGCAGCTTCTCGTGCTGCGTGCCGTCGGGCAGGTCCATGAACTCGGGCGTCTTCTCCTGCCGCTCCATCGAGAGGTAGTAGAGACCCAGCACCATGTCCTGCGAAGGCACGATGATCGGCTTGCCGTTGGCGGGCGAGAGGATGTTGTTGGTGCTCATCATCAGCACGCGCGCTTCCAGCTGCGCCTCGAGGCTCAGCGGGACGTGCACGGCCATCTGGTCGCCGTCGAAGTCGGCGTTGAACGCGGCGCACACCAGCGGGTGAAGCTGGATCGCCTTGCCTTCGATCAGCACGGGCTCGAACGCCTGGATGCCCAGGCGGTGAAGCGTCGGCGCGCGGTTGAGGAGCACCGGGTGCTCGCGGATGACTTCGTCCAGGATATCCCAGACTTCCTTGCGCTCCTTTTCGACCCACTTCTTCGCCTGCTTCAGGGTCATCGAGAGACCCTTGGCATCGAGGCGCGCGTAGATGAACGGCTTGAACAGCTCGAGCGCCATCTTCTTCGGCAGGCCGCACTGGTGCAGCTTCAGCTCCGGACCCACCACGATGACCGAGCGGCCGGAATAGTCGACGCGCTTGCCGAGCAGGTTCTGGCGGAAGCGGCCCTGCTTGCCCTTCAGCATGTCGGAGAGCGACTTCAGCGGGCGCTTGTTGGTGCCGGTGATGACGCGTCCGCGACGGCCGTTGTCGAACAGCGCGTCGACCGCCTCCTGCAGCATGCGCTTTTCGTTGCGGATGATGATGTCCGGCGCGCGCAGCTCGATCAGCCGCTTCAGGCGATTGTTGCGGTTGATGACGCGGCGGTAGAGGTCGTTCAGGTCCGAGGTCGCGAAGCGGCCGCCGTCGAGCGGCACCAGCGGACGAAGGTCCGGCGGGATCACCGGGACCACCGTCATGATCATCCATTCCGGCCGGTTGCCGGACTGGACGAAGGCCTCGATCAGCTTCAGCCGCTTGGCGAGCTTCTTCGGCTTCAGCTCCGACTTCGAAACGGCAATCTCCTGCCGCAGCCGCACGATCTCCTGCTCGAGATTGAGCGCGATCAGCATTTCGCGGACCGCTTCCGCCCCGATCATGGCCGTGAAGGAATCATTGCCGTACTGCTCCTGCGCCGCGAGGAACTCGTCCTCGGTCAGGAGCTGCTTCTCCTGCAGCGGCGTGATGCCCGGCTCGACGACGATGTAGTTCTCGAAGTAGAGAACCCGCTCGATGTCCTTCAGCGTCATGTCGAGCATCAGGCCGATGCGCGAGGGCAGCGACTTCAGGAACCAGATGTGGGCGACCGGAGCGGCCAGCTCGATATGGCCCATGCGGTCGCGCCGCACGCGCGCCAGCGTCACCTCGACGCCGCACTTCTCGCAGATGATCCCCTTGTACTTCATGCGCTTGTACTTGCCGCACAAGCACTCGTAGTCCTTGATCGGGCCAAAGATGCGCGCGCAGAACAGCCCGTCGCGCTCTGGCTTGAAAGTCCGGTAGTTGATCGTCTCGGGCTTCTTGATCTCGCCGTAAGACCAGGACAGGATCTTCTCGGGGCTCGCGATCGAGATACGGATCTGATCGAAAACCTGCGCCTGCACCTGCGGCGTAAAGATATTCATGACCTCTTGATTCATGGTCACTCCTTGGCCATTGGGCACGCCCCTCGGAGGGGCTTCGCCGCGCTCACGCCGCGGCACTCAATTGATGAACTGGGCGCCGTCCGGCGCCGGTTGGAACGCCGCTATTCGGCGGCGTCCCGGTGTTCGTGCTGGTCGGCTATCTGCCGGCGCTTGTCGGTGTCCTGCAGCTCGACGTTCAGGCCGAG
Organism: Hyphomicrobiales bacterium; assembly: GCA_038211615.1. Classification (GTDB taxonomy): domain Bacteria; phylum Pseudomonadota; class Alphaproteobacteria; order Rhizobiales; family Afifellaceae; genus DASWJZ01. The sequence continues at coordinate 1,888 of JBBQVL010000099.1, forward strand.
GGACCGCATTTCCTTGACGAGCACGTTGAAGCTCTCCGGGATGCCGGCCTCGAACGTATCGTCGCCGCGGACGATCGCCTCGTAGACCTTGGTGCGGCCGGCCACGTCGTCCGACTTCACCGTCAGCATCTCCTGCAAGGTATAGGCGGCGCCGTAGGCTTCGAGCGCCCAGACCTCCATCTCGCCGAAGCGCTGGCCGCCGAACTGCGCCTTGCCGCCGAGCGGTTGCTGGGTGACGAGGCTGTAGGGGCCGATCGAGCGCGCGTGGATCTTGTCGTCCACGAGGTGGTGGAGCTTCAGCATGTAGATGTAGCCCACCGTCACGTCGCGATCGAACTGCTCGCCCGTGCGGCCGTCGCTGAGCCGCGCCTGGCCCGATTTCGTGAGCCCGGCCTGATCGAGCAGCTCGACGATGTGCTCCTCCTTCGCCCCGTCGAAGACCGGCGTGGCGATCGACACGCCGTGGCTGAGCTGCTCGCCAAGTCTGACCAGCGACTCGTCGTCGAAGCTTCCGACCGGCTCGTTCTTGGCGTTGTCGCCATAGAGATCGGTGAGCATCGTGCGCAGCGGCTTCATGTCGCCGCCCTGCCGATAATCCTCGACCAGCTTGCCGACCTTCAGCCCAAGACCCGCGCAGGCCCAGCCGAGATGCGTCTCGAGGATCTGCCCGACATTCATGCGGCTCGGCACGCCGAGCGGGTTCAGCACGATGTCGACATAGGTGCCGTCCTCGAGGAACGGCATGTCCTCGACCGGCACGATCTTCGAAACGACGCCCTTGTTGCCGTGCCGCCCGGCCATCTTGTCGCCGGGCTGGATCTTGCGCTTCACCGCGACGAAGACCTTCACGGTCTTCATCACGCCCGGGGGCAGCTCGTCGCCGCGCTGCAGCTTCTCCACCTTGTCGATGAAGCGGCTTTCGAGACGCTTGCGGCTCTCGTCATACTGCCCGCGAAGCTGCTCGATCTCCGTCATAAGCTTGTCTTCGGCGGTGGCGAACATCCACCACTGCGAACGCGGAAACTCGGCAAGCACCTCGGCGTCGATCTTGGTGCCCTTCTTGAAGCCCTTCGGACCGGAGGTCGCCGGCTTGCCGCCGAGCATCTCGGAAAGGCGTCCATAGATGTTGCGATCGAGGATCGACTGCTCGTCGTCGCGGTCTTTGGCGAGCCGCTGGATCTCCTCGCGCTCGATCGCCATGGCGCGCTCGTCCTTCTCGACGCCATGCCGGTTGAATACGCGCACCTCGACGACGGTGCCGAAGGTGCCCGGGGGCATCCGCAGCGACGTGTCGCGCACGTCGGAGGCCTTCTCGCCGAAGATGGCGCGGAGCAGCTTCTCTTCCGGCGTCATCGGGCTCTCGCCCTTCGGCGTGATCTTGCCGACCAGGATGTCGCTCGGCTTCACTTCGGCGCCGACATAGACGATCCCCGCCTCGTCGAGGTTCTTCAGCGCCTCTTCCGAAACGTTCGGAATGTCGCGTGTGATCTCCTCCGGCCCGAGCTTTGTGTCGCGCGCCATCACCTCGAATTCCTCGATGTGGATGGAGGTGAACACGTCGTCGCGGACGATGCGCTCGGAGAGGAGGATGGAGTCCTCGAAGTTGTAGCCGTTCCACGGCATGAACGCGACGAGCACGTTGCGTCCGAGCGCCAGGTCGCCGTGATCGGTCGACGGGCCGTCGGCGATGATCTCGCCCTCGTGCACCACGTCGCCGACCTGCACCAGCGGACGCTGCGTGATGCAGGTCGACTGGTTGGAGCGCTGGAACTTCTGCAGCCGGTAGATATCGACGCCCGACCTCGAGGCGTCGCGCTCCTCGGTCGCCCGCACCACGATACGCGTCGCATCGACCTGGTCGATGATTCCGGTGCGGCGCGCAGCGATCGCCGCGCCGGAATCGCGCGCCACGATCGGCTCCATGCCGGTGCCGACGAGCGGCGCTTCCGAACGCACCAGCGGCACGGCCTGCCGCTGCATGTTGGAGCCCATCAGCGCGCGGTTGGCGTCGTCGTTCTCGAGGAACGGGATCAGCGCCGCGGCGACGGAAACGAGCTGCTTCGGCGACACGTCCATCAGGTCGACCTTGTCGCGCGGGATGAGCGAGACGTCGCCCGCGTGGCGGCAGATCACCAGGTCGCTGGTGAAGCGGCCCTTCTCGTCGATCGTCGCGTTGGCCTGAGCGACGGTGTATTTCGCCTCCTCCATGGCCGAGAGGTAGACCACCTCGTCGCTGACGCGGCCGTCGATGATCTTGCGGTAGGGGCTCTCGATGAAGCCGTACTTGTTCACCCGCGCGAAGGTGGCGAGCGAGTTGATCAGGCCGATGTTCGGGCCTTCCGGCGTCTCGATCGGGCAGATGCGGCCGTAATGCGTCGGATGCACGTCGCGCACCTCGAAGCCCGCCCTTTCACGGGTAAGTCCGCCCGGTCCAAGCGCCGACAGGCGGCGCTTGTGGGTGATCTCGGAGAGCGGATTGGTCTGGTCCATGAACTGCGAGAGCTGCGAGGAGCCGAAGAACTCGCGCACGGCGGCGGCCGCCGGCTTGGCGTTGATCAGGTCCTGCGGCATAACGGTGTCGATCTCGACCGACGACATGCGCTCCTTGATCGCCCGCTCCATGCGGAGCAGGCCGATCCGGTACTGGTTCTCCATGAGCTCGCCGACCGAGCGCACCCGGCGATTGCCGAGATTGTCGATGTCGTCGATCTCGCCGCGGCCGTCGCGCAGGCCGACCAGCGTGCGGATGACCTCGACGATGTCCTCCTTGCGGAGCACGCGCACCGTATCCTCGGCGTTGAGGTCGAGGCGCATGTTCATCTTCACGCGCCCGACCGCCGAGAGGTCGTAGCGCTCCTGGTCGAAGAACAGCGACTTGAACATCGCCTCCGCCGTGTCGATCGTCGGCGGCTCGCCCGGGCGCATGACCCGGTAGATGTCGAAGAGCGAGTCCTCGCGGTTCTGGTTCTTGTCGACCGTCAGCGTGTTGCGGATGTAGCCGCCGATGTTGACGTGGTCGATCTCGAGAAGCTGCAGCTTCTTCTGGCCGAGCTCGGCCAGCGTCTCCAGCATCTTTGCGGTGATCTCCTCGCCCGCCTCGACGTGGATCTCGCCGGTCTCGAGGTTGACGATGTCCTCGGCGATGTAGCGCCCGATCAGCACCTCGTCGGTGACGCGGAGCGCCTTGACCTTCTTCTCCTTGAGCTGGTTCGCGAGCCGCGCCGTGATCTTCTTGCCCGCCTCGGCGATGACTTCGCCGGTCTTGGCGTCGATCAGGTCCTCGGCCGGCTTGGTGCCGCGCAGCTTGTCGGCATCGAAGGGCAGCTTCCAGCCTTCGCCGTCGCGGGTGACCGTGACGGACTCGTAGAAGGTCGAGAGAATCTCCTCGCCGTCCATGCCGAGCGCCATCAGCAGCGACGTCACCGGGATCTTGCGGCGGCGGTCGATGCGCGCGTGCACGATGTCCTTGGCGTCGAACTCGATGTCGAGCCAGGAGCCGCGATAGGGGATGATGCGGGCGGCGAAGAGCAGCTTGCCCGAGGAATGCGTCTTGCCCTTGTCATGGTCGAAGAAGACGCCCGGCGAGCGGTGCATCTGCGAGACGATGACGCGCTCGGTGCCGTTGATGATGAAGGTGCCGTTGTCGGTCATGAGCGGCATGTCGCCCATGTAGACGTCCTGCTCCTTGATATCCTTGACGGACTTCGCGCCGGTGTCCTGGTCCACATCGAACACGATGAGGCGCAGCGTCACCTTGAGCGGCGCCGCATAGGTCATGTCGCGCTGCCGGCATTCCTCGACGTCGTACTTGGGCGGATCGAACTCGTAGCGCACGAATTCGAGCGTCGACGTCCCGGCGAAATCGGAGATCGGGAATACCGACTTGAAGACCGCCTGCAGGCCCTCGTCGCCGCGGCCGCCTTCCGGCTCCTCGACCATCAGGAACTGGTCGTAGGAGGACTTCTGGACTTCGATCAGGTTCGGCATTTCCGCCGCTTCGGTGATGTGCCCGAAGAACTTCCGGATGCGGCGGCGGCCCGAGAAACTCACCTTTTTCGCAGTCGTTGCTCTCGCCATGAATAGTCCTCGCCAATATCGTCCGAACGGCTGTCCGGAAAGGCGCACGGCTTTCCGTGCAGCTATCGGGTCAGCAGCGGCCCCGCGGGCCATGCAACCGACGCGGCGGACCGCGTCACTCGAGGCCTTGCGGCCAGGCTCCGGGCGCGCGTGACGCGCCCGGAGAATTTCTGAAAACGCCTACTTGAGCTCGACGGTCGCGCCGACCTCTTCGAGCTTCTTCTTGAGCGTCTCGGCCTCGGCCTTGTTGACGCCTTCCTTCACCGTCTTCGGAGCGGCCTCGACGAGATCCTTCGCCTCTTTCAGGCCAAGCCCCGTGATGGCGCGCACTTCCTTGATGACGTTGATCTTCTTCTCGCCTGCGGCGGTCAGGACCACGTCGAACTCGGTCTTCTCCTCGACGACTGCAGCAGCGGCACCACCGCCGGCGGCGGCAACTGCCACCGGGGCGGCGGCGGAGACGCCCCACTTCGTTTCGAGAAGCTTGGAGAGTTCCGCAGCTTCCAGCACCGTCAGGCTGGAGAGGTCTTCAACGATTTTCGATAGATCAGCCATTGTCTCGTTTCCTTGTCGGTTCGAACCTTGTTGGGTCTTTCAAGATCGGCTTCAGGCCGCCTCGCTCTGCTTTGCGTAGGCCGCGAACACGCGAGCAAGCTGCCCACCGGGAGCCTGCAGAACGCCCGCAATGCGGGTCGCCGGCGTCTGGATCATGCCGACGATCTTTGCGCGCAGTTCATCCAGCGACGGGAGAGCGGCAAGCGCCTCAACCCCCTTGGCGTCCAGGTTGGTCCGCCCCATGGCGCCGCCGAGCAGGACGAACTTTTCGTTCGCCTTTGCGAATTCGGAGGCAACCTTCGGAGCGGCGATCGGGTCATCGGAATAGGCGATGACCGTCGCACCCTGGAACAGGTCGCTGATGTGTTCGACGTCCGTACCTTTCAAAGCAAGCTTGACGAGGCGGTTCTTGGCGACCTTGAGGCTGGCCCCGGCGTCCCTCAGGCGGCCTCGCAAAGCCGTCATCTGGGCGACGTTCAGGCCGGAATAGTGGGCAACGACCACAACGCCGGTGTCGGAAAACACCCGGTTGAGGCTGGAGACCATTTCGCCTTTTTCAGCTCTATCCACTGCCTCTGTCCTCATCTGGCCGGAGGATCGCTCGCGCGAATCCCACAGGCCGTTTCGCCTAGCCGCCCGCCTTCCGAGAAAACGGAGGACGGGCGACGGTGAACGCCTGTCCCCCGAACCTCATCAGAGGCGCGGGCCCTCGTCTCTCTCGCGAGAAACGAAGGACGAGAGGTTCGAACCGATCAGAGGGCTTGCGCCCAAATCTCGGTCTTTGAACCCGTCTCATGCAGGCCACCCTTTGAATCAGGGTCTTAAGAGCCGAAGCTCACCTGCAGTCTCGGACAGGACCGGACCGGACAGGAGAACCCGCCGGCCGGTTTTCGCCCGTTCTGCTTGCGCATCGCGGGCGAACTTGCTGCCCGGGCCGAGGCCCGGGCAAAACGGAACGCGATCTCAGCTCGCCGAAAGCGATGCCGGATCGACGCGCACGCCTGGCCCCTGCGTGGAGCTCAGCGCAACGCGCTTCAAATAGGTGCCCTTGGCGCCGGAGGGCTTCGCCCGGCTCACCGCGTCCGTCAGGGCGCGGATATTCTCGGCGAGCGCTTCCGCCGTGAACGATGCCTTGCCGACGCCGGCCTGCACGATCCCCGCCTTCTCGACGCGGAACTCGACCGCTCCGCCCTTGGCGTCACGGACCGCCTGCGCCACGTCGTTGGTGACCGTCCCGACCTTCGGGTTCGGCATCAGGCCGCGCGGGCCCAGGATCTTTCCGAGCCGGCCGACGAGCGGCATCATGTCCGGCGTGGCGACGCAGCGATCGAAGTCGATCGTCCCTTTCTGCACCACGTCCACCAGATCCTCCGCTCCGACGATGTCGGCGCCAGCCTTCTTCGCCTCTTCCGCCTTGTCGCCGCGTGCGAACACCGCGACGCGCGCCGTGCGGCCGGAGCCGTTCGGCAGGTTGGCGACGCCGCGCACCATCTGGTCCGCATGCCGCGGATCGACGCCGAGGTTGAGCGCCACCTCGATCGTCTCGTCGAACTTGGCGACGGCGCGCTCCTTCACCATGCGAACCGCGTCGGCGAGCGGATAAAGCTGGTCGCGATCGACGCCCTCGGTGATCTTGCGGACGCGTTTTCCCGGCTTGCTCATGCCACCACCTCGATACCCATAGAGCGGGCCGAACCCTCGATCATCCGCATTGCCGCCTCGACGTCGCGGGCGTTCAGATCCTTGAGCTTCTGCTCGGCGATCGAACGCACCTGCTCCTTCGTGACCCGGCCGACCAGCGCCCTGCCCGGCGTCTGGCCGCCCTTCGGCAAGCCGGCCGCCTTCTTCAGGAAATGCGACACCGGCGGAGTCTTCATCTCGAAGGTGAAGCTCTTGTCCGCGTAGATGGTCAGAACCACCGGAACCGGCGCGCCCTTCTCCATCTCCTGCGAAGCCGCGTTGAAGTCCTTGCAGAACTGCATGATGTTCAGCCCGCGCTGACCCAGCGCCGGCCCGATGGGCGGCGACGGATTGGCAGAGCCGGCGGGGACCTGCAGCTTCAGATACCCCGTGATTTTCTTCGCCATTCACTTCACTCCGTTCTCAGGCCGGCCTCGAAGGCGGGCGCTTCGGGTGTCCGTGGTCCGGCATTTCCGCCGCCCGATGGCCCGGGCGAACATGCCTCCCACGAGGAAACGGTCAGACCTTCTCGACCTGCCCGTATTCAAGCTCGACGGGCGTGGCGCGACCGAAGATGGACACCGCCACCTTCAACCGCGCGCGCTCCTCGTCGACTTCCTCCACGTTCCCCTCGAACGAGGCGAACGGGCCGTCGGCGACGCGGATGCGCTCGCCGATCTCAAAGCTTACCGACGGCTTCGGACGCTCCACACCCTCCTGCACCTGCGCCATGATGCGCTCGGCTTCGGAGTCGGGGATCGGCGTCGGCCGGTTGTCGGCGCCCAGGAAACCCGTGACCTTGGGCGTGTTCTTGATGAGGTGATAAGCCTCATCGGTCATGTCCATCTTCACCAGCACATAACCGGGGAAGAACTTCCGCTCCGAATCGACCTTGCGGCCGCGACGCATCTCGACGACCTTCTCGGTCGGGACGAGGATGTCGTCGATCAGATGGCCGAGCCCGGCGGTAACCGCCTTCTCACGGATCGAATCGCCCACCTTTCTCTCAAAGTTCGAGTAGGCATGGACGATGTACCAGCGCTTCGCCATCGGGAGTCCCGTTCTTGTCAGGCTCAGCCTGCCGTACCGAGCGCGAAACCCACGCTCCAGCTCATGATCTGATCGGCGGTGAAAAAGAAAACGGTCGCCAGTAACACCATTACGAAGACCATCAACGTCGTAATCGCAGTTTCGCGCCGCGTCGGCCAAGATACCTTGGCAGCCTCGGTGCGAACCTGCTGGATGAACTGGAACGGATTTGTTCTTGCCATACCGCGAATTCGAAGGCGCGCGAAAGGGATCGCGCGCCTGCGAAGCTCCTAAATAAGCGATCTCCGCCCGTCGCGCAAGAGCCCGACGTTCGGAATCAGGGTTATAAGCCAAGCCCTTCCTATCCGAAGGAAAGGCGGCTTTTCGATGGCGGCTTCCGGCTTGCCAGGCGCCGGGCTCCGAAACTGGCAGGGGCAGTAGGACTCGAACCTACGGCCTGCGGTTTTGGAGACCGCCGCTCTACCAACTGAGCTATACCCCTATGGAGCGCTCAGATATCGCGCGGGACCCCACTGCGCAAGCACCAGCCGAGCACTGGCGGTTGGAGCGGGTAGCGGGAATCGAACCCGCATATTCAGCTTGGAAGGCTGCTGCTCTACCATTGAGCTATACCCGCGATCGGGACCGATCAAATCAGGCGCTTCTTCGCAAACGCACGCCCGGAATGTGACTTAAGGTACCTTTCAAGATCGAGGGCACGCATCTTTTCAGGTAGCGCCACGTAGCATTTCAGCTCCCACGGAGCAAATTTCGCAGTGTGGACCGACTTGCCAGCGTTGTGATCCTTCAAGCGCTGTTTGAGATCCGCCGTAGCGCCCGTGTACTCCTGTCCCGGAAAATCGATGCTGCGGATGATGTACACATACCACATCCTGGTGGCGGCCCGTCTTCGCTTCCGCTTTGCTCCAGCTACGCCGGGCACTGCCTCGCCCTAACGGTCTGTCGTGTGGCTGCGCCACGCGAAGCCCGTAAGGGCGAAGCGTGGTGGGAGAGGTAGGACTCGAACCTACGAAGGCGTACGCCAGCGGATTTACAGTCCGCCCCCTTTGCCACTCGGGACACTCTCCCGGGACCCTCGCCCGGAGCACGGCTTGAACCGAAGACCCGCGGCCGGTTCGTCGGGCGCCGTATATGCTGAGGCGCGCCGCCGCTGTCAACAATTGGCCCAGCCCCCTCGCTCGGGCTAGATGCTCGCCATGGCGCGTCACCGCAGAGCCGAACGGGGGAATTCGGGGAGAAGCCGCGAGGAGCGGAATGTCATCTACGGCTGGCACAGCGCGCTCGCGGCGCTGCAGAACCCGCGCCGCCGCATCGAAAAGCTCCTCGCAACCCGAAACGCCCTGCAGCGCCTCGCCGAAGCCGGGATCCCGGGGCTGCCCGAGCCGGTCGAAGCGCGCGATATCGACCGCATCACCGGTCCGGGCGCGGTGCATCAGGGGATTGCCCTCCTCGCCGACCCCCTGCCGGAGCGCGATCTCGAGGATTTTTCCGACGCAAGGCTCCTCGTCGTACTCGACCAGGTGACCGACCCCCACAATGTCGGAGCCGTCATCCGCTCCGCGGCAGCCTTCGGGGTCGATGCGCTGGTGCTGACAGAGCGGCACGGACCGGCCGATTCCGGCGTTCTCGCCAAGGCCGCCTCTGGCGGGCTGGAGCACGTTGCGCTCGTCCGGGTGAAGAACCTTGCCCGCGCCATGGATTCCCTCGGCGATATGGCCTTCCTGCGGCTCGGACTGGACAGCGCATTCGCCGACCCGATCGAGACGGCGGAACCAGCGGAGCGGCGCGCGATCGTGCTCGGCGCCGAGGGCCACGGGCTCCGCCGCCTGACGCGGGAGAAATGCGACCGGCTGGTGCGGCTCGACGTGCCCGGCCCGATCCAGAGCCTGAACGTCTCCAACGCAGCGGCGCTGGCGCTTTATGCGCTGACGCGAAAGCGCGTGTGAAAAGCGCTTCCCCTCCCGCGCCGTTAACATCCTGTAAACCATAAGCTCCGAGGCTCGCGCCGGCTGCTTTTCCGGGGCTGGGATTCGAAATGCACGCGATATCGGACGGGACCGCGCGATCCGACTCGGTAAAGTCGCTGACGCTCTACGACCTCGCGGCAACGCCTCGAAGACTTCCGAGCCCGCCGGCATTCCAGATCCCCGATCTCGGAACGATCGTCCCGGTCGCCAGGATCGTCGATCTCGCGCGGAAAGCTGTGATGGCCTGGGGGCTTATCTCTCTCGGCGCGGTCGCCGGAATGACCGCCTACTATTCCAATGGCGGAGCCGATTCGCTGCTTCTCGCCCGTGACGCGGCTACGGCTTCCGACATTGCCGGCCCGCAAGTGCACCTCGCGGCGCTGCTCGAAATTCCGGACGCCCCCGACGCGGCGTCCACCCGCTTCGCGCTGCCGCCCACCCCCGCTCCCCCCACGAGGCAGCCCATCGCGGCAGTGGGGGCCGTGGAAGCCCCGGCGCTGAATGAACCGCCGCCCATCGTCGAAGCGCGCCTGCCGCGACCGCGGCCCGAGGAGCCGATCTTCACCGGCAGCATCGGGACCCCCGCCGACGCGCCCTACTATTCCGCGCCGCGCGGTCGGCCGTCGCGCGACCCCTGCCTGGCGCTGCGAAATCTCGGCGCGCCTTTCCTCTTCGGCAGCCGATGCTACCGACAGAGCCGGGCCTCTCCGCCGCCACCGCCGGTGATCTACGAACCGCCCCCGCAGCGGCAATACGCCCCGCAGCCCTATCAGCCGCCGGTCATCTACCAGAACTGAACGCCAGGCCCTGCCCTACGTCGCGGCTAAGGGCACTGCCCCTCGGGCACCCGTCGCGGCGCATACGCGCCGGTGGGCGGATCGACTGTCCCCGGCCGGTCGGCGCAATAGGCGTACCACTGCGCCGCGTCGGGCGCAGAGCCACCATATTCGATGAGCGGAGCGACCCGCTTCGGCATGATGATGCGCGGCTGGCTGGAAAGCACGCCACGCCGCACCGGCGGGCTCGGCCGAAAGCCGAACTGCAGCCCGGAATAGGGCTGGTAGGAATGCATCTCCGGCCGACCGGCGGCGTGCGATGCCGATGGAAGCGGAATCACCGGAAGAGCGTTGCCGATCGCACCGGGGGGCGCCGCAAGCGCCGGCAGGCAGGGCGCCGCCAGAAGCATCGCAACCGTCATCCCGAGAAACATCAGCCTGAGCGTTCGCACCGCAGCTCCTGTGGGAACTCGAATCGCCATCTGCGCACATCGTTCCCCCGGCGGAAGGCTTCCTCGCCCATCCCGCGCCGGTCCACCCTATTTAAGGTCGCGCCGCGCCAATTTAAGCTGCGCCGCGCGATCGGCGGCGGCCGTACTGGACACCGCCGCACCGCTGACGTAACGCGAGAGCCATTCACCGACGCATCGCGCCGCCGGCTTAGCTCAGTTGGTAGAGCACCTGATTTGTAATCAGGGGGTCAGGGGTTCGAGTCCCTTAGCCGGCACCATTGTATTCAAATACTTACAGGGAATTGGTGCGTTTACAAAATAAAATAGGTCACGATGAGGTCACAGAATTGGAATCGTAGCAGCGTGAAGATGGTTCCGCCTGGCCGACGTTTTTGCGGAGTTCGAGACGAACCTCCGTCGTGAGCGTCAGATGGAAGGGATCGCAAAGGCGAAAGCCGCGGGCGTCTACAAGGGCGCAAGCCTTCGATCGACGTGGGTGCGGTGCGGACGCTCCGCGAGGAAGGAATGGGACCGGCGGCGATAGCCAAGCGGCTCAAGATCGGCCGGGCAGCAGTCTATCGCGTTCTCGCAGCCTGAGCCGGCCCGAACTTAGGCCGCGTTGAGTTCAGTCGCCCAACCGCCCGACAACACTTCTGCTTGCTCCAACACTGTCTGGGTCGCCTTCTCCTGGAGATCCGGTGGATAGCCGTATTTCCGCAGGATGCGCTTCACCAAGACGCGGAGCTGCGCCCGGACGTTTTCCCGAACCGTCCAGTCGATCGTAACGTTGGCGCGGACGGTCGCGACGAGCTCGCGCGCGATCGTGCGGAGCGCATCGTCGCCCAGCACCTTGACGGCACTGTCGTTCGTCTCAAGCGCGTCATAGAAGGCGACCTCGTCGTCCGTCAGCCCGAGCGCCTCGCCGCGTTGTGCTGCTTGGCGCATGGCCTTGGCGAGCTGGATCAGCTCCTCGATGACCTTCGCGGTTTCGATAGCCCGGTTTTGATAACGCCGCAGCGACTCTTCAAGCATCTCCGAGAATCTCCGGGCTTGCACGACGTTGCGCCGCGAGCGGCTGCGGATTTCGCCCTTGAGAAGCTTCTGCAGCAGCTCCACCGCGAGATTACGCTGCGGCATACCTCGAACCTCGGCAAGAAACTCGTCGGAGAGGATCGAGATGTCGTGGCCCATGAAGCACAACTTGGCTTCCTGCCCGGCGCCCTTACGCAAGAGCCGGGCGTCGGGATCGGTGGTGCTGGCATGGGTGTCGTTGCTGCGCCGCTCGCCATGGAAGTCGCGCTCGCCGTTCTTGCCCGGCGCAGGCGGTTCCCCCGAGCCGTCTTTCGGCCGGAAGCTCTTCATCGAGGCCCAAGCCCTCGATCAGCGTGCCATCTACCGAGAAGTGCTCGGTCGAGAGCAGCCGATTGACCTTAGGATCGGCGAGCACCTCGGCCAGGAAGCGCGCCGCGACGTCGCCCGCCAGCAGCCGGTCGCGGTTCTTGCCGAACGTGCTCTGGTCCCATGCCGCGTCATCGATGCCAAGCCCAACGAACCAGCGGAATAGCAGGTCGAACTCCAGCCGCTCCATGATCTGCCGCTCCGAGCGGATGCCGTAGAAGGCCTGCAGCAATAGCGCTCGCAACAGCCGTTCCGGCGGGATCGACGGCCGCCCCGCACCGCTCGCATAGAGCGCCTCGAACTCGCTGCTGAGACGCTCCAACGCGGCGTCGACGATCTTCCGGATCGGCCGCAGCGGATGATCGGCCCGCACCCGCGTCTCAAGGTCCACATACGAGAACAACGAACTCGATCGCTT